>JBFMHF010000085.1:0-15343 GCA_040752975.1 Myxococcota bacterium
GCCGGCGAGGCGGCCCCTTCTCTCCCAGCGGGAGAGAAGGCGGGGGATGAGAGGGAGAAAAGAAAGGCAATGAAGGCAGACGAGCACGGCAGATGAAGGGGACGCAGGCCGTCCGCCGGAGGACAACAAACCCAACGAGGCCGTCCGCCGAAGGACACCCAACCCACCGCTGGCCGTCCGCCGGAGGACAAACCAACCCACACCGCGACACGGGCGAACAACCTGGAGTAGGTGTCAGGCGGAGGAGGGGCTCATGGGACAGCTGACGCGTTGGTGCGGCCTCTCGTTCGCCGCGCTCGTCACGGTGTGCACCCCCGCGCGCGCCCAGGACGGCTCGCCACAGGATCCACTGCCCCCCGACGTCGTCGCCCCCACGGGTGACACGCCCGCGACGCCAGCGCTGACGCCGTCGCCCAATGCGCTCGCCCCCGCGACGTCGGTGGATACCGCGGTGATGCGGGCGCGCATGACGCGCTACTTCGCCGGAGAACAACGCACCGGCCTCTTCGCCGGCGGGTTGGGCCTCGCGTCCGTCGGCACCGGCATCGGCCTCATCGCCAGCGGCGGCAGCGCGCGCACCGGAGTCGCCGTGCCGCTCATCGCCATGGGCGCACTGCAGTTGGCGGCAGGCGTGGCCCTGTCCATTCGCACGCCCCGCCAGGTGGCGACCCTCGACGCTCAACTCACCGACAACCCGTCACAGTACGTGGCCGAGGAGAGCGCCCGGATCGCGAAGGTCAACTCGCGCTGGTGGATCTACCGAGCGGTGGAGGTCACCGCGGCCTTCAGCGGCATCCTGGTGGCCGGCGCCGGCGGAGTGACCCAGTCCGACGCGGCGCTGGGTGTGGGCCTCACCCTCGTCGGTGAGGCGCTGGTGATGCTCCTCATCGATCACTTCGCCGAAGCGCGCGCTCACGACTACGCCGAGGCCATCTCCGGCTTCCGCTTCTAGATCGATGACCGCCAACTTCCTGTGAAAGGTCCGCCTGACGGTTGGCAACTCGAGTGGGCGCCACCCAGGAAGGACTGAGTCCCTGCGCGGTCAGTTCCTCGGGCAGCGGCCCGTCGGGTGCCCCATGTCGACGCCGATGAGCCTGCGCCTGGATCGAGCCGCCCCTGCCTCGCGGCGCGTGCGTTGACGCCCACCAGGGGCTGACCGCTGGCGCGGCGCCGGAGCTCGCACCTCTGGTGGCCCAGGTTCGATTCCTGGTCGGTCCACTCCTCTGCCCCGGCCGACGGACTCTTCGGCTGCGCGGTTGCGATCCGCGACGTGCGGGAGTTCGACTCTCCCCCGGGGTTTTCGCTATGGCTGCGCCTGACACGTGACGCCACTCCTCACCCACTTCTCACCCCAGCCCGGCCCCGCCGAGCGCCCGACGCTGCTCAACAGCCCGTTCGACGCGGAAGAGCCTCCTGCGCTCGCGCGCCGCGCCGCGGAAGAGGTGATGGCCCAGCTGCGCGCAGGGTACATCGGACCCGACGTCCCCACGGCCGCCCTCCACGGCCCCGAGGGCGGGAAGATGTTCGGTGTACTGGTGGTGGAGGACGCAGACGGCCACGTCGGGTACCTGAAGTCCTTCTCCGGACAGCTGCTGCGCGCGTGGGACGTCGAGGGCTGGACCCCGCCGGTGTTCGATCGCCAGGCCCGCGCCGAAGTGGAGGCGCCCGGAGAGGCGCGAGTGAAGGAGCTCACCCGCCGCGTGGAGGAGACGAGGAGTTCCCCCGAGTGGGGAGCAGTCGAAGCCGCGCTCCGTCAACTGGAGCTGCGCCAGGCCGAAGAAGCACGAGGCCTCAAGGCACGGCACGCGGAGAACAAGCGGTGGCGCGACGCCGAGCGCGCGCGGCCCGGTGCACCGGCCGACAGGGACCTGCTGGCGAAGCTGAGCCAGCGGGATGACGTCGAGCTGCGACGCGAGAAGGCCCGGTGGCGCGCCGAGCGGCAGCACCTCGAGAGCCAGCGGAAGCGCCTCACCCGAAGGCTCGCCGCCCTGGAGCGCCTGCGCCGCCTCGTCTCCCAGGAGGTGTCCTGGCAGCTCTACGACACGTACCAGTTCCAGAGCGCCCGCGGCCGGCGCCTCTCGCTGCGCGCGCTGTTCGAGCCGCGCGTCCCGTCCTCGGGCACCGGGGATTGCGCCGCGCCCAAGCTGCTCGTCCACGCGCTGCGGCACGGGCTCAGGCCCCTCGCGCTGGCCGAGTTCTGGTGGGGGGCGCCTCCGCCCGGCGGCGGCCGCGTGCAAGGCGCCTTCTACCCGGCGTGCAAGGACAAGTGCGGCCCGTTGCTCCCTTTCCTCCTCGACGGCCTCGACGTCGCGCCCTCGCGCCGTTACCGCCCGCCCGACCTCGCGCACCACGAACTGCCCGTCGTCTACGAGGACGAGCGGATGGTGGTGGTGCTCAAACCCGAAGGCCTCTTGTCCGTCCCCGGGACGGATGAGTCGGTGACCGACTCGGTGCTGGAGCGCCTCAAGCAGCGTTACCCGGCGGCCACCGGCCCGCTCCTGGTCCACCGCCTCGACGTCGAGACGTCGGGGCTGCTCGTCGCCGCGAAGGACGCCCTGGCCCACGCCGCGCTCCAGAAGCAGTTCATCGAGCGCACCGTGAAGAAGACATACGTCGCGCTCCTCGACGGCCCGGTGGAGCGGCCGGAAGGCGTCATCGAGCTCCCCCTGCGCGTCGACCTCGAGCAGCGCCCCCGGCAGGTGGTGGACTTCGAGCACGGCAAGCCCGCCGTCACCCGCTTTCGGGTGCTGGGCACCTCCGCAGGGCGCGCCCGCGTCGCCTTCTTCCCCGAGACGGGCCGGACCCACCAGCTGCGCGTGCACGCCTCGCACCCGCGTGGGCTGGGCGTGCCCATCGTGGGAGATCGCCTCTATGGCCGCCCGGAGCGCCGGTTGATGCTCCACGCCCAGGCCCTGCGCCTCAAGCACCCCGCGCGCGACGAAGTGCTGGAGCTCGAAGCGCCCGCGCCCTTCTGACTGAGGCAAGCGCGATTTCGACTTCGGCATGCAGAAAGGCCCGAGAAGAGCGCGCGACCGCCATCCGCCGCAAAGCGAGAGCGCCACGGGTGCTGCCCCCGTGCCCAGGTGAGTCGCCTTTCGGCATCGTCGCCCCGCTGAGCTCAGCGAGCGCGCGCTGGGCGCTTCGACGGCAGCGGCGGCGGCTTCGCGGGGGCGGCGGCCTCGGCCAGTTGCTGCGCTTCCCGGCGCTGGCGCCGCTTCTCCAGGCGCGCGTCGATGAAACGGATGAGCGGATCTCTCCACGCGCCGTAGCGCTTGCGTGGCTCGCCCTTCTCGTCGCGTCCCCACCGCGCGCGCGCCTGCAGCTTCGCGTCGTACCCGAAGAGGGCCTCGTAGAAGGCCTCCCACCGCTCACCGCTGTAGCGACAGACGAACTGCCGCAGCGTCTGCTCCTCGAGACCCCGCAGGCGCATGCCCTTGAGCATCTCCTCTACCGCCGCCACCTGGGGCCGGCGCTCCTGCAGGACCCGGCGGTCCAGCGCCAGCACCGACACCAGGCCCACGGCCGCGGCCAGCGCGAGGTTCTCCACCAGCGAAACCAGGTGCCCCAGCCAGCCCAGCGTCCCCGCGAAGAGGCCGAGGAGCGCGAAGGACACGGCCCACGTCCACAGCGGCGCGCCGAGCGCCAGGTGCCTGAGCCGCAGCAGCAACGCCGAGCGGCCCACCACCCCGTTGATGAGCGCCGAGGTGAGCGAGCTGGTGACGATGAAGAGGGCCGCCCACAGCGCGAAGACGGAGAAGCCCAGCGCCAGCGCGCCGCCCACCACCGCCAGCGCGAGGGAGACGAAGAGGACGCGCGCGAGCCGCTGCCGGAAGGCCCACTTCGAGCGATTGAAGGCGTCGACGCTGCGCTCGAGCAACGCCGCGTGCTCCTCCCGCGGAGAGAAGACGCCCGACTCCACCCCGAGGAAGCGCTCCAGCGCGGCGATGACGGCGCCCATGTCCGGCAAGCGACCTTCCGGCTTCTTGGCCATCATCTGCAGCGTGAGGGCCGAGAGCGCGGGCGGCACGCGGTGGTTGCGCTGCTCGGGCGGAACCGGCGGCTCGCTGACGTGCTGGGCCAACACCTGCCCGGTCGACTCTCCTTCGAAGGGGGCCCGCCCCGTGAGCAGCTCGTAGAGGGAGCAGCCCAGCGAGTAGATGTCGGCGCGCGCGTCGACCTTCTTCGAGTCCAGCACCTGCTCGGGCGCCATGTACGCAGGCGTCCCCATGACGACATCGCCCGACACGAAGTCGAGGTCGGTGAGGGTGCTGCTGGGCTTCTGCTCTTCCTCTCGGCGATCCACGCGCTTCACGAGGCCGAGGTCCGCCACCTTGATGATGCCGTCGCGGTTGAGCAGCAGGTTCTCGGGCTTCACGTCGCGGTGGATCATCTGCCGGTCGTGGGCGAACTTGAGCCCGCGCGCCGCCTGCAGCACGTAGCCCGCGGCCACCTCGGGATCGAGGCGACCTTCGCGCTTCACCAGAGCCGAGAGCGGCTCGCCGTCGACGTACTCCATGGAGAAGTAGTGGAGCTCGCGGTCGAAGCCGATGTCGTAGATCTGCACGATGTTGTGGTGCACCAACTGCGCCGCGGCGAGCGCCTCGCGGTTGAACTGGATGACGAAGGCCGGATCGTCTCCCAGCGCGGGCTTGAGCACCTTCACCGCGACGTTGCGGTCGAGGGAGATCTGCCGGGCGAGCCACACCGTGCCCATGCCGCCGCTGCCGATGCGGGCCAGCAATTGAAGGCCGCCGAGCTGGAGCCCCGCCTGCGCGGCTTCAGGCACCGACGGCGGCGCAAGGCGCTTCTCGGACGCCCGGCGCGTCGGACGCTGGCCTTCGGGCACCTGCTGTCTCGCCGGGCGCGCAGGCAGGCGTTTGTCCGTCACCTCGTCTTCGATGGGGAAGTCGGCCGGCGGCCGCTCCGTGACGACACGGCGGCCGACTCGGGTGGGCGCGGCCTCAATGCCCACCCCGAGGTCCGTGACGGTGGCCCCCGACGACTCGGCCACGCCCGCAGGCGGCGTACGGCTCACTTGCGGCTCGGCCCAGGACACCCAGTATTCCCGGCGGCACGCCCCGCACGTCCGCCGCTTCACGCCGAGCTCCAGCTCGGCTTCTCCTGAGGCGCGGCAATGGGGACAGACGAGGGTGGGCACGGACCGCCGCAGCGTGCCACAGGGCCGGTCGCCACGGCGCAAGTCTGAGCGCCCCGATAGCCTCGTGGTCGCTGTCGCATTTGTCCTTTCCTGCCCCGTCGGAGATGCTGCGCCCCGACCCGCGCTTTCCTTTTCGAGGAGCAGATCATGTCCCGACCGTTGCTTCCCCTGCTGGCCGTCGTCCTTTCCATCCCCGCGCTTGCCGCTGAGGTGGGCAAGGAAGTGAAGAACGTGGAGCTCCGCGACGGCACCACCGACAAGCCCGCCCCGTTCCCCGGCTTCGGCCAGAAGGTGCTGACCATCTTCTACAACGACGCCGACGTGGCCGACCTGAACGATCCGTTGGCCGACGCGCTCAAGGCGAAGAACCTCGACGAGTCGAAGTACCAGGGCATCGGCGTGGCCAACCTCGCCGACTCGAAGGCGCCCAACTTCATCATCAAGTCCGTCGTCCGGGGGAAGATCGAGAAGTACAAGTCCGTCATCCTCACCGATCCCGATCGAATCGTCGCGAAGGAGTGGGGCCTGGGCGACTGCAACAACGCGTCGGTGGTGCTGGTGATCGGCAAGGACAAGAAGGTGGCCCACGTGCAGCGGGGGGCGATCCGCGGGAAGGACATCGAGAACATCGTGGCGCTCGTGGAGAAGTTGATGGCCGAGCCTGCGCCTGGAGCCGCGCCGCCAGTCGCAGCGCCCGCCCCGGCACCCGAGGCGCCAGCGCCCGCTCCCGCGCCTGCACCCGAGGCCGCGCCTGCGCCGGCAGCCCAGCCGTCGCCATGAGCGACCGCTCGCTGTTGATGATCCCCGGGCCGATCGAGCTCGAGCCCGCCGTGACGCAGACGATGGGCGAGCGGCAGCGAGGGCACCTCGACCCGCGCTTCATGCAGGCCTTCTCCCGCGCGCTGAAGCGCCTGCGCGACGTCTTCCTCACCACCACCGCGCAGCCCTTCGTGGTGGCCGGCAGCGGCACCCTGGCGATGGAGCTGGCGGTGGCCAACGTCGTCGAGCCGGGTGACGCAGCGCTGGTGGTGAACACCGGGTACTTCAGCGATCGCATGGCGCTCATCCTCGAGCGGTACGGCGCGCAGGTGACGCACGTGCGGGCCGAGCCCGGAGAGGCGCCACCCGCGAGCGCGGTGAAGAAGGTGCTGGCGAGCGGCCGCTTCAAGGTGCTGACGGTGACGCACGTAGACACGTCGACGGGCGTGCTGGCGCCCGTCGAGGAGCTGGCCAGCGTGGCGCGAGACCACGGGGCCCTGTCCGTCGTCGACGGCGTGTGCAGCGTGGGCGCCGAGGCGCTGCGAATGGACGCCTGGGGCGTGGACGTGGCGCTGACCGCCAGCCAGAAGGCGCTGGGCGCTCCCCCGGGGCTGGCAGTGCTGCTCGCTTCACCGCGCGCGCTCTCGGTGTGGAGAGAGCGGAAAAAGCCGGTGCCGTCGCTGTACCTCGACTTCGGCGAGTGGCTGCCGATCCACCAGGCGTACGAGGCGGAGAAGCCGTCGTACTTCGCCACGCCGCCCGTGCAGTTGGTGACGGCGCTGGACGTGAGCCTGGGCCAGTTGCTCGCCGAAGGCATGGACGCGCGCTTCGCCCGCCACGTGCGGCTCGCGAAGGCCTTCCGCACAGGCATGAAGGCGCTGGGCCTGGGCTTCCTGCCGGCGCGCGACGAGGTGATGGCCCACGCCTTGTCGGCAGTGCGTTACCCCGCGGGCGTCGACGCGGGCCTGGTGAAGGCGGTGGCGCAGCAGGGCGTCTCCATCGCCGGTGGCCTGCACCCGCAGCTCAAGGCGACGTACTTCCGCGTCGGGCACATGGGCGCGGTGTCGGCCGGAGACGTGCTGACGGTGGTGGGCGCGGTGGAGCGCGCGCTGGCGAACCTCGGCGCGATGAAGGAGCTCGGAGTCGGAGTCGCGGCCGCCGAGCGCGCGCTGAGCTGAATCGCCTCTGAGGCGCGGCGAAGCGTCTGGGCCTCGGAGTCTGCGCGCTCTCTTTGAAGCACGCCGCTTCCCTGGCCCGGCAACGAGGAAGCCTCACCAACGGGGCCGACGTGCTTCAGCACCCGCGCTCGCCAAGTCCGCGTCGGCCTGGCTCGCACGCCAGCGCGCACGCTCCCTTCGCCGTTTCACGACGCTCAGCACCAGCGCGGAGAGCAAGATCGCGAAGCCCAACGTGAAGCCGCTCGCGACGAACCGCATGGTGCGTGCAGTCGATGCCGTGTCCAGCGCATTTTCCCGCCACTGAGCGGGACTGCCGAAGAAGAGGAGCATCCTCCCGTCGCCGGGCGAGGGTCGGAGGCGTGGGCTGCCGTCGCGCTCGGCCACGCCGAAGAGCGACACTTCGTCACCCTCCTTCAGGGTCCACTCGAGGGCCTCGTACCACCTCCGGGGCTCCGAGGAGTCCGGGCCAGCAATGTCCTTGAGCTCGCTGCTCCAGGCAGGCAACAGGGGTTCGTGGCTCGTCTCCGCCTCGCCCAGCATCTTGAAGCGCGGCTCATCGATCGTGGCCAGCAGGCCCGCCTGTGGATCGTCCACGTCGAAGCGTGACGCTGCTCCACCGGTACGCATCGTCCGTGACTCGACGCCTATCTTTCCCCGGGACTCTCGGGTCTGCCGCTTCACGGTGAGCTCCGCCTCCCACGCGACGCACTTCCGGGCGAACACCGGAGACACCAGCGGCTCCTGGTCGGGTGGTACCCGCACCGTGCCGTGAACGAGTCGCTCCTGAGACGTGCCGCGCTCCGCCGCGTCGAGGCGCGCCAGGAGCGTCGACGACTCCTTCCAGGGGCTCTGGCTGATGAGCAGCAGAATTGTTGCGGGCACGCCAGTCAGAAACAGCCCCAGCGGCCAGGCAATGATGGCAATCGGATTGAGTCCCTGCGGCGGTCCGTTGCGCAAAGCGGACATGGTCGATGGGGCGCTGTACCTTTCCACCCGGCCGCTTTCCACCCTCCGTTCAAAACCGTACGCGCGGACTTCCCGCCCAGGGCCTCAGGGGTGTCCTTCGCTCAGGTGGAGCGGAGGCGCCCTCGAGCGAGCGTCCACACCAGCGCAACGATCAACAGCCCGAAGGCCCCGAGGAAGAAGCGCGAGATGAGCAACACCCAGCGTGCCGCCGACGCCGTCCGGAGTCCTTCCTCCCGCCACTGTGTGGGGCTCCCGAAGAAGAGACGAATCCTCCCGTCGCCCGGGGGCGCCCGGAGCCGCGCACTCCCGTCGTCCGCGGCGACGCCGAAGAAGGACACTTCTTCCCCGGGCTGCAGCGTCCATTCGCTGACCTCGTACCACCGCCCGGCGCGGGTCGAGTCGCCGCTGGCGCTCTCCGTGAGTTGGTCTGCCCAGCCGGGGAGTTCGTCTTCGCGGCGCATCTGAGGCTCGCGCAACCACGTGAGGCGCGGCTCCTCGATGGTGGCCAACAGCCCTGCCTGGGGATCGTCCACGTCGAAGCGCGACGCTGCCCCGCCCCGCCGCACCTCCTCCGACCTGCGCGAGTCCTTTCCGTCGCTGCCCTTCTCCACCCAGTGCACCGAGACACTCACCTCCCACGCGATACAGCGTCGCCCAGAGGCGGGTGACACCAGCACCGGCTGGTCAGGCGGAGCCCGCACCGTGCCGTGCACGAGTCGCTCGTCCGCTGCGCCGCGCTCCGCCGCGTCGAGGCGCGCCAGCAGCGTGGACGACTCATCCGACAGGCTCTGCCCGATGAGCAGCAGAATCCCCGCGGGCAGGCCGGTGAAGGCGAAGCCCAGCACCCAGAGAGCGCGCGCCGTGCCGCTATGCACGTCTACTTCCTCGCGCCCGGGCGGGAGGCGGGGACGGGAAAGGACATCGCATGGCATGAGAGCATCTCACACACCGCGCCGTGTTCCTTGCGGCGCACCCGCCCGCTGTTACAACGCCGCCCGTGCGATTCCTGCTCCCGGTGGCGGCGACCCTCTTCGGCGCGTGCGGCCCCAGCGCTCCCGATGAGGTGGTGAACGGAGTCGTCGTCATCACCCAGTTCTCCCGGTCCACGGACTTCAAGTCGCTGGGCTCCTTCTCGATGCCCACGCAGTTGAAGCTGGTGGCGCAGACGCCGCCGGGCCCGAAGGACTGGACGGCCGACGTGCCCAACCTCTTGTCGACCGTCGAGGCCAACCTGGTGGCGAAGGGCTACACGAAGCACTCGGGCGCCGCGACGAGCGCGGACTTCGGCGTGACGGTGTCCGCCATACTCGGGACTGAAGAGGAGTACTTCACCGGCGTGTGGTGCGACTACTGCTTCTGGTACCCGGGCACCCCGTACTGCGGCGCGCAGTGCAGCTGGGACTTCTCGTACATCGGCGACTACCGCTACGGCACCCTCATCATCGAGCTGCACGAGTTCACCAACCCTCCGCCTGCGCCCGGCGCGCGGGTGAAGACGCACTGGAACGCGGCGCTGTACAGCGTGCTGCCCGACACCGGCTACGACGGCGCGAAGGCGAAGGCGGCCATCGATCGAGCCTTCTCGCAGTCCCCCATGGTGGCGCGATGAAGCGCGCCTTGTTCGTCTTCGCCCTCACGACAGCGCTGCCGGCCGCTGCGCAGATCGCGCCCGGGGCAGTCAGCTTCGAGCCGAGGGAGCGCGACCGCGACTTCCGCCGCTACGACACCATCTGGAACTTCACGTACGAATTGGGCGGCGGGCTCGGCTCCTTCCACGAGTACATCTCGGCGGTCAGCCCGGTGGGCTTCAACCTCGAGGGCCGCAGCAAGGTGACCAGGCGCCTCTCGGTGGGCCTCACCTTCGGCTTCAACCGCTACTCCCAGACGACGGACCTCGCGACGCTGCCCCTGGACAACGGCGGAACCGCCTCGGGCCCGCTGTACCGCTACGCGCACTTCCTCTCGCCGCGCCTCACGGTGCACTACTACCTCCTCGATCAATCCGTGCAGCCGTACGTCGGCGCGGGCCTGGGCGCGGTGTGGAGCTTCGCGTACCAGCGCGTGGCGGACCTCGAGCAGTCCGACACCGGCTTCCACTTCGCCACGCACGCCGAGGCCGGGCTGTACTGGAGCCTCGCCCTCTCCGACTCGCGCCTCGCCCTCACCGCCGCCGTCCGCTACACCTTCACCACCGTCAGCTTCTCGCAGGTACAGAACGCGATGATGCTGTCGGGTCTGCTGGGCGTCGCCTGGCAGATTTGAGCAAGGAGTCCCCATGCGCCGGGCCGTCGTCCTTGCAGCAGCGGTCCTCTCCGTCTCTGCCTCCGCGCAGGACTTCACGCCACAGCCGTTGGACTCCTTTTCCCAGCCGCCGGCCAGCGCGGCCAGCACGGCGCCGGGGCGCTTCGACCTCTCAGGACAGTTCGGCTACCAGACGAGCCCCACCATCTACTTCGGGCGCGCGGTGAAGCTGACGGACTCGGGCAGCTTCGGGGGCTCCTTCGGGTGGATGGCGGCGAAGGGCTGGAAGAAGGGGCACGCCTTCCGCAGCGAGCTCTTCTACCTGTACCAGCCGTCGGGCTTGTCGACGTCGCCGCTGGGGACCAACAACCCCCTGACGTACAACTTCAGCCTGTACATCCACTACATCCACGCTGCGGCGCTGTACGAATTGGGGAATGACCGCGTGCGTGGCTTCTTCTCGGTGGGCCTGGGCACCACCATCATGCACCCGGGCGACTCGGCGTACGGCGACCTCTGGCTCTTCTCGGCCAGCACGTCGCTGGGTCTCAAGGTGCGCCTCTTCAAGAAGTTCGGTCTCCGCGGGCAGGCGCGGCTGCTCCTTCCCTTCCTCTTCACCGGGGGAAGCTTGTGGTGCGGCGGGGGCGGCTGCGCGGTGGGCGTCTCGGGGGGCGGAGCGATGCTGCAGGCCGACTTCACCGCCGGGCCGTACATCGAGTTCGGGTGACGTTTTCGCTGTGCGAGGGAGCCGCAGTCGCTAGCGTGGCCCGCCATGCACGCCCTGCTCGCGCCCCTCGTCGTGTCGCTCGCTCTTGGCCAGGCGGCTCCTGCTGTCGTGCCCCCTCCTGAAGCTGCCGAGAAACCCAACCCCGTCCCCATGCGCGCGCTGGTGCCGGCCATCATCAGCGGGCTGTCGCTCATCGGCGGGGCCACCTTCGTCATCCTGGGCCAGGTGCAGTGGAACAAGGCCGCGACGCTGCCCACCGCAGAGGAAGTCGAGGCCGCGCAGTCGAACGCCACATCCAACGTCGTGGGCGGCGTGGCTCTGCTGGGGCTGGGCGCGATGACGGCCGGGCTGGCGCTGGTGCTGTTCCTCTGGACGCCCACGTCATCCACCAGCGTGTCCTTCGCGCCGGTGCAGGGCGGCGGGCTGTTCAGCTTCGGCGTGAGGCTGCCGTGAGGTCCCTCGCCTTCGGCTTCGTCATCGCGCTGGCCGCACCGGCCTGGGCGTCGATGCCGGACGATGCCCCCACGGCGGAGAGCGTGGCGGCCGAAGCGGCGCCGGACGGGGGCGCTGCGTTCGCGCCGGAAGCTGCACCCGACAGCGCGGTCGATGCGGGCCTCCTGGCGCTGCCCGAGCCTCCGCCCGCGTCGGCCACCGTCATCGAGTCCCCGGCCGAGCCCGGCGTCGTCTCCTTCGCCAACAAGCCGAAGCGCGCCAACTACCTCATCCCTGCGCTGGAGTCGGAAGGGCTGCACATGCTCTTCCTCGCCTTCACCAACCTCGTCTCGCGCGAGTCCTTCGGGCAGATCTCCGGCGACTCCATCAAGAGCCACTTCAACGGGGAGCGCCCCTGGACGTGGGACGTCGACTACTTCCTCACCAACCAGTTCGGCCACCCCTACCAGGGAGCGCTGGCCTTCACCGCCGCGCGCTCGTCGGGCGTGCCCTTCTGGCTGGCGACGCTGTACCCGCTCTTCGCCAGCCTCACCTGGGAGCTCTTCTACGAAGTCGACGCGCCGTCCATCAACGATCAGATCACCACAACCATCGGCGGCATCTTCCTCGGAGAGGTGCTGCACCGGGCGGCGATGCTGGTGTTGACGGACACCGACGGGCGCGCGCCGGGCTGGGGGCGGAAGCTGGGGTCCTTCCTCTTGAGCCCGATGGACACGGCCAACTCGTGGCTCACCAACGACGACCTCTACGCGGGCGACCTGGAGGATCACCCGCCGTACTTCGCGACGCTGGGCGCGGGCGTGACGTTCGGCTCCTCTCTGCGTGAGCCGGCCACGGGGCGCGTCTTCCAGACGGCGGCCTCGCAGCTGAACCTCAACGGGAGGATGACCTACGGCATCCCCGGCGATCCCGACTTCCGTTACCGGCACCCGTTCTCCCACTTCGACCTCGACTTCAACCTGTCCGTCGGCGGAGGAGCCACCGCGGGGGCGTACTTCAGTCGCGGGCTGCTCCTGGGCACCAACTTCGGCAACGCGCAGACGTCGGTGCGCGGCGTGTGGGGCCTCTTCGGCCAGTACGACTACTCGGGCGTGTCGTTGGTGCGCGTCTCGTCGGTGGGCCTCGGCGTCGGCGCCTCACTCCAATGGAAGCTGTCGCAGAACGTCTTCCTGCAGACGACGGGCGTCTTCAGCGGCCTCCCCTTCGCCACGGCGGGCGCGCTCGGCCTCGATGAAGAGCTCTACCGCGACTACCACATCGGTACGGGCGTGCAGGCCACCATCGAGGCGCGGCTCATTCACAAGAACGTGGGCTGGCTGCGCCTCGTGCTGCGCGACTGGTTCGTGGTGGGTGCGTACACGCCGCCGTCGGGCTGGGAGAACATCATGTACTTCACGGTGGGCCCGATGGTGCGCCTGTTGGGCCCGGTGGGCCTGGGCGCCGACGTGGTGGTGGCCCTCCGCCGCAGCGCCTTCGAAGATCAGACCTTCGACCGCAGCGTCACCGGCTTCACCGCGCGCCTCACCCTGGTGTGGCTGTCCGACTGGCAGTTCGGCGTGGTGGACCGCAAGCTGAAGCCCGGGCCGCAGCCCACGGCCAGGCGCTGACGGAGAGGCTCAGCCACCCTTCACGAAGCCGTAGCCGAAGCGGCCCTTCACGCAGAGGTGGCCGCCGGTGACGGTGCTGTCGGACGGCGACGTCACGCGCACAATCTCATTGTCCTGGACCCGCAGGGACAGGACACAGCCCACGCCGCAGTACGCGCACACCGTGTCGGTGACGGTCTGCTTCGACTCGTCCCACGTCCCGTTGGCCCGCAGCTCGTGCTCCCGGGTGAACATCAACGCACCAGTCGGACACACGCCGATGCAGTTCCCGCAGAAGACACAGGCGGAGTCGTCGAGCGCGATGTCGTGCTCCGTGGAGATGCGCGCCTCGAAGCCGCGGCCTGCCACCGCGATGGCGAAGGTGTTCTGCGCGTCCGTCCCGCAGGCCTCGACGCACTTGTAGCAGAGCATGCACTTCTCGTAGTCGCGCACGAAGAGGGCGTTGTCGGCCTTCACCGGCTGGCCCACCGTGGCCGCCTGCGCGCCGTCGCTGGGGTGGTGATGGCCCGCGTGGGAGGCGTCTCTCGCGCCCGCCTCCTGCCGCGCCGCCTTCTCGCCGAAGCGCTCGGGCCTGGCGCCGTACCGCTTCGAGAGCGCCTGGAAGTCCTTCGAGAGCGACATGTCCACGCTGGAGCCGAGCAGCTCCAACACCAGCCGGCGGGAGAGCTGGACGCGCGGGCTGTCCGTCTGCACCACCTGCCCCGCCTCCGCCTTGCGGCTGCAGGCGGGCACCAGGGTGCGCGCGCCGTCGAGCTCCACCACGCAGATGCGGCAGACGTTGACGGGCGTGAGGTTCTCCGCCCAGCAGAAGGTGGGCACGTCCTTCCCTGCCTGGCGGCACGCGTCCAGCAGCGTGGCGCCCTCGGGCACCAGCACCTTCGCGCCGTCGATGGTCAGCTCCAGCGTGCGCCTCGTCATGGCTTCTCCCCGAAGACGCCCAGCTTCACCGCCGACTCCACGGCGCTCGAGGCCGTCTGGCCCAGCCCGCAGATGGACGCGTCGCGCATCGCCTGGCCGAGCTCCTTGAGCAGCGCCAGCTCGGCCTGCACGCTTCCCAGCGGCGCGCCACGCGCGAGCCTGGCCAGGAGCTCTTCCTGGCGCACGGTGCCGACGCGGCACGGCACGCACTGACCGCAGGACTCGTCGCGGAAGAAGGCCGCGAGGCGCCGCAGCTGGTCCTTCACGTCGACGGACTCATCCAGCACCAACACCACGCCGCTGCCCAGCGTCGCCCCCGCCGCGCGCGCGCCCTCGAAGGAGAGCGGCAGCGACAGGGCGTCAGGCCCCACGAAGGTGCCCGCCGCGCCGCCGAGGAGGATGGCCTGGAGCTTCCCCTTCACGCCGCCGCAGAGCTCGAGCAGCGCCCCCAGCGTGGTGCCGAAGGGCACCTCGTAGACGCCCGGCGCCTTCACCGCTCCGGACACGCAGAAGAGCTTCGTGCCCGGGCTGCCCGAGGTGCCGACGCTGGCGTACGCCGCCGCGCCGTCGCGCACGATGTCCAGCGTGGCCACCAGCGTCTCCACGTTGTTGATGGCGGTCGGCTTGTGGAAGAGGCCGGCCTGCACGGGAAACGGCGGCTTCGACCTCGGCTCGCCCCGGTAGCCCTCGATGGAGTTGAAGAGGGCCGTCTCTTCCCCGCAGATGTAGGCGCCCGCGCCCACGCGCAGCTCGAGGTGGAAGCGCACGCCCCTGCCCATGACGTCGTCGCCCAGAAGTCCGCGCGCCTTCGCCTTCGTGATGGCGTTCTCCAGCCGCGCCCTGGCCCGCGGGTACTCGCCGCGCAGGTAGAGGTAGCCTCTCTCGGCGCCCACGGCGAAGCCGGCCACCGTCATCGCCTCCACCACCGCGAAGGGGTCCAGCTCGAGCAGCACCCGGTCCTTGAAGGTGCCGGGCTCGGACTCGTCGGCGTTGCACACCACGTAGTGCGGGCGCACCGGCGCCTTCGCCACGGCGTCCCACTTCCGGCCCGTGGGAAACGCGGCGCCGCCCCGCCCCACCAGCTTCGCGTCAGTCACCTCTCGTGTGACGGCTTCCGGGCCCATCTCGAGCGCGCGCCTCAAGGCCTCGTAGCCCCCGCGGCGCCGGTAGTCGTCGAGGCTCGACGGGTCGACGAGTCCCGCGCGCGCCAGGAGTCTCCGGGGCCCCGTGCCGCCCAGCGGGCAGGGCAGCGGCTCCACCGGCTCGCCCCCCAGGGCACGGCGGATCTTCTCAACCGTCGCGCCGCCGAAGGACTGCTCGACGGGCGTCTCACCCG
>JBFMHF010000085.1:15353-31250 GCA_040752975.1 Myxococcota bacterium
CACCGTCACCAGCGCGGCGGGCGCCTGCTCGCACAGCCCGAGGCACGGACTTCTGGCCCAGCGCGCCTCCGACTTCGGGTGCGGCCTGCCCGGCTCGGCCCGGTGAGGTGCGGAGAAGGACGGGCCCAGCGATTGCTCTACCTCGGCGCAGAGGCGCTCGGCGCCCGCGGCGCGACAGGCCACGTCGTCACACACGTGCGCAAAGGCCCCTGGGCGCTCTCCGAGCGCAAGCAGCGCGTAGAAGCTGGCCACGCCGTACCCCTCGGCTGGAGGCACGCCCAACCTCGCGCAGACGTAGCCGAGCGCGCTCTCGCTGATGAAGCCCAGGCGCTCCTGCACCGCACGCAAGGCAGGGAGCAGCAGCGTCCGACGGGATCTCGCTTCGCTCGCGGAGATGGGGCCGTCAGGGGATGCCGGGCCCAGCGCGGCGTCGACGGCGCGGCGCTCGGCTTCCGAGGGAGGCGGCGCGGTGGGGCGGACGTCCATGGCTGCGCAGGAGCGTCCTCCAGCACGGCCCCGGGAGCCAGCCTTCTGAAGACAGCGCGTCGACGCACCGCGCCGTCGGACTTCCCATCGCCCCAGAAGAGGGCCAGGCGCCGACGCCCCGGTTTCCACGAGGCGGGGCCTGGTCTGCGGCGCGGCGTCGTCCCTCAGGCATCAACCGCCAGCACACATGGCCCCGCGCGCTCGATGTTCTCGATGGCCGCGCAGAGGACGGAGAGCCCGTGTTCCGACGGCCCCTGAGGGCTCCGCCGCGGACCTGCTCCACCCCGAGGGGAGGCTCAGCCGTCCGACGCCATCGCCGGCCGCCGCCGTCGCTGGGCGCGTGGAGTGCGGGAAGATTTCAGCGCGTATCGAGGCGCTCGACGCGGACCGCCGCGGCCTTGAACTCGGCGGTGCCCGACTTGGGATCCGTGGCGTCGATGGTGAGGAGGTTGGTGTCCACCTCGTCGGGGAAGTGGAAGGTCATGAAGACGAGGCCGCGCTGGAGGCCTGGATCCACGCGCACTGGCGCCACCACCGCGCCGCGGCGGCTCACCACCCGCACCTTCTCGCCTTCCCGCACGCCCAGCGCGCCGGCGTCGTGTGGTGAGAGGTCGACCGTCTCACCGAAGCGCCGCGGGCTCTGGTAGCCGCGGCTCTGCACGCCGGTGTTGAAGGAGTCGAGCCGCCGCCCCGTGGTGAGCCGCAAGGGGAAGTCGCCGTCGAGCGCCTCCACCGGCGGCTCGTCGCGCACCACGTGGAAGGGCGCGCGCGGGCCTTCCACTGGATCCTTCCACAGCCGGCCATGCAGGAAGGGCTGGCCGGCGCTCGTCTCGTCCGGGCAGGGCCACTGAATCCCGCCCAGCGCTTCGAGGCGCTCGTAGCTCATACCGCCATGCAGGGGGCTGGCCTTCCTCAGCTCGTCCCACGCCTCGCGGGGCGTGGGCTGGCCCAGGTCGAAGCCCAGCCGCTTCGAGAGGGCGCAGGTGATGGCGATGTCGTCGCGCGCCTGCCCGGGCGGGTCGAGCGCCTTGCGCACCCGCTGCACGCGGCGCTCCGAGTTGGTCACGGTGCCCTCGGACTCACAGAAGCTGGCGCTGGCCGGCAGCACCACGTGCGCCAACTCGGCCGTCTTCGTCAGCACGATGTCCTGCACCACCAGGTGCTCGAGGCCGGACAGGAGCCGGTGGGTGCGCGTCTTGTCGGCCTCGGACTGCGCGGGGTTCTCTCCCAGCACGTACAGCGCGCGCAGCTGGCCGTGCTCCATCGCCTCGAACATCCCCGTCAGGTGCAGCCCCTTCTTCGGAGGGATGGCGCGGCCCCACAGCGCCTCCCACTTCGCGCGCACCGCCGGGTCCTCCACGTCCTGGAACCCGGGCAGCTTGTGCGGCAGCGCCCCCATGTCTCCGCCGCCCTGCACGTTGTTCTGCCCGCGAAGGGGGTTGAGGCCCGAGCCCCACTTGCCCACGTGCCCGGTGACGAGCGCCAGGTTGATGAGTGACAGCACGTTGTCCACTGCGTTGTGGTGCTCGGTGATGCCCAGCGTCCAGCAGATCATCGCGCGATCCGCGCGTGCGTAGTCGCGGGCCAGCCGCCGCACCAACGCGGGCTCGACCCCGGTGACGCCCGCCACGGCCTCTGGCGTGTGCGTCTTCGTGTACGCCTCCCACGCCTCGAAGCCGGAGGTGGCGCGCTGGATGAACTCCCGGTTGGCCAGCCCCTCCTCGAGAATGGTGGCGGCGACGGCGTTGGCCAGGGCGATGTCGGCGCCGACGCGCACGGGCAGCCAGCCATCGGCCCACTCGGCGGTGGCGGTGCGGCGGGGATCGACGACGTACACCTTCGCGCCGCGCCGAATCGCCTTCAGCACGTGGTGGAAGAAGATGGGGTGCGTCTCGCGGGCGTTGCTGCCCCACAGGACGATGACGTCCGTCTCCTCGACCTCCCGGTAGGACGAGGTGCCGCCGCCTGCTCCGAAGACCGTCGCCAGACCGACGACGCTGGGGGCGTGTCAGGTTCTGTTGCAGCTGTCGATGTGGTTGGAGCCGATGGCCCCGCGCATGAACTTCTGCGCGATGTAGTTGACCTCGTTGGTGGCCTTGGAGCAGCTGAAGCAGCCGATGGCGCCAGGGCCGTGCGCGGCCTTCACGGCCTGAAAACCTGCCGCCGCCGCGTCGAGCGCTTCGTCCCAGCTCGCGCTGCGCAGCCGTCCATTCACTCGCACCAGGGGCTCGGTGAGTCGAGGGAGTGCCATGCGCGAAACGTAATCCACTGCGAAGGCTCGCACCCGCTTCCCGCGCGGCGCAGCGCGTCACACGTCACCGGCGACGCTTCTTCTTCTTCTTCTTTTTCCTGGGCGGCGCCTTCACCGCGGGCTTCGGCCCGCTCCCCGCGTCCAGCGTCGGGCCGGCATCGCCGGGGAGCCCCGCGTCCGACACGCCCGCGTCAGCGCCGGCGTCAGGCTCCTCGTCGTCTTCCTCCTCGCCGCCGTCGCCGTCCTCTTCTTCCTCTTCCTCCTCGCCCGCGTCGACGTCCGTGGCCGCGGCGGCGGCGGGGGGCCCGGCGTCGTCCACCTGCGCCGCGGGCCCGGCGTCGAACACGTCTTCTTCCGGAAGCTCCTGGGGCTCGGGCTCCGGGGGCGGCGCGAGGCCCAGCCTCACCTTGAGCGCGGCCAGCTTCTGCGGCGCGAAGAGGGCGACGGCCCCGAAGCCCACCGCGAGGAGGAGCAGGAGCGCGGCGATCCACCGCCGGGCGCTGTTGGGCTGCGCGGCCTCGGCCGTCATCGGCAGCTCGCCCTCGGAGTCGACGGCGGGGGGCTTCGGCTTCGCGCGGACGTGGGTGGGCACGTTCACCACGTCGTCGTCGAGCTCCTCCTCGGACGGCGCCGCGGGGACGCCCACGGGCGGAGTCGGAATGCGCTCCTGGCCGCGCGCCTGGAGGCGCTCATGCACCGTCGTGTTTCTGGAGCGAGGCGCGGACGCGCGCGGGTTGGTGTCCAGGTTCTCCACGGGAGAGGGCCCGGTGTCGCCGCGTCCCCGCGCGCGGGGGTTGGTGTCGAGGTGCTCGATGGGCGTGGGGCCGGTGTCCGCCGGGCCACCGAGGTTGGGGTTGGTGTCCTGGGCCACCGGGACGCGCGCGCGGGGACGGGTCGCTTCGGGCTCGCCTTCACCCAGCGCGGGCGCCGCTTCCTCACCTCGGGACGCGCGCGGGGGAGGCGCGGAGGCGCGCGGCCGCGTCGGCTCGGCTTCCACCAGCGGCGGCGGCGCGGCGTCCTCTCCGGCGTCGCGGAGGCTGGCAGGCAGGGCCTTCCCCGGGTTGGTGGATTCGGTGGGGACTTCATTCTCCGCGGTGTCACCGCTGCTGGGCGGATTGGGCGCCGGGCGAGCCGTGGCGGCGCGGGCGCCGGACGTGGTGCGCGGCCTGGTGGCGGCCGGCTCGGGACGTGGGCCCGCCGGCGGTGCTGGGGGCGCAGGAAGCGGAATGCGCGGCTGCGTGCCGTCGGGCTCGCCTTCGCCCACCTCGGGAGGCGCCGCTCCGCCCGCGAAGGGGCCGGCCCGCCCAGGCTCCGTCCCAGAAGGGATGCGCCCGAGGAGCGCGGGGCCCGGCCGCCCGGGCTCCGTCCCAGAGGGGATGCCTCCACCGAGCTCGGGGCCAGGCCTTCCGCGCTCCATCCCCGGAGGAGGCGCCGCCGCGGGGAAGTCCTCTCCGGTGGTGCCCGTCACCCAGGGGACGACGGCGCGCCTCGTCCCCCCGGCGTCCGCGCCGGGCGGCTGCTCACCCTTGAGCCACGGCGCGACGTGCGCTCCGGTGGGGGCGTCGTTGTCGTAGCCCAGCGCCGCCTCGTTGGGCTCCAGCTTCACGGCGCGGGCCGGGGCGGCGGAAGGGCCGGTGGCGTCCTCCAGCCGCGCGGCGAAGAAGCGGCGCAGCACCTCCGCCAGCTCTCCGCGCGAGGCCAGCGCGTCGCCCTGCACAGCCTCGAGCTCGTCCGCCAGCATGCCCGCGTCGACTTGACGTTTGGCGAAGGCGCGGGAGGTGGCCCGGGCCAGCACGTCGTCGAGGGCGGGCGTCGCCTCGGGGTGCATGGCGCTGGGCTGGGGCAGCGGCACGCCGTCGTCCACCGCGTCGGCCCAGGAGCCGGCGAAGTCCGTCAGCACCGAGTGCAGCACCGCGCCCAGCGCGAAGACGTCTCCGTGCGCCCCGCCAGGCACCGAGGGCTGAAAGCGGCTCGGCCGCGGCACCCCGTAGTCCAGCACCCGCACCGCGCCGTCGAAGCCGATGAGGATGGCCGCGTCGCTCAAGCCGCCGTGCGCGGGCACCGGCGGGTGGGTGCCGTGCAGCTGACCGACGGCGCGGGCCGCGTCGACGACGATGCGCGCGGCGAGCGCGAGCGGCACGGGTTGATCGCCCTCCCGCAGCGCCTCCACCAGCTCACGCAGCGTGACACCCCGCAGGTAGTCATAGACCGCGTAGCGCACGCCCTGCTGCTCGGAGATCTCGATGAGCGGCAGCACCGCCTCGGGCGTCTTCTCCGGGAGAAAAGGCTCGACCCCTTCCCGCACCACGCGCAGCACGACCTTGCGCCGTCCGTCGCGCATGGCCAGGCGCGTGCGGCTCGTCGACCCCGGCGGGAGCGTGGAGAGGATGTCGTAGCTCACCTTGAGGCCCCGGACTCTACGGGCCGCAGGTGCCCGACGCGAGCCAGACGAGCAACGGCCGTCACGCGAGGGGAGTTCGACTCGAATGCTGTCTTGAGGGTAAGTGCAGCCCGTCATGACGCTGTTGCGCGCCGCCGACGTCCGCCTGTCCTTCGGCAGCCGCGTGCTGTTCGACGGGGTGGACTTCGTCATCGAGGAAGGCGAGCGCGTCGGGCTGGTAGGCGTCAACGGCTGCGGCAAGTCCACGCTGATGCGGGTGCTGGCCGGCGCCATGAAGCCGGACTCGGGCCTCCTGCAGCTCAAGCGGGGCGCGCGCGTCACCTTCCTCCCGCAGGAGCCGGCCTTCCCCGAAGGCGCCACCGTGCAGTCGGAGTTGGAGGTGGCCCAGGCGCCGCTCCGTGAGGCGCTGGCGCGGCACCGCGAGCTGTCCGCGAAGCTGGAGGCCACCCATGACGCGAAGGACCTCGAGGCCCTCGCCCACCTGAATGAGCACATCGAGCGGCTCGGCGGCTGGGACACGTCACACCAGGCGAAGAAGCTGCTCGATCGCCTGGGCGTGAAGGACTGGGCGCGCCCGGTGGCCGAGCTCTCGGGCGGCCTCAGGAAGCGCGTGGCCATCGCCCGGGCGCTCCTCTCGCGGCCGGACCTGTTGATGCTGGACGAGCCCACCAACCACCTCGACGCCGAGACGGTGGAATGGCTGGAAGAAGAGCTGGACGGCTTCGAGGGCGCGCTGTTGCTCGTCACCCACGACCGGTACTTCCTCGACGACCTGGTCGAGCGCATCGTCGAGGTGGAGCCCCCCGGCGGCCCCGGTGGCGGCGGCCTCGTCAGCTACCCCGGCAACTACCGGGACTACCTCGAGCAGCGGTGGGCGCGCGTCGAGCAGGCCGAGGTGGCCCAGCACAAGCGCGAGCGGTGGATCGCCCAGGAGGTGGCGTGGCTGCGCAAGGGCGTGGAAGCCCGGCGCACCAAGTCGAAGGCCCGCATCGAGCGCGCACGCACGCTGCTGGCCGAGAAGGGCTTCACCCGCCCGAAGGTGCCGGCGCTCCAGCTGGCGCACGCGCCCCGGCTCTCGCAGACGGTCATCGAGGCGAAGGGCGTCTCGCAGCGCTTCGGAAACCGCACCGTCTTCTCGAGCGTCGACCTCATCGTGCAGCCCGGCGAGCGGCTGGGCATCGTGGGCCCCAACGGCGCCGGGAAGACGACGCTGGTGCGCACGCTCATCGGGGAACTGCCCCCCGCCTCGGGCGCCGTCACCCTCGGCCCGAAGACGCGCATCGCGTACTACGACCAGCAACGCCTCACGCTGGACGACGAGGCCACCGTCTACGAGGCCGCGTGGCACGACGACTGGGTGACGCTGGGGGAGAAGAAGGTGCGCCTCGGCGATTACCTCGACGATCTCCTCTTCCCCGTCCCCATGCAGCGCATGCAGGTGAAGGCGCTGTCCGGCGGTGAGCGCAACCGGCTCCTGCTGGCGCGCCTCTTCCTCGAGGGCGCCAACGTGCTGGTGCTGGACGAGCCCACCAACGATCTCGATCTCGTCACGCTCAACGTCCTCGAGCGGCTGCTGCTTGAGTTTGCCGGCGCCGTGCTGCTCGTCACGCACGATCGCTACTTCCTCGACAAGGTGGCCACCACGATCCTCTCGGTGGAGGGCGACGGGAGAGTGGTCCGCTACGAGGGCAACTGGTCGATGTACCAGCGGCTCAGGCCGAAGGCCCTGCCGGCTGCGCCCGTGTCCGTCGAGAAGCCCGCGGGCGTGGCGGCCGGGCCCGCCGCGAAGAAGCCGGGGCGGCTCTCGTACAAGGACCAGCGCGAGCTCGACGGCATGGAGACCGCCATCGAGGCCGCCGAGCGCAAGAAGTCAGCGCTCGAGGCGCAGCTCGCGGAGCCAGCGGTGTTCGGCAACGCCGCAGAGCTGGCGCGCGTGTCGAGGGAACTCGAGGCCTCGGCGAAGGAGGTCGATCGCCTCTACGCGCGCTGGGACGAGCTGCAGCGGTTGTCCGGCGCGTGACGCTCACGCGTGGAGGATCGGCCCTCCATGGCCGGGGCGCTCCTCTCTCCACGCCATCAGCGCGAGCGCGAGGATGACGATGCCCAGCACCAGGAAGAAATACTGAATCGGCGCCAGGAATCCGACGAGCACGCCCTGGCCCACCATCCACCCCGTCAGCAGCGCGCCCACCCCGAGGTGCGCGTACTTCGCCCACGGCATCTTCATCAGCGTGGCGATCACCGTCACCAGCGGGAACATTCCGTTCACCGCGAAGAGGATGACGGCGGGCGCGAGGTAGTTCTGGAACGGCGTGCCGGTGAGATAGCGGTCGGCCGGCATCTGGAGGTTGTGGCCGGTGGGATCGTTCAGCAGCGATCCCGCGCCATAGAACGCTCCGATGAAGAGGAAGACCTCGAGGCCAATCAGCGTGCGACGCAGCAGGGTGGAAGACATGCGCGTACCTCCCTCGAAGAGAGGGAGTGCAAGTCGCGGGGCGGCTCGTGGATTCGCGAGGGTCCACGCGCGGCACGCGCAGCACCTGCGGACGAAGTCGAGGACACGCAGGTTCTGCGTTGGCCCACGGCCCGCGTCGAGGCGCCCGAGAGGCGGCGGCGGCAGTGTCCGTCGCCTTCAGGTCCGGTCTCCACGGCGCGGTGGACAGGCGCGCGACTCGCCGGAGCCACGCTGTCAGTCTTTGAGGAAGAGCCAGGTGGCGGTGCCGCCCAGCGCGGCGGACAACACCGCGGAGCCGATGGCGAGGCCGATCTTCGTGTTGGCGCTGGCCGCGAGCGCCTTCGCCTCGTTCTCCGGGAGCATGCTGCCCATGCTGCCGTCGGGCAGCGTCACCAGCGACGCCTGGTACTTCGCCTTGTCAGAGCCGCCCAGCACCCCCAGCACGACGGCGCCGCCGGCCGCAGCGGCCGACGAGCCCGCCAGCACCCACGCTGCGGTGTGCGACTTGGCCGTGGGCGCGACGGCGCGCACCTCCAGGGGCTCTTCCTTCGGCGCGGGCGTGAGCTCGGCCTTCTTCGGCGCGTCGGAGGGGGGCTTCGAGTCTTCGACCGGCTTCTTCAGCACCACCGGAGGAGGTGGCGGTGGAGGCACCGGCGGCGTCTCGCGCTTGAGCACCAGGCCGCTCTTCACGTCGCGCACGAAGACGACGATGGGCGCGCTCATCGCGTCGCTCCACCCGTCGAGAGAAGACGAGACGTCGAGGCTGGCGAGCGGCTGCTCCTGGTCGGCGGCGATGGCCTCGAGGTGAATGGCCAGCGTCTTGCCCACCTTCCCCACGTCCACGCCGATCACCACCGCGTGCGCGCCGAGGAGGATGGCCAGCTTGGTGAGACAGCTGCGCGTGCCCTGGCAGGTGCGGGGATCCGAGTAGCCGGCGGCCTTGAGCTCCTTCGCGGACTGGGCGCTGTTCATCAGCCCGCCCACCTGCTCCTTCTTCAGGACGTCGAAGACGCGCCCGGCGATCTTCTGCGAGACGGCCTCCGCGCCGGGCCGCTTGCTGGTCAACACCACGGCCACCGGCGCGCGGACATCGCCACCCGACTGCGCGAGAGCCAGCGCCACTGCGAGAGAGAGCATCACGCGCCCCAGTGTAGATCGCCGACGGCAGCCCAGCGCGGGTGCGTGGAGCGCCGGTGGGCCCCGGCCCCACATGTAGGCCCACGCGGACTACCGGAACTGACCCTGGATCTCGTCGAGGAACTTCGCGGCTTCCTTGCGTTGGGCGTCGGTGGAGGCGCTGGAGATGTCTTTGCGGGCCTGGTCGAGGAACTGGCGCAGCACGCGGTCCTTCTCACCCGTCTCTGCCTCGCGCGCCGCCAGCTTCTGCTCCAGCTTCGCGAGCCGCGCCTGGAGCTGCTGCGTGGTGATGCCCGGCCTGGGTTTGGGAGGGTCCGCCTTCGGCTGCGTCGCCGTCTTCACCGGCTCGTCCGGTTTGGTGGGCACGGGGTTCTTCACCGCGATCGGCGGAGGCTCGACGGGCTTCACCGGCTCCGTGGGCTGGGCGGGCTCAGTGGGCTTGGCCGGTTCGACGGGCGGAGGGGCGACCACGAGCGGCTTCGGAGGCTCCTCGGAGGGCGCCGTCACGGGCTTCGGAGGCGGCGCGGGCTTCACGGCCGGCTCGTCGATGACGTCGGGCTTCGAGCCGGGCAAGAGGAAGAGGGCGGACACGCCGATCAACAGCAAGCCCACCGCGCCGGCCAGCACCAGCGGCAGCTTCGACTTCGCGGGCCGGTAGGCGGTCGCCTCGGGGTTGGTGACCTCGGCGTGCGGATCTGTGACGTCCAGCTCAGGCGCCACGCGCGTCGGCGCCGGCGGCGCGGGCGGCAGGGCGGCCTCCGTCGGGCGCTCCTCACGCGTCATGGCGGTGAGGGGCGCCATCTTCGTCTCGGGCGGCGCGACGGCGTTCGCCTTCACCGAGGGCCGCCGTCCGCTGATGGCCGACTGGCCGCCGGACTTCGGAGGTGGGGTGCCGAGGGCCTTCTGCCCCGCGCCCGACGGCGACGGCGTGGTGGCCAGCACGCGCTGCCGCACCGACGGAGGAGGTGTGTGGCCCGCCAGCACCCGCTCTCCGCTGCCGGTGGTGGGGCTGGGAGTCATCGCCTGGCCCGGCCCGAGCGACAGGCGCACCTGGGCCAGCGCGTCTCGCATCGCCTCGGCGCTCGGAGGCCGGGACTGAGCGCTCTTCTCCAGCGCCCAGAGGATGATCTCATCCAGCGCCTGCGGCACGTCGGGCCGCAGCGTGGACGGCACGGGGGGCGGGTCCTCCACGTGGGCCCACATCGTGGCGAGCGTGTTCTCTCCCTTGAACAGGCGCTGCCCCGTCACCATCTCGAACAGCACGCACCCCACCGCGTAGAGATCCGTCTGGGGGCTGATCGGCTTGCCGCGGGCCTGCTCGGGGCTGATGTAGTCGGGCGTGCCGAGGATGACGGACGCGCGCGTCTGCGGCGTGGCCTCGCCCTGCAGCGCCCCCAGCTTGGCGATGCCGAAGTCGAGCAGCTTCACGTACGGCTTTCCGCGCGCAGCGTGCACCAGGAAGAGGTTCGACGGCTTGATGTCGCGGTGGATGATGCCGGCGTGGTGCGCGGCGTCGAGCGCGTCCAGCGTCTCCTCGGTCCAGTGCAGCGCCTCGGCCAGGGGCATCGGCGCCTTCTTCTTGATGATGCGATCGAACGCCTCGCCCTCGAGGTACTCCATCACGAAGTAGTGCGAGCCTTCCGGGAGTTGCCCGAAGCTGAAGATGTCGACGATGCCGCGGTGGCGGATCTCATTCACCGCGCGCGCCTCGGACAGGAAGCGCTCGACCAGCTCCTTCTCGTTGGACAGCGACGGCAGCAGCACCTTCACGGCGACGCGCTTGCCGATGAGCGGCTGCCGCCCTTCGTACACGGCGCCCATGCCGCCCACGCCAATCTTCGCGACGATCTCATACTCGCCGATCTTCCGGCCGGTGAGATCAGGACCCTGGTTCGACACCGTGAGGCGGACTCTAGCGTGCCCCAGGCCGCGCCGCCCGCTTTGGAGCCCGTACATCCGGGGCGCTACGCTTCGCCAGGTGCACCCCCTCTCCAACCTCGCGGCCTTCGTGCTGGTGGTGGCGACGCTGTGTTGTCACCTGTGGCTGGCGTCGAAGATCCACGCCGCGAAGGGCAAAGGCCTGGGCGTGGCGGCGCTGCTGGTGCCGTGCTTCGGGCTCTTCTGGGGGTTGGCCCACTTCAAGTCACTGCGGGTGCCCACGCTGGCGATGCTGGCCTGCGTGGTGGGCTTCTTCGCGCTGGGGAAGGCGGCCGGGGACAGCCTGACGGAGCGCTCGAGGCAGCGGGCGCGCTTGCGCGACGGCGGCGTCGACGACGAGCTGGACGGGCTGGGCTTCGGCGACTGAAGGTTTCTCGCGCGCGTCAGGGCGGGGGCTTGAGCCGGGGGAAGACCTCCGGGCGGCCGGTGAAGACCTCGAGCGGCAGCCGGTGGACGCCGTTGCGGTCGCGCACCGCCACCGTGCGCTTGCTGACGAAGTCGAAGAGGAGCGGGTTGTGGGCGTCGAGCTCGTTGAGCGCGTCCCGCTGCGCGGAGGTGAGGAAGCCCTGGTCCTTCAGCACGCGCGTCTGCACCAGCACGGTGATGGCGGGCAGCGGGTAGTCGGAGCCGTTGAGCAGCCGCGAGTGCCAGTCGGTGCGGGTCAGCACGGTGGAGAGCGGACGCCCCACGCGGTTGGCCTGCAGCATCGCGGACACCTCGCCGTAGAGCCGCCCCGCGTACTTCGGCTCGTCCATCAAGCGGCTGAAGAGCTCAAAGTTGTCCACCCAGGGGCGCTGGCCGTCCACCTCGGGGGCGTCGAGGTCCGGGTTCTGCCCGAGGCTGGCGCAGTGGGCGACGATGACGGTGACGCCGGCGTCCAGCGGGCGGCGCAGGTGCAGGGGGTTGCCGAAGCGCTGGGCCTCCTCGGCCTCCACCGCCTTCTCTTCGCCGGCATGGGTGAGGAGCGGCACGCGCAGCCGCGCCAGCGCCTCGTAGAAAGCGTCGCAGCGGGGGCTGGACGGATCGATGTACATCGCGTTGGGCAGCCACTTCACGGCCACGGCGCCGCCGTCCACCGCGCGCTCGAGCGCCTCCACCGCGTCCTTCCGGTAGGGGTGAATGGAGGCACAGGCCACGAAGCAGTCGGGGTTCTCGCGCGCCAGCCGCACGACGTACTCGTTGGGCGTGTAGAACTCGGTGAGTTCGGGTCGCGGCGTGCCGTCCTCGGTGTAGGTCTGGTCGAAGGCGAGGATGAGCGCGCGCCCGTGGATGAGCTGCCGCCGCATGCGGGACAGCAGCGTCTCGACGTACTGTTGATCACCGATGGTCTCGTCGGTGACGCCCGCGGCCTGCTTGTAGATGTCGAAGCGCAGGGCGTTGATGGGGTGTGTCGCCGGCGCCTGGAGCGAGGGGTTCACCCAGCAGCCGGTGCCTCCCGTGCCCAGGCCGACGACGTGCACGTGGGTGTCCAGCACGAGGTTGGAGTCGAGCCCGGCCCACGCGGTGTTGATGAGGGTGCGTGCGTCACGCGACAGCGGGCCTTCGAGGGGAGGCGGGCGCGCGAGCCGGTAGCAGCCGGAACTGAGGGCCGCTGCGCCACCGGCGAGCAGCGTGCGGCGGGAGAGCGTTGGCACGGAGAGGCGCTTCTAGCCCACTTGTCCTCAGCCGTCCGCGCCTCGGCGGCGCCGCGCGTTTTGCGCTATGGGGACGCGCGTGACTCCGCTCGTCTCGCCCCTCGACGGCACGTTGTTCGGCGAAGGTCAGCCCTGCTTCGGCTGCAGCCCCGAACACCCTTTCGGCTTCCGCCTCCGCTTCACGGTGGACGGCGACGCGGTGGTGACGCGCTTCGTGCCGACGGTGCGGCACCAGGGGCCGTTGGGGTTGATGCACGGGGGCCTCGTCAGCACGGTCGCCGACGAGACGGCGGCGTGGGCGGTGCTGGCCGCCACCGGGAAGTTCGGCTTCACCACCGGCTTCGAGGCCAAGCTGCTCAAGGGCGTGCGCGTGGGCCACGAGGCGGAGGCGCGGGGGGTGGTGACGAAGCCCGGCAGCCGCGTGGTGCGCGTGGGCGTGGTGGTGCGGCAGGCGGGCGAAGACTGCTTCACCGGCGATTTCACCTTCGCGCTGCTGGACAGGGGCGGCGCCGAGAGGCTGCTGGGCGGCCCCTTGCCCGACGAGTGGGTGCGCTTCTGTCGCTGACGAGGCGTGGCTTTCCTTGTCGCGCTGCGTGCGGGGTGTAACCTGCGCCCGGACACGTGCGCACTGCTCTGCCCCTCCTGCTCGTGTTGACGCTGGGCGTCCCTGCGCTCGCCGACAACACCGCCGACGAGGCCGACGTGGCCTTCTCGCTGGGCAACGAGGCGTATTCGAAGCGCGACTACGAGCGGGCGCTGGCCAGCTACTTCCTGTCGTACCGGCTGGTGCCCAACCGCAACGTGCTCTTCAACATCGCGCGCTGCTACGAGGCGCTCGATCGCTTCGACGAGGCGTACCGCTATTGGAACGACCTCTTCGTCGACCCCTCGCTGCCCGCCGACGAGAGGAAAGACGTGAAGCAGGCGCTGGCCCGCCTCGCCCCGCGCGTCGCGCTCGTCACCATCACTTCCACCCCTCCGGGGGCGGATCTCTACGTCGACCGCAAGGACCTCGGCAGCCGCGGGCGCACCCCGCAGACCATCGCCGTGTCGCCGGGCGCGCACACGCTGTTGCTCGAGCTGGAAGGCCACCGCCCGGCGCAGATGAAGGTGACGGCCGCCAGGGGCCGGGAGGTCAAGCAAGCCGTCGAACTCTCGGTCATCGTGGGGAAGGTCGTCATCGAGGGCAGCCCGGCGGGTGCGTCGATTCGCGAGTCGGCGGAAGGGCCGGAGCTGGGCAAGGTCCCAGCGACGC
Source organism: Myxococcota bacterium (assembly GCA_040752975.1). GTDB lineage: Bacteria > Myxococcota > Myxococcia > Myxococcales > Myxococcaceae > JADLDB01. Next base: position 28,911 of record JBFMHF010000085.1, read on the forward strand.
TGGAGCTCGTTCCCGGCAAGCGGCTCCTCGTGGTGAGCGCCCCGGGCCACCTCTCGCAGCAGCTGCTCCTCGACGTGAAGCCGGACGAGACCATCACCGCGAAAGCCAACCTGCAGGGCAAGCCGAAGCCCACCGGCAAGGTGGTGGTGACGGCCAACCGTGACAGCGCGCTGGTGCGGGTGAATGGGAAGGACTCGGGCTTCACGCCGACGGTGCTGACGCTCGCGGTGGGCGAGTACGAGGTCGAGGTGACGACCGAAGAAGTGACCCCGGTGTTGCGGCGGGTGACGGTGACGGAGGACAGCGAGACCCGGGTCGACGCCGAGCTGCGCTACGCCCCGCCGAAGGTCGGCGCGGCGTCCAAGCAGGCGCTGACGGTGGATCAAGCCCCCGCGTCGGTGACGGTCATCACGCGTGAGGAGCTGTTGGGTCAGGGCTACCAGACGCTGGCCGAGGCCCTGCGGAGCGTGCGCGGCATCTTCCTCACGGACGATCGCATCTACACCTACGCGGGGCTGCGCGGCTTCTCGCCGCCGGGCGACTTGAACACGCGTCTGTTGACGCTGTGGGATGGGCACCCGCTCAACGACGTGTGGGCGGGCCAGGGCTTCGTGGGCCGCGAGTTCGACGTGGACCTGTCGGACGTGGAGCGGATCGAAGTGGTGCGCGGGCCCACCTCCATCCTGTTCGGCACGGGCGCCTTCTTCGGCGTCATCAACGTGGTGCCGCGCCGGCGCATCGAGCGCAGCCGGAACGTGGAAGCGGTGGGCGGCGTGGGCGATCAAAACGGCGGCAAGGTGCGGGCCACGGGCTCGCTGGGGCACGAGGGCACGTCGCTCAAGGCGTCGGCGGCGGGGCTGTTGGCGGAAGGGGCGAGTTCAACCCAGCTCTCCGACGGCACGCTCGTACAGGGCATGGACGGCGAGCGTGCGCTGGGGGCGTCGCTGGTGGGTGAGTGGAAGGGCTTCACCCTGCTGGGGAAAATCAACCAGCGGCGCAAGCAGGTCCCGACGGCGCCCTACGGTGCGCAGGTGGGGATCCCGGGCACGGAGTACACGGACGCGCGTGGTTTCGCCGAGCTGCGCTTCGAGCACGCCTTCTCGCGGGTGACGCTCAACGCGCGGGGCAGCTACGACGGCAGCCGGTATCGCGGCTACTACGCGAAGCTGGACGAGAATGGAGAGAAGTACCGCGACACCGACTCGGGCGGCGCGGACTGGTTCGGCGGCGAGGTGCGGGCGGGCATCACCCTTTTCGAGGGGAACCGGCTCACGGCGTCCTTCGAGGGGAACGTGCAGTTGGTCCAGCAGCAGGGCACGGGGCTGCCGGCCGAGTACTACACCCGCGTTCTCTTGAGCGGCACGCTGCTGGACGAGTGGCAGATCTTCAGCCGCGTCTTCGTGCAGCTCGGCTTGCGCCTCGACAAGTACTTCGACCTCAACGGGGTGGCGCTGTCTCCGCGCGGCGCGGTGGTGGCGAAGCTGTACGAGGGTGGCATCACCAAGCTGGTGGTGGGGCAGGCCTTCCGGGCGCCGACCATCTACGAGCTGCAGTTCAGCGACAACAACGAGAGCCAGCGCAAGCCTGACGAGCCGCAGCAGCCGGAGATCATCACCACCTTCGAGGCCGAGCACAGCCATGACCTGACGCGCGAGCTGCGGATCACCGTGGGCGGCTACTACAACCTGATCGATCGGTTGATCGTCCTCGAGGAAGAGAGCGCGATGCCGGAGCGCTGCGGAACGCCGACGGAGCCGGTGCAGTGCGTGGTGTACACGAACGCAGCGAATCGGCTGACCGCGGGCGGGGCGGAGGCGGAGATTCGGTGGCAGCCGGGGCGGTGGACGCTGGTCGACGCGACCTACAGCTTCGTGATGTTGGGGGGGCGCGACGCGTCGAGTGTGTCCTACCCGCAGCACATGGCGACCCTGAAGGCGTTGGTGCCGGTGAAAGAAGGCTACGTGCGGCTGTCCGGGCAGCTGACGTACCAGTCGGCGCGGCTGGCGGGGGACGGCAGCTATGTGGGTGAGGCCTTCCTCATCAACCTGGGGCTGCAGGGCGAGTACGGGCCGCTGCGCTACTTCGCGGGCGTGCGGAACCTGCTCGACCAGAAGTACACGCTGCCGGTCGCGACCGAGGCGGGGTTCGGGAAGGTGCAGCAGTATGGGCGTACGCTGTACATCGAGGTGGCGGCGGGGTGGTGAGAGTGTGCCTGCGGCGCGGCCAGTGAGTTGAGGGTATTGCGCCTGCGGCGCGGCTGGGAGTTGCGGGTGGTGCGCCCAGCGGGCGCGGGGCGGCGGGGGATTGCTTGTTGGCCAGCGGCCGGCGGGTTATTTGCCC
>JBFMHF010000086.1:0-31226 GCA_040752975.1 Myxococcota bacterium
CCCGCTGGGAGAGAAGGGGCCGCCTCGCCGGCAGCAGTCACCGCCCTGCCTCCGTCCGCAGCCCGCGGCGGCTTGAGGCCTCCTCCTCCCACCTTCCCTCCACGGCGCAGTCGCGCCGCACTCACGGGCGGGGATGCAGCGCACTGGACAGACTTCCCACCGCGTGAGTGCCCGCAGCCCACCCCACGGCCACCGTTGAGTGGTGGCTCCACGCGCGGCGCTCGCCTCATGCTGGATGGGCCAACGGTGTGGCGGAAGCGGGAGTTGCTCTACGAGGCGCGTCGGTGTGCCGCGGCTGGTGGAGAGAGGCCACGCTGAGGAGGTGACTTCTCGGCAGAACGGTCGAGGTCGGGCCGCGCGGCCCAGAGCGAGCGGGGGAAGGGGGGAAATAACGAGCCGGCCGCAGGCCAGGAAGAAATCGCCGGCAGGCCTGCGCCCGCAGGGCGCAATGCCCATACTCAAGGAGCCGCGCCGCAGCACCCGATCAGAAATCGAGCGGCAGCACGAACGCCGTCCCGTTCGCCGTCCCGCTGCGGTAGCTCAAAGGCGCCCCAATCGCCAACGCCGCGGGTTGGCCTCCACCCGCCGGCGACAACCACAGGTCCGCCCCGAAGGCTGCGCGCTCCCGAGAGTCCGCCACCACCGTCATCGCCGGCACGTTCGGCCCAGCCGCAAGCGAGCCCCCCGCGAAGACGAAGACCGCCCCCGTGCCGTCCCCGTTGACGTTCGCGTCCGTCGCGCTCACCACCAGGTCCTCCCGCCCGTCCCCCGTCACGTCCACGCTGCCCCACAGCATCCGGCCGAAGCCCGGCGCTCGCTCGAAGTAGACGATGGGGATGGGGTCGAGCCCATCACCCAGAATGCTCGCCAACCGCTCCCCCGACGCCGGCCGCTTCGCCACGATCGCCGCCGCGTCGATGAGCAGCACCGTCGGTTGCGCCTGCCCCAGGTACGGGTACAGCTCCGCAGTCACTGCGACGAAGTCGCGCGTGTCGCCGCGCAACACCCGCCCCGCCCGCGTCGCGGCCAGCCCCAGCCGCATGGTGGTGACGCCCGTCTCCGTGTCGCCTGAAATACGCACCCACGACGCCGCCGTGCGACCTCCACAACGCGCACCACCGGCGTCGAAGCCAAACAGGACGATGAGGCCGCGCCGGTTGTTGTTGTCCGAGTAGCGCAGCGACACCTCGTCGCAGCCATCACCGTCGAGGTCGCCCAGCCCCGTCGGCGTGAAGGTGGGCCAGGGCAGCGTCGGCAACGTGAAGAGCGCGTCACAGGCCATCGACGGCTTCGCCAACGTGGCGTCGTCCGGCGCCCGGCCACCGAAGATCTCCAGGCCGTTGGTCCGAGCCAGCGCGAGGTCCTTCCTCCCGTCGCCGTCGAAGTCGAAGTTCCCCTCGATGCCGTTGCGGCCCAGCGCACTGCGCTGACACAGCGACGCGGCCCCCCCGTCCGGCACCGTGCAGTTGGCGATGTCGCGCACCGCCCACACCCGGAAGCCCTCCTTGAAGGTGCCGTCCGCCTGGCCCAGATGCACCATCGCCGCCCCCGTCGTCTGGCTCGCGGTGGGCATGCACTCTGGGCGGTTGGTGGCGTAGTCCATGACCGTCGTGCCACCGTCCGCCATGCGCGTGGGCAGCGTGAAGTTGGGCGCGGAGAAGACGGCGTCCATCCTCCCGTCTCCGTCGAAGTCCGTCATCGCGACGTCCGTGCCGATGGGGCGCCCACCGAAGGCCCGCCATCCACCGTCGCGGACGTACGCGGTGTTGGCCCCCTCCATCAACACGCGCGGCACGTCGGGCGCTGCCACCGCGAAGGCGATCGCCTGCCCCGCGCCCGTCTCGTTCCCCGAGCTGTCGCTCGCCGGGCCGCTGATGTTGGGGACGCCCACCACCGCCCTCAAGCCCCCACCCACCGGCGCCACCGCCACCGCCGCCCCGAATTGCTGGCTCGCCGGCTTGTTGGGCAGCGCCACCGACGTCGCCGTCCACGCGCTGGGGTCGGCCCCCGCAGAGAAGGTGTCGAGCCGCCCCGTGAAGTCTCCCAGCGCCGTGGAGGCGCGAGACGCATAGGAGACGACCCGCCCCGCCCAGGTCGCCAGGCCCGTGCCCAGGGTGTCCGCGCGCCCCGTGCCTGCGCGCAGCGCATCGGGCTTGTTGGAGACGTCGCCCGCCGCTCGCCCCGTGAGCCGGTAGAAGAGGAGCCGCCCAGCCAGGGGCACGCTCACGTTCATCCCCGACACCATGAAGGTGGACGTGGCGTAGGGCGCTCCCAGGGCCAGCTCGGGCGCGCCGTCGGCGTCGATGTCGGTGATGGCGAAGCTCCGCCCCGCCTGAATGTTGGACTGATCTCCATACAGCCGCAGGTACGCGTCGGTTCGCCCCACCTGCGTCGGCGAGGCGCCCGGCGTTCCCGTGGGTCGCTGTGCGGTGAGGTTGAAGAGCAGCGCGCCGCCGCCGTTGCTGCCCCCGCTGTTCCCGCCCATCATCGAGAGGTTGGGCGAGTCGGCCCGATCCATCGACACCACCAGGAGCGGCGGCACCCCGGCGGCCTTCGGACTGAAGCCCAACCGCACCGTGCCCTCGTCTCCGTCGGCGGTGTTGGCCGGCAGCACGTAGAGGTCCGGTTGATCCTCGAAGCGCTTCATCGCGTTGCGCCCGAAGTGCACCTGAATGGCGTTGACCGAGCGCGCCACCGCCATGCCCCCCAGGAGCGTGTTGTTGACGGCCCCGTGGAAGGCGAGGTCGACGATGCCATCGTCGTTGAGATCGGCCGCCACCAACGAGCGCCCGAAGCGGATGTTGGAGAAGCGCCGCAGCGTCCCGTCGGCGGCGAGATCCGCACCCGACAGCCGAACCGCGCCGAGATCCGGAATCGGTTGACCGCGCTGCAAGACGAAGAGATCCACCACGCCGCGCGAGGTGAAGCCAGCGCCGGGGGCGATGTCCGCTCCCGGTGAGCCCACCACCAGATCGTTGTCTCCGTCTCCGTCCACGTCGGCGATGGCCAGCGCCGCGCCGAAGTTGCCGCGCCCCAGTCCAGTGAGGGCCGCGCGCAACGGCCGGGGCCCGTCCGCCCCGATGGCGTAGAGGTACACGGCGCCCGAGTCGGCGATGGTGACGTCGTCACCGGGCGCGGAGATGGCGAGATCGGCCCTGCCGTCTCCGTCGAGATCCCCGGCTGCCATCACGCTGCCGAACTGGGCGGTGTCGGTGTTGCCGGTGATGGTCCACGTCGGCTCCGCGGGCAGGCCCGTCGCCGAGCCCTTGAAGATGAAGACCGCGCCCCCCTGCGGCCGGCTCAGGTCGCTCTCTGGCACCCCCAGCGCCACGTCCTGCACTCCGTCGCCGTCGAAGTCGCCCGTCACCAGGTTGGCCACGTCGGTGCGCCGGCCCTGCGCCACCAGGTTCGGTCGCGTCAGCTCGGTGAGGAGCCGCACGCTGACGCGCGTCGTCTCCTGGGTGAAGCGATCTCTCCCCTCGAGCTCGGTGGTACCGGCGCCGCTCGTTGGCGCACGGAAGAGATCGCCTTCGGTGTCGCGCTCCAGCGTGCCCATGCCGCTCAAGACGCTCCACGTCACTTCTCCCGAGCCGTCCGCCGTGACGAGGCGCACGAAGCTGCCCGTGGGGAGCGCCAGCTTCGCCGGCGTGGCCCGGAAGGTGGCCGTCGCCGTCACCTGGTACTGGAGGATGGCCTGGTCGCCCGTGAGCGAGTCCCGCACCACGATGAGATCGAGCCCCGGCGTGGCCCCGGCCACGTACTCTCCGGCCGGCGAGATGCTGCCGCCCGAGCCCAGCGCCTGCCCCTGGAAGACGGCGGCGCCCTTGAGGCCCTGCACCTCCACGGTGAAGCGCGTGCCGGGCTTCACGGTCGCGCGCGCTGGCTTCGCGCTGAAGGCCAGCCCCACCACCACCGACACAGTGGCGGCGTTTCCGCAGTCGTCGGACGCGGTGAGGACGTCGGTGCCCGGCGTAGGCCCCGCGACGTAGCGATCGCCGCTGACGGCGCCGCCCGAGGCGTTGGTCGACACCGCGAAGGTGTACCGCCCGCTTCCTCCCGTCGCGGACACGGTGGCCGCGCCGTTGACGCGCACGTCCGTCGGCACGATGGACGCGGCCATCGGCGAGAGGCCGACGCATTGGTCGATGGGCGGCGGAGGAGGAGGCGGCTGCGGCACAGCCGGCTCGCAGGCGCAGAGGGCGATGGCCAGCGGCACGAGGACCCTTCTCATGGCTGCGTCCCTCCATTCACCCACCGCTGGATGGCGAGGATGCTGGCAGGGTCGAGCGGGCCGTCGGCGGGCATGCGGCGATCTCTCACCGCGGTGGCGATGGCCGCGGCGTTCGCCTTCCAGTCTTCGTAGGTGCCCAGGTCGGGCTTCGTGCCGGTGGTGTGGCACTTCGCGCAGCGCGCCGCGTTGAGGGACGCGAGGTCGCGCTCGAAGGAGATGACTGCGCTGGCGCTGCCGAGGAAGTCGAAGTGCACCCGTCTCTCGGTGGTGACGGCGGCGTCGCCCTCGCCGAAGGTCACCGAGAGGACCAGGGTGTGGCGCCCGTCTTCCAGCGTGGCGAAGGATACGGGCTTCTGCTGCGTCGCCGACTCCTGGCCTCCCAGCGCGAAGGACAAGAGGCCCTCGGTGGGGCCGGCGCCGGCCACGGTGTTCATCACGTTCACCTCGTGCGGCTCGCCGTCGTCGAAGCGCCACGAGATGGCGGTGGGCGCGGGCGTCGCAGGCACCAGGCCCGTCAGCGCAAGCTCGGGCTCGTACACCCGCATGTTCTCGAACATGCCGACGACGCGCGGCGCCGGCCCGGGGCTGACCGAGTACGTCTTGTCGCCCGCGCGCACCCACGCCACGCCGGCCGCGTCGACGGCCACCAGCGTGGGCACCGCCGGAAGGCCCTTCGCCTCGCCCCAGCGCTGCGTGTCCGCGTCGTAGCGGAACAGCCCGTCGCCCGCCTGGAGCCAGGCGATGCGCCCGCTGGACATGAGCTGCTTCGGAGCGCGCCCCAGCTCGTACCGGCGCCAGCCCAGCACGGTGAACTGGAAGAGGGCCTTCGGGGTGATGGCCCACACCTCGCCCGGGGAGTCCTTCGACGCGGAGATGCCCGCCATCGCCTTCACGCCGCCCGCCAGCTCGACGGCTGACAACCCGCTGTCGCGCACTGTGTACGCCGTCCTGGACGTCGGCGACGCAGACGCCAACGACTCGCCCTGGGCGAACCACACGCCCTGCGCGCCGTCCGGGGCAGGCCCGACCGCGAGCGCCGTCAGCCCGGTCAGCGACGCGCCTTCCACCTCGAGCTCCGTCAGCACGCCGCCCTCGAGGCGAAAGAGGCCCTGCTCGTGCGCCAGCCAGCCCACGCCGTTCTCCCCCACCGTGCTGCCCTTGAAGCCGGCCGCGGGCAGCGTGGCCTGCCAGGGCGGAGAGATGAGCCACCCCGTGTCGGCGACGAAGACGCCCCGGGTGGTGGCGACCAGCGCGTTGTAGGGGCCGAGCGGCCACACCGACTCGGCGGGGCCGGGCAGCACCGGGTTCTGCGGGTGCGCTTCGATGACGCCCTGGCTGCCGTTGGACCGCATGCGCACCACGCGGCCCGCGAGGTCGACGAAGATGCCGCCCCCGCGCTCGTCGGCGAAGGACGGCGAGGCGGAGAGCATCAGGGAAGACTCCGTCAGGGTGCTGTCGAAGGCGACGGGGACGAGCGTCTCGGACACCTGTCCGCCGCAGCCCGACAGCAGAAGTGACAGGGAAAGTCCGAGCGCTCCGCCACGGGAGGCGAGTCTCAAGGTGGTGTTCCTCCGGTACATTTCGGCCTTGCGGGGGAGCGCGAGTGTAGCAGGGATTCGAGCGACGACCGCGCGTCAAGGGAGCCAGCGGATCTGGTCGAACCAGCGCCTGCAGGACGGGTAGCGCTGCTGGTCCCAGGCGCCGGTGGTGGTCACTCCGCCATCCAGGCCGACGACGTAGGTGCGTGTGCGCGGCGCCCGGCAGTCGCCGTCCTTCACGATGTAGACGAAGCGGCTGCGCTCGATGACCAGGCAGATGTCGGGGTTACAGGGGTGGTACGGCGAGCTGGCCCAGCCGGAACGGGACGCCGGGGTGTGCTGGTAGATGAAGTGCTGGACCGCGTCGAGGTTGAGGCGAGGCCTGAAGTAGAGCCGCGTCATCGAGGAGCCCGTGAAGAAGTAGAACTCTTCGAGGGGCAGCGAGGCGACGAGGCAGTTGAAGCCCGGGTGCGCGCCGTCCCGGATGTCGAGGAAGAGGTCGGGCGGGTACCAGGTGTCGGTGGGGTAGATGAGGTACTGGAACTGCCACACGTCTTCCAGGCTCGGGTCGAAGCGGCGCAGCAGCGCGAGCTCGCGGACGACCCGCTCGTAGGTGACATCATCCGCGACCACCTCGTCGAGGGCCTCGATGGCCAGCGCTTCGGCCTCCCAGCTGGCGCGTGGTGAGTGGCAGACAGCCTCCAGCTGCTTCGGCGTCAGCAGGCCGCAGCCGAGCCCGGCGTCGAGGTCCAGGCAGTCCACCTCGGTTGGGTCGAAGGGGCTCGTGTCGCCGAGCCACGGCGCATCGTCGGGGTCGGGTCCCGCGTCCACCGCGGCGCACCCGCCGTCTTCGGCGGGCATGGGCTCGGGAGCCGGGGGGGAGTCGAGGTGCCAGGGATTCGCCGGAGCAGGACCGGTGGCTCGGCCAGCGTCTTTCGACTCGTCGGCGTCAAGCAGTGACCGCCCGCAGCCGAGGAGCAGGAGTGCCGCGACCAGGGCGCGGTTCGTCTTCCGCATGCGCGCAGACTCCACCGTGCGGCGACGGAAGGCAAGCAGGCGGAATACAGAGGTGCGGCGAATCTGCTTGCCCACCACTATTTCGTTTACTTAGGTAGTTCGCATGAATCGACCTGTACGGTCTCTCGGGGTGGCGGTGGTGGGGGCGATGGTGGGCGTCGTCGTGGCGTTGTCGGCGGTGGGGCGGGCGGCGCCGCCCTGCACGGAAGGCGAAGTGACCGCGTGCCCGCTGGTGAACGGCTGCGGCGGCGTGAAGGAGTGCGTCGCTGGGGCGTGGACCACCTGTCACTGCGGCGGCGCCACGTACGCGCCCGGAGGCAACGAGTGCTACTCCGACTGCGAGGGAGCGGTCGGCTCCACGGTGTGCGACCAGCAGTGCGACAAGGTAATCGGCTGCGGCACGGGTCACTGCACGACGTGCGGCGAGCACCTGGTCCCCGGCTTCCTCTTCTGTCCAACTGAGGGAGGCCAGTCCTTCTGTGTCGCTCCGGAGGCGTGCAACGGGTGTGACGACGACGCGGACGGCGTCGTGGACAACGCACCCGGCAATCCTGCACCCGGGACTCTCGTTGGTGCCTGTAACGGGCCAGGCGACGTGCCTCGTCGGAGAGACGAGCCCGCGCACGGAGTCCTTCGCGTACGACGGGACGCTGCAGGTCGTCACCGCGACGCGGCCGTTGGCAGGGGAGTTCAACGCGAAGGGCGGGCCGTGGGGCCGACGCGAATTCCTGTATACCAACGGCAGCGACCGGGACTGGGCGACGGAGGACTGCGCGGGCTGGCAGTCGACGTATGACGCGTCACGTCGCCTCACGCGAGTGAGTCCCCGGGCGAACGGCTGCACGGGCACCTGCACGACGGACCGCTCGTGGGCGCGGAAGGACTTCACCTACGATGCCGACGGGCGAATGGTCGAACTCAAGGACACGCCGTTGACGCTGGGCATCGGGAAGCGCGTCGTGCTGACGCCGGACGACGGCTTCGGCAGCGTGTACAAGGCGGTGCAGGTGAATGGCGCCGACTACCAGTACCTCTACGACGCGCAGGGCCGGCGGCGGCTGAAGGTGTACCCCACGGGGAAGCAGGACGAGTACTTCTACGAGGGGGACAACCTCATCGAGGACGTGGGGGAGACGTCGCTGGTGGCGGACTACGGCGAGCGCCACATGCTGAACCAGTACGTGTGGCTGGGAGGCATGCCGGTGGCGGTGGTGAAGACGACGACGGACAAGGAGTTCAACCGCGTCGAGAACCCGACGCAGTGCATGAGGAATGACGAGGCGGAACCCTGCGGGACGCACTTCATCATCAACGACTACCTCCCGAAGCCGGTGGCGGTGCTGGACAGCGCGGGGAAGCTGGCGGGCACGGGGGAGTACGACGTCTTCGGCAAGGTGAATGAGGTGGCGGTGGTGGCGGACACGCCGGCCTACCCGGCGTCGGCGGGCAGCGTGTACCCCTTCGGCTCGTACCGGGAAGAGCAGAACACGGTGCTGGCGTACCTGAAGCAGCCGGCGGGGAGTGCGTCGCTGTCGGTGCAGCTGCGGGTGAAGTACGCGGCCATCAACACCAACGTGGGAGACGTGACGTGGGTGGAGGACGGCGACACCGGGGCGCTGTTGACGAACCAATTCTTCGGGCAGCTGGGGCAGAAGACGACGGGCTGGCTGCCGGTGGGGCCAGGAGGCCTGGTGCACGTGCGGTGGCAGTCGGACTTCTGGCCGGAGTCGCTGCCGAATTTCACCGGCGTCACGGTGGGCAGCTACGAGTACCGGCGCTTCGAGACGGGGGCGAGTCCGTGGTGGGTGCCGCTTCGCTTCCCGGGGCAGTACGCCGACGCGGAGACGGGGTTGTTTGAAAACTGGAACCGCTTCTACGACCCCAGCACCGGCAGGTACTCGGCCAGCGACCCGTACGCGTCGAATCCGAAGTACACACGCGATACCTCAGCGGCCTCCCTCTGGTCGACCTACGGCTACGCGTCGCAGAACCCATTGGTGATCGTCGACCCCACCGGACTGAAGTCGATCATCTTGGTCGGCGGTGGACTGGTCGATCCACGCGGAAAGCCGATCGAGCTGACTGCGGAACGGAAGGCGCTACTCGAGAAGCAACTCCGAGAACGATACCTGCAAGCCACTGGCGAGAAGTCTGCCGGCGACATCGAGGTGAGGTTCCTGGATTCTGCCCAGCCCGCAGCTGGCCAGTTCACGCTGCCGGAGGGTGAGCGATACAAGACAGCGATCTACCTTGGTCACGGCGATGCGTCCGAAATTGCCCCGAGCATCGACTACGTTCGAGGCAACGCCTACACCGCTTCGGCGAGCGACGTTGCGGGCTGGTTCGGGGGACGCGGGCCGGAGAAGATGTCCTTCGAAGCCTGTGTGACTGGCGGTACCGAATCGGCGTTCTCTGCTGAGCTCAAGCAGCTCATGCCATTCACTCAGATCCGGGGCACGAACGGCGTGCATGCCCTTCGCTTCGGCTCACAAATCACGAACGACATGTCAGTTCGGGGCCAGGCAGACTTCCGAACCCAGGCCTCGTTCGCATCTCAGTTCTCCCGGCGATGAGGAACTTCGCGAGAGAAGCTCTTGCGCTGGCCTTGATCATCGCTCCGGTTGCTGCATGCACGCGGCCTGGAGAAACGGGACCTGTGTTGGCCAAAGCCGAGCGGGCAGCTCCGGATGCAGCAGTGGCACCCAGCCAGTGCGAAATCGACAGACCCGGTCGCTGCTCTGGGGCGTGGTGTGCCGGCCTTGAGCAGGCGGTCTCTGCGGTGCCGTGCCAGCTGGTGGCGGAGCTTGCTGCCGCGAAGTGCGACCTTGGTCAGAAGCCGGATGCTTGCCTGAAGCCCGGCGAGCGCAACACGGTCGAACTCGCTGCCCGTGTCGATGCGCAGCTCGTTCCACTCGTCCGAGAGCCCGCGCGCTGTGGTGAACTCGAAGTCGTTGCTAGCTCGTGCCGCGAGGGCCTTCGTCTGACGTACGAATTCGCGACCCTCCCGAACGAAGTGCTCGGCGTTCGAAGCCGGCTCGATTTTGTCGCTCTCGATCGCGACAGCGGCGTCCCTCAGTTCTCGACGGTCTTCTGCGGCCTGTGCATTCAGTTCGGCCGACTTGACGGCGGCTGGGCGCCGCTCGCGCTCTCTCAGGACGAGGCGCAACGTCTGGTGCGGTCGATGCCGCAGTAGCGAGATCGTCCTCGCCGACCTGGTCGGTCAGGCCGACTTCGAGACGGAGGAGATGAGGCGGAGGACGGCGCGCTGGTCTCGCTCGGGCAGCTGGGCGACGGCGGGTGAACAGACGAAAGGTGTCACACGATTTGCACGTCTTGCTTGGCGTAGCTGCAGCAGCCCGCGAGGACGGCCAGTCAGCGTCACCCTCAATCCAGATGACGGGTACGGCGCGGTGTACAAGAGCGTCGCCGTCAACGGCGCGACGTACCAATACCTCTACGACGCGAAGGGCCGGAGGCGACTGAGGGTGTACCCGGTGCGGGACACGGACGAGTACTTCTACGAAGGCGGCGCGTTGCTGGAGGACCGGGGGCAGGTGTCGCTGACGGCGCCGGGGAACATCAACTACACGCCGGACCTGACGCTGGACGAGTACGTCTGGCTGGGAGGGATGCCGGTGGCGGTGGTGAAGACGCGGCTGACGGTGGCCTTCGCGAGAAGCACGTCGACGAACTACGCGCGCAACGACGAGTACGACGCCTGCGGTACGCTGTACCCGGTGAGCGACTACCTCCCCAAAGTCGTGGCGATGGTGGACAGCACCGGGAAGCTGGCGGGCACGGGGGAGTACGACGTCTTCGGCAAGGTGAATGAGGTGGCGGTGGTGGCGGACACGCCGGCCTACCCGGCGTCGGCGGGCAGCGTGTACCCCTTCGGCTCGTACCGGGAAGAGCAGAACACGGTGCTGGCGTACCTGAAGCAGCCGGCGGGGAGTGCGTCGCTGTCGGTGCAGCTGCGGGTGAAGTACGCGGCCATCAACACCAACGTGGGAGACGTGACGTGGGTGGAGGACGGCGACACCGGGGCGCTGTTGACGAACCAATTCTTCGGGCAGCTGGGGCAGAAGACGACGGGCTGGCTGCCGGTGGGGCCAGGAGGCCTGGTGCACGTGCGGTGGCAGTCGGACTTCTGGCCGGAGTCGCTGCCGAATTTCACCGGCGTCACGGTGGGCAGCTACGAGTACCGGCGCTTCGAGACGGGGGCGAGTCCGTGGTGGGTGCCGCTTCGCTTCCCGGGGCAGTACGCCGACGCGGAGACGGGGTTGTTTGAAAACTGGAACCGCTTCTACGACCCCGGAGTCGGAACCTATTCAGGTCCCGACCCCCTCCTGCCATCGCCCCAGCACATCAGAGGGAGCGTGTACGGCTACGCGAGCAACAGTCCGACTATGCGAAGCGACAGGGACGGCCGAGAGGACAATCCGCGAGTCGCTTGGCGAGCCGATACTGCTCAGCAGGTGGGTGACAAGTGCAACAAGACAGGTGACAAAGGTGCGTGTGCAGTGGTCAAGGGCGCCGTAGTAGTGGTGGCTGTCGCAGCGGCAGCAACGGCAGCGGCAACTGCTGTTGCCGCACTGTCGATCCCAGCGAAGGTCACGGTTGCGGGTGTTTCGAGCAACGTAGCCGCCAACCAGTCGGATCGAATCGCCAGGACCTTCGAGACCATCACCCAAGGCTCCCAAATCACAGAGACCGTGGTTCGAGAAGCGATGGCGAGTGCGCCGCTTCAATCGCAGCAGGCCGGAGGTCTCTCTCTCCCGCGCATTCAGGAGTATTTCGACATGCTCGCCGCAGGGTCACCGTCGCCTGCGATCCAGGTGGATGGGTCCATGATCGTGGACGGCAATCATCGTTACGTGGCTGGGACGATCTTCGGTCAAACACCACCAATACAGCAGTGGGCAGGAGGACGCCCCGCCGACGCGGTTCCTTGGGGCCAGATCCCGATAGACCCCAAGGTATGGCCCCACTAGTCATGCCGATCATTCACTGCGAAACCGGCAAGAATGTCGAAATCCCGGGACCGACGCTCTCCGGCGCCGATCTTCGAGACCTCAACCTCCACCGCGCTTTGCTGGAGGGAGCGGACCTGCGGAACGCCGAGATGCAGAACTGCGACCTGAGGTCGGCGCGGCTGACGAATGCCCGACTTGATTCGGCGAAGCTGACCGGCGCACGAATGCCGGCATGTGATGCTTCGGGAGCCGCGTTCGTCGGCGCCGACCTCACGGGTGCCTTCATGCGCGCTGGGAACTTCGACGGCGCGAATTTCGAACGCGCGATCTTGCTGCAAGCGGACGTCGGGAGAGCGCGCTTCCGAGGCGCGGCGTTCGCAGGTGCCGACTTGCGCGCAGTGGAACTGGCTGAGGCAGACCTCAGCGGTGCGACGGCGGACAGCGCTACATGTTGGCCGGCTGAGTTCGATCCGCGCAGAAGCGGAGTCGTGTTTCGGTAGCGCGACCAATGTGACCGGCAAGGATGCCAAGGGGAAAACGATCGAAAGGCCAGCTGGGCAACGAGGCGGAGGTGCTTCCAGAGGCGCTTCTCGTCGGGCGGCTGACGAGGGGCTTCGACTTTGGGCGGGGGCTTGAGGCCGAGTTGGCGGACGGCAACGAGGCGGGCGCCGCATTGTGAATCGTGAATCCTCGCCCTGTCCCTCCTGACGCTCGCGCGGGCACGTGAGACCGTCGGCGTTCCTCAAGGAGGACGACTCGATGGCGACGAAGGTGCTCGCGTGGGAACCTGGAGACAGTCCAAAACTTCAGCATCTCCGCTCGGCTTCGCGCCAGGTGAATCTACGCAGGCCTCGCCGAGCGCCCCAGCTCCAGGTCAGCCGGCCAACAGGCCCTTGAGCGGCGCGACGCGGGTGATGGAGTAGTCCAGCCCCGCCGACGCCAGCACCGTGGCGATGATGTGATCCGGTAGCACCTGAAAGCCGTCCGGCGACGGCAACCCCGTGTTGTGGTCGATGACGCCCGCCGACAGCCCCACGTCGCCCGAGCGGCCGAACACGAAGTTGTGCTTGATGCCCGCGCCCAGCAGCATGCAGCTGTTGGTGAGGTGGTGGTCGCGCCCGCCCGAGGCGTTGATCAGCGGCGTCCGGCTGAACTCCGAGAAGATGAGGATCGTCGTGTGATCCATGAAGTTGCCGCCCGACGGGTGGGCCGTTCCGCGCAGGTCCGTCACCAGGTCGGCCAGCGCGTTCCAGCCCAGCCGCTGGTTGGTGGCCTGGGTCACCTGCGTGCCGAAGTGGGTGTCGAGGCCGCCGGTGATGTTCATCGACACGCACTGGCTGACGCCCTTCTTGAGCGCCACCGCCACCAGCGCAGCGCGCGCCGCCGCCGAGTTGCGCGTGTCGTTGGGCCCTTCCGGCCTCAGGCCGAAGCGCGTCCGCAGCGCCGCCTTCTCCGCGCGCATCTCCGGCGTATCCGTCGCGTTGTCCTCGAAGCGGAAGTTGCGATCGAGCTGCGCGTCGAGCACCGTCTTCATCTGCGCCCGCGCGTCGTTGTACTGCGTGACGAGGCCGCGCGAGTCGTAGAGGTCCGCCTCGCAGGTGATGGGCCGGCCCCGCATGTCGATGAGCTGCTTCTCGATCTCGCTGTCGATGGCAGTGGGGCTGGGCGACAGCGTCACCAGCAGGTCGTTCGCGCTCGAGACGCGCAGCGCGTTGGCGTAGCCGGGGTAGCGATCGTTGTAGCTCTCGATGTTGTACGCGATGTTCGGCACCGGCACGTTCGGCTTCATCTGGCCGACGATCTCCACCGCGGTGGACGAGCCGCGCGCCGCCGAGCCGTTGGGCTCTTTGCCGGTGAGGAAGTACCGGAAGCCCACCTCGTGGGCGACCGTGGACATGTTGAGCCCGCGCACCACCGCCATCAGGTCGTAGTGATCCGCCATGCGGCCGATCGCCGGTCCGAACTTGATGTTCGACGGGCCCGCGCCGGGGCGCTCGGTGGGCGTCACCTGATCGACGGGGAAGGTCGGATCCTGCGACAGCAGGCTGTACCCGGGGAGGATGCGCGTCTCCGAGATGCGCTCAGGCGTGAAGGTGGCCGGGTCGCGCGGGTCGAGCGAGAGCAGCACGTCCCACCCGCCGCCGAAGTACGCGAAGACGAAGCAGCGATCGGCCGGCGCCAGGTTGGACGCCTGCGCGAAGGCCTTGAAGGTCAGCCCGCCGAAGACGTTGGCGCCCGCGAAACCGGCAGCAGCCTTGAGGAAGGTGCGACGAGGAAGCGACAGGTTCTTCTTCATGATCGTCCGCTCCGGTCTCTCTAGTAGGTGAAGAAGCGCGGATCCGTCATCATGGCGATGCAGACCGCGCCCCAGGCCTGCTCGGGCCGGTTGGCCCGCTTGGCGTTGGTGGCGAACACCTTGAAGTCCTCGGTCCACCGCACCAGCTCGTCCGCGCTGAAGGGCGAGCCCCACAGGCGCACCGAGAGGTACGACAGGTTCTTCTGGATGGTGGCGTCGTCCACCACCGTGAAGTCGCGGCCGGTGCCCGGCAGCTCAGGCCAGAGGATCCGCGCCTCCTGCGCGCGGTTGAGGTCGTCCCGCGCCACGTTGATGCAGACCTCGCGCGCCCCGTCCTCGAGGAACTTGGCGAACACCAGGTTGGCCTCGGTGGACTCGGCGTTGGTGAGCGCGAAGTCGGCCTGGCCCAGCGAGGCAGCCAGCGTGTTGATCTGACTCCACTGGCGCGTGCCGGCGGTGACGGTGGCGATGGACTCCCGCAGCTGCGCCACGGTGAGGCGGCGCGGCGCGCGGCCGGTGTGCCCGCCGTTCTGCTCGGGGTCCGGCAGCGGGTTCAGCGTGGGGTGGTTGGGCATGTCCACCGGCGTCAGCTCCGCGGGGCGCGCGGGGCCGGGCTCAGGGGACTTCTGGCTGCACCCGGCGAGAGCGAGGGCGAGCAGCGTCGTGGCGAGCGTGCGCTTCATCTCAGTCGACCCTCCGGTACGCGTCCGTCTGCACCACGCGGAGCATGAGGTGCTTCAGGTTGTGGTTGTTGGCGGCGAACTCGGTGACCAGTTGCTTCAGGTACAGCCGCTCTTCTTCGGCCGTCATCGTGCGGCCCAGCAGGTGGTGCCACACGTTCTTCACCGCGCAGCGCTCGAGGTCGCCCGTCTGCATCATCCGCTCTACCAACAGCGCCGGCCCCGCGATGATGTTGGGCTCCTCTTCTGGCGTCCGGTACAGGTAGGTGCGCAGCAGCCCCAGCGAGGACGCGCCCTCGCCGTCGAAGGCCTGCATCACGTAGTTGCCGCACTCGTTGTTGCAGGTGGTGTCGCCGGCCAGCGCGCAGTCGCGGCAGCGGGCCGACAGCTTGGGGAAGACCTCGGGGTCGAGGTACTGCGCGTTGCGCTCGCCGAAGCGGCCCCAGTGCGCGCCCGTGGGCTCGATGGTGGCGTGGCAGTAGCTGCAGCCGCACCGCTTGGCGAGGTTGTTCTCCCGGTTGCAGCTGTCCTCGGGCGGCGGCACCACCGCGTCGGCGGGGGGCGCGAAGTGCTTGCACATGAAGGCCTCCCAGAACTGGTTGACGCGCGCGCGCTGGGTGGGGAAGCGGTAGAGCCACGCGGGCGTGGTGAGCACGCCCGAGGCCTGCGGATCGCGCGTGTACTCCACCCAGGTGTCGCGCTGGTCGAGCGGCACGTCGGGCACCAGGTCTGGCTTCGCCGGCGAGGTCATGAGCCACACCGTGGGGCTCTGGTTGGTGCGGAACATCTGCGAGAGGGTGCCGTTCACGAAGCTCCGCCGGGTGGTGAGCACGTTGAAGTAGTCCTCGTCGCGGCGCAGCACGGAGTCGGCGATGAGGAGCGGCTCTTCATTCAACGCGGCGATGCGGGCGTTGTGCAGCGACGCGTCGCCGGGCTCGCAGCGCCGCGCGTTCACCCCGCAGCCGCAGGAGCGATCGCCGAGGAAGCGGCTCGTCTCGCAGCTCTCCATCGTCCACGGGTTGACGTCGCGCGTCTGGGCCTGGATCGCGCACATCACCTGGGGGCCCTGCGTCCAGAAGGTGGTGGCGTTGCGCACCACGCCTTCCTTCTGCACGCAGCCGGGCTGGGTCTGGTACCGCCCACGCACGCCGCCGTTGAGGCGCAGGTCGAGGCCGCATCTGTCGAGGCGGGGCAGGGTGCCTCCAGCCGGGTTGACGAAGGCCACCACGCGGCCCTGGCCGTCCAGCTCTTCGACGGTGAGCGCGGCGGTGACGGGGTTGGTGGCGCTGGGCAGGCAGTAGTGCGGCGCCAGCGTGCCCGACGCGAGCCGCCGCATGTCACAGAAGTAGAGGTGCTTGTCCGGCACGAGGCCCTGGCTGACGGCGTCGGCGCAGCTGGTGGCCCCCATCAGCTGGGTGCAGGAGTACTGGTCGGAGCTGTAGTCGACCGATACGGGCAGCGGCACGCCCTGCGCGTCGCGGCACGTCTTGGTGGTGGGCTCGAGCTGGGGATCTTCTCGGGTGGCGTTGCAGTTGTCCTGCTCGATGAAGTGATCGCAGCCGGCGCCGTTGCGGCCGCGCAGCGCGGCGGACGGGTTGCCGCGGATCTCCAGCGGGCGAAGCCCGTCGGTGGTGGTAGCCAGCCGCGTGTCGCCGTTGACGAAGATGCTCGCGCTGATGTTCGAGCGGAGGAGCGCGCGGTGGTACGTGCGCATGCGGCCATAGAAGGCCTCGCGCTGCATCAACTCCCGCACGTCCTCTTCGAGGATGGCGCCCTTCGCCTGGGTGAAGCGGTACTCGTCCATCGTCGGCGGGCGGCCGAGGAGATCGAGGTACAACTGCCGCAGTTGGCGCTCGAGCGAGACTTGCGAAGGTCCGCACACGCCTTGTGCCAGGGCGGCGCTCGACAGCAGCGCGGCCGCGGCCATCACCACACGCAATCTCTGCATGCTCCACCTCTCCGGAAGGGGCAGGGGGGCCGAGTTTGAGTTGATCTTCATCAACAAACAATGTGCGAATGAGGACGCAGGTTGGCGCGGGCGGGGTGCCCTGACTACAAGGCCGCACATGTCGCTCCCCGCCGACCGGCGTTTCTTCCTCTTCAACGCGGTGGTGTCCGTGGCGGCCCTCGGGCTGCTGGGCTGGCTGCTGCTGTTCCGGACGGCGGCGGGGGCGGAGGGCGTAAACCTGCGCTTCATGCCGGCCCTCAACGCGTGCTTCAACGCCACCGCCGCGGCGCTGCTGGTGGCGGGGAAGGTGGCGATTCGGCGCAAGCGCCCCGACGTGCACCGCTACCTCATGGTGTCGGCGTTTGTGGCGTCGGCCCTCTTCCTGGTGGGCTACCTCGCGTACCACGCGGTGCACGGCGACACGAAGTTCGGTGGGACGGGCGCGGCGAAGGTGGTGTACCTCGCGGTGCTGGCGAGCCACGTGCTGCTGAGCACCGCGGTGGTGCCGCTGGCCCTCACCGCCTTCTACTTCGCGTGGAAGAAGGAGTTTCCCCGGCACGCGCGCGTCACCCGCTGGCTGCACCCCATCTGGCTGTACGTGTCGGTGACGGGCGTGGCGGTGTTCTTGATGCTGCGCCCGTACTACCCGGCGTGACGGCCTGACTTGCGCGAGGCGCGCCGGGTCACGACTCCACGCCGCCCGCCATGAACGCGCCCACCGAGCAGCTCGTGTACGACATGGGCGTCGAAGCCCTCTTCCGTGGCCTGGGCGAGCGCGTCACGCCCGAGCTGAAGGCGGACGTGCGGGCGCTGGGCATCGACCTCGACAAGAAGCTGCTCCCCGGCTACCCGAAGGACGTCTGGGTGCGCGTGGTCGACGCGGTGGCGCGTGCGTTGAGCCGCGACGACGACCTCCCGACTGCTCGCCGAGCGCTCGGTCACGCCATCACCAACGGCTTCGCCGACACCACCCTGGGCAAGCTGATGGCGCCGGGGATCCGCCTGATGGGCGTGCGGCGCATGCTGGCGCGGCTGCCGAGGACCCTCACCATGAGCAACAACTTCCTCAAGGTGAGCGTCGCGGAGATAGGCCCGGCCTCCATGAGAGTGGAGATGAACGAGGCGGTGCCGTCACCTGAGTTTCTCTGCGGCGTCATCGAGGCGATGGCCGGCTACGCCGGGGCGAAGCAGACCGACGTGCGCTTCACCACCGAAGGGCCGCTGCGCGTCTTCACCGTCACCTGGTCGACGTGAGCTTCACCGCCAGACTCGCCTTGGAGGCCTCTGGCTGGCGACGGAGATGATGACGGCGATGCCCAGGCCGAAGAGGGCGAGGAGCGGCAGCCAGATGACGGGGCCACCGAAGAGGACGAGGAGCATGACGCTGCCGATGAAGCTGTCGCCCATTCCGGAGCCGCCGCCACAGGCGAAGGCGAGAGAGGGGAGCAACATCGTCATGATGAGGAGTGCGCGGTGCATGGTGGCCTGGAATGCACGCGCCCGGCCCGCCGGGAGGCCCTGAACTTCGCGGGCCCGCTGCGCAGGAGCCTGCGCAATCGCGCGAGGACCCCGTCCCGAGAGCGCACGCACTCCCACCTCCGTAGTCCGTGAAATGGGTAATGGGCTCGCGCGCGGCGTTGACCCCACGCGGACTCGTCTGCCAGCACGCGCGCCATGGCCCTGCCCGTGTCCGACTACCCGAACCTGTTGAATCCGGAGTGCCCGTGGACGCCGCTGCGCGAGGCGACCGGGCTGCCCAACGTGAAGTGGTGCGAGGAGACCTTGTGCTCGTGGATCGCCGAGCCGGCGAACACCTGGTCCAACCTCGCGTTCATCCTCGCTGCGGTGGTCCTCTGGTGGCTGAACCGGCGCGAGCTCTCGCGCACCTTGCGCTTCTGGGCGCCGGCCGCGTTCTGGGTGGGCGCGACCTCGCTCGTGTACCACGCGTCGGTGACGTTCCTGACGCAGGTGTTCGACTTCTTCGGCATGTACTTCTTCTTCGGGCTGGTGCTGCTGCTCAACCTGGTCCGTCTGGGCACGCTGCCGAAGGAGGCGCTCTTCAAGGTGCTCTACCCGCTCATCCTCGCGCTCACCGGCGTGACGGTGCTGGTGGCGAAGGCCGGCCTGCCGGTGCAGGGCATCATCGGGCTGCTGCTGCTCTCGACGCTGGCGATGGAGGTGCTGGCGTCGCGCCGCGCGTCATCGCCGGTGGTGCACCGCTTCCTCTTCGCGGGCCTCGCGTTCATCTTCGTCGCCGGCCTGTTCTCCGCGTCCGACGTGTCCCGCGCCTGGTGCGACCCCGGCCACCACGTCTTCCAGGGCCACGCCATCTGGCACGTGCTCAACGCGGTGGGCATCGTCTTCGCGCACTTCCACTACCGGCAGTTCAAGGCCGCCTTCCTCTGAGCTTCAACGGCGCCCCGAGCCCGGCGGGCGGGTGTAGCGGCGTAGCACCGAGGACTGGCGCTCGCCGCGGCCGATCGCGGCGAAAACCTCAAGCCGATTCGGCGCGTTAGCCCGCCCGCGATCGATCTAATTCGTTGACGATGGCGCACCCGGCCTCTACGAACCGGCCCGCCATGTCGGACCCCCTGTTCACCCCGGACGAGCAGAAACACTTCGACGCGGGGATCGCCGAATTGCTGTCGCATTACCCGACCGATCGCAAGAGCGCGGCGATGCTGCCCGCCCTGCGCCTGTTGCAGACGATGAAGGGCTGGCTGCCGCCGGAAGGCATGAAGCTGGTGGCCCAGCGCCTCGAGACCACCGTCGAGCGCTGCTACGAGGTCGCCACCTTCTACGTGATGTTCCACACGAAGAAGCCCGGCAAGTACGTCATCGACGTGTGCACCAACCTGGCCTGCGCGCTGCGAGGCGCGGAAGGGCTGCTCAGCTACCTCGAGCAGAAGCTGGCCACCAGGGCGGGGGAGAACGGCGAGAAGTACTTCCTGCGCGAGACGGAGTGCCTCGCGTCGTGCGGCACGGCGCCCTGCCTGCAGGTGAACGAGGATCACCACGAGAACCTCACCAGGGCGAAGGTCGACGCGCTGCTGGAGAAGCTGGCATGAGTGTCCTCACCGAGAAGGTCATCACCCGCGACTGGGATCGGCCGGGCCAGAACACCCTGGCGGTGTACAAGGCCAACGGCGGGTACAAGGCGGCGATGAAGGCGCTGGAGCTGCCTCCCGCGGCCATCACCGACGAGGTGAAGAAGTCGCAGCTGCGAGGGCGGGGCGGCGCCGGCTTCCCCACGGGCCTCAAGTGGTCCTTCGTGCCGTCGCTCGAGAAGAACAACAAGCCCCGCTACCTCGCCATCAACGCCGACGAGTCCGAGCCCGGCACCGCGAAGGACCGCTACATCCTCGAGAAGGACCCGCACCTGCTGCTCGAGGGCATCGCCATCGCCTGCTACGCGCTGGGAGCGCACACCTGCTACATCTACGCGCGCGGCGAGTTCAAATACCCGTCGGCCGTGCTCGACAAGGCGATCGCCGAGGCCTACGCCGACGGCATCTTCGGCAAGAAGCTGCTCGGCCGCGACTTCGAGCTCAACGTCTACCAGGTGCGCGGCGCGGGCGCGTACATCTGCGGCGAAGAGACGGCGCTGCTCGAGTCGCTGGAAGGCAAGAAGGGCTGGCCGCGCCTCAAGCCTCCGTTCCCCGCGGTGGTGGGCCTGTTCGGCTGCCCGACGGTGGTGAACAACGTCGAGACCATCGCCAGCCTGCCGCGCATCTTCGAGAAGGGCGCCGACTGGTTCAACAAGCTGGGCTTCGGCAAGTCCGGCGGCACGCGCCTCGTCACCGTGTCCGGCGCCGTCAACCGCCCCGGCACCTACGAAGTGGCGATGGACACGTCGCTGCGCGAGCTCATCTACGATCAAGCCTACGGCCAGGGCCTGCCTGAGGGCCGCACGGTGAAGGCGTGCATTCCCGGCGGTAGCTCCGCGCCCGTCCTCACCGGAGATGAGCTGGACGTGAAGCTGGAGTTCGACGCCTTCAAGCCCCTGCAGTCCATGGCCGGCTCCGGCGGCGTGATGGTGATGGACGACACCGCCTGCATGGTGCGCTGCCTGTGGCGGGTGGCGCGCTTCTACGCGGAAGAGTCCTGCGGCCAGTGCACGCCGTGTCGCGAAGGCCAGCCGTGGATGACGCGCATCATCCGGAAGATCGAAGAGGGCCGCGGAGAGCGCGGAGACCTCGACACGCTGATGAACGTCGCGGCGGCGATCGCCCCGTGGCCGCCCATCGGCCTCGGCAACACCATCTGCGCGCTGGGAGACGCGGGGGCCCTGCCGGTGCAGTCCTTCGTCACCAAGTTCCGCGAGGAGTTCGAGCAGCACATCCGCCTGCGGCGCTGCCCAAAGGGCGACAAGCCCTGGGGCGTCTTCGGAGAGTTCAAGTGAACGCCGAGCAAGTCCTCTTCTGGTTTTTCTCCGTGGCCACCGTGCTGGCGGCGGTGGGAGTCATCATCGCCCGCAACCCGATCGCCAGCGCGATGTCGCTGGTCGCCACCTTCTTCTTCCTCGCGGGCATCTACGTGCTGCTCTGGGCGCACACCATCGCGGCCCTGCAGGTGCTCGTCTACGCCGGCGCCATCATGGTGCTGTTCCTCTTCGTCATCATGCTCTTGTCGCTGACGGACTCGGGGCCGACCATGACGTTCTCGGCGTGGCGCATCGCCGGGGCGGTGGCGGTGGTGGCGCTGTTGGCCGCGCTGGTGATGGTCTTCAAGCGTCTGCCCGCGCAGGAGTCGCTGGCGTGGAGCGGCGACGCGGCGCGCCTGGCTGACTTCGGCACCATCAAGCACCTGGGCGCGGTGATGTACACCCAGTGGCTGTTCCCGTTCGAAGCGGTCTCGCTGTTGTTGCTGGTGGGCATCGTGGGCGCGGTGGTGGTGGCCAAGGCGCGCGTCTGACGGGCGCGACGGAGGGGAGTCTCTCGACATGCTGCAAACGGTTCCGACGGCGCACTACCTCATCCTCGCGGCGGTGCTGTTCTGCCTGGGCATGCTGGGCGTGCTGTTGCGGCGCAACGCGCTGGTGGTCTTCATGTGCATCGAGTTGATGCTCAACGCCGCCAACCTCACCTTCCTCGCCTTCGCCCGGGAGCGCGGCGATTCGGTGGGCCACCTGTCGGCCTTCTTCATCATCGCGGTGGCGGCCGCAGAGGCAGCAGTGGGCCTCGCCATCGTCATCGCCGTCTTCCGCAGCCGCGGCACGGTGAACATCGAAGAGATCCAGTCGATGAAGCACTGACGAACCGAAGAACGAGAGAGAGAAAC
This sequence comes from Myxococcota bacterium, assembly GCA_040752975.1. GTDB lineage: Bacteria > Myxococcota > Myxococcia > Myxococcales > Myxococcaceae > JADLDB01. Next base: position 21,964 of record JBFMHF010000086.1, read on the forward strand.
GACCCGTGGAGAAACTCCAGCTCTTCTTCCAGACCTCTCCGGTGGACCCGACGGCGGCCGGCCACGCGCTGTGGCTCATCATCGCGCTGCCGCTCCTGGGCGCGCTCATCTCGGGCGTCTTCGGGAAGATCATCGGCCGGCAGAATACGCACCTGGTCGCGGTGGGCGCGGTGGGCGGCAGCTTCCTCATGTCGCTGCTCGTCTTCTGGGCCATCAACGACTTCCGCTCGTCGGCGGGCTCGCCCTTCGGCCCCATCTCCTACGCGGTGGGGGCGGACTTCGGCACCTGGTTCTCCGCGGGCAGCTTCAAGGTGACGTTCGGGCTGACGGCCGATCATCTTTCCGGCTCGATGCTGCTGGTCATCACCGGCGTGGGCTTCCTCATCCACCTGTACTCGACCGGGTACATGAGCCACGACGCGGGGTACTGGCGCTTCTTCGCGTACCTGAACCTCTTCATCGCAGCGATGTTGACGCTGGTGCTGGCCGACTCGCTCCCGCTGCTCTTCGTGGGCTGGGAAGGCGTGGGCCTGTGCAGCTACCTCCTCATCGGGTTCTGGTACGACGACGCGCAGAAGGCCTTCGCGGGAAGGAAGGCCTTCATCACCAACCGCATCGGCGACTTCGGCTTTTTGGTGGCCGCCTTCCTCACCGTGCTGGTGGTGGAGTCCATCACCCAGCTCCCCGTGGCCAGCTTGAATCGCGCGGGCGCGGACGGGGCGATGGTGGCGAGCCGCTACGCGCAGGGCGTCAGCGCCAGGGGCGCGCTCTCGATGCCGGTGCTGGAAGAGACGGCGCGCATCCTGCCCAACCTGCTGACGCAGGAGATCGCCACCGGGCCGCTCAAGGGCCTGGCCTACGGCACGGCGCTCACCATCATCCTCCTGCTCTTCCTCCTCGGCGCGGCGGGCAAGTCGGCGCAGATTCCGCTGTACGTCTGGCTCCCCGACGCGATGGCCGGCCCGACGCCGGTGTCCGCCCTCATCCACGCGGCGACGATGGTGACGAGCGGCATCTACCTGTTCTGCCGCTTGAGCTACCTGGTGGTGCTGTCGCCCACGGCGATGGCCGTCATCGCGCTCATCGGTGCGTCCACCGCGCTGGTGGCCGCGCTCATCGCCTTCACCCAGACGGGCATCAAGAAGGTGCTGGCGTACTCGACGGTGTCGCAGCTGGGCTTCATGTTCCTGGGCATCGGGGTGGGCGCCTTCTGGGCGGCCTTCCTCCACGTCGTCACCCACGCCTTCTTCAAGGCCTGCCTCTTCCTCGGCGCGGGCAGCGTGATGCACGGCAACGCCGACGAGGAAGACATCACCAGGCTGGGCGGCGTGCGCAAGGAGATGCCCGTCACCTGGGCCACCTTCCTCATCGCCACGCTGGCCATCACCGGCATCGTGCCGCTGTCCGGCTTCTTCTCGAAGGACGCGATTCTCCACGCGGCGCACGTCAACGGCATCGCCGGCTTCGAGTGGGCGGGGCACCTCGCCTACTGGCTGGGCGTCGTCACCGCGGCGGGCACCAGCTTCTACATGATGCGGCTGTACTTCCTCACCTTCGAGGGCGAGCGCGCGAAGGACGCGAAGACGCCGCACGCGCACGAGTCTTCGCCGGTGATGACGGGCCCGCTGGTGGTGCTGGCGGTGCTGTCCGTCGTCGCCCTGGTGCACGGCCTGCCCATCATGCACGTGCAGCGCGGCGGGACGACCGTCACCCAGGCGTTGATGGAGAACTTCCTCGACCCCGTCTTCCGCACCACCAACGACCTGGTGGCCCAGAAGCAGTTCCTGGTGCTGCCGAAGGAAGAGCACGGGCTGTTGGGCGCGTACGTGCAGGCGTGGCTCATCGCGGTGGTGGCGGGCGCGCTGGCCTTCTTCGTGTACCGCCGGTACCTGCCGGCAGTGAAGAAGCTGCCCGCGGCGCTGGAGCCCCTGCGGAAGTTCAGCTTCAACAAGTTCTACGTGGACGAGGTGTACACCGCGCTCATCGTGCGGCCCCTCACCTTCGTGGCGCGCGCGGCCTACCGCCTGGTGGACGCGGTGCTGATCGACGGCGTCATGGTGCGCGGCACGGCCTGGGTGACGAAGCAGACGGGCGCGGTGCTGCGCTACCTGCAGACGGGTGACGCGCAGATGTACGCGGCGGTGATGGCGGTGGCGCTCGCCGGCGGCCTGGTGTGGGCCCTCATGAGGGTGATGCCGTGAACTCCATCTACGACTCCCGCATCTTGAACCTGGTCATCTTCTCGCCGCTGTTGGTGGCGGGCCTGCTGGCCTTCCTGCCGAAGAACGAGAAGGGGCAGATCCGCGCCCTCACCCTGGCGGGCATGGTGCTGAACCTGCTCACCTGCCTCTGGGCGTGGAGCCGCTTCATCCCGAGCAGCCCCGTCGAGTTCCAGCTGGAGTACCGGCTGGCGTGGATCGACGACATCGGGCTGTCGTACCACGTGGGCGTCGACGGCCTCTCGATGGCGCTGGTGCTGCTGACGGGCATCCTGGGGCCCCTGGTGGTGCTGTCCTCGTGGACCTTCGTGGACGAGCGGGTGAAGGAGTTCCACCTGGCGCTTTTGGTGCTGCAGACGGCCATGCTGGGCGCGGTGTGCGCGGTGGACACGCTGCTCTTCTTCGTCTTCTTCGAGGCGATGCTCGTCCCCATGTACCTGCTCATCGGGGTGTGGGGCTCCGAGGAGCGGCAGATGGCCGCGATGAAGTTCTTCCTCTACACCATGGTGGGCAGCGTGCTGATGCTGGTGGCGCTGCTGGCGGTGTACTTCCTCGCCGCGCCCTCGGGCCTGCGCAGCTTCGACTACTCCACGCTCTACAACGGGCTCATGTCGGCCAACCGGGAGTTGGCGCAGTACCTGAAAACCAACCCGGGAGGTGACGGCGCGGGCCTGTCGGCGACGGCGCTGGCGCTCCTGCGCTTCGGGCCCTGGCTCTTCCTCGCCTTCGCGCTGGCCTTCGCCATCAAGGTGCCGATGTTCCCGCTGCACACCTGGTTGCCCGACGCGCACGTGCAGGCGCCGGTGGCGGGCTCCATCGTGCTGGCGGGCGTGATGCTGAAGATGGGCACCTACGGCTTCTGGCGCTTCGCCATCCCCCTCTTTCCGGTGGCCGCGAGACAGTTCCAGATGCTGCTCGCCGCGTTGGCGGTGGTGGGCATCGTCTACGGGGCCTTCATGTGCCTCGCGCAGCGGGACATCAAGAAGCTCATCGCCTACTCGTCGGTGTCGCACCTCGGGTACTGCATGCTGGGCATGGCGGCCTTCACCGCCGAGGGCGCCACCGGCAGCGCGTACCAGATGTTGAACCACGGCGTGTCCACCAGCGCGCTCTTCCTCCTCTTCGGCTTCCTCTACGAGCGCCGCCACGCCCGGTTGATGAGCGACTACGGCGGCCTGGCGAAGGTGATGCCGGTGTACGCGGCCTTCTTCCTCATCGTCACCTTCTCGTCGGTGGCGGTGCCGGGCACCAACGGCTTCGTGGGCGAGTTCCTGGTGCTGTTGGGAAGCTACAAGTCCAACCTGCCCTTGTGGATGTCGGTGGTGGCCACCACCGCCGTCGTCCTCGGCGCGGCCTACATGCTGTGGATGGTGCAGAAGGTCTTCTTCGGCCAGGTGACGCACCAGGAGAACCTGACGCTGAAGGACCTGGGCCGTCGCGAGGTGGTGGCGGCGCTTCCCTTCATCGTCCTCATCGTGGTGATGGGCCTTCGGCCCCAGCCCTTCCTCGACGTCCTCAACCACTCCACCAACCGTTACATCGCGCGCGCCCAGTACGCGGCGGGCGAGGGCCCCAGCGACGACTCGAAGGTGCGCGTGCTGGTGCGCCCGTTGCCGAAGCTGGCAGTGGCCCAGGCCTCGCCCACGCCGGCCCCTTCGGCCCCCAGCGTGCCCGCGCCGGTGCAGCTCCCTGCGCGGCCCCTGCGCCTGCAGCCCGTCCAGCCCCAACTGCAGCCCGCCCAGCCGCAGCCCGCCACGCCCTGAAGAGGTCACGCCCGTGAACATCCCGCACATCACCTTCCAGGATCTCTTGCCGGTGGTGCCGGCCGGCGTGCTCGTGGTGGGCGCCATCGTGCTGCTCCTCTCGGAGGTCTTCCTCTCCACGGCGCAGCGCACCTACCAGGCCGTCATCGGCACCCTGACGGCGTTGCTGGCGGGCGCGGTGGCGATGAACAACGCCTTCGAGCCGGCGCGCGCGGCGCTGCAGGGCTACGTGGTGCTCGACCCCTTCTCACAGTGGATGACGGTGCTGGTGTGCCTGGGCGGCGCGCTGGCGATGCTGCTGTCGGCGGGCTTCCTCAAGCACCGCAACGCCGAGCGCGGAGAGTTCTACGCCCTCCTCCTCTTCTCCGCGGCGGGGATGAGCCTTCTGGCCATGTCGGCCGAGTTCATCACCCTCTTCATCAACCTCGAGGTGCTGTCCGTCGCCACCTACGCGCTGACGGCCTTCCTGCGCCGCGGGCCGCGCCCCTCGGAGGCGGGCTTCAAGTACTTCATCCTCGGGGCCTTCTCGGCGTCGCTGCTCCTCTACGGGGCGGCGCTCCTCTACGGCGCCACCGGCTCGACGCGCTTCATCGACGTCGGGCAGGCGTTGCCGCAGGCCTTCGCGCAGCAGCCGGGCCTGGTGTACGCCGGCTTCGGGCTGGTGCTGGCCGGCTTCGCCTTCAAGGTGGCGGCGGTGCCCTTCCACATGTGGACGCCCGACGTGTACGAGGGCGCCCCGACTCCGGTGACGGCGCTGATGAGCGCGGGCGTGAAGGCCGCGGCGGTGGTGGCGCTGGTGCGCACCTTCCTCTTCCTGGTGAAGGGGCTGTCGCCGGAAGTGCCCTTCATCGCCTTCAGCGCGCTGGCCCTCCTCACCATGGTAGGCGGCAACCTGCTGGCGCTGCCGCAGCGGAACGTGAAGCGCATGCTGGCGTACTCGTCCATCGCGCACGCGGGCTACCTCCTCCTCGGCGTCGCGGCGCTCTTCGCCCCGGCGACGGCGAAGGGGACGGACGCGGTGGGGCTCTTCACGGCCACGCCGCTGCTGGGCACCATGCCCAGCGTCGCGGCCGGCGTGTACAAGGGCATCCTCTTCTACCTGCTGGGCTACACGGTGACGGCCCTCGGGGCCTTCGGCGCCATCGCCGCCATCGAGCGCCGCGAAGACGAGACGCGCAGCAACACCTGGGACCTCGAGCGCTTCGCGGGGCTGGCGCAGCGCAAGCCCGGCTGGGCGGCGGCGATGGCGGCCTTCATGCTGTCGCTGGGCGGCGTGCCCCCGACGGTGGGCTTCCTCGGGAAGCTGTACCTCTTCGGCGCGGCGGTGGACGCGGGGCTGCTGGGGCTGGCCGTCGTCGGCATCCTGGCCAGCGTCGCGGGCGTCTACATCTACCTGCGCGTCGTCGTGTACATGTACATGCGCCCCGCGCCGGCCGACGCGCCCACGCCCTTCCGCCACTGGACGACGGAGGTGGCCCTGCTGGTCTCGGCCGTCGCCGTCGTCGCCCTGGGCGTGCTGCCGGGGCCGGTGACGGAGTGGTTCAGCCGCGCGGGCATGGTGTTCGGCAGCTGAGGGACTTCAAGCCCCAGCCGGGGAGCTCCGGTGCCTCGGCCGGTGGCATGGAGATCCCCGTCTTCCGCTGCCGCGACCTGAACGCCGGTGTGGCGTGAAGCGGAGGACGGGCCGGACTACGCCGCCGTCTGCTCGAGAGCCACGAGCTGCACTTCTCCTCACACCCAAGGTGACGCTGCTGTTGGCGCGGCGGGATTGTGGCCGTGGACGACGTTGACGAGGTGTTCGCGCGGCTCCAGGCGGCGGTGGCGGCCACCTGCGTCTTCGCGGCGTCACCACCCAGACGCACGCGCGAGCTGTACGTCAGCCACTCGACAGCAACGTCCAGCCGGGGCCGTTGGAAAAGAAGGCGGCCCGACGCGAAAAGAGCATCGGGCCGCGGGTCTTCTCAGACTGCTTGCACGGGGAGGCTGCTGAAGTGGTGGGGGGGAACCTCCTTCAACCTTGGGTCACCGTGCAACGCGGGCAAGAAGCACACCCCATGCCGCCGTCCTGTTCCCGTGTTTTCACGGGGTTAATTTCGACCCAGGGATGAAAATCGTGCAGGAGTGAAATCAGACCATTTCATTTCCGAAAAACACGTTGTTTTTCAGTCGGTTAGGCCTGTCATGGCTCTGGAGGGGGTTCCACCGAAGTCTTGAGCCCCAGGCGCTTCATCTTCCGCCACAGCGTGGTCGCCGAAATCCCCAGGACTTCCGCGACCCTGGCGAGATCGTTGGGGGTTTGATCCAGCGCGGCGAGGATGGTGCGGCGCTCGGCCTCCACGACGGCGTCAGCGAGGGGCTGGACGCCGGCGGCGGCGATCACGGGCGTCTCGCCTGACTTCTTCCGCAGCGGGAAGTCCTCGGGGCCCAATTCCTCGCGCTCGGCGAGGGCGGCGGCCTGCTCGACGAGGTTCTCCAGCTCCCGCACGTTTCCGGGGAAGTTGTAGGACATGAGGTGCTCGACGGCGGTGGGCGAGAGGCGGTGCGGGCGTCGGCTGCGTGCGTTGGCGCGCTCGAGGAAGTGCTGGGCGAGCAGCGGTACGTCGTCGAGACGTTCGCGCAGAGGCGGCACCACCAGCGGCACGACGGCGAGGCGGTAGAAGAGGTCCTGGCGGAAGCGCTTCTCGGCCACCTCCTTCTCGATGTCGCGGTTGGTGGCAGCGACGGTGCGCACGTCCACCTTGATGGAGGCGCTCTCGCCGACGCGCCGCACCTCGCCCTCCTGCAGCACGCGCAGGAGCTTCGACTGGAAGGCCGGGGCCGTCTCGGTGACCTCGTCGATGAAGATGGTGCCGCCGTGAGCTTCTTCGAAGAGGCCGCGCCGGGCTTTGACGGCGCCGGTGAAGGCGCCCTTGGCGTGGCCGAAGAGCTCGGACTCGAGCAGCGATTCGGTGATGGCCGCACAGTTGACGGGGACGAAGGGCGCCTTGCGGCGCGCGGAGAGGCTGTGGATGGCGCGGGCGACCAGCTCCTTGCCGGTGCCCGACTCTCCCTGCACGAGGACGGTGGCGTCGCTGGTGGCGACCCGGCTGATGCGGGCGGTCAGCTCGCGCATCGCGGCGGACTTGCCGACGAGGGCGGTGAGGCCGTGGCGCTGGTTGAACTCGTCGGCGAAGAGATCGACGGCCGACTGGAGGCGCGCGCGCTCGAGGGCCTTCTCGACGCGGTGGACGAGCTCGCCGTCCTTGAAGGGCTTGGTGACGTAGTCGTAGGCGCCGCGGCGCATGGCCTCCACGGCCGTCTCGATGCTGCCGTACGCCGTCATCACGATGACGTTGGTGGGCGGGGACACCTCCACCGCGCGCTTGAGGAGGGTGAGCCCGTCCATCGGCTCCATCTTCAAGTCGGTGAGCATCACGTCGAAGGGCTGCTTCGCGAGGACGTCCAGGGCCTCTTCGCCGCTGCCGGCTTCGGCCACCTGAAAGCCCTCGGAGCGGAGCAGCAACGCGGTGGTGGCGCGCATGTTGCGCTGGTCGTCCACCACCAGGACGCGGCCACGGGGCTGGGCGGCGGGTGTCTCGCTCATGGAGTGGGTCTTGCCTAGCACGAGCGAGGGGCGACGGTCGCCCCCGGCACTCCTCGACCGGCGGCCCTGCGCCCTCGGGGCGCCTCAGGCCAGGTGCGCCCCAGCGCAGGGCAGGCGAGCCTGAGTGGGAGGTTCTCTCCGCGCCAGGCGTCGTCGAAGGCCTCCCGTGGCCCGGGCGCGCGGCTCAACTCTTCCGCGCGACGCGCACCTCTCCCACGCGGAGCGTCACCTTCTCCCGGTCGAAGTACTCCGCCAGGGGGATGGCGAACTTCCGGCTCTGTCCGGTGAGCTCCTTGAAGTCCTGCGTGGTGATGCGCTCATGCGCGGCGAGGTGGGCCCTGAGCTTCTGCTCCAGGCCCTTCACGGCGGGTGCGTCGAAGAAGAGCTCGCCCGCCCGCACCACGGCGCCCTCGGCCTCCAGCACCCGCAGGAGCTCCAGCACGCGGGCCTCGTCGGCCTTCAGGCGGTGCGCCAGGTCGCCCACCAGCGGCGGCGCCAGCCCACCGGCCGCCAGGGCCTTCGCCACCGCTTCTTTGAGCGCCTTCGCTGCCACGTCGAAGGCCCGCCCTCGCCCCGGGAGGCGCACCAGCTCCGCCGTTGCGTCCACGCGCTTCGCCTCGGCCAGCGCCTGCAGGAGCCGCTGAGACGACTTCTCATTCGGCACGCCGAGGCGCTGCTTGAGCTCCTCTCTGGGCATGCCGTCCTTCTCCGGCGAGTCGCGGTGGAAGCGCTCCAACTGCGCCAGCGCACGCGCCTGCAGGCCCTCGAAGACACCGCGCGCCAGGTATCGCCGGGCCTCCTTCTCCACCAGCACCACCTGCTGCCGCGCCGCGAGCGCCTCGAGCGCGCGCTCCAGCGCCTTCGCGCTCCCCGACGCCCGCGCGAACAACTCCGACGCGGTGAGGCCCGCGTACCCCGCCTCCGTCAGCAGGAAGGTGATGCGTTCTTCCAGCCCGCCGGCGGCGAAGGCCTCCAGCTTCCCGGCCACCGCCCGGCGCCGCCGTGGGGGGTTGAGCGTCAACACGCGCCCGCCGCCCACCGTCGCCCCGCGGCCCGCCACCACCTGCGTCCCGCGCAGAATGAAGCGCTGTCCTGGCAGCGCGGCCACCGGGGCGGCGAAGCGGAGCTGCGCGAAGCACCTCTCGCCGGGGCGGAGCGCGTCGACGTCCAGCAGGCGCACCACCGCCTCCACCTGCACCGTGCCCAGCGTCACCAGCCGGCGCGTGCGCCGGGCCAGGGGGGCCTCCACCGACGGCAGAAGCGACAGTTGGACGTCGAGGGCCTTCACCTCCTGGAGCTCGCCCGTCCGCACCAGGGCCATCCCCCGGTGCACCTGCGCCACCTCGAGGTCCGGCAGGTTGACGGCCACGCGCTCACCCGCCGCTGCCGCCTCCACCCCGCGGCCGTGCACCTGCAGGCTGCGCACGCGCAGCGGGCCCGGCAGCCCCGGCAAGAGGCCTACCTCCTCGCTCGCTTTGAGCCGCCCCGACAGGAGCGTTCCCGTCACCACCACCCCGAAGCCCTTCAGCGTGAAGGCCCGGTCCACTGGCAAGAAGAGCGGTCCGTCAGCGCTGCGCCACGCCGCCGCGTCGTCTGGCGTGAGGCGGGCCGGCGTTGCGGCACCCTCTGCGGTGCTGACGCCGCCCCCTGCCACCTGGCCTCCGCCCGGGCTGCGGTTGTCCCTGTCGCTCGCGCCGC
>JBFMHF010000087.1:0-30641 GCA_040752975.1 Myxococcota bacterium
GCCGCCGCTGCTCCTCGGTCTCCTGACGCGGCTGCGGCTGGCCCCGCCCGAGCGCCGGGGCCGCTGAGCGTGGAGCGTGGGGGAGTCGTCCGCGTGTCGTGAGTCAACGGGCCACCGCTAAGCCGATGGTGCGGCCCCGCCCGGCGTGGAGCGTGGCGGAGTCGTCCGCGTGCCGTGTCGTGAGTCAACGGGCCACCGCTCAAGGCGATGGTGCGCCCCCGCCCCCGGCCGGAGGGCGCTCCAGGAGCCGCGGGTTGATCCTCCGGCAGAAGGGCGATGGTGGGCCACGCCTTCACGCCGGCGGCCGCGCGGAGTTCCTCATCCCCGCCGCCCGTGGTGGGCGCCGTCCAGAAGACAACCGCTGCGGCCTTGCGCGGCCGGGCGACCTGTTCCAAGTACCGCGTCATGTCCTCACTCCCGAGGAAGCCCACGGGAAGCCATGCGATGTGGCTCGCCGGGGCGGGCCTCCTCGTGGGCCTCTCGGCCTGCCAGTCGCGCAGCGAGTTCCTGCTGGAGAAGGCGCGACGCACCATCCCCGCCTCGCTTGACGCCGGCGACGGCTACCACGCCGCCTTCGTCTTCGAGGAGGTGGACGCCCGCCTCCGCGTTGAGCGCGGCGCGGTGGACGGGCAGCCGGCTGCCGTGGCGCGAGCCCAGCTGCACGCCCTGGTGGCCGAGACGCTGCTGCGCACCTGGGAGGCCCAGGGCTGCCTCGATACGGACCGCGAGGAGGCGATGCTGGAGACGGTGGCGACGGGGAACGCGGCGCTGAAGGCGAAGTGGACCGAGAAGAAGGAGGCCTGCGCCAAGGCCGGCGACGACGCGCGGGCGCTGCGCGCGGCGGAGGCGCTCGAGAAGGCGCGCGGGCGGTTGCTCCTCGTCCTCCCGGAGCGCGTCGACAAGGTCCTCGAGGGCTGCGCCGCCGCCGCGCTGGCCCGCGCCTCGGGCGAGAGGGTGGTGGCCGTCGACGCGCCAACCCTCGCGGAATGGGACGAACTGACCGGCGGCGAGGCGTCAGCGGTGAGCCTCGGTCGCGCCCTGATGCGGGTGGAAGAACACAAGGTGACGCGCGAGACGCGCAAGATGCTGACGGGCGAGTTGGTGGACTCCGAGCAGGTGCCGGTGGCGCTCGAGGTCTCCATCGAAGTCGCGGAGAAGCAGCGGCCGTCCTGGCGCCTGGAGGTGGGGTGGGCCACCGCGGAGAGCGGGAGGAAGGACTTCGAGCCGCTCAACATCTCCAGCCGTGCCGACCTCTGGCCCTGGCTGTGCACCAAGCTGGAGGCCGCCGCTGCGGCTCCACGACGTGCGCCTTGAGGAATCCCTGGGCCCGAGCGAGTCCCGGGCAGGGCGCCGCACCGGCCGGTGGCGACTGCTACGACACGACGGGCACAGGAGGCCCGCCATGTAAGAGCAGTTCAGGCAGCGTCGGCCGGCTGATGCGGTAGTCCTGACTTCGTCGTGGGCGCGTTTTTTCCGTCAGGACTCGAGGCACCCCACGCGCGCTTCTCCTGAAGCGCGGTCCACCGCCACCCAGAAGCGCTCGGCACCGTCAGCCTCGACCGCGAAGACCCAATGCGTGCGCGGCGCTCCGCCCCACTGGCCTCTGCCATCGGGCGGGAGCAACCGGAGGGCAGTGACCCGCTGCTGCACCAGCGCGCGCGCCTGCGCGGCCGACCGGGGAGCGTCGTTGGGGCGCATGAGCCGCTGCAGGATGACGGGCGGTGGAGGCTCCTCGGTACCAAAGAGCGCGGCGACGCCTCGGGCAAAGGCCTCGGCGTAAGGAAGGGACGAGGCGAAGACCTGGTGGGCGCGCCGCACCGAGGCGGACGTGGTGTCCGCGACGACGGGGATGGCCGCGCGGGCGTAGTGGTTGCCCGACAAGCGCTCGACGGGAGGGCGCAGGTCGTCGCCGCGCATCCGCCGACGGGAACGAACGCTCTTCAGGGCCAGGCGCACCGGCGATGACCTCCTCACCTGTTGTCGGTGGCGGCGGCGCCCCGCTCTTCTTGAGGAAACGGCAAGGGAGTTGTGTGGGCTTCTCAGCGGGTGAGAGCGGTGGAACTCTGAGGACCCCGTGCAGGGTGCTCTGAGGACCCCGGGGGTGCAGGGTGCTCTGAGGACCCCGGGGGTGCAGGGTGCTCTGAGGACCCCGGGGGTGCAGGGTGCTCTGAGGACCCCCCGTGCAGAGGACCCCCCGTGCAGGGTGCTCTGAGAACCCCGGTGCGGGGTGCTCTGAGGTGCCCTCGCCCTGCGACTGAAACCCCGGCAACTCCACCCCATCGCCCAGCGCGTCCTCCCGGAGAGCCGGCCGCGGTCCCCCGCCACCACCGCGTGAGAGTCGATTCTGAGCCGGGAGAGGCGCGGTCGCGGCTAGACTCTTTCGGGGCAATTCACCCGAAACAACACGGAGCGACTGGTGACCCTGACGATGGCGGCAGTGGTGGCGCTGGGGTTCGCGACTGGAGCGGCGGGCAAGGCGAAGTCCGTCTCCCTGGAGTTGGAGGTGGTCGAGCCCACGAAATGGACCTTCACCTCGCGAGTCGTCTTCGACGGCGCCGCGCGGCCGCAGGGGCTGTCGCTGTCCGGGGCCGGGCGGAACCTGACGGTCCGCGTGACGTCCGGGGGAAATACGCGCGTCCTCACACCCGAGGACGGCGTCTTCTCGTCGGGGCCCCTGGGCCCGGGTGACTCGGTGGAGGTGGAAGAGCGCAGGAGCCTGACGCCGCCTCCGGGCCAGGCCGGGCATGTGCAGCATCTTCCCCTCCGGGATGTCGCCTTCGGTGTTTCAGTCGACGTCACCTTGCGCTGGCCTGCGGCGGCGCGCTGTGGCGCGGGCCTCACCGGCGGCGCCCTTCCTCCGCCGACGCTGGAAGGTGCGGCGCGGGTGACCAGAGCCCGCGTCCCGGTCGAGCAGTTGAGGGGCGCGCGCGCAGCCCTGGCGGTGTCCTGCGGCCTCAGCTGGAACGAGGTGGCGCGGCTTCGGCCTCTGGACTTCACACTCCCCACGGAGTTGGCGAAGCGCGCGGCGCAGGCCGCAGCCGAGTCGAGCGACCTCGACAAGCGGCTGGACTGGGCCATCCGGACCATCGGCAGCAGCGGGCCCCACGTCGACAAGACGCTGACGTCCACGCGGCCGTTGATGGAGCTCGCGGGCAGCCCGGTGGCCTCGGAAGAAGAGCAGGCGCGATACTTCGCCGCGCTCCTGCGGGGCCTGTCCATTCCCGCTGTCCTCGCGGCAGTCGGGTCGGACTACCCGCTCCTCGACGCCGTGCCTCTCGCCGAGCCGCGAAGTCGTTACGTCGTGCACCTCCCCGTGCAGGACCAGTGGTTCGAAATGGGGCACGCCCCCCGACGGCTGTGCAGCTCGAACCTCGCAAGGAAGCGCGCGCTGCTGCTGACGCCTGAAACGAAGGGCCTCGTGGACACGGGTAAACCGGTGGCCGCCAGCGGCGCCGTCGAGCTCGTCGTGAACGGGGGCGCCCCGGGCCGGGGCTTCGAGTCCCTGGACGTCTCCATTCAGGCGAGCGGGTGCCTCGCCGACCTCGCGGAGCCGTCCGAGCTGGCCTTCAACACACAGAAGCGGCTGGGCGGCGTGGCGAAGGTGCTCGAGTCCTCGCGCGACGAGCTCGGAAACGCCCGCGTGCGCCTGCGCGTCACGGCGCCGGCCTCCTTCCTCGGCGTCACGGAAGGCAGCGTCCCCATCCGGTACTGGCCCACCACGTGGCTGCCGCTCCCCCTGTCGATGCTGGCCTGGGGCGACGAGCTCCCCGACCTGTCCCTCACCTCTCGCACCAGGCTGGCGCTCCCGGAGGGCTACGTCCTCGAGGACGTGCGGCGCGGCGAGTCGACCCCGTGGTTCGAGTGGGCCGAGACCTCGTCGCGGGATGCGGCGGGCGTCGTCGTGGAGACGAAATGGCGCACCCTCGTCAGGGAGATTCCAGCGAGCGCCCGCGCAGAGGCGAGCGCGGCGGCCCAGCGATTTCTCGCTGCGCCGTCGGTGGCGGCCGTCACCGAAGAGGTCGGCTCGTTGGTCCAGCACGGCGAATGGACGCGCGCCTTCGAGCTGGCGAATGCGCGAGGTCCCCTCGCGCTCTCCCGCGTCGCGCTGGCTGCCGGCCTTCGGGACGAGGCCATCCGCCAGGCGAGGAGCGCCACCACGCGAGAACCAAAGTCCGCCGCCGCCGCCCTTCAACTGGCGGCTGCGCTGGCGATGGACGCACCTGGTGAGGCCGCGGCGGCGCACAGAGCCGACGTCCTCGGAGCGGCTCGGCGCGCCCTCCGCCTGGACCCGGGCTCGCTCGATGCGAGGCTGCAGCTCATCGACTGGCTGACGGTGCTGCCGCCTCGAGCGCGGGCGCCCTCCAAACGAGACGTCGAGGAGGCGGTGGCGCTGTGGAAGCAGATGGGCAGCCTGTCGTACCTCCGCGACGCCACCCTTCACCGGTTGTTGTGGGAAGGCGACCAGCTCGAGACCCTGGCGAGCAGCAAGTGCGAGGACGCAGCCTGCCGCCCGCTGGTGGAAGCAGCGCACGCGGTGCTGGGTCGCCTGAGCCGGCCTCCCTCGACGGAGGCCCTCGAGGCCCTCGCGTCCGCGCGCCGCTACGACACCCTCGCCATCACGGCGAAGGCCTTCGCCCTCGAGCTGGCGCCCGACCTCCGCGCCGCCGCCCGCCGCCTGCGCCACGAGGAGGCCTCCTTCGCGCGAACCGACGAAGTCGAGGTGACAACCGAAGTCCTCGCCCACGCCTGGGGCGCGGCGACGCGCGTGCGTCCGGAGGTGGTGGGCTTCACGGGCCAGGCCGCGCCGGTGACCAGGGCGGACTGGCGGCTCGACCTCTTCCATGCCGGGCCGGTGAAGGCCGAGCACCTGTCGCAGGGCGAGGTGCTGGTGACGTTCGGTCGCGAGAGAGTGTACGCGGCGCTCCTCGAAGAGTCGGGGAGCCGGCTCCGCCTCCACCCCGTCCTCGGTCCGTCGCGGCTGGGGGAGCACCTGCTCACCGTCCTCCTGGACAACGACCTCCCCCGGCTGAGGGGCGCGCTCCTGGCCGATGGGGCGCTCACCGGGAAGTGGTACGCGGACTTCCAGGCCTCGGACGCGGGCGTGTCCGAGCAGGCCCTGTGGCGGCTCCTCGAGCTCCCCCCGCCGCCGAATGCCCGCGCCCGGGCCCGCCGCCTCTCCTCGCTCCTGGCGGAACGGAAGCAGTCCAACGCGCTCGAGGTGCTCTCTCGCGTGCAGGCCGCCTGGGGCTTCGTGGAAGACGCGCTGGAGACGGTCCGCGCCATGGGTGAGCCGCTGAAGCGCGTCAGGCGCGAAGTCGAGTTGCTGCTCGTCCTGAAGCGACAGGAGGAGGCGAAGCGCGTCGTGGCCGACCTTCGCAAGGTTTCGGGCGAGCAACCCGCCATCCTCGACGCGGCGGCGACCCTGCTGGCGTTGGAAGGAGACCTCCCGGGAGCTGACGAACTCTGGCGCGCGCAGAAGTCGGCGGACGCCCTCCATGCCCTGGCCTGGGCGCACGCGCGGGCAGGCGCGGTGGACGAGCGCTCGGTGGCTGCTGCCCGGGAGGCCGCGAGGGCGTTCCCCGAGGAGAGGGCCGTCCTGGGTACGCTGGCCTTGACGGAGGCCCTGGCCGGCCATGTCACCGAGGCGCTCGGCGCCCTCGCGCAATACCGGAAGGCGTCTCGCTTGCCGGGTCAGCCTTCCCAGGAGGTGGAGGTGGCCCAGGCGTTGATTGCCCTTCACGTCGGTTTCAAAGCGGAGGCCCGGCGCCAGCTGGCGGCCATCCGTCCGCTGCCCACGGGGTTCGGACCGAGTGACGAGCTCATGCCCCTCGTCCAGGCCCAACTGAAGGCGCTCCGCTGACGGACGGTGGCAGCGCTGCTCAGCCAGTCTGCTTCTTCACCGCGTCCGCGCCCGCCTTCGCCGCGGCCTCGTCGAGGTAGCGCGGGGCTTCGGCGAAGCTCATGTCGTCCTTGAAGCGGTACAGGCGGGGCATGCCGGTGGGCACGTTCAGCTCGGGGATGTCCGCGTCGCTGATTCTCTCGAGGTGCTTGATGAGGGCCCGCAGGCTGTTGCCGTGGGCCACCACCAGCACCGTCTGGCCGGCGCGCAGCTGCGGCACCGCGGTGTCGTGCCACCAGGGCAGCACGCGGGCCACCACGTCCTTCAAGCACTCGGCCGCGGGCAGCGCGTCGGGCGCGATGAGGCGGTACCGCTTGTCGTGGACAGGGTGGTGCTCGTGGTCCTTCGTCACCGGGGGCGGCGGCACGTCGTAGCTGCGCCGCCAGAGCTGCACCTGCTCCTTGCCGAACTGCTCCACCGTCTGCTTCTTGTCCTTGCCCTGGAGCGCGCCGTAGTGGCGCTCGTTGAGGCGCCAGGTGCGGTGCACCGGCAGCCACGTCTGGCCGGACACCTCGAGCGCGAGGTGGGCGGTGCGGACCGCGCGGGTGAGGACCGAGGTGTGCAGCACGTCGAAGAAGAGGCCTTCCTTCTTGAGGAGCGCGCCCGCGTTCTTCGCCTCGGCCTCGCCCTTCTCCGACAAGTCGACGTCGACCCAGCCGGTGAAGAGGTTCTTCGCGTTCCAGGTGCTTTCCCCGTGACGGACGATGACGAGCGTGGAGGTCATGGCGCAGCGCACCCTAGCGCACGGGCCACAGAAGAGGTGGCGTTCGACGCGCCCGCGCCGTACGACAGCGCTGGACGTGCATCGCCCAGCCTGACGTGGCCAGGGCTCGCGGTGAGGGCCGTCACTGCGCGTTGTTGTCCAGCTTCGCGAAGCGCTGGTCCATCTGCGTCTTGATGAAGCGCTCGATTTCCTCCGCGCTGGAGAACTGCATCGCCTGCTCGAGCAGCTTCACCGCTTCGGCCTTCGAGATGGCCCGGATGATGTTCTTCACCATCGGAATCTGGCCCGACGTCATCGAGAACTCTTCCAGCCCGATGGCGATGAGCACCATGGTGAGGCCCGGGTCGCCGGCCATTTCCCCGCACATCGCCACGGGGATGTTGGCCTTCTTCGCCGCGTCCACGATGTTCGACAGGCTGCGCAGAATCGCCAGGTGCAGCGGCCGGTACAGGTACGCCACGTCGCGGTTCTGCCGGTCGATGGCGATGGTGTACTGGATGAGGTCGTTGGTGCCGATGCTGAAGAAGTCGGCTTCCTGGGCCAGGCGGTCCGCGATGAGGGCGGCCGACGGCGTCTCCACCATGATGCCGACGGGGAAGCGCTTGCCCACCGGCACGCCCTGCCGCGACAACTCGCTGCGGGCGCGCTCCAGCTCGCTGCGCGCCTCCCGCAGCTCCGAGATGCTGGAGATGAGCGGGAACATCACCCGCAGGTTGCCGTAGACGGACGCCCGCAAGAGCGCCCGCAGCTGCGCGCGGAACAGGTCCCGGTGCTGCAGGCAGTACCGAATCGCCCGCAGGCCCATCGCCGGGTTGTTCTCCTTCTCGGGCTTCTTCCCCGGCACCTTGTCGGCGCCGAGGTCCAGCGTGCGGATGGTGACGGGGCGGTCGCCCATGGCCGTCAGCACCTGCTTGTACGACTCGAAGTGCTCTTCTTCCGTCGGCGCGGTGGGGCGGTTCAAGAAGAGGAACTCGGTGCGGTACAGCCCGATGCCCTCGGCGCCGTGCGCCAGCAGCGAGGGGATTTCCTCGGGGAACTCCATGTTCCCGTTGAGCCGCACCCTGAGCCCGTCCTGCGTCACCGCGGGCAGCTCGGCCGTCTTGAGCGCCAGCTGCTCGCTCGCCAACTGCCGGCGCATCGTCTCGCGGAAGAGCGCCAGCTGCTCCTCGGTGGGGTTGACCAGCACCAGCCCGCGGCGCCCGTCCACCGCCACCATGTCGCCGGTGCGAATCGAGTCCGAGGCGCGGCTGAGGCCCACCACCGCCGGCACCTCGCGCGCCCGCGCCACGATGGCGGTGTGGCTGGTGTGGCCGCCGAGGTCCGTGACGAAGGCCGCCACTTTGCCGTCGCGCAAGAGCATCGCGGCGTCGGCGGGGGAGATGTCGTGCGCGACGATGACGGAGTTGGCCGGCACCTGCAGCTCGGCGTCCACCATCTCGCCCAGGAGGTTGCGCACCAGGCGGTCCGCCACGAACTCGATGTCGCTGCGGCGCTCGCGGAAGTACTCGTCGTCGAGGTTGTCGAACTGGTGGCGCAGGCGGCGGCAGACGCGGCGCACGGCCCACTCGGCGTTGATGCCGTCCTCCTTGATGAGGCGCGTCACCTCCACCAGGAACATCGGGTCGTGCAGCATCAGCCGGTGCGCCTCGAGGATGAGGCCGTGCTCTCCTCCATCCGTCCCGAGGCCCGTCAGCTTGTCCTTGATGTCCCCCAGTTGGCGGTCGGAGAGGTCGATGGCCGTCTTGAAGCGCATCACCTCGGCGTCCACCTCGTCGCGCGTCAGCTTCACCTTGGGGGTGCGCACCCGCCGGGCGTCGATGACGAAGGCGTGGCCGACGGCGACGCCGGGGCTGGCTCCGATGCCGTGGAGTGAAACGGTGGCGCTCACGGGGGCCGCGTCACTCTAACCGAAAGGCCGAGAGGTGCGCCGTTTCACCACGTCGTGACACCAGGCATCGCTTCAGCGGTGGCGGAAGGACATGGGTGTCATCGGACGAAAGGTCGCGCGTGACCCGGGGACGGGGCGTCAGCTGCCGGTGGGTTGGAGGGCGCGGAAGGGACGGCCGTGGCGTTGCAGTCGCGTGGGCTGGTGCTGGGTCTGATTCTCCTGGTGGTCTCTTCCACGCCCGCGTCCTGGGCTGCGCCGCCGTTGATGACGGCCGATGGGCAGTTGTGGCGCTCCGAGGCGCGCACGCCCTCGCCCGTCACGTGGCCTGTCCTCCCCGGCGCGCCTCCGCCCGTGCCCGTCCCGCCGCCGGTGCACCTGTGGGCCCGGGCGCGCCCCACGTCCAGCGCACCCGACGTGCCGCGCGTCTCAGCCGAAGCCTTCAGTCCAGCCCCCGCGAGCGAGGAGGCGACGAGTGGTCTGCCGCCCTCTCCCACCGACGCGCCGCGCGCTGACGCTGTCCCATTCCCCGCCGACGCGCCGGCTTCCGAGCCCAGCGCCCTGGGAGTCGAACAACGCGTCGAGACGGTGCGCGAGCAGCCGTGGCTGGGGGCGCAACTGGACGTGGGCTTCCCCGACGGCCTGGGCGCCTCGGTGATGGTGATGCCCTTCGAGTGGCTGCGGGTGCAGGTGGGCGGCAGTTGGAACGGCGCTTCGCGCGGGGTGCGGGCAGCTCTGGTGGCGCTCCTCTTCCCGTCCTTCTTCAAGTCGGTGCGGCCCACCTTCTCGGTGGAGGGAGGCTACGCCTTCGACACCGACTCCCGGTGGCTGCAGGAGTTGGTGAGCGACCCGGCCCTCGAGGCGGCGCTCTCCCGCGTCACGGTGCTGCACGGCGGCGGCCAACTGGGAGTGGAGTTCGGCTCGAAGTACTTCTCCTTCTTCATCCGCGGTGGCGTGTCCTACGTCGACGTGCAGTTGGGCGAGTACGAGGGCGACAGCGCTGCGGTGCGCGGGCTGGCGCTTCACGGGCTGTTTCCGTCGGGGAAGATGGGGTTTCTCGTATGTTTTCTCTGAGGACGGCGCCGGCGCTGGCGCTGCTTGGCGTCGCGCTGTGCGGCTGCTTCGTGCAGGTCGACGTGAAGGAGGTGTGTCAGCGCTCTCCCGCCATCGTGGTGGAAGCGGCTGGAGACGCGCGCGAGGCGCCCTTCACCTTCTCGCGGAAAGTGGCCTTCGCGGTGCCGGTGGACCTGGGGGACAAGGTGACGCTGGACGTGACGCTGGAGCGCGTGGTTCTGGCCGAGGTGGGTGGGCCGGGGACGGTGGACTTTCTTTCGCGGGTGGACGTGGCCGTGACGCCAGCCGAGCGCGCCATCGCCGAGCCGCTGGCTTTGTCGCTGGCCCCGCGCGGCGACGGCGCCTTCGGCTTCGAAGGGGCGGTCGACGTGACGCCGCTGTTGTCCGGGGCCACGTTTCACTACGCGGTGGACGCCGAGGGGAGGCTGCCCGCCGCCGCCCGTACCGTCGAGGTGGAGGCGTGCGCCACGGCGACGGTGTGGCTGTCGCTTCCCTGAGGCTGTCGGCGCCGGCACTTCGGACAACTCGCCGCCGCAAGGCTCGCCCTGACGAAGTGGAGGAGCAGTTGGAGTCGGCGAAAGCGGCGCTGGCGCTGGCCACCGTCTTTCGTCCCTTCACGCGGGTGTCGCCGGCGCGTGTCTGTCGGCGGCGAGGTGGCCGCTCAACCTCTCCGGCGGCGCAGGAGCATCAGCCAGCACACCACACCGAGGCCTGAGAGCGAGGCGGGGGCGCCGGTGCAACCGACTCCGTAGGTCCGCCGCGCACCGGGGCCCGCGTCGACGGAGCTGCCGCCGTCTGCGGGTCCCATGTGCCCTGCGTCGTCTTCGCCCGCGTCCATCGCGCCCGCATCCACGATGCCGCTGTCGACGACGCCCGCGTCCATCGCGCCTGCGTCCGTCGCCCCAGCATCCGGCCCGCCCGCGTCTACGGCGCCCGCGTCGGGCGGCGTCCCTCCGTCGATGGGCGTCACCCCGAGTCGCCAGGCGAAGGGGTACCACCCGCCGTCGATGTTCTCCGCCCAGGCCACCAGCGCGTCGCCGGGTTTCACTCCGGCCACCTCGGGTGCGCCGAGAGGCCCCACTCGCAGCGTGGTGGCCGGCGGCGGTGCGCCGAAGCGCGGGACCTGGAGGAAGCGCAACTCGGAGGTGCCGGGCCCCGTCTCACGCGCCCACACCACCAGGAAGACACTTCCGTCCACGCTGGCGCGCGGCGTCCGCACCCGCCCCACCTCCAGCGTCAGCGGTGACGAGTCGAGCGAACCGAGGTTGGCGTCGAAGCGGTTGGCGCGCAGCCCCATGCCCGTCGTCCACACCACCAGCACCACGCCTCCCTGTGTGGCCACGGCGACGTTCGAGGCGCTCTCCCCGGTGAACTCGCGGATCGCCACGCTGCTGCCAGCGCGCTGGAGCTCCACCGTCGGCTCCGGGTGCGGGAAGTCCAACGGCGCAAGCCTGCACCACTTGCGGCGCTCCAGTGCCACCTGTCGTTGACAGTGTGGAGGACAGTCAACCCCGTGGAAGCGCACTGATCCGCCCCGCGGCACGCGCCGTGAACAGCCCCGCGGACATGCCCCGCTTGCCGCTGCTCGGTGTCGTTGCGCTGGCCGCCTGCACCGACGTCGACCTCCTCAAGCCCCGCACCGGCGAGGTGCAGCAGGGCATCGCCACGGTGGAAGGCCGCTTCTGCACCGACGACCCGGACACCATCGTCTTCCCGGTGAAGGTGTGGTTCATCATCGACGACTCGGGCTCGATGCAGCAGAACGACCCCAACCAGCAGCGCTACGCCCAGGCGAAGGCGCTCGCGCAGCGCATGGAACAGCCGGGCGTCTTCTTCTTCGGAGGTGAGACTTTCGCCGGCGACGCCAACGGCGCGCGGCGCTTCACCAACCCCGAGCGCTTCACCGACTCGGCCGCCACCTTCGCCGCCAACGTCGACGCGGTGGCCAACCCGGGAAACGGAGGCACGCCGTACCTCGCGGCCCTCAACTTCGCCTTCGGAGAGCTGTCCGCCGACGTGCGCGCCAACCCGGTGACGGCGCGCCGCAGCCGCTACGTCCTCATCTTCCTGTCCGACGGCGCGCCCACCGACAGCCAGTCGCCGCAGATTCTGGACGCCGTCGGCACGCTGATGTCCCTCAAGCCCGACGTGGGCGCCATCACGCTCAACACCGTCTTCCTGGGCGGCCCCACCGGCCCCACCCAGTCGCTGCTGGAGACGATGGCCAGCGAGGGCGGCGGCATCTTCAAGTCCTTCCCCAACGGCGACGCGCTCTCGCTGGACGGCTTCGACTTGTCCGGCCTGCGCCGCAGCTACCAGCAGCGCTTCTTCCTGGTGTCCAACCGCACGGTGCTGGCCACCGGCGACGGCCCGAAGGTGGACTCCGACGAAGACGGACTGACGGACGAGCGCGAGGCGACGCTGGGCACCGACGCGACGAAGCGCGACACCGACGAGGACGGCTGCGGCGACGCGATGGAGGCGCGCGTGGGGTGGAAGGCCAACGTGCCCGGGCAGCTCAACGGCGAGTGCGTCTGCGGCGCCAACGAGCTGGGCGACACCGACAAGGACGGCCTCTCCGACTGCGAGGAGCGCTGGCTGGGCACCTCGAAGCTGTCGCCCGACTCGGACCTCGGGCCGGAGCGGACGGCAGAGGGCGACTGGCTGTACGACCTCCTCGACTCCGACCTCCTGGCCGACCCCGGCGGACCCAACGAGACGACGGACAAGGACATCGACGGGGTGGGCGACCTCCACGAGCTGCGCACGCACACCGCCGTCACCACCGCCGACGTGCCGCTGCACGAGGAGCACGCCTACCGCTACACCCGCTTCGTGCCCGACCGCGCCGAGCCGCGCTGCGTGGACTTCACGGTGGAGAACGTCAAGCTGCTCGAGACGCTGAAGACGGACAGGCACGCCGCGAAGGAGAACGTCATCGAGGTGTACTTCGGGCAGTCTCCCGAGGACGAGCCCTGGAAGGAGCGCACCTTCCGCGTGGCGCGGAAGGCCGTGGTGGACGACGGACGCACGCTGCGCGTGGAGTTCAAGCCCGAGGACTTCACCACCGTCCTGCAGGACGTCGCCGACGGCGCCGCCGCCTCGGGGCGCTGAGCCAGGAGCCCGGCACTTGCCCCGTCGGACGACGCGCCCCGCGCCCAGCAAGCCGTGTTCACGACGCCAGCGCCGCTCGCGGGGCTGCTCCCAACGCCTCTGACGAGGCCGCCGGTTCCCATGGGCGTTCGAGCGCCGCCCAGGTCTCTCCACCCCGAGCGACGCGCAGGAGTGATGGACGAAGCACCACTCCTGCGGGGAGTTGCTGGGCGCCGTTAGGCCCGGAGCTTTCCTGGGCCCCGGATCGTCGTCGCTCGTCGGATGAACTCCGGGGTTAGCGGAAGCCGTACGACGAGCGCGCGCCGGGCGCTCCGTCCACCTGGGCCAGCGGGATGCCGATGGAGAACGGGTGGTCGACGACGGTGACGTTGCCGCGGCCGGGGAGGGTGCGCTTCACGCCGCCCTTCGACGGGTCGCTCTCCAGCTGGCGCAGCGCGGCCAGCCAGCCGTTCACCTCGGCGCGCACGTCGGGGCGTGCGTAGAGCTCAGGGTGCTGCTCGAAGTGGGTGAGGCGCGTGAGCATGTCGTCGACGAAGCCCTTCACCGACGCGTTGCCCTCGTGGAGGTGCACCCACGAGCGGCGGTTGACGCCCAGCACCTGCTGGTGCACGCGCGCCTGGAGGTCGACGCGCTCGGACAGGCTCTCGTCGCGGCCAGGCAGGCGCGCGCTGACGCCCTGGCCCGCGTTCATCGCGTCGCCGATGGCGGTCATCACCGCGTAGTGCGCGTTCTTCGCCTCCTCGGGGAAGCCGCGGCGCACGCCGAACTCGTCCACCCGGTGGAAGGCCGCGTCGGCTTCGGCGAGGTAGTTCTTCGCGATGCGCGTCTTCAGCGTTCCATCGGCCTTGATGCAGTCGACGATGAGTTCGCCTTCCTGGCCCGGGGAGCTGAAGCGCAGCCGGTCTGCGCCGCCGCCCGCGCCCTCGTTCTCGACTTCCACCGTCACGTTGGGCGGCAGCCGCGGGTCGTTCTGGAGGCGTTCGGCCACGCGCGCCATCACCTGCTCGCGCACCGCGGGAGAGACGTCATTCAACGTGCGGTAGCGGCCGTTCGCCGTGGTGCCCCCCAGCACACCCAGCTCCTTCGCGACCTCGACGAGGGTGTTGTTGACCAGCACCTTGAAGTCGTGCGCGCCGTTGCCGCTGTTGCCCGCGGGCGGCAGCGTGGAGACGTCCACCTTCGCTGCGGGCTTCGGGGCCGCGCGGTCGAAGGCATCTCGACGCGCGGGAGAGGGCGGGGGCGGCCGGACTTCGACGACGCGTGGCGCGACCGCGGGACGGGGAGTGAGGACGGCGGGGGAGGGGAGCTTGGAGTGGATCATGCCCCCGCTGCAGAGCACCGCGTGTGCCACTCACCCAGCGCAGTCGTTACAGGCTCGTGGGCAGGTCACAGCGCGACCTCGGTAGCACGCGGTGAAACCGCGGTGGCGAGGCGCCCTGCGCGCGCGCACGCCGGCTGTTGCCGCGGAGGCAACGTCGCGCAGCGCGTCACGGCTCCGGGGGTTTCTTCCGCGCGCGCAGGGTGGCCAGCGTCACCACGAAGGCGACGGCCGACGCGATGAGGCCGGCCGCCACGCCTCCGGCGAAGGCGACGATGAAGTCGAGGCCTCCAGCGCCCGTAGTCTCACCGAATTGTGCGCGAAAGGCGAAGGTGGCCACCGCCGTCGTCAGGGCGAACACCACCACCGCCGCGAGCGCGCTCAACGCGAGGTGCCGTCCCATCAGCGCACGTCCGTCCACGTCCCTTCCGGTCCAGGCCCACCGCGCCAGTCGACCCGCGCCAGCCCCTTCGGCACCGTCACGGACGTGGCGGTGAGCCAGTGCACGCCGGTGGTGGGCTCGAGCTGGCCGACGGCGACGTAGCCCTTCGTGTTGGACTCGATGGGGAACTCGTACAGGCCGTTCTTCCCCGACTTCGTCTCCTGCAGCGGGGCAGGGTCCACGCCTCCGTCGGTCGACCACGGAGAGGTGGAGAACCAGCCCACCGGCGTGCCTTCCAGCGGCGCGCCGACGCAGCCATCGCCGTCGCAGCGCTTCGTCAATTGGCCGTAGAGGCCCTGGGTGATGGTCAGTTGCGACTCGAGGTCCGGTGCCGGCCCGCAGCTCGCCAGCGCGAGCGCCACTCCGATGACGAACCTCCGCATGGGCGCGCAGTCTACAGCGCTTCGCACCCGCCGGCGCCAGACGAGCGGCGCCTCGCTCCGGGCGCTTGTCCGTGCACGCGTGGTGGTTTCGCGTCTGACGCGGTGGCAACCTCGCGCGCATGTCCTCGTCCGATGCGCGCCTGGGCATTCCCTGGCCCGGCAAGTCCCTGCTGGGCGCGCTGCCGGCCATGCAGAAGGACCCGGTGGGCATGGTGGCCCGCGCCGCCTTCGAGGTGGGCCCGGTCGTCCACCTGCGGCTGCCGCACATCGTCGCGCAGGTGGCCTCGGTGCCGCACATCGCCGAGGTGGTGCTGCACGCCGAGGCCCGGCGCTTCACCAAGCAGACGCGCGGCTACGAGCAACTGCGCAAGGTGCTGGGCAACGGCCTCCTCACCAGCGAAGGAGACTTCTGGCTGCGCCAACGCCGCCTCGCCCAGCCGGCCTTCCACAGGGAACGGCTCGCGTCCTTCGCCGCGCGCATGGTGAAGGCCGCGCAGGACGTCGCCGCGTCATGGGAAGAGAAGGCGAAGGCCCACGCGCCGCTGGACGTGGTGGCTGAATACTCCCGCCTCACGCTGCGCATCGTGTCCGAGACGCTGCTGACCGCCGACGTCACCGCGCACGCCGACGAGGTGGGCAGGGCCCTGGGCGTGGGGCTCGAGGCGATTGGACACCGCCTCACCCACCCGCTGCAGCCCGAGTGGCTCCCCACGAAGAAGAACCGGGAGCTCAAGCGCGCCGCGAAGGTGCTGGACGAGGTGGTGCTGGGCCTCATCGCGCGCCGCCGCGCCGGCGACGGGCCGGACGATGACCTGCTGGCGATGTTGCTCCACGCGGTGGACGAAGAGACGGGCGCGCGCATGGACGACCAGCAACTGCGCGACGAGGTGATGACCATCTTCCTGGCCGGCCACGAGACGACGGCGATGCTGCTGTCCTGGACGTCGATGCTCTTGTCGAAGAGCCCCGACGTCGAGCGCTGGGTGCTGGAGGAGTTGACGGACGTGCTGGCCGGCCGCGCGCCTACGGTGGCGGACCTCCCGCGCCTCAAGCGCCTCACCTGCGTCATCAAGGAGGCGCTGCGCCTGTACCCGCCGGCGTGGATTCTGGTGCGCCGCGTGGCGGAAGAGACGGTCATCGACGGCTGGCTCTTCCCGAAGCAGTCCATCGTGGTGCTGCCGCCCTACACCTTGCACCGCTTGCCCGACGTGTGGCCCAACCCGGAGGGCTTCGACCCGCGCCGCTTCGAGGACGCCGAGCCCGGCCCCCTGTCGGCGCCGAAGGGCACCCCGAAGGGCGCGTACCTCCCCTTCAGCCTCGGCGCGCGCAAGTGCATCGGCGACACCTTCGCGCTGATGGAAGCGCAGTTGGTGCTGGCCACCGTGTTGCCGCGCGTGTCGCTGTCGCTGGTGCCTGGCGCGCAGGTGGGGCGCGAAGGCCTCATCACGCTCCGTCCGAAGGGCCTCTTCATGCACGCGCGCCCCCGGGCGACGACGGGTGCGCCGGCGCGGGTTGCGGCTTCTCCGGAGCGCGCCTCGGCATGACCGGCGCTGAGCGGCTGGTGCTGTCCACGAGCGCGCGGAAGTGGCTGGACGCCGACGCCGCGCTTCGGGGCACCGTCCTGGACGCGCTGCTGGAAGTGCTGCCGGGCTCGTTCGCGCCAGGCATGGCCACCGGCCAGGAAGAGACGGCCCTGCCCTTCTTCATCCACCAGCCGAGTTGGTTGGGGTTTCACCTCGTCTTCGGTGAGCGCTTCGTCTTCGGCATCTCCGAGGAGGAGGCGGCGGCGGCCGGGGGCGCGCCAGACACCGAGGACCCGTACGACGCGCCGGAAGTCCCGGCGCCCGTGCTCCCGCGCTTCGAGGTGGACGTGGCGCCGTACCTGCTGTGCGAGCGCGAGCTCGACTCGGTGTGGCTCCAGCGGCTCGGCTTGCCGGCGCGGCTGCCGAGCGGCTCACCCGAGGACATCACCGAGGCGCTCACCCGGCTCGGCTGGCGGCTCCCCACCGAGGCGGAGCTGCTGCTCTCCTGGCGGCTCGAGCGCACACCGCAATGGCAGGGGCGGGCGCTGGGGTTGTGCACGGGCCTCGCGACGGCCGTCGCGGCGCCGACGCGTGAGGGCGAGCTGCCCGTGGCCGCGCCGAAGCACGTGTCGTGGGAAGCGGTGTACACGCAAGGCCGTCAGCGGCGCTGGGGGCGGGAGGAGTATTTCCCGGTGCGTCTCGCGCCTCGTTGGGGCACGCGGTGGTGGCGCATCCGTCCGGCGGCCAGCCTCCTGCCTGACGGGCTTGCCTGTGCCGCCGAGGCGGTCGAGGCGCGGCGCGGCGGTGAGCCACTGAGGTAAGGCGCTGCGGGGGACTCCACCGGAGCGGCAGGCCGAGAAGGGGATTCTGGGCGTGAGAAGTGATGGCCCGACGACACTTTCCACGCCCAGGTGAGCGCACCGCGGTGCACCGTCTCAGGCCCTCGCTTGCGGCATGGCGCTCGGCCCGGCGTCTCCCGTGGCTGCAGGTGGGCGAGTTCCGTCGATGCGCGTCACGAAGTCGTGGGGACGCACGCTTTCAGTCGCGCTCAGCCTGGCGCCCCGTCTTCCCCTCGTTGCGAGCGCGGGTGCGCCTCACCGCATGGAGAGGAACCACCGGCTCTTCGCCGCCCAGGCGCGCTCGAACTCTCCCGCCGGGTAGCGGATGCCCTGCGAAATTCCGCGGCGCCTCAGTTAGCCCGGCCAGCGCTTCACGAAGGCGGCGAAGCGCTCGAAGGCGTCTTTCAGCGTGGCCTCGTCCGGGAGGTACACGACGCGCACGTGGTGGGTGCCCGGCTTCTGGCCGAAGCCCTCGCCGTGCACGAAGAGGACGCCCGTCTCGCGCACCAGCTTCAAGACGAAGTCCTCGTCGGACTCGAGCCCTGGCAGCTCCAGCTTCGGCATCGCGTAGAAGGCGGCCTTCGGCGTCACCACCGACACGCCGGGGATGGCCGACAGCGCCGTCACCATCAAGTCGCGGCGCGCGCGCAGCTTCTTCATCATCGCGGGGATGTGGTCCTGGGGCCCGAAGAGCGCGGGCTCCACCGCGTACTGCACCGGCGCCGGGCCGCACAGCCGCGCGTCTGCCAGGCGACGCACCGCCGCGGCGACTTCTGCCGTCAGCTTCGGGTTGCCGAAGGACAGCCAGCCCACGCGCCAGCCGCACGCGAGGTAGGCCTTCGACATGCCGTTGAAGGTGATGATGGGCACGTCGTCGGCCAGCGTGGCGGTGGAGACGTGCGGCTCGTCGAAGATGAGCTTGTCGTAGATTTCGTCGGACAGGACGGCGATTTCATGCCGGCGCGCGAAGGCCAGCAGCGCCAGCAGGTTCTCCTTCGTCGCCAGCGCCCCCGTCGGGTTGTTGGGGTTGCAGATGACGACGGCGCGCGTCTTCGGGGTGACGAGGCGCTCCAACTCTTCCACGTCGATGGCCCAGCCCCGCGCCTCGTCCAGTTGGTACGACAGCACCTTCGCCGACAGCCGCGCCGCCACCGCGTTGTAGAGGGGGTAGCCGGGAGACGGCAGCAGCACCTCGTCGCCGGGCTCCAGCAGCGCCGTCAGCGTCAGGTCGATGGCCTCGCTGGCGCCCGCCGTCAGCACCACGTCGTCGGGCGTCACGCGCACGTGGCCTTGCGCGTTCAAGGAGCGCGCCACCGCCGCCCGCGCCTGCGGAATGCCCAGCGAGGGCGCATAGCCATTCTTTCCGTCGCGCATCGCCTTCGAGACGGCCTCCAGCAGGTGCGGCGGCGTCTGGAAGTCGAAGCGCAGCGGGTCGCCGATGTTGCAGTACAGGATGCGCTGGCCCTTCGCCTCGAGGCGCGCGGCCTCGGCGGCGATGTTGCGAATGGCGTACTTGACGTGCTCGATGTGCGGGGCCGGGTGGATCATTCCGGGCGCTTCTTAGGCACATTCGTCGCGCGCCCGCATCCCCCGCGCCCCGGCTACGGCACCTGCAGCACCTTCGCGTCGAACTTCCCCGACACGGTGCGGCCGTAGGGCTCCGTCGGGCCTTGGACGAAGGTGGCGTTGAAGCTGCCGGACACGACGCCGTTGGCCATGGGGAGCGCGTTCAACGTCAGCGTCCCACGTTCCAGCGACGGGAAGCGGGTGGTGCTGTCGCCCTGCACGTTGCGCGAGAGCAGGCCGCGCTGGGTGGTGGCGGTCAGCTTCTCGGCGAGGTTCACGCTCTGGCCGGCGGTGAGGGTGAGGTCCTTCAGGGACGCCGTCACCTGCAGCGCGGTGTCGCCGTTGTTGCGCACGAAGGCCACGGCCACGTCGTCCAGCGTCTGGCGCAGCTCCACCGAGTCGTACGAGAGGTCCATCACCGCGGTGAGGCTGCCGTCCAGCCCGACGGAGCCACAGCCGGCCGCGAGGAGGAAGGCCAGCGGGACGAGGCGCGTCATCGCTTCACCCCCAGCAGGAGGCCGTCGGGCGTGGGGAGGCACACGGTGTCGAAGGCCTGCGTGGCCTCCTCGTGGAAGCGGCGCATCACCTTCGCGCGGGGAGAGTCGTCGAGGAGCTCGCCGAAGAGAAAGGCGTTGTCGCCCAGCAAGAGGCCTCCCCGCCGCAGGTGCTTCGCGGCCCAGCGGCCGTACACGTCGTACGACTCCTTGTCCGCGTCGATGAACACGGCGTCGAAGGGGCCCAGGCGCTCCAGCGTGGGCAGCACCTCGGCGCCCTTGCCCACGAGGACCTCGATGCGCTTCGTCTCTCCCGCTTCCTCGATGACGCGGCGGGCGACGTCGGCGTGGCGCTCGTCGGACTCGATGGTCCACACCTTGCCGTCCGGGGGCAGGCCTCGCGCCAGGCGCAGCGCCGAGTAGCCGGCCAGGGTGCCCACCTCCACCACCTTCTTCGCCCCGGCCAGTTGGAGCAGCAGCGTCGTCAGCTTCGACTCCGACTCGCCCAGCTGGATGGCGGGCATGCCGTGGCGCGCCGGCGCGTCGAAGGCCCGCGCCAGCGCGGCGTCGTGGGGCGCGTGCAGCCTCGCCGTCCACGCGAGGATGTCCGGTGAGAAGTAGACGCGGCCGCCCCGGGAGTCGTTGTCTGCCATGCGTGGGTGAAGTGTCGCACAGGCTTCAGAAGGCCGCCGCCGGTCCGTGGTAACGTCCAGCCTGTGAGCGAGGACAACACGGCACCCGAGCAGAAAGACGCGCAGCGTCCCGGTTACGGCCCGGACTGGGATGCCGCGGTGGCCTGGGGCATCGATGTGTCCCTGCTCGAGAGGAATCTCGCCCTCACGGTTGAGCAACGGCTCCTGCAGCTCCACGAGATGAGCCGGCTGTACGAGTTGTTGCGACCGCACCGGGCTGACGAGCATGCAGAACACTCCTGAACTCCTCCGCCGGCTCCTGGACGCCGGCTTTGAGTTCGTCGTCGTCGGCGGTGTGGCGGCCATCGCGCATGGGTCCGCCAGCTTCACGGTGGACTTCGATGTCGTGGCCTCGCTGACCGTCGAGAATTGCCGGCTGCTGCTCAAGGCTCTCGATGGGCTCGAGCCGCGCTTCTACCAGACGCCGGGCCGCCCACCGATGCGCCGCACAGCCGAGGAACTCGCACAGTTCAAGAACGTCTACCTCGACACCACACTCGGCCGAATCGACGTGCTCGGGTCGCTACCCCCGGTGGGGACCTTCGCCGACGTGGCTCGTCGCGCACTGACGGTGCAGCTGTTCGGCCACAGCTGCCGCATCGTCAGCCTCGATGACCTCATCACCGTGAAGGCCCACGTCGGTCGGCCAAAGGACAAGCAGGTCGAACTCGAGCTCCGGGCCATTCGCGAGCGGATGAAGAAGTCCTGAGCTCCGCGCCTCCAGAGGGTGCAGTCCGGCCGCCCCGGTTTCGCTAGCATCGGGACACATGAAGGCGCCTTCCTCCGACCCCGCGTTCAACGCCGAAGTCATCAAGCTGCTGCTGCAGGTGGCCTGGGCCAACGACTCCCTCGAGCCCGCCGAGCGCGCCTTCGTGGTGCAGGTGGGGAAGGACTGGCAGGTGCCGGCGCCGGTGATGGACGACCTGCTCAAGCACCTCGACCTCGGCAAGCCGCTGCCGCAGCCCAACCTCTATCTCCTCCGCCAGCGGGCCGACGCGGTGCTGGAGGCCGCGCAGGCGCTGGTGCGCGCCGACGGGATGGTGGACGCGCAGGAGGCGGACTTCGTGAAGATGGTGGAGCAACTGCTCGGCCGCGACTGACGGAGACGCCCCCGGCTGAGCCGTGCGACGATGGTCGCCATGGCAGGCCGCCCGCTGCCCACCGTGTCCGCGCCCGAGGCCCTCCTCGCGTCCACGCCGCCGGTGTGCCTGCCGGGCACGCACTGGGCCAGCTTCCGCCTCGCGCGCGACGTCTTCGGCTTCACCGTGTGGGGGCGTCCCGCGATGGAGGACGTGCAGGCCCTCACCCGCGCGCTGGAGGTGGAGCTGGAGCCGGCCGCGCCGCCGCATCGCTCGCTGGTGGACACCCGGAGGCTCGAGGGCGTCGACGCCGGCGCCTTCGAGGTGCTGCACCGCTACGTGACGAGGCACCACGCGCGGCTCTCGCGGCAGGTGACGAAGCTGGCGTTGATTCGGCCTCCGGGGCTGCCGGGCGCGGTGGTGGCCGGCTTCTACCGGACGCTGGACTCGCCGTACCCCACCGAGGTCTTCGACGAGCCGTCGGCCGCGGCCCGTTGGCTGGCCCTCGACCTCGCGCTGGTGCAGCGCCTCGACGAGACGGTGGACGGGCTGCGGGGAATCGACCCGCTGGTGGCCCGCCTGCGGGCGTTGCTCGAGGACGCGCCCGGCCTCGCGGTGGGCGACGCGGCGAAGCGCCTG
This sequence comes from Myxococcota bacterium, assembly GCA_040752975.1. Taxonomy (GTDB): domain Bacteria; phylum Myxococcota; class Myxococcia; order Myxococcales; family Myxococcaceae; genus JADLDB01. The sequence goes on from JBFMHF010000087.1 coordinate 21,672, forward strand.
GCCCTCTCTGCGCGCACGCTGCAGCGGCGCCTGTCGGACGCCGGCACCACCTTCGTCGACGAGTCGCTGGCCGCGCGGGTGCGGACGGCGCAGCGCTTGCTGCTGGACTCCGACGCGCCGCTGACGGCCATCGCCATCGACGCGGGCTTCTCCACCCCGCAGCACTTCAGCTTCACCTTCAAGAAGGTGACGGGGCAGTCGCCCTCGGCCTGGCGCAGCGCGCGGCGCGTCAGTACGCCTTGATGAGGGAAGCGAAGACGCCGGTGTTGAAGCGCCCGGTGGACAGCACGCCAAACGACACGTTCATGTCCAATTGGAACATGCCCACGACGAGGGCGTGGAAGCCCGGCCCGAAGGCCACGCCGAAGCGCGGCGTCTGCGTGCCGAGGGTGCGGTCGATTTCCCCGTAGCCCACCGTGTCGACGAAGAAGCCCAGCTTGTAGAGGTCGCGCGTCAGCGAGAAGCGGAACTCCGCGCGCCCGCCCGCGCCCAGCCGCACGAAGACGTCGCCGAAGTTGCCGCGCAGGTACTCGCCCAGGGGCACCTCGAAGGGGAACAGCACGTCGCCGCCCAGCGCGTCGCCGCGCGCTTTGAGCCAGAGGTCGTGCCAGCCGAAGGCGAACACCTTCTGGTACAGCCCGTGGACCTCCCAGAAGGTGGGCGTGGAGAGTTGCTGGAGGTTCCCCCACAGGCGCGAGTCCAGGGACACCTGGTGGCGCCTGTCCCAGCGGCCGTCGGACAGCAGCCCGAAGAGGATGTCGCCCCCCAGTTGCACGAAGCCGCGCCAGCGGAACACCTCTTCCATCATCGGGGGTGGCTCGCCCGGCGGGGACTGGTAGCCGCCCAGGTAGTACTGCTGGAAGCCCATGCCGATGAAGAGCTTCCACTTCTCCGAGGGCTGCACCTGGATGTTGAGGCTGAGGCGCGCGTCCTCGGAGTAGTAGTTCTCCAGCCGCAGCTCCGGGTCCTTGCGCTGGCGCGCCAGCCCTTCCGCCGTCAGCCACACGAAGCTGCGCACGTACTTCGCGAAGGCCGGGGTGTAGTACTGCCCTTCGATGAAGACGCGCGAGGGGAAGAGGTAGAAGTCGTTGTTCAAGATGTCCTGGCGCACGCCCACGCCGGCCATCACCGCGGTCCGCCAGCGGTCGTCGTCGAAGAGGAGGCCCTTGCCCTGGTAATTCACCCCCAGCTCGACGCCGTCGAAGTAGCTGATGCGGATGTCGAGGCCCAGGCCCGTGCTCCACTCCTTCGTCGCGAAGGAGAGGTGCAACTCGTACCGCCGCTGCGGCTTCACCAGTGCGAAGCCCTGGATGGTGGAGAAATCGCCCAGGTTCTCGAGCTGCGGGCCGACGTGGCGCACGTTCTCGGTGGGCACCAATTCCCAGGCCGGCGGCTCGACGTCCAGTTGCTTCGCCAGCGTCTGCAGTTGCCGCTCCACCTCGGCGCGGTTGAAGACGTCGCGCGCCAGCACGAAGGCCAGCTTGAAGCGGATCATCTGAAAGGTGAGGCGGCCCTTGAAGACGATTTTCTCCAGCTCGCCCTCGGAGATGTCGAGGACGAGGCGGTTGCCTTCCACCGAGCCGCCCACGTGCGCCAACTCGTAGCCGGAGCGCCGCAGGAAGCTTTCCGTCTGCGCCACCACGGACTCCAGCGTGGCGAGGTCCGCCTTCGCGTCCTTCGGCAGGGTGATGACGGCGCGGTACACCTCGGCGGGCAGCACCGCCATGCCGCGGAACTCCAGCTCCACCGGGGCCAGGCCACCGTCGGGCACGCCGCTGGCGCTGGGCCGGGGCCCCGGAATGCCACCTGCGTCGGGGACGGCGAGCTGCGCGCTGACGGCCAGCAGGCTGACGAGGAGCGGCGCCATCTCGAGGGTGGACTGACCGTAGACGAAGCAGCGGTACGTCGCAGCCGATTGCGCACGCCGCGTCAGTCAGTGCTTGAGGCTGTGCCCCTGCGCGGCCTCCATGCCGTGCGAGACAGCGAAGACGAAGAGCGGGTAGGCGTCCTCGCGCGTACCGCCGAAGCACTCGAACAGCCAGTGGCCGGCCTGGGGCTGCTCGAGGTCGGGAGATGCTTGCACGAAGAGGATGTCGGCGCGCTCGATGACCACCTCGCCCACCAGCGTCTTGCCGAGGACGAGCTGGCACACCGCCTGGCCGTCGGGCTCGTCGAAGAACTCCCAGTGCAGCGGCTCCGCGTCCATCAACATGACGTCGGGGTTGCCGACACGCACCACGCAGTTGCGATGCTCCTGCAGCCAACGCCAGAACTGGTCGAAAGTGAGGGGTGCCGCGGCGGTGGGGCTGGGAGGCATGGGCGGCACATACCGGCCGGCGGCGCTGGCGACAATGGCGATGGCGATGGCAGGCTGCCCGGCCGCGTGACGCTGCTCGCCATCACCGCACTCGTCCTCGCCTCGCCGCCAGCGGCCCCTGTGGACGCCGAGGAGTTGGAACGCGAGGCCCTCGAGCGCTCCCGCGTGCACCTCGAGGACGACGGGCCCGGGGAGCTGCGCGACGACCTGCCGGAGTCGAGCCGGCGCGGGGCCCGCCTGGTGGAAGGCCCGGCGGTCACCGACGAGCAGCGCGTGAAGCGCTTCGTGGGCGCGCTCCTCGGAGGCGTCTTCGGCGCCGCGGCCGCCTTGCCGATGTTTCTCTCGTCGACCGGAGTGTGCCCTTTCCCGTCGTGCGCGCCTTCGCCGCTGCAGTACGTCGGGACCCTGGCGATGCCCCTGCTGGCGGGCCTGGGCGCCCTGGGCGGGTACGCGCTGTTGGGCGGTGACGGCGCGGCCCTGGCGCCCTTCGTCGCGCTGGTGCCGGCGATGCTGGTGACGTTGCCGTTTCTGATGCTGGGCGCGGCCACGGGCGCGGAGACGGCGCTCGCGCTCCTGCCCTTCCTGCTGCCGGGCATCGCCCTGCACATCTTCACCTCGGCCTGGCTGCTCTCGACGCGCGACGAGATGCTGGGCCCGCCGGGCTCGCTCCGTCGTGACATGCAGGCGCCGGCGACGCGCGTGGCCGCCACCATCGGCGTGGGACTGGCCGTGACGGTGGTGGGCGGACTGCTCTCTTTTGGAATCGCCTCGCTGTGCGCGCAGTCCGTGTGCCAGGCGGGGGCCATCGCGGTGGGCGCGGTGACGTTGCTCGGGGCGGCCCTCTCGCAGGCGCTCACCCACCGCGCGCTGGGCGGGCGCGGCCCGGGGTGGTGGGGGGCGGCCGGAGTCGGCGGCGCGGCGCTGCTGGTGCTGGCCACGCTTCCCTTCAGCGGCATGAGCCCCGGCCCCTTCACCAGTGGGGTGATGAGCGCCTTGCTGGTGGAGGCCATGGCGGTCAGCACGCTGGTGCTGCCGGCTGCGCTCCTCGAGTGGAGCCACGCGCGCACAGTGGGCGCGGAGTACGCCCCGAAGCTGTCCTTCGGCGCGGCCCCGATGCCCGGCGGCGGCGTCGTTTCGGCCGGCCTCTCCTTCTGACACCGGCTGGTGGAACGGACTTTCAGCCGCCGTCCGGTCACTCGGCGAGGTCACCCAGCACGGCGCGCGTGACGCCCGTCGGCGTCGGCACCGGCAGCCACAGGCGCCGGCTGGACCGGGAGGCGAGCGGCGGCGCGCACGCGTCCGGAGGCAGCTCGGCGACGAGGCGCGGAGGTGCAGACAGGTCCACCGGCATCACGAAGAGGCGCAGCGACGGCGTGGCGGCGGCGACGAACTCGGTGAAGTGCAGGAGCCCGGCCTGCTGACCGAGCGACTCGGCCGGCGCCCCGGCGGCGCGCGCGAGGCCGGGCACCCCGCAGGACTCCGCCGCGGTGAAGGGCTTGCCGAAGGGAGGCGAGAAGTAGAGCGCGTCGGTGAGGCGGGCGAGCCGTCGCGTCTGCGCATTGTATGCCGTCAGCCAGGCCTCGCCGCCCGCCTCCGTCGACGTCACCACGAAGACGAGCGGCCCTTGAGGCAGGTCGGGCCGGGCGCCGAGCAGTTCCGGCGACAGCACGGCGAGAAGCCGCCCGGGGAAGCGCACCACCCGATCCCGCTCGATGGCCAGCGCCGCGTCTGCCGTCGTCAGCAGCACCGCGCGCCCGTCGCCGGCAGCGTGGAGCTCGCCGGCCGGCAGCCCGAGGTCCTCGACGGCGCCGGTGCTCAGCGTCAGGCGGACCACGCCGCCCGTCTCGGTCACGACGACCGCGAAGCCTTCACGCCCGGCGAGGCGCAGTCCGGACTGGCCGGCGCTTCGGGCCACGCGGACGTCGGCCCGTGGCCACTCACCGGCGCCGTCGATGATGAGGCAGCGGCGCGCCTGCGCGTCGGGCAGCCCGCACACCGACGCGAGGCGGTGCGACACCCGCTCCACCTGGAAGTCGGCCTCGGAGATGGGAATGGACGTCTGCACCGCGCGCCGCGCATCGGCGTCATACGAGGTGATGGACCGAACGAATTGCCGCTCGAAGGTGTGCACCCAGCGGCCGGACACGAGGCTCGTCGTCGCTGCGCTGGAGATTGGCTCCACGACGTCGCCGTTGGCGGACACGAGCGCGACGGACTCGGGCGGGGTCCGCACCAGCAGTCGTCCGTCCGACAGGTCGTCCTCGAGCGCCGCCGACGGGCCCAGCGCGAGGAGCGCAGGCAGCGGGCCGAACGGTGGGCGGGTCTGGCGCGCCGCGTCGGCGGACGCGCACGCGCCGACGCTCACCGGGTAGAGGCGCGCGGCGCTCCCGTACGCCGAGAAGGCCGGACCGATGGTCTCCGTCGTCTGGTAGGGCGCTTCGTGCAAGGTCTCGCCGGTGGCTACGTCCAGCACCAGCCACTGCCCGCGCAGCCAGTCGAGGGTGAAGCCCTGGGCATCCTGGCAGCTCCCCGCCTCCGCCGGCGCGAGGAGGCTGGCGAGGCGGCCATCTGGAGAGATGGCGCTGGTGTGGATGGCGCGCAGGCCACGGCGGCTCGCCACCAGAGCGCCCTGGTCGTCGCGCCATTCGTAGTCGCACACGCTGGCGTCGCAGCCCGTTTCGATGGCGTACCGGGTGTCGCCCAGGGCCCACGGGCGCCCAGAGTGCTCCCCAACCACGCGCACCGTCAGCGGCGCGCCGCGCGTCTGCCGCCAGTCCACTTCGAGCAGCCCGCCGTCGATGAAGCCTCCGTCGTCAAAGCCGCCGTCGGCGAGCCGGCCGGCGTCCAGGCTGCCTGCGTCGGGGCTCCCTGCGTCGGGAGGGATGGCGCCGTCAGGCTGGACAGATACCGCGCCGCAGCCGGCGAGGGAGGTGAGCAGCAACAGGCAGGAGCGAGCGAGCAGGGAGTTCATCGCGGAGCGGGTGACGGAGCAGGTGCGGGGGGCTGACTCGGAAGGAAAACTGGCGTGAGGGCTTGTGGCGGGTCGCGTGGCGTCAGTACGGGCGGCCTCCACGCGCATTGCCTTCGGCGGGTCCGCCGCGCCATCGCCGAGCACCAGGCCAGGCCTCGCGGCAGCGAGCGCCTGGACATCTCAGAGAAGCGCCTGGCCGCGACGGGGCCTTGATCGCGTGAAACCGAGAACCCGCGGAGGAAGGTGCCCGCGGGCCGCGCGGCGGCTCTCCAACAGGCCCCCGGCGAGGCGCGTGCCCAGGCCACCGCCGTACTGGCGCTGCTGACGGACGCGGCGACGACGGCCCTGTCCGGCGCTGAGCAACGCCGCCGCGGCGGCTTCAGTCCATGGGGCCGAGCAGGTGGAAGGTGGACGTCGCGCCAGGCCGCACCGCTCGCTTCTCGACGATGAGCATGTCGCCGGCGACGTAGCCGGTCATGCCCACGCCGGCGAGGCCCTTCGGCGTCGCGCTGACGGTCTGCACTCGCCCTTCGCGATGGACTGCTTCAGCTCGGCCACCTCGGACGCCTTCAGCTGGAACTCCGGACGGGACAACAGGCCCATGCGCTCGGCGACGGTCTTCTGCACGCGCGCCTCGAGGGACTTCGGCTTCGTTCCCCACCCCTTCGGCTTCGCGACATCGTCCGCCTTCGGGAGCTTCGCGTCCTTCAGCGGGCCAGCCGAGGCCCACTTCGGCGTCGCGCCGGGGCGCACCGCCTTCGTGCGCACGAAGAGTTCCCCGTCCACCACCAAGCCCTGAATGGAGGCGCCCACGCGGCCGGCCGAGAGGTTCTCGGTCTTCGCGCCCGGGGCGTTGAAGGCCTGCTCGAGCGACGTCGCCTTCGCGGCCGACACGTCCTTCAGCGCGCCCGTCGTCGGGGCGGCCTCGAAGGTGACCGTCATCGCCGACTTCGCTGCAGGCTTTGGCGCGGCGACGTCGGCCTTCGGCGTGCGCGGCTCTGGGTAGTCGGTGCGGACTCCACGGCTGTAGGTACGATTGAGAGGGGCGGGCATGTGACCTCCGGGTGTGCGGGCTCCCGCGGTCGTACACCAGGAGGGCGCGTCGTGTCTCACGTCGCCCAGGCCAGGGCGGGCCGCGTCTGGCGCGGAGGCGGGGCGTGGCCGCCTCGAAATCACCGGGTCCCTGACGTCGCCTGCGACCTCGGCAGGGCGGGACAGCGCAGGCGATGTCGACGTCGACGCAATGACAGAGGGCGGCGCCGCGTCACCGAAGGGACTTCCCATCGCCCGCTTCGCCCTGTCGTGCCAGCGGACACCCGTGTCACCCGGAGATGACGCGGGACGGCCCGCGCGTTGAGTCGCCGCGTCCAGCGCCACTACCCGTCCCCGTCATGTCCTCGCTCCGTGTCGTCCTCTCCGTCTTCTCCGTCGCCCTCTTCGCGTGTGGGGAGTCCCGCTCCTCGCCCGACGGGGACGTGTCCACCGTCCTCGACGCCGACGCGGGGCCCGGGGACGCGGGACAACCCGACGCTGGCCTGACGGACGCCGGCGCGCCCGGTGAGCCTCCGTCCTGCGCGCCCACCATGGCCTGGAAGCCGCGCGTCTTCACCGGCGCGACGTACTTCGTCCGCCCGGGCGCCTCGCCCGGGGGCGCCGGCACGGAGGAGGACCCCTGGCTCGGCCTCCAACACGCGCTCGACGAGGCGCCTGACGGGGCGGTGCTCTTCCTCAGCGAAGGGACGTTCGAGGCGGCGCCCCGCGCGTACGAGGACCCCTCCTGCGGCAACTGCAGCCCGGCCACCCAGCGCGCCGTCCCCGCGACGGTGGGCTTCGTCCTCACCGGCAAGTCGCTGGCCCTCGTCGGCGCCGGTGAAGGCCGCACCGTGCTGAAGACGAACGCCGGCTACGGGTTTCTGGTGGAGGACGCGTGCGAGGTGGCCCTCTCGGGTGTCACGGTGACGGGCGGCGTGCGGGACCCCGACGGCGCCGCGGCCGACGGCGCCGTGGTGGTGCGTCGCAGCCGCCTCACGCTGCAGGCCGTCTCCCTCGCGGACAACAGCGGGCTGCTGCCCGGAGGCGGCTACCCTGGCATCGCGGGGCTCATGTTGCGCGAGGGCGCCGACGTCCTGGTGATGGACAGCCGCATCGAGCGGAACAGCTGGGACGGCGTGACGGTCTTCGACGATGGCCGGCTGCGCCTGTACGGCTCGCGTGTTTCCCAGGGAAACGGCGTCGGCGTGGGTGTCACCTGGAGCGGCCGCGCCCTCCTCGTCAACAACGACATCTCGGCCTATTGGAAGGGCATCGGCTCCTTCGTCAACGCGCACGTCGAGGCGAGGAACAACGTCGTGCACCACCACCTGGGCTGGGGCGTGTGGGTGACGCAGAACGCGCGGCTCGACATTGTCAACAACACCATTGCGTACAACGACCTGCTGGGCGTGTCGCTCTCGGGGCCGAACGTGACGGGCACCTTCGTCAACAACCTGGTGGCCTTCAATGGCCTCTTCCAGCGACGGGCCTACCCGGCCAACACCTTCGGGGCGCAGGCCGGGGTGCGGGGTGACAAGCCGGCCTCGAGCGCCTTCTCGCCCGCCTTCAATGTCCTCTTCGGCAACCGCACGCAGGACTGGGTGCTGGCCGACGGCGTCACGGTGCTGTCCGCGGCGGACCTCGGCAGCAACCGCTTCGTCGACCCGCGCCTCGTCTCGGAGTTGGACCTGCGCCTCTCGCCGGGCTCCCCCGCCATCGACTCGGGGGACCCCGCCATCCTCGACCTCGATGGCACGCGCAGCGACGTCGGGGCGCAGGGCGGGCCGGACGCGCAGCGGCGTGGACCGTGACCCAAAGAGCGCGCAGGACGTTGCCCGAAGGTCGAAAAGCGAGGGGCGCGGGCCGACGAGCGACGCGCTGGTGCGTGAGGTGAGAGGGGCGCGCGGCGCGCCTACCGGGGAAGCCAGCGTGTCGGTTCCGCTCCGGCGGCCTCTTCGCGGCGCCGGGACAGCGTGTGCCCGCGCTCGAGCGCCGTCCCTCGCCATCGCTGCGACGCACGAGGCGTTTCAACCCTGGCCAGCCGATGAAGGTCGAGCGCCCCATCGCTTGAAGCTATGAAGGCCCGCGATGCGCATCCCTCGCGGCGTCTGGGGCATCGTCAAGGAGACGGCGCGGCACCTGTTGCGCCGGCCGGTGGTGGGCCTCGTCGCGGTGGCTCGCGTGCCCGACGGGCGCTACCTCCTCATCCGTCGGGGCGACACCGGCGGCTGGAGTCTCCCGGGCGGCACCCTCGAGTGGGGCGAGACGCTGCGGCAAAGCCTCGAGCGCGAGCTGCGCGAGGAGGCCGGCGTCGACTTGCTGGAAGCGGGGGAGCTTCTGGGCGTGTACTCCGCGCCCTGGAGGGACGTGCGCTTCCACGCCGTCACCGTGGTGGTGGCCGCTCGGGTGGGGATGCCGACGCGGCCGCCTCTCAACCCGCTCGAGATTCTCGAGGTGAAGCTGTTCGCCGAGGACGAACTCCCGCGCGAATTGTCCCACGGGATGACGGAGGTGCTGGACCGGGCCCGGAAGGGCCAGCGGCACTGGGAGTAGCCCTCAGCGCGAAGGACAGTCCGTGAGGCGCAGCTCGTACACCAGCCCGGTGACGCTGGCGACCATCACGCGCCCCTGCGCGCGGTAAAGCCGCCCT
>JBFMHF010000088.1:0-30311 GCA_040752975.1 Myxococcota bacterium
CGTCCTCTTCCTTCTCTGGGGCGGGGTGAGGCCCCGGCGCGCACGGGCTGCGCTGGCTGGCGCGCTGGTCCTCGGGCTCGGGTGGACCGCGGTGCGCCTCGCGGTCGTCACCACGCCTGAAGGGTGGCTCGTCTGCGAGGACGACGACTGCTCGCGCGGTGGCCCGTGGTGGAGCCGCGTCCTCCCCGAGCACGCCAGCCTCGACGCCGGCTTCCGGCTCTCGCGTCTCGGCGGCCGCATCTCCGTGCGGGAGGAGGAGAGCTACGCGCGCGCCTTCGACGCGTCGATGGAGGAGTTGCCCCACGTCCCCAACGCGCTCCGCCTCTTCAGCACAGACGCCACGGTCCCTTCTCCTCGACGAGGCGCGAGCCGGGCACTAAACCCTCGCGCATGGCCCCGCTCCTTCCGTTGCTCGCGCTCGCTGCGTTGCCGTCCCCCGCCGACTTCCTCGAAGGCGCGGAGATTGGAGACGCCACCCAGTCCCTCTCTCTGCGCAGCAAGGGCGTCTTCGAGGCCACCGCCAACAAGACGACCGTCACCGGCGCCTGGACCCTCAAGGACGACGTGCTGGAGGTGAAGGCCTCCGGCTGCAAGGGCCCCGAGTGCAAGGCGCTGCAGAAAGACTTCCGCGCAGAGGTGGACGTGGTGGGCCCGCGCGCCCTCGTGCTGCTGTCCACCGCGCCCGCGCCGCTCTTGCAGTCCGGCTCGTACTACTGCCACTACCTCGGCTGCGAGCAACGCATCGGCGTGCACATCTCCAGCCAGTTGCCGCGCCGCGTCCTCAACGCGGTGGAAGACGCGCTCATCGAGCAGAATCGCGGCCGCAACGCCACCGTGGTGTGGGTGGGCCAGCGCGCCGAGAAGCCGTCGGACAAGACGCGCATCGAGGTGTGCGGACGCGACGCGGAGCGCGCGAAGAAGGGCCTCGAGCTGCTGTTGGACGACGTGAAGAAGACGCTGCCGTGGATTGGCGAGCCCGAGGTGGTGAAGACGCCCGCCACCAACTGCCTGTGGGACGTGCAGCTCGTCGTCTCGGACAAGGTGCAGCTGCCGCCGAAGAAGAAGTAGCGCCCGGCCGCTGGCGTGCGGGGCCGCGGGGTTTCGTGCTACGCGGGGCGCCGAAACGATGCGCGCCCTCGTCCTCCTGTCCTGCCTCTTCGTGGCGGCGGCCTGCCGGCCCTGCCCGGTGGAGGTGCCCCAGGCGGGCCCGGACGGCGGCGTGGCAGCGTGCGTGACGTCCGCCGACTGCCTGCGCCCGTCGTCGACGCTGCTGTGCGGCTCCACCGAGGACCGGCTGCGCGACTGCGTGGACTGCGTCGACCGCCGGTGCGTGCGCTTCGTACCGGAGGCATGCCCATGACACGCATCGTCTTCCTCCTCGCCGCCCTCTCCCTGGCCGCCTGCAAGAAGGAGGACGCGCCCGCGCTGCTGGAGAGCGCCCGCACCGCCCTCTTCGAGCACCGCCCGCAGGACGCCCTGTCGGCCTACAAGAAGGCGCTGGACGTGCTGGAGCGCGACACCTCGCCCGAGGCCGCGGTGTACCGGGCCCGCGCGCTCCGGGGCGCTGCCGACGTGTACGCCTTTCAGGTGGGCGATGCGCGCCGCGCGGTGGAGGTGTACCGGGAGCTCATCACCGTGTGCCCCGAGGCCCCCGAGACGCTGGAGGGCCGCGTGCACCTCGCGGAGTTGCTGCGGCACCACTTCCGGGACCTGCGCGGCGCCATCGCCGAGCTGACGGCCGCGCTGGCCAGAAACCCGCCCACCTCCGCGGAGCTGAGCTACCAGGTGGCAGAGATGTACTTCGAGCTGCAGGACTACGAGCAGTGCCAGCTGGAGGCCGCGAAGCTGGCGCAGAAGTACGAGACGAGCAGCTTCGTGGCCGACGCGCTCTTCCTCCGCGGGCAGGCGCTGTCGATGATGGAGGGGCGCAAGCCGGAAGCGCAGCGCGTCTTCGCTGACGTCATCGAGCGCTTCCCGGACTCGAAGCTGAAGGGCCACGCCCTCTTCGAATTGGGCCGCCTGAAGGCCGACGCGGGCGAGCCGGAGCGCGCCATCGAGCTGTGGGTGGAGGCCCTCAAGACGCACCCCACCCCCACCGTCGTGCAGGACTCCATCTCCCGGGTGCGCGCCCGGCTGCGCGCCACCACGCCCGACAAGGTGGGCGACGCCGTCACCGCCTTCGACCGCGACACGCACCCCTTCCTCGGCCGGCCCAGCGCGGAAGGCGAGGCGCCGGTGCCGAAGGCGAAGACGTCGGTGGAGGCGGCGGGCGGCACTGCCGAAGAGGCAGCGAAGGAGGCGACCATGCCAGCCGAGTCGGGCTCGCCGCACCAGGGGCCCCCACAGGGCCAGGGCAGCCTGTAGCCCGGCCTGCGAAGCCGACGGGTGCATCCCGCGCCGGTTGTGGTTTGAATCCCGGTATGCCCTTGCGAATCTGCGTCGTCCTCGCGCTCGCGGTGGTCGTCTCTTCCTGTGCCGGCTTCAAGCCCGTCGACCGCGGCGAGTACCGCCGCGTCTTCGCCGCCGACGTGACGAAACGCAGCCCCGACGCCCCGCAGGAAATCATCACCCGCGAGGCCTACGAGGAAGAGGTGGCGGGCGGGGTGCGCCGAGGCTGGGAGCCGCCCCCGGGCTATGTGGCGCCCCTGCTGCACGAGACGCCGACGGTGGGGATGAAGGTGGGCGACGTGGTGGAGCTGCGCGTCGACGAATCCGGCCCGGTGGAGCTCTTCCTCGAGGGCAGCGTGGCCGACGCCTTCTGGGGCCCGCAGGTGAAGCGCGACGAGTGGAAGGACGGCAACGACGTCACCGTGCGCGAGTCCACCCTGTTCCTCCAGGGGAGGAAGCCGGGCAAGGGCGCCCTGCGCTACACCCGCGGCAACGAGACGAAGGACGTGCCCATCTCCGTCACCGGGCCTTGAGCGTCTCGAACAGCCGCTTCATGGAGCGGTCGTGCAGCCAGCCGAAGGCGAAGAGCGCCACGCACGCGCCGATGCCCGCCCACAGCATGTCCGACTGCGCGTCCCACACGTAGCCCTGGGTGCCGAGGAACTTGTCGCCGCCTTCCGGGTCCATCAGCACGGCGCTCCACCACTCGATGAACTCGTACAGCGCCGCCCACCCGAGGATGACGTGGATGAGGAGGAAGTTGAGCCACCCGCCGGGCCTCAGCGGCGTCGCCCGCAGCAGCACCTCGCGCAGCGTGAAGAGGGGAAAGAAGCCAAACGCGAAGTGGCCAATCTTGTCGTAGTTGTTGCGCGAGAAGCCGAAGGCCTCGCGCATCCACTCGCCCAGCGGCGCCTTCGCGTAGGTGTAGTAGCCGCCGTACGCGAGGATGAGGACGTGGAGAAAGACGCCCACGTAGACGAGGCGTGAGAAGGGGAAGCGGCGGAAGGTGACGGCGAGCGCCACCATGCCCAGCAGGCCGGGCCCCGTCTCCATCAGCCAGTTCAGCTTCCCTTCCGGCGTGGTGAAGAGGGTGACGGCCAGCACCACCGACAGCACCGCGCCCAGCGCCAGCGGGAGGCGCGCCCAGGCGGCGTTTCCCGTCAGGGGTTGATGTGGGTCAATCGTCATGGGCCGGCTCCCGGGCGGGGGCTTTACTCCGTGGGCCCGCTGCGTCAAAAGGCGCACCGCTATGCTTCGTTACAGCGCGGACTGGCGGACCCTCTTCTTCCTGTGCGTCTTCGCGGCCTTGAGTGTCGGTGGGTGGCTCGTCGACCCTCACGGGCCGGCCCTCGTCGCCTGGGTCGTCGTGACGATGATCAGCTCGTGGATCTGCGCCATCATCGCGCACAACACGGTGCACTGCCCCGTCTTCAAGCGGCGGTGGATGAACCGGGTGATGCAGGTGTGGATCAGCCTCTCCTACGGCTTCCCCATCAGCGAGTACGTGCCGGGCCACAACCTCTCGCACCACAAGTTCATGCAGCAGCGCGAAGACGTGATGCGCACGTCCAAGGTGAACTTCCGCTGGAACCTGCTCAACTTCCTTCTCTTCTTCTTCGCGGTGGGCCCGGGGGTGACGGCGGGGAACTACCGCTACAAGAAGGTGATGAAGGAGCGGCTGCCCGCGTGGAACCGGCAGCTCTGGGTGGAAATCATCGCGGTGTGGGGCGTGAAGGCGGTGCTGCTGGCGCTCGACTGGAGGAAGGCGCTCCTCTTCGTCATCATCCCGCACCTCTTCGCGGTGTGGGGCATCACCACCGTGAACTTCCTCCAGCACGACGGCACGGACGACAAGCACGAGGTCAACCACTCGCGGAACTTCGTGGGGAAGGTGTTCAACTTCTTCACCCTGAACAACGGCTTCCACGGGGTGCACCACAAGCACCCGGGGCTGCACTGGAGCCTCACTCCCGAAGCCCACGCGAGGGAGTTCGCCCCCACCATCCACCCCGCCCTCGAGCAGAAGTCACTCTTCGTCTACATGTTCAAGGCCTTCATCTACCCGGGCAAGCGCGTCACCTTCGACGGCAAGCCCGTCGTCATCGAGAACGAGGGGCCGGACAACGACTGGGTGGGCGCGTCGCGCGACACGGCCGCGGAGGAGTTGGGCGCGGTCGGCAGCGGCGCCTGAGGCCACCGGGAAACTCCGCGCGTCGTCGAGGGCTGCGGAGGACGTCGAGGCGTCACCTGCGCACAGGCAGTCAAGGGCGACGCCCGCTCGCGCCTGGACCCACTCGGTAGCGGTACACCGGCGTGCGGTACACGTCCGCGGCGTGCCGCGTCTCTTCGGCCTCCCACCCGCGCAGCGCGAAGGTGTGGCTCACCACCAGCGCCCCCGGCTTGAGCTCCGCGGTGAATTTCTCCGCGAGGCGCGTCATCGCCCCCGTCCACAGGTAGCAGACGACGAGGCCCGCCCCCGAGAGGTCCGCCGCCCCGAAGAAGTCGCGACGCAGCGCCACGAGGTTGCGGCGCGGCGACAGCGCGAGGCGCAGCTTCAGCACCAGAAAGGGCGCCCACGACGCCTCCCACGCCACCACCCGCGCCGTCGGGTACCTGTCCGCCAGCGCCAGCGCCAGCCCGCCCCACCCCGCGCCCAGCTCATGCACGTCCCCCGCGACGGCGTGGGGCAGCATGTCCAACACCACGCGGCGCACCGCGGACGAGGTGGGCATGGGTGAGATGCCGAGGCGCAGCGTGCTCCAGACGATGGAGCCGAGCGCCGCCACCACGAAGGCCAGCACCACCAGTCCCGCCGCATCACCCAAACTCATGCGAGGAAAGACACTGGCTCCCCGGGCGCGCGGACGCAACGTCGCGTTCCAGCGAGGACGGAAGCCGGCTTTTCTCTTTCCGCCTGGCGCGCGGTGGAACCATGCTCATCCTCGTGAACATGGGCCGCCCCACGGGAGGTGCCGGACACGTCCAGGCGCTGGAGCGCGAGCTCGTCCACTACCGGGAGCTCGCGGAGAACACGTCGGACTGGCTGTGGGAAGTCGATGACGCCGGCCGCTATACGTGGGTCAGCCCGCGCGTCACCGAGCTGCTCGGCTACCGGGTGGAGGAGGTGCTGGGGAAGACGCCCTTCGACTTCATGCCGAAGGACGAGGCGCGCCGGGTGGGCGAGCTCTTCAAGCGCATCCTCGAGGACCGCCGCAGCTTCACCGCGCTGGTGAACGTCAACCTGCACAAGGACGGGCGGGAGGTGGTGCTGGAGACGAGCGGCGTCCCCATCTTCGACGCGCACGGCCTCTTCATGGGCTACCGCGGGGTGGACCGAGACATCACCGCGCGCGTGCGGGCCGAGCACAGCCTCCGCCTGGCCGACGCCGTGGTGCGCAGCGCGGCGGAAGGCATCCTCGTCGCGGACATGCACGGGCGCGTCACCACCGCCAACCCGGCCTTCCTCTCCCTCACCGGCTACAGCCTCGAAGAGGTGGTGGGCCGCGCGCCCGCGATGCTGGTGCGGCCCGATGGCAACACGCGAGAGCACCTGTGGGCGTTGCTGGACCACAGCGCGCGCTGGTCCGGCGAGGGCATCTGCCGGCACCGCACGGGGGAGAACTTCCCGGTGTGGATGACGCTGTCGGGCGTACAGGACGCCACCGCGCAGGTGTCGGGCTTCGTCGCCCTGGTGAGCGACATGACCGAGCGCCGCGCCGCCGAAGCCACCATCCGCTTCCAGGCGACGCACGACATGCTGACGCAGTTGGCCAACCGCGCGGCGTTTCTCTCGGCGCTGAAGAAGGCGGTGCAGCCGGGGCGGGTGCAGCCCTCGGCCGTCTTCTTCCTCGACCTCGACGGCTTCAAGCCCGTCAATGACGAGTACGGGCACGGCGTGGGGGACGAGCTCCTGTGCGCGGTGGCGCGGCGGCTCGAGCGCTGCGTGCGCCAGACGGACCTCGTGGCGCGCTTCGGAGGCGACGAATTCACGGTGATGCTGCGCGAGCCCGGCGCCCAGGTGCCGAGGCGCGTGGCGCAGGCCATCATCGAGGCGGTGGCCGAGCCCTACCGCATCCAGGGGCTGCAGCTGCACGTCTCTGCCAGCGTGGGCGTGGCGCTGGTACCGGGCAACGGGCGCACGGTGGACGCCGTCGTGGCCGCGGCGGATCGCGCCATGTACGAGGCCAAGCGCCGCGGCGGAAACCAGGTGCGCTTCGCTCCGCTGAGAAAGCGCCCGGGCGCCCCCGCCGGCAAGCGGCCCAGGAAGCAGCGTCGCGCACGCGGCTGACTTCACCCGCGCCTGCGGCCGAACGGCCTGCCGGCTGTGGGAAGCGCCTCCGCATCCTTCGCGACGTGCCACGCAGCCTGGCTCCGGGCGCCAGCTCGCTCAGATTCGGGCTGGCTCGGCCGCATCGCCGACTTCGTCCAGCGGCCCCCGTTCGGACCTGAGGCGCGAGCCCGGCTTCCGAGTCAACGTTGCCGCTGCGACCGAATCGCGTCGCGCGTGCGGATGCGGTGCTGCGCGCCCTCCGCGTCGTCGGCGTACTTCGGATTCAGCGCGGCGGCGGCCTGGAAGGCGTCGCGGGCCAGCTCCAGCTCTCCTTTGGCCGTCATCACCACGCCGAGGTCGTACAGCGCGGCCGCGTTGTTGGGCTCGCGCTGCAGGAGGTCGCGGAAGAAGTTCCACGCGCCGTCGAGGTCCCCGCTCATCGCGAGGTCGACGCCTGCCTCGAGCGGGCCTTCGTCTTCCAGCTCGAACAGCACGCTGCCCACGCTGGGCTTCAAGTCGGCCAGGAAGTCCTCGACGGCGTCGAAGGCGGCGGAGCGCACGAGCGCCTCGTCGGACGGGACTGCCTTGTCGGGCTTCGGTACGCCGGCGTTGGTGACACCCGTGTACGAGTCCGCGAAGCGCGTCGTGCCATCACGGTTGATGACGCGGAACTTCACCGTCACCGTCGCGCTGGTGTCGGTGCCGCTGCTGGAAGAGGTGGCCATGGCGCCGCGGTGCACGTTGCTGGAGTCCAGCTCCACCTCGAAGCGCGTGTCCGCCGACGGGCAGGGGATGGGGCACTCCGGGTAGACGGTGAAGAGCTGGGCCTCCGCCAGCCTCTGCTCGAGGCGGCGCGCCACGTCGGGGGCCACCACGGTGCGCACCAGGGCCGCCAGTGGATCCAGCACGGTGACGACGTCGGCGTCTCCGACGGTGTGCACGACGTAGACCTGCTGCACGCTGTCGCCGAAGTGGATGGCGGCGGGCACGTCGTACTTCACCTGGATGTGGGGCGCGCAGCCGGCCGCGGCCAGCGCGAGGAAGAGGGCGAGGGTGCGTGGAGTCTTCATGCGCGACGAAGCGTGCCACGCTGCGAGAAGGACGTGCGCGAAAGTTGCTCCCGCGCGGGGCGGCCACGCAGGCATCGATTCAGGGCCCTCACCGCGGAAGACCTGTTGGCACGCCTGCGCGACGACACATTGGATTTCAGCGCCTGGCGCAGCTTCTTCGCGCGCTCTCCTACCCTCCTCGGCGCGCAACCCGCGCATGCGGCGCGTCTTCGAGGACATGCCACTGGCGACACCGGAGTCGCTGGAGGTGGACGCCTCGCGTCCGCGCGGAAGGGCGTGCAGATGACTCGGGCGCTGGCGGCGGGCGCGGAGGCGGCCAGGCTGCCCCTCCGCGAGGCCCGGAGGCTACAAGCGCGGAGGGTGGTGAGTCGAACGCTGAGGAGGCCGCCCTCCCCGTGGGAGAGCACCAGCACGCGCCGCGGCAAATGCCACTCCTCCCGCTGACGCAAGGTGTGCCAGCCGGCGGGCGGCTTGCCTCAGCGTGGGCGGCTCGAAGCGGCAGTCGAGCCGCTCTTGCCGGTACCTGACGTGTGCCCGCCGCTGCTGAACGAGTCGACAGCGCGGCGGATGGCGCTGTGCGTCGAACGTCTGTCGCGGGTCGGGCCTTTCGTCAGCGACTGGCGGCCCGGTGACTTGCCGCTTCCGCGCGACTGGACGTACCGGTTGTTCCTGGAGGGGACCAAGGTGAGACCCATGGTTGTTTTCTCCTGACTTCGGGTTGTGCATGAACGACGGCCCCCGGTGCCGTTTGTCGCATGGGTCGCTGCCCGGCCGTACTTCCGCGGGTTTCCAGGCTGGCTTCGCGTCGGGGGGGCACACCGGCGTGAGTGACCTTACGGCCGCGGCTTCAAGTCACCTCAGGCCGGTGGCTCCTCGGCGCCGGTGAACACACCCGAGAGCGTCAGCTCCAGCCCGCCGAGCAGCACGCCCATCATTTCGCCCAGCGTCTCGTCCCCGACCGCGAGCTCCCGCCGGAGCCCCGCCGTCATCTCCGCCAGCACCTTCTTCCGCGCGTCCGCCAGCCAGCGCGTCGTGGTCGCCCGGTGCACCCGGTACATGCGCCCGAGTGCCTGGGCGGAAACCCCCTGCACGACGTGCAGCTTGAGCAGCGTGCGCTCGCGGGGCGAGAGCGCCGCCGTGGCGGAGACGAGCGCGCGCTGCACCACCGGGGCGATCGCCGCCCGCGTCAGCGCGTCGTCGGCACACCACCGCGGGTCGCACGCCTCGAGCAACACCCCTTCCAGCGTCTGCTCGGGCGGCCCCTGCCGGTGCAGATCCACCGCGAGGCGCATGGCGACCACCATCGCGAACGACGCCAGGGGGCCGGTGCCCGTGTACTGCGTGAGCCCGGGCCTGCGGTCACCGTCGGCCACCAGCAGCCGCGCGCGCGTCGCGTTGGCGATCTCTGCTGCCACCCCGGCCCCGCCCTGCGCCCGGCGCGCCGCGCGCTCCACCTGTGGCATCACCTCGGCCTCGAACTCCGTGAGGGCGGCCCGCTGCCCCTCGAGGCAGGCCCACGCGAGGAAGAGGTCACCGAGGCGCAGCGACGCGAGCGCGTCGGCCGAGCGGGGTTGAACGCGCTCCACGAGAAAGCGCGCCAGCCCGCGGGCTTCCATCTCGAGCCGGGGCCTCAGCCGCCGGAGCTCCGCTTCGACTGCGGCCAGCCTCGCCCGGGCGGACCCGCTCTGGCGACCCCCAAGCGCCATGAGGCATTCTTCGACGAAGCCCAGCTGCGGCGACCCTCCCATGTCGGCCCTCCCGGTCCCCGATGATGCCCTGATCCGCGCCTTCGTGAGAGGTGAGCTCACCGGCTCCACGCTCGAGCGCTTCGAGAAGGCCCTCGATGCCGACCCCGCGCTGCAGCGCCAGGTCGCCGACCTCGCCCGCGACGTGACACTGGTCGGCACCTCCATCGCCGGCCCCCAGAGCACCGGGCGCGCGCTCAGCGGCGACCCGGCGGATCGACACCTGCGGCTCGGTCCGCTGCTCGGCAGCGGCGGCATGGCGCGCGTCTACTCCGCCACACAGACGCACCTCGGCCGCGAGGTCGCGGTCAAGACGGTGCCCCCGGGCGCCGACGCGTGGGCGAAGGCCAAGCTCGTGGAGGAAGCGCGCATCACCGGATTCCTCGAGCACCCCGGCATCGTCCCCGTGCACGACCTCATCGAAGACCAGCAAGGTGAGCTGCAGGTCGTACTCAAGCGCATCGAGGGGCAGAGCTGGCTGCGATTCATTTCGCGCCCCGATGAAGTGCGCGAACGCTTCCAGCTCGACCCGCTCGACTGGCACGTCTCGGTCGCGATCGCAGTCTGCAACGCCATGCAGTTCGCGCACGAACGGGGCGTGGTGCACCGCGACATCAAGCCCGCCAACGTGATGATCGGCCGCTTCGGCGAGGTGTACCTCCTCGACTGGGGCGTCGCCGGCACGCTGACACCGGACCCGAACGGCCTGCTGCCGAGTGTCCTCGAGGCCCCGTTCGCGGGCACGCTCTCGTGCATGGCGCCCGAGCAGGTGGTGGCCGACGTGGAGCGCATCGGCCCGAGCACGGACACCTACCTGCTCGGTAGCTCGCTGTACCACGCGATGTACGGCGCACCACCGTTCGCGATGCTGACGCTTTCCGAGCGGCGCGCAAACCCCGACGCCCCCGCCCGCTTCCCGGAGGGTGCTGACGTCCCCGCTGAGCTCGCCTCCATCGTGAAGCGGGCTCTCGACCCGCGGCCCCACGCGCGCTTCCGCAGGGCCGACGAGCTCCAGCGCGCGCTCGAGCTGTACCGAAAACACGGCGACGCCCGCCGGCTCGCGCACCGCGCAGCCGAGCGAGCTGCCGAGGCACGGCGTGCGTGGGCGGGCGGCGACCGGCTCGCGGGCGAGCAGGCCGCGTCTGACGCGGACTTCGGCTTCCGCGCCGCGCTCGAACTGCGGCCCGACGACGCGCAGGTGCAGCAACTGCGCGCGGACCTCGCCACCGACCGTGTGCGCTTTGCGGTCGAGCGCGGCGAGCCGGAGGCCGCGTCGTGGCTGCTCGCCGGGCACTCGGCTCCACCGCCGACGCTGGTACGGGAGGTGACGCACGCCGTCGAATTCGAGCGCAGCGAGCGCGAGCGGCTCGAGCGCATCGCCCGCGACGGCGACCGCCGCACGGGCCTCACCACCAAGCGCGTGATGCTGGCGGTGTTCGGCCTCGCGTGGCTGGCGTTCTGGAGCTGGACGGCGGCGAGCCCACCTCCGGTCGCGTGGCCGATGTCGCTCTTCCTCCTCGCGTACCTCGGCGTCGGCGTGGCAGGGACGCTCGCGATGCGGCGCGAGTTGCTCGAACACCGACTGAACCGCGAGATGATGCTGGTGCAGCTCGCGATGCAGTCTGTCGCGGCCGTGGTGGGGCTCCTGGCGACCCCCCTCGGGCTCGCCGTGCCGGCGGTGCTCGTGTTGATGATGTTGACGTGGGCGCTCGGCATGGGCGCCATCGCCGCCATCGTAGAGCCGCTGTCGCTCGTGCCGAGCCTCACCTGGCTCGTGGCGGCCGTGGTGAGCGCGCTGTGGCCCGCTGCGCTGCACACCTGCCTGGTGGTGGGCTCGGTCACTCACGTCGTCGTGCCGCTGTGGGTGAGCCTCCGGGTCCGCGGCGAGGATGGCCGCGAGCACACGCAGCAGGCGCCTCGCCGCGGTGAAGCCGAGCGTAGAGGAGGGGACAACGGCCAGCGGAGCCGAACATCATCGAGTTCCGGGCCTTCCTGCGCGCCCTGACGGAACGCCGCCGACGTGCGCAGGCCTCAGGGGCACCGGTTCGAGCTGGTGCACGTCCCCGCGTTGCAGAAGCGCCCTTCGCAGCACGGCTGGTTGGGCCCGCCACACGCGACACAGGTGTACGCGTCGCAGGTGGCGCCCAGGCCGCAGGAGCCCTCGGGGGACGACTCGTCGCAGCAGCGCTGGCCGATGCCGCCGCAGGCCACGCACTGCCCGCCGTACTCGGTGGCGAAGGGGCCGGTGCAGTCGATGAAGGTGCAGCGCGTCTGGCCGATGGCGCCGCAGCCTCCGTCGAGGCAGCTGCCGTTGTTGCAGATGCCCGTGCTGGACGAGGTGCCGCACGACGCGCCAGGGCCGACGCAGGTGCCTTCGACGCAGCAGCCGCCTCCGTTGCACACATTGCCGCGGCAGCAGGCCTGGCCGGGCGCGCCACAGGGGCCGCACTGCCGGTTGGTGCCGCACGCGGTGCCGGGCGCGGTGCAGAAGTCGCGCTGGTACGTCTCGGTGCTGTCGCAGCACGCCTGGCCCGCGCCACCGCAGGTGCCGCAGCTGAACGTGCCCGCGGTGCAGACGCCCAACGGCATGCCGCTGCCCACCTGTCCCCCGCAGCCGGCGTCCACGGCCACGCAGGACTGCCCCGCGCAGCAGCCGTCGGTGCAGGTGCTGTTTTCACAGCACGGTTGGCCGGGCCCGCCGCACGCCACGAAGACGCCCTGGCGGCACACCTGGCCGGGGGTGGAGCCATTCTTCCCGCTCTGGATGCAGCGCATCGCCGTGGTGTCGAGGCAGGTGCCACTCCGGCAGGGCACTGCGGTGGCGCACGCCGGCTGGCCCGGGCCGCCGCACACCTGGCAGGTGCTGCCGGCGCACACCAACTGAGGACTCGCGCACGCGCTGCCGCTGGTGCAGCACGGCTGGCCTCGTCCTCCGCACCCCGCGCAGGAGAGGTTGCCCTGGCAGAGGTCGCCCCCGCTGCACGCTGCGCCCACCGCGCGGCACATCGGCACGCCGAGGTTGGTGGTGTCACAGCAACTGCCGGTGCAGGCGTTGCCCGCGCAGCACGGCTGCCCCGGCAGCCCGCAGGACAGGCAGTACGCGCCGGTGCAGGTGGCGCCGGGCTCGCAGGCGCCCGAGCAGCACGGCTGGCCCGCCGCCCCGCACGCCTGGCACGTCTGGCCATTGCAGCCGATGCCCTGGCCGATGCAGGTGCCGCCGGCGCCGAGGCAGCAGGGCTGGCCGGGCTGGCCACACGAGATGCACACCTGGGCAAACTGGTCGCAGGTCTGTCCCGTCGTGGTGCAGAGCGCGCCGCAGCAGGACTGGTTGGGCCCGCCACAGCCGCCGTCGCCGCAGCTGCCGCCGGTGCAGTTGCCGCCGAGGCCCAGGCACGGCGCTCCTTCCGCGAGGCACTGGCCGGCGACGCAGCAGCCCCCTGCGCAGGTGTTGCCGCTGCAGCACGGGGCGCCCGGCGTCCCGCAGTTGACGCACGCGCCCGCGCCCGCGCCACTGCACACCATGCCGGGTCCGCAGGCGCGGCCGGGGCAGCAGGCCTGGCCTCCGCCGCCGCAGCCCTGGCAGGTGCCGCTGACGCACGCCGTGCCCACCTGGAGGCAGGAGTTGCCGGGACAGCACGGCTGGGTGCTGCTGCCGCACGCCTGGCAGGTGCCCGAGACGCAGGCGTGGCCCATGGTGGTGCAGGCGCTGCCCGGGCAGCAGGGCTGGCCGGGGCCGCCGCACGCCTGACAGGTGCCCGACACGCAGGAGGTGCCCCCGGCGGTGCAGGAGTCACCGGCGCAGCACGGCTGCCCCGCGCCGCCGCAACTGCCGCAGCTGCCCCCGCTGCAGGTACCGCCCGAGGCGCCGCAGGACGCGCCCGACGCGACGCAGCTTCCACTCACGCAGCAGCCCCCGCTGGAGCACGCGTTGCCTGCGCAGCACACCTGGCCCGTCGCGCCGCAGCTGGCGCCCTGGCAGGTGCCGGCGAGGCAGGTGGTGCCGCCCGTGCACGCGTCGTTGGCGCAGCAGGGCTGGCCCGACGCGCCGCACACCGTCGCCTGGCAGGTGCCGGACACGCAGGAGGAGCCGGTGGTGCACGCGTTGTTGGCGCAACACGCCTGGCCTGCAGCGCCGCAGCTGAAGGCCTGACAGACGCCGCCGACGCAGGTGGTGCCGCCTCCACAGGAGTCGCCGGTGCAGCACGCCTTGTCCAGCGTGCCGCAGTCGGTGGTGGTGGTGCTGCTGCACGAGGCGAGGACGACGCCCAGGGAAAACGACGCGACGAAGGCGAAGACGACGGCGTTCCGCATGAGGCCTCCCCGACTGCGCAAGGCGCTGCAGGTGTCCGCGACGCGAGGCAGTCTACCTCACTCCGTGCCCCACATGCCGTGCGGCGCGGAGCGTCGGTTGTGCGACCGGCGCCAGGAGGATCGTGTCGGGCTTGTATTCGCCCCAGCCGACGTCGTTCAGCAGCGTGGTGACCTTCCTGCAGGTGTCGCGTGTCTTCTTCACCGAGTTCGCGCTCGGCGGTGACGTTGAGAGTCGGCACAGCCGAGTTGCTCCGCGGGGCGGCGCCTCTCTCCTGCAAGGCAGAGGGCGCCCAGCCGTCAGGAAGTCGGCCCCACGCCACGCAAGCTGCTCCCACCGCGCCCTGCTGGCGGCGCCGGCCCGTGTGGAGGTTGGGGCCGGGCGACTCGGCGCACTGTGCTTCAGCGCGGCAGCCGGGCCTTCACCGCGAGCGGCAGCGCGCCTCCCACATACGCGCCGAAGGCCAGCATCTTCGGGACGGTGACGACGCGCGGGCGTTTGGCCAGCGCCTTCACGATGCGCCGGGCGGCGTCGTCCACCTCCATCAACTGCGGCAGGGGGTGCGTGGCGTTTTCCAGCATGCGCGTCTTCACGAAGCCCAGCTTCACGGTGGTGACGGCCACGCCGGTGCCGCGGGTGTCCAGCGCCAGGCAGTCCAGCAGCATGTTGAGGCCGGCCTTCGGCGCGCAGTACGCCGCCGCATGGGGCAAGGCCCCGTAGCTGGCCAGGGAGGAGATGCCGACGAGGTGCCCCCGCTTGCGCTCCACCATCGCGGGCAGCACGGCCGTCAGCGTCGCGGCCGCGCCGGTGAAGTTGACGTGCAGCGCCTGGGAGATGGCTTCCCAGGAATAGGAGACGCCCTTCGAGAGGTCCGCCCCCACGCCGGCGTTGGCGATGACGACGTCGAGGCCGCCCACGCGCTCGTCGAGGGCGCGGATGCCCCGCACCGTGCCCTCGAGGTCCCCGGCGTCGAGCTGCAACCCGTCCGCCGCGCCGAGGGCGCGCAACTCCGCGACGGCGCCGTCGAGGGCGACCTGGTCGCGCCCGGTGATGGTGACAGCGTGGCCCAGCTTCAGGTACTCCCGCGCGAGGCCGAGCCCGATGCCGCGAGAGCCGCCGGTGATGAGCGTGTGGGGCATGCGCGCGGTGTAATCGACTGGCGACGCGATGGGCCAGGACTCCATTAGCCGCGAGGAAGTCGCCGAGTTCGCCAGAGGCGCCGACCGCGGGCGAACACCAGGAGGGAAGACGAGTCTGCACACCGTCTCGTCGCCATGGGCCCGACGCCCGAGGGGACGGAGTTGCGCGACTGGCGGGACGACCCTCTCAGCGAGCAGACCGCCCACGTGCTAGGTGACACCGCGTGACGGGGCCCTCGACGAGTCTGGCTGAGCTCCACCTCCACCTCGACGGCTCGCTGCGCATGAGCACCGTCCGCGAGCTCGCCGCGCGGCTTGGCGTCCCCGTCCCGGGGAATCTCCTCTTTCACCGCGGCATGGGCCTCACCGACGCCCTGTCCCGCTTCGCCTTCACCCTCTCGCTGCTGCAGCAGCCGGCGGAGGTGAAGCGGGTGGCGGCGGAGCTGTGCGAAGACGCCGCGCGCGACGGAGTCACCACCCTGGAGGTTCGCTTCGCCCCGCAGCTCCACCGAGGTGCGCCTCCCGAGGCCATCATCGACGCGGCCCTCGAGGGCCTCGCCGGCCGCGCGGGGCTCATCCTCTGCGGGCTGTACGGCGAGCCGCCTGAGGTCCTCGAGCACCTCGTCACCTGCGCCGCTTCGAGGCCGGGCGTGGTGGGCATCGACCTCGCGGGAGGGCCGGCGCCCACCCACTCGTTTCATCTCGCCGACTACGCGCGCGCCTTCACCCGCGCGAGGGACTCGGGCCTCGGCCGCACCGTGCACGCCGCCGAGGGCCGTCCGCCCGCCGAAATCCGCGTCGCCGTCGAAGCCCTGCACGCGCAGCGCATCGGCCACGGGACGACGCTCCTCGACGACGAGGACATCGTCGACCTCGTCCTGCGGCGCGGCGTCACCCTGGAGGCGTGCCCCACCTCCAACGTGCACACCGGCGTCTGTGGGCTGGCGCCAGGCACGTCCGACGTCGCCGCGCACCCGCTGCCGCGCTGGCTCGAGCGGGGCGTGCGGGCCTGTGTGTGCGCCGACAACACGCTCCTGTCCGACGTGTCGACGGCGCAGGAGTACGAGCGGGCCGCACGCATCCCCGGAATGACGCCGGAGCTTCTCGCGCGCGCCGTCGCCAACGGGCACGCCGCCGCCTTCCACCGGCGTTGAGGCGAGCTACTCCGCGCCGGCGCGCAGCAGCTTCGAGGTGTCGTAGCCGCGCGCCTCCAGCTTCTTCACCAACTGCGCGTAGAGGGCCTCGTCCATCTTCGGAGTGCGGCTCATCACCCAGCACGAGGACTTCTTCGGGTGTCCGACCAGCGCCCAGGAGTAATCCGGCGCCACCTCCAGCACCCAGTACGGCCCCGAGAAGGGCCAGAGGAACTGCACGGCCAGCTTGCCCGGCTCCTTCGGGTCCACCACCCACGCCTTGCCTTCGGCGCGCTTCAGCTTCCCCTTCGGCGAGTCCTCGTGGCAGAGGTTGATGACGCGCAGCTCGCCGTCGTCGCGCTTCGAGTAGTTCGCCGACGACGCCCAGCAGCCCCGCTGGAAGAAGCTGTCGAAGCGGGCAATCTCGTACCAGGTGCCCAGGTAGCGCTCGAGGTCGAGTGGGGCCGTCTCCGGCGTCGCGGGCGCCTGGGCCAACGCCAGCGCGGCGGCCAGCGCGAGCATCACGCGGCCTCCACGGCGGCGAGGCGGGCCCTCGGGAGCGCCGAGGAGGGCTTGAGCTGCTCGAAGTAGTACTTCCGGAAACGCAGCGTGGCGCGGTCCGTGCGCACCGACACCTCTTCCGACGGCGGCGGCACTTCCGGCGGCTGGCTGGACTCCACCGCGGCCTTGTCCTCCTTGACGATGCGCATGTTCGACCAGTTGAAGAGCGGGTTGAGCAACGGCAGCCGCGCGAAGCTGCGCGCGCCCACCACGATGAGTCTCGTCGCGTCCTGCGCCACCGGCACGCAGATGGCGTGCATGCGGAAGGTGTGCTTCGGCACGGGGATGTGCAGCACCATGACGTTGGGCCGGTAGAAGTCGAGGTGGCCCACCTCCCGCGAGGTGTTGCCGTCCACCACGCCGCGCGTCGAGAAGCCGAAGGGCGTGTCGTCCACCTCGATGTCCATGCGCGAGCCGGGCTTGAGGTACGGGCGCACGAAGCGGCCGATGGTCTTCCGGTGCAGGAAGGGCACGTGCGGCGAGTCCAGCATGTTCTCCATCGCGCGCGTCCAGTGCACCTTCCACTCCACCTCGAGGTACGTGCGCGCGAGGCCGGGCCGCGTCAGCGTCTCGGGCACGTCGGGCTCGCTGGGCGCCTCCTTCACGGGCGCCGTGTAGACCCACAGCAGCCCGCCGACGTCGCGCGCCGGCACGCTGGTGGCGAACAGCCGCTCCCGCTTCGCGTCGGGGTTGAGAGGCACGTCGCAGTTGTTCCCCTCGCCGTCGAACTTCCACGCATGGAAGGGACACTCGAGGCACCCGTCCTTCGTCACCTTCCCCAGGGACAGCGCCACCCCGCGGTGCGGGCAGCGGTCGAGCAGCGCGCTCACCTTCCCGTCCGCGCCGCGGAACAGCACCAACTTCTCCCCCGCCACCTGGACCGGCAGCGGCTTGTGCTTGAGCCGCCTGGACAGCGTCACCGGCGTCCACACCTTCGCGAAGCCTTCGAACATGCGTCCTCCGGAAAAGACGTATGTTGAGCGTCTGTAGAGTGTTTCGCCGGACAGAAGTGCAGCCGTTTTGATGGGTTGCCCGACGTCTCCGGGGGCGCAGGGCTGCATCCCGCGTGCCTCGCGCAGCCCCGCGAGAAGGCGCCTGAGTGTGGGCCCGGGCCGTGCGCCTCCGCGTCCGCGCGCGAAGATTCCTCGCCCGACTTGCTCTGGGTCAGTGAGACGCCGGGGAAAGCACCCTCAGTCCTCGGGGTCGGGAATGGGCTCTTCTTCGTCGACGACGCGAGCCTCGGTGGGGGCCTTGTCTCCCCGCGGGGCGTCCCTCGCCACCACGTACCACTGCCGGCCCTGCTGCAGGCGGCTGCACAGGCCTTCCTTCTCCATGGCCTCGAGGAGGCGGTTGAAGCTGGAGAAGCCGTGGTCGCGCTCGTCGAAGTCGGGCTCCTTGCGGACGATGGTTTCTTTGATGAGGGACGGGTTGAGGGGCCCGGTGGCGCGCGCGAGCAGCCCTTCCAGCACCTCGCGGGCGATGTCGGGAATCTCGCGGCGGCGCTCTCCCGGCTTCACCGCCTCGCGCTTCTTCGGGGGTGGGCGGGCCTCGCGCGGGGCGCGCTTCTCCGTCTTGAGGTAGAGGAATTCGTCGCAGGCCTTCACGAACATCGGGCTGGTGGCCTCCTTCACCGCGAGGCCGATGACGAAGCGGTCGTTCTCCCGCAGCTTGGCGGCCAGCGGGCAGAAGTCCGAGTCCCCCGAGGCGATGACGTAGGTGTCGATGTGCTCGCGGAGGTAGGACAGCTCCAGCGCGTCGATGACCAGCCGCATGTCGGCGGCGTTCTTCCCCGCGCGGGTGGAGGGCGGCACGTCGATGAGCTCCACGCCGAGCTCATGCAGGTGCGCCTTCGCCTCGCGGAAGCGCGTCCAGTCGCAGTACGCGCGGCGGAAGATGACCTTCCCCTTCTCCAGCAGCCGGTCGAGCGACGGCTGGAGGTCGAAGCTGGCCGCGGTGATGCCGGTGTTGGTGACGAGGTTCTCGAAGTCGATGAACAGCGCGATGCGGCGGTCAGTGCGTTCGGTCACGCACGCCTTGTGGCACGAATCGCCCCGGGGCTACAGCGCCGAAAGTCACTGCGGCCAGGTGATGCGCCCCGGCGCACCGTTGCGACCCGAGTCGGTGTGGCAGGTGTTGCAGTCGCCGTCCATCTGGAGGCTGGCCATCTCCAGGGACTTGCCGTTGGCGGTGATGCGCGCGCGGTAGGGCAGCGTGAAGCCCGCCATCGTCGAGCTCGAGTAGAAGTTGCCCGCCTCGTTGAGGGGCAGCGTCGCCTGCACTGCGCCCGCCGAGTCGAGGATTTCCACCTTCGCGCCCGCAGGCACGTTGGCGCTCAGGCAGCGGTCGTCTTCGCGCGGCGACGCATACGCGGTGCCCATGAAGAAGAAGGCCTTGTCGGGCTCACCCAGGCCGCCGGGGTTCTGGCCGTCGAAGTTCTGTCCCAGGTGGCAGCTCCGGCAGGCGAGGCCGGGGTTCATCAGCGGGCTCTCCGCGTTGCCCTGGTACACCAGCCCGCTGGCGCAGGTGGCGCCCGACGGCGCCGCCACGAAGCCGGTGGGTGTTCCACCGCCGCACGCCGCCAACAGGACTGCCGAAGTCACCACCACAAGTCGCATGAACGAAGTCTCCAGGTGTCGGACGCCGACCACGTCGAGAGAAGAGACCTCTCCTGTGGTGCGACGGCCACCCGATGCTGTCTTCTCGAGCTCGATGCCCTCGTACACGGCGTCGACGGCAAAGCTGCAGGGGCTCGTTGAGGCGGACCTGTTCACCCGACTGGAACTCGAGCTCCTCCCAGCCTGCGTCGGTGCGCTGCATGAGCGTCACGCGCCGAGCGCGGTGGGAGACGATGAGGACGGCGCGAAGGGATGAAAGCCGTTTCTCGTGGCTGAGCTTGTGCCCGCGGTCGTAGTCCTCCGTGGAGCGGCTCGTCACCTCGACGACGACCGTGGGGTTGGTCACCGAGTGCTCGGGCGCTCGCCGCACACCACGGACACGTCGGGGAAGGTCGAGAGGTCTGAGGCCTCCACGCGGATCTTGAGGTCGGAGCTGAACACGACGCCGCGGCCCTTCAGCGCCACGGACAGCTCGCGAAAATCAGCGCGGCGGTCAACGCAGCATGCGTCGGGGTCCCGCCCGCCATCGCGTACATTTCCCCGTCGCAGAACTCCAGCTTCGCCTCGCTCCGTTCGAGCGCGCGCAGGGAGTCCGCGTACGTGTGGTGCAGTCGGCGAGCCGTCGTCATTCGCCGACATCCTACGCGAGGAGGCGTCGCTCAGGCGACGTGCCGCGTGTGGCCCTTGGCGCAGACGAGCAGCCCGTCGTTGCTCAGCTTCATCCCCCGGCCGCACAGCCGGCAGGAGGGCAGCATCTGCACCCCGGCGCTGGCGCGCGCCGTCGACAGCTGGTGCACGGACGCGGACGGAGGCGAGCTGGTGGGCGCTGGAGGGGCCTTGTCGCTCGACTTCCCGTTGTCCGCGCGCTCGCCGCCGCCGCCGCCGCCGGGCGTGGGCTTGCAGCGCATCAACTCCTCGCGCACCTTGGCGAGCAGCTCGCCGCGCACGCCCTTGTAACGGCTCTGCATCGCCGCGAGCTGATCCATCATCGCCTGGAACTGCAGCATGCGGCCTTCGTCGATTGCCTTCGTGTCGTTCGTCTTCATGAGCACCTCGTGGCTATGAATGCCTAGCGTGCGCAACGAAGACGCCCGCCGCAAGGGCCTAAATTCCGCGTGATCCACCACGCGCGAGAAGTGAAAGCAGCTCCGCGCGTTACGTGGCCCGGCTGATCGACTTTTTTCTGATGACCATCCAACGCAGCGGGTTGGAGGGCGGAAAATCGGCCTCAGAGCTCGCAGCCGCTGCCGAAGCCGTCGGCGTCGAACTCGCGCGAGAGGCCGCCGATGAGCGGCGGTTGTTGATCGCGTGGCACCGTCGCCAGCACCTTGAGCACGTGCTTCCCGCTGCGCTTCGGGCTGCAGTACTCGAGCAGGTAGAAGCGATTGGCGAGGCCATTCACCCGCGCCGCGATGGAAGAGAAGGCCGCGTCCAGCTCGGCCGCACGGGCTACCGGGAAGTAGCCGTCGCGCCCGTACGCGCGCAACGCCACCTCGTCCACCTCGCCCCCGAGCCCCACGGTGAAGACGTGCGCCCTCGAGCTGCGCACCGCTTCCAGCGCCGCCGCCGGCAACAGCCGCGCCGCCTGGTCCGTGCCGTCGGTGAAGAGCACCAGCGCCGCGTCGCGCCACGGCACGTCCTTCAACGCCAGGCGCCCTTCCAGCGTCGCCAGCCCCGCCACCAGCGCGCCGTTCAAGTTGGTGGAGTCGTCGACGCAGCGCCACCCGGCGCAGGTGCGCCTGTCCGGCAGCCCCGCGCAGTCCACGTTGGCCCGGCACTCGGGCGCGGACAAGCCGTCGAGGCCGGCCAGCACCGTCGCCGCGTCGCCGGTGAAGTCCACCACCAGCTGCGGCGAGGCGCGCCCGTCGAACGTCATCACCGCCACCCGCTGCGAATCGCCCTCCAGCACCGCCGACACGTAGCGCTTCGCCGCGGCAGCCAGCGCGTCGAAGTCTCCCGAGCGCAACACGCTGCCGGAGAGGTCGAGCAGCACCAGCGAGTCCATCACGAAGCGCTCGCCCTTCGGCTGCACCCGCACCTGCGACTCGAAGGCGCTCACCGCGCGCCCGTCCTCCGTCAGCGTGAAGTGCGTCGCGTCGAGGCCCGACACCGGCTCGCCTCCGCAGGTGTCCACCTTGAAGAGCAGCGACACCTTCGACGGCAGGCTCGTCGTCAGGCCCACGCCGCCCGCCGGCTCCGTCACCGACAGGCACGCCGGCGCTTCCTCCACCACCTCCGGACCACAACCGACCGCGAGCAGGCACAGCACGCCACATGAGCCGAGGAGCCACTTCCGCATGTGGGACAAGGTAGTCGCGCGACGGACGAGGGCAATTTTCCGGCCGGATTCCGCGTGGATTCGGCGCTCATGCGCGGCAGCAGGCGATTTACTGACCCGCGGTTCAGAAACGAGTTGTGCCGCAGCGCGGCTGGATCAATAACAAACGTCAGCCAGGAAGGACGTTTCGAGAAAGATGGCCCGCCCCGCAGACCCCCACGCGCACGAGGCGCTGCGCACCGCGGCACGCCGCGAATTCGTCAAGAGCGGCATCCAGAAGGCGCGCATCGAAGACATCACCCACGCCTGCGGGCTGTCGAAGGGCGCCTTCTACCTGCACTTCGACTCCAAGGAGGCGCTCTTCCGCGAGCTGGTGAGCGAGCTCGAGGCCGAGTTCGAGGTCCTGCGCACGGTGCGGGAGCGGCGGTCGCGAGACTTCCTCGCGCAACACGGGCCGGTGAAGCCGAAGGACTTGAAGCCCGGCTCGCCCTTCGTGCGCGCGCTCAAGGCGCTGCACACCCGCGAGGACCAGAAGCTGCTCGAGCTGCTCTGGCAGTGGCGCGACGTCATCGACGTGCTGCTGCGGGGCAGCCAGGGCACCGAGTTCGACGGGGTGATGTGGCGCATCATCGACCGCGAGGTCGCGCGCGTGCAGGTGGAGTGCGAGGCCCTCAAGGCCGTGCGGTTGATGCGCGACGACATTCCCGGCGAGGCCCTGGGCCTGATGATGGTGGGCACCTACCTGCTGGTGGCGCGCCGCCTGTCGTCCCTCGAAGAGAAGCCGGACTTCGACCTCTGGGTGACGTCGCTGCAGAAGCTGCTCCATGAAGGCACGGCGCCTCGCCCCCACCTCCGCACCATGAAGTCGTCGCCGCTCGTCGTGGCCTCGTCCCGCCGCGCGCTCACCCGCGCCGCCCGGGACAGCCGAAGGAGTCTGTCGTGAAGCCGCTCGTCCTCTCCGCCGTCCTTGTCGCCGCCGTGGCCTCCGCGGCCGACGGCCCTCTTGCCGCGCCGAAGGTGCGCCTCGTCCCCGCCAGGCCCGTGCAGTCCAGCGCCACCGAGGTGGTGACCGGGCAGCTCGGCCCTTCCCGCATGTTGCCGCTGGGCTTCGAGGTGGGCGGCCGCCTCGCCGTGTCGCGCGTCAACAAGGGCGACCAGGTGAAGGCCGGCCAGCCGTTGGGAAGCCTGGACACGGAGATCATCGACGCGCAGGTGGCGCAGGCCGAAGCAGGCCTGGCGGCGGCGGAGGCGGCGGCGGCGCTGGCGCAGGACGTGGCTGGCCGCAACGAGAAGCTCAAGGCCGAGGGCAGCGTGTCCGACGTGCAGTCGCGGCAGACGGAGACGCAGGCGAAAGCGGCGGCGGCGCAGGTGGCGCAGGCGAAGGCGGCCCTGGCGCAGGCGAGGGCCGGCCAGCGGCGGCACCACCTGAGGGCCCTCTTCGCGGGCACCGTCATCGACGCGCCGGACACCGTGGGCGGCATGGTGGGCCCGGGCACCCCCGTCTACATCATCATGCAGCTCGACCCGCTCATCCTGAAGGCCACCATTTCGGAGAAGTTCAAGTCGCAGGTGACGGTGGGCCAGAAGGTGCGCGTGGAGTCGGTGGGCAGCGACGCCGCGGTGGACGACGCCATCATCAAGGTGGTGCTGCCCTCGGCCGACCCGCAGACGCGCCGGGTGCCGGTGGAGGTGCTGGTGCCCAACGCCGACGGCCGCTTCGTGGCCAACACCCTGGCGAAGCTGACGCTCTCGGTTGGCGGCGAGAAGAGCGCCGTCATCATCCCGCCCACCGCGCTGGGGATGATGGGCGGCGCGCACGTCTTCGTGGTGGACGGGGCCGGGAAGCTGAAGCGCGTCAAGGTGACGGTGCTGGAGCGGACCTCGTCGCAGGTGACGGTGGTGCCCGAGGAGCCGGTGCAGCAGGTGGTGGAGTACCCTTCGACGCTCGTCGAGGGCACCAAGGTGACCCAGCGCTGACATGACGCTCTCGGACCTGTCCATCAAGCGGCCCGTCTTCACGACGATGATGTCGGTGTTGCTGCTGGTGCTGGGCCTGCTCGGCCTGACGCGCCTGGGCACCGACCTCTTCCCAGACGTGTCCTTCCCCTTCGTGGCCATCACCACCGTCTACCGGGGCGCGGGGCCCGGGGAGATTGAGCAGCAGGTGGTCAAGCCCATCGAGGACGCGGCGGCCTCCATCAGCGGGGTGGACACCATCATGTCCTTCTCGCGGGAGAACGTGGGCATCGTCTTCGTGCAGTTCAAGCTGACGGTGCCGCTGGACCGGGCCATCGACGAGGTGCGCGACAAGGTGGCGGGCGCGCAGGCGCTCCTGCCGAGGGAAGCGGAGATTCCCCGCGTGTCCAAAATCGACCTCGGCGCCTCGCCCGTCCTCACCTACGCGGTCAACGCGGACCTGCCGTCCACCGAGCTCAAGCAGCTCATCAAGGACAGGCTCGAGCCGGCGCTCTCGCAGCTGGAAGGCGTGGCGGCGGTGCGCACGGTGGGCGGCGACACGCGGGAAATCCGCGTCGACGTGGACACGGACAAGGCGAAGGCGGCGGGAGTGGCGCCGGGGCAGCTCGCCGAGCGCATCGGCATGGAGAACCTCGACGTGCCTGCCGGGCGCCTCGACCTCGGGCCCAACGAGCTGACGGTGCGCGCGCTGGGGCAGTTCCAGACGGTGGAGCAGCTCGAGAATCTGCCGGTGGCGCGCAACCCCGTCACCGGCTCGCAGGTGCTGCTGCGCGAAGTGGCCACCGTCACCGACGGCGTGGCCGACCGCCGCACCGTGGCGCGCCTCAACGGGAAGGACGCCGTCATCGTCGAGGTGGTGAAGCAGCCCGGCTCCAACACGGTGGAGGTGGCGAAGCGGGTGAAGGCGAAGATGGCGGGCCTGGCGGAGGCGATGGGGCACGGCTTCGGCGCGTCCGTCCTCATCGACTCGTCCACCATCATCGAGGAGAACGCGAAGGAGGTGTGGGTCGCGCTCGTCTTCGGCGGGCTGATGGCCGTCGTCATCATCCTCCTCTTCCTCCTCGACATCCGCGGCACCTTCATCAGCGCGCTGGCCCTGCCCACGTCCGTCATCGGCACCTTCTTCGTGATGTACGTGCTGGGCTACACGTTGAACCAGATGACGCTGCTGTCGCTGTCGCTGGCCATCGGCCTGCTCATCGACGACGCAGTGGTGGTGCGCGAGGCCATCACCCACCGGCTGGAAGAAGGAGAGAACCCCAAAGACGCCGCCAGCCACGGCACGCGCGACGTCTTCCTCGCGGTGCTGGCGACGACGTTGTCCCTGGTGGCCGTCTTCGTGCCGGTGGCCTTCATGCCGGGCATCGTCGGGCAGTTCTTCAAGCAGTTCGGCTTCACCATCTCGGCGGCCGTCCTCATCTCGATGTTCATCAGCTTCACGCTCGACCCGATGCTGTCCAGCCGGCTGTCGAAGCAGCGGGGGCTGGGCGACGAAGAGAAGGAGAACGCGGTGGCCCGCGCCCTGCGGCGCTCCTTCGAGGCCACCGAGCGCTGGTACGAGCGCATGCTGGCGTGGACGTTGAAGCACCGCTGGAAGACGGCCGGCATCACGCTGCTCGTCCTCGGGGCGTCCTTCGGCGCGGCGAGCGGCCTGGGCAACGACTTCATGACGCCGGAGGACCGCGGCCAGTTCATCGCCGAGTTGAAGCTTCCCGAGGGCTCGAGCCTCACCCAGTCGGAGGAGCGCGCGAAGCAGGCCGAGGCCTTGTTGTCCGTCATCCCCGACGTCACCGACGTGTACGCCCTCATCGGCGCGGACCCCAACGGCTTCGGCGGCGACGTCAACATCGTGCGCCTGCGCGTGCTGACGAAGCCCCGCGCGAAGCGGGCCCTGGGCATCCCCGCGCTGAAGGAACTGGCCCGCGAGAAGCTGTCCACGCTGCCGGCGACGCAGGTGTCCCTCATCGACCCGCCGCCCATCGAAGGCCTGGGCGACTTCTACCCGATGATGCTGTACGTGATGGGCCCCGACTTCGCGGTGCTGAAGAGCGAGTCGGAGCGCATCGGCGCGCTGCTGGAAGGCCTGAAGAACGAGGACGGCGAGGCGATGGCCAGCGACGTGCGCGTCGTGGCCAACCCGCCGCGGCCCGAGCTGGCGGTGGAAATCGACCGCACCCGCGCGCAGGACACGGGCCTCACCAGCGCGATGCTGGGCATGCAGCTGCGCCTGGCGATGAATGGCCAGACGGTGGGCAAGCTGCGGCAGGGCAGCGTGGAGACGGACATCGTGGTGCGCCTCTCCGAGGAGGACCGGGGCACGCCCGAGGCGTTGAAGCGCCTCGACGTCTTCACCCCGGCCGGCCTCCGCCCGGTGGCCGCGGTAGCCAACGTGGAGGTGCGCGAGTCGCCCAGCGTCATCGAGCACTTCGACCGGCAGCGCCGGGTGATGATTGTCGCCTCGCCGGGCCCGGGAGCATCCCTGGGCGCGCTGGCCTCCCGCGTGAAGGCCGAGCTCGAGGCCGCGCCGCTGCCGCCGGGCTACACCCTCTTCTACGACGGGCAGATGAAGGTGCTGGCCGAGCAGAACGAGGCCTTCGCGCTCGTCTTCGTGCTGGCCTTCGTCTTCGTCTACATGGTGCTGGCCAGCCAGTTCGAGTCCTTCAAGCACCCCTTCACCATCATGGTGTCGGTGCCCCTGGCGCTGGTGGGCGCGCTGCTGGCGCTGGTGGTGACGGGCTTCTCCATCACCATGGGCGCGATGATTGGCCTCATCCTGCTGATGGGCCTGGTGACGAAGAACGCCATCCTGCTGGTGGACCAGGCGCTGCAGAACCTGCGCGCGGGCGACGACCTGGACACGGCGCTCCTGAAGGCGGGCCCGCGGCGGCTGCGGCCGATTCTGATGACGAGCGCGGCGATGGCCATCGGCATGGTGCCCACGGCGCTGGGGCGCGGGCAGGGCTTCGAGTTCCGCGCGCCCATGGCCCTGGCCGTCATCGGCGGCGTCATCACCAGCACCTTCCTGACGCTGCTGGTGGTGCCGCTGGTGTTCGCCACCTTCGAGAAGCTGACGCCGGAGGCGTGGCGCATCGGGAAGGACGGTGAGCCGCCCACCCTGAAGCCGGACATCGCGGACGCGCTGGAGACGGGGCACGAGCCGGCGTCAGAAGCGCCTCCCGCGCAGGCGGCGAGGGAAGCGGCGCGAGGCCCGGCGTAGCGCCACGGGAAGCCGCGAATGTCGAGGAGACCAGTCATGCCGAAGCTTCTGTCGCGTCGCACCGCCGCGCTGTTGCTGCTCCTGGGTGTCGTGGGGCCCGCCGCCGCCGAGCCCCCGGTGCCGATGCTGCCGCTCAACACCGCCACCGACATGGACGCCGCCGCGCTGGCCGCCTGCCGCCCGGTGCTGCTCAAGGAGGCGCTGCTGCTGGCGGAGAAGAAGAACCCCGACCTCGCCGCCGCGCGCGCCACCGCTGCGCAGGTGGCCGCCAAGGCGCAGCTCGTCTACTCGTCTGTCCTGCCCGACCTGACGCTGAGCGCCTCGTACGTCTACACGTCGGCGCCGGCCGTCTTCGACCAGTCGGGGCAGACGCAGCTCTTCAGCGCCCTCACCACCTTCTCCAACATGCCGCCCGAGATGAAGGCGCAGACGCTGGCCGAGCTGTCCCAGGCGCCGGCCATCATGGAGATTCAGGCGGCGAACTCGCTCTTCGGCAGCCTCGTGCTGCAGCAGGTGCTCTTCACGCCGCAACTCTTCCTCCTGCCGGCGGCGGGCGAGGCCGAGGAGGCCGCGTCGCTGGGCGCCCTGGAGGCGCGGGAGCAGATTCTCCTCGCGGTGGCGAAGGTGTACCTGGGCATCGAGGGCCTGGGGGAGATTGCGCAGGCCGCGAAGGACGCCGAGGCCATCGCCCAGAAGCGCGAGAAGGACGCGACGGCGCAGGTGCAGCTGGGGACGGCCACCGACATCGCGGTGCTGCGCGCGAAGCAGGAGCTGTCTCAGGCGCGCGCGACGCTGGCCAACATCGCCGGGCAGCGGGTGGCCTTGCTGGCGCTGCTGGAGACGATGGTGGGAGAGCCGGTCCGCCCGCTGGAAGGGCGGCCCACGCAGTACGAGGTGCAGCCCGCGGAGGAGAGCAGCCAGCCGTGGGAGAAGACGTACGCGGTGCAGAGCGCGGCGATGGCCTTGAAGAGCCAGGAGCGCTTCAACACCTTCGACCGCCTCTCGTGGCTGCCCACCATCGTGGCGCAGGCCAAGGGCACCTACAACTCGAACAAGGGCTTCGTGAACACCAACTGGATTTTCGACGGCATCATCGCCGCGCAGTGGCAGCTGTACGACCGCGGGGTGCGCTCGGTGAATCGCCAGGAGAACGACGCCAAGACGCTGGAGTTCCGCGCGAAGCTGGACGGGGCGCGGGCGAAGGCGCGGGCTGCCTGGTACTCGGCGAAGGCGAACCTCATCACCGCACAGGTGACGCTGGAGCAGGCCGAGGCCACCGAGCGGCTGGCCACCCGCGCGCAGAAGCAGGCCGAGGCGGCCTTCCAGGTGGGTTTCTCCACGGGC
This sequence comes from Myxococcota bacterium, assembly GCA_040752975.1. GTDB lineage: Bacteria > Myxococcota > Myxococcia > Myxococcales > Myxococcaceae > JADLDB01. The sequence continues at coordinate 28,047 of JBFMHF010000088.1, forward strand.
CTCGAGGTGTCGGAAATCGACTCCCGGCGTTTCCTCGCGGCGTCGGCCGCGGCGCAGGCCCGCGCGCAGATGCAGCTGCGCAAAGTCGAACTGCTGGCGGCGGAGGGGCGGCTGGCCGAGGTGGTGGGCGTGACGAGTCCGCCGAAGGAGTGAAGCGCGCGCCTGGTGAAGAACGCCGAGGGGCTCGGTGCTGGTCGGCGCAGCGCAGCAAAGCTCCTGCTCGGGGTCAGATGGTGTCGTCAGGACGACGTTGTGTTGCCCCGAGTCGTCAGCGAGCTGGCGCTGCGGAGCGCGCTTCGCGGACCAGCGGGCTGAAATCGTCCACTGGTTCAAGTGAATGAAGCGCGGTGGCGCCGAGGGGCTCGGCGGCGGTCAGCGCAGCGCGCGAGCACTCGCAGCACCGCTCACCGCAGGGCAGTCGCGGCCTCAGGGAAGGCGGGCTGATGGGGGGGCTTTGCCCTGCTCGCTGCCACCGGCCCAGCGGCGCCGCCCGGCCCACCGCGCGTGCAGGCGGAGTGCCCGCCCTCGCCAATTGCCTTCCGCCGCGTCGCTCGGGCAACGTCGGGGTGGCATGCCGTCGCTGGTCGCCGTCCTCATCCTCCTGGCCGAGCCGAACTTCTGCGCGGAGAAGCCGAACGAGGCCGCCGCCGCGTCACATGGCCGGCCGTCGAGGGGCTCGGTGGACGGCGCGGCGCAGCTGACCGAGTCGGCCGCGGTGCGCGTCCTGCCGAAGCGGCACCGGGGGCGCTGTCTCACCTGGGGCACGCCGCGCCTGGTCGAGGCCCTCGCGGCGGCGGGCGCAGCGGTGCAGGCCGCGGTGCCCGACTCGCCGGCGCTGGGCGTCGGCAACCTCGGCCGTCCACGCGGGGGCTCGCTGGCGCCCTACTCGAAGAGTCACCAGGCCGGCCGCGACGCGGACCTCGCCTTCTACGCCACGGACGCGAAGGGCCAGCCGATGGCGTTGGACGACCTCGAGCACTTCGGCGGCGACCTCCGCTCGCGCGACTCGTCCTTACGCTTCGACGTGCGGCGCAACTGGGCGCTGGTCGCGGCGCTCCTGTCCGACGCACGCATCGAGGTGAAGTGGCTCTTCGTCAGTGAGGAGCTGAAGCAGGCGCTCCTCACAGAAGGGAGGCGCCAGGGGGCCGCCCCCGCGCTCCTGCGCCGCGCCGCCGAGGTGTTGCACCAGCCGTCGGACGCGCCGCCGCACGACGACCACTTTCACCTCCGCATTCGCTGCACCGCGACCGAGCGGGCGGCGGACTGCCGGGACTGAAGGCGACGGGCGCGGCGCTCAGGGGAAGCAGCTGTAGGTGCCGTTGGACCCGGTGGCGCAGGTAGGCAGCGACCCATAGCAGGCGGGCAGGCACTGACGGGTGGACGGCTCGTAGCGCACGCACACGTTGCAGTAACAGTTGCTCTGGTTTCCGAAGGACGAGATGAGCGTCTGGCAGATGCCGGTGGACTGGCCTGTCCGGTACTTGCAGTTGTCGTAGTACACGTTGCCGGCGAAGCAGGTGAACATCACCTCGCGGTCGGCGAACCCCGGCTGCAGCACGGACTGCGGAAGGCAGTAGCCCTCGAGGGTGAGGGTGGGCAGCGTGGTGCCGCTGCTGCCGCAGGTGCAGCTCCCTGACGCGCCGCCGTTTCCGTCTGGACGGCAGGTGCCCGGCAAGCAATCCCAGACCTGCAGTCCGCGCACCTGGTCGGGCACCATCCAGTAGCGCCCACCGACGCAGTATCCGTTGAGGGGGTAGCCCTGCGACGGCCCCACCATGGTGCCGAGCGGCACGCACGCCGTGCCCTGCGGATTCGGCCAGCTGTTGTTGATGCAGTTGCACTGGCGTTGGTCGGCGGCGCACGCCGAGTTCGCGGGGCACGTTCCGCAGGTGCCGCCACAGCCGTCGCCTCCACACACCTTCCCCGCGCACTGGGGCGTGCAGCCGCACTGCCCGGGCACACCAGCGCCGCCGCACGTCTGCGGCGCGGTGCACGTCCCGCACGAAACCGTCCGCGTCACGCCGCAGTTGTCCACCGCCGTGAGGCTGTCGCAGGCCCGCTGCGCCCGCTGGCAGAAGGCGGCGTCGGACTCGGGGAGGCACTGGCACTGGCCGTTGACGCACTGCTGCGTCGCCGTGCACATCCCGCACTCGCCGCCACAACCGTCCGGGCCGCAGGTACGCCCGCTGCACGCCGGCTGACATCCCCCGCCACCGCCTCCGACGGAGCCGCCACCGCCACCGACGGATCCGCCTCCGCCGCCGA
>JBFMHF010000089.1:0-30283 GCA_040752975.1 Myxococcota bacterium
GCCCGCCGCCAAGGAAGCCGCCGCCGGCCCCGCCGCCGCGACCGCCTCCGAAGGAGCCGCCGCCTCCGCCGCCACCCGCTCCGCCACCGGAGGCGCCGCCCCCTGTGCCGCCGCCGAGGCCCCCGTCCTCAATCTCGAAGACGGGCGTGAAGCACGCAGCCATCGCGAGGGAGAGGACGCACGCAGCGAGGAGGCGCAGGGGAACCCGGGACATGGTGCTGAGCATACTCGGCGGGCGTACGCCCGTCGGCTCCCCCACCCTGGAACAGCCGCTATTGCCCAACCAGACAGGGCGGCTGCTCTTTGTAGCGGAGCTCGTACGGCACGTAGACCATGCACGAGTCGCCGTCGCAGACCTCTTCACACAGCTGGTAGTTGTCCATGTGCTTCTTCAGCACCGTCTCGCCCGTCTGCGTGTCCAGCACCCGGTTGGCGGCGGTGGGGTACTTGCCTTCCTTGTCCTCGTCGCGCGAGTGGAGGGAGGTGAGGATGGTGTCGGGCACGCCCTTCGCCCAGACGCCGCGCCGGGCCCGCTGCGCCTGGTGCATCGCGTCCAGCACCTTCGCCGGAGGCCGGCCGCGCACCGCGTAGGCCAGCCCGACGCCCTTGAGCGCCATCTCCCGCGCCAGCTTCGGGCAGTCGACGAGGAGGCGGCCGTAGGCGTCCGGCTCTCCCTGCGTGGTGCACTCCCACTCCTGCGAGGCGGCCAACGCCGAGCCCGACTTCGCGATCTCATACAGCTCTTCGCGCGTCCAGCCGCCCCAGCGGTGCACCGGCCCATAGGCCTCCAGCGTGTTGAAGCCGACCAGCCGCGTGCCCTGTCCCTCGTAGCGGCCCGACTTGAAGTCGAAGCTGTCGCCGTCTGTCCATGTCACCTTCGTGCGTTCGCCGTTGAGCACGATGAAGCCGTCGACGTCGTGCTCCTCGGCCGCGGGATCTCTCCGTGGCCCGGGCCGGACCACGATGGTGGTGCACGCGGACGCCAGGAGCGCCGCGGCGACGAGGCCGCCGCGCACGTCACTTCCCCGGCAGCGAGTTGAGGAGGTTGGTGTCGTCGCCGGCGATCTCCACGGCGCCGCCCATGCCCGGCTGGAACTCGCCCTTGGAATTGTCGAACTCCGCCACCGCCTTGCCGTCCTTCGCGTCGTCGTCGAAGAGAAGCTTCTTGCGACCGCCGCCCTCGACGATGAGCTCGAGCGCCATGCCCTTCCGGAGCTTCTGCGTGGGTGGCTCCTCCACCACGGCCTTGAGCTTGGAAGTGCCCTCCACCTTCGCCACCAGCGCGTCCTTCTCCAGCGCGGCGCCCTTCGCCACCCGCAGGCCCGCCACCACGCCCGGCGACGGAGCCTTGACGGTGCACCCGTCCACCTCGGCCTTCGCCGCGGCCACCGCCTTCTCCTGCTCGGCCACCAGCGCCTTCAGATCCGCCTCGGACAGCTTCGCCTTCGCCTTCGCCTTCTGGAGCGCCTCGGCCGCGGCCTTCTGCTTCTTCTCGGCCTTCGCCACGGCGGGGTTGGGCTTGCCCTTCGCCTTCGCCTTCGCGGCCTCGAGCGCCTTCTCGGCGGCCTTGAGCGCGGCCTCGGCCTTCTTGATCTCCTGGGCCGACTTGGCCGCGTCCTTCGCCGACGCCGGCTTCTGAGCCTTGAGCGCATCCAGCTTCGTCTGGGCCTCGGTGAGCGCCTTCTCCGCGTCGCCGGCCTCCAGCTTGAGGAGCACGTCGCCCGAGTTGACCGTCTTCCCGCTGGCGGACACCACCTCGGCCACCTTGCCGGCGCGCGCGGCCTTCACCTCGGTGGAGGTGGCGCCCACCAGCGTAAACGTGCTCTTCACCGTGCGCGGGAAGGGCATGAAGAGGACGACCGCGGCGATGATCAACACCAGCACGAACGCCAGGACGAAGGGCTTTTTCGAGCGCGAGCGCTGAATTTCCCCGGTGAACATCCTTTGAGCCTCCCCGCCGCAGTGAGGTGGGGAACAAGGCACGCCGCTCCCCGAGCGTCAAGGAGGCGTCACGGAAGCGGGGCCGCCTTCGCCGACCTGGCTCGTCCCCCATCCCGCGCGTGGAGCTCCTGCTCGTCCTTCGCCCACGGCCGCCGCCGCGCCCACTCGAGAAGCGGGAGCACGTTCGCAACGAGCGGGTTGAGCGGCGTGGGCGCGGACCCGACCCCGAAGGACGTGGCGTCGTCGCAGTCCGACTCGAAGGTGCCGAAGAGGCGATCCCACACCACGAAGAGCCCGCCCAGGTTCTTCCCGCGGTAGCGCGCCTGGTTCGAGTGGTGCGCGCGGTGGAGGTACGGGCTGTTGAAGAGCCACCCGGCGCGGTCCAGCCAGCGCGGCGTGCGGCTGTGGAGGAGGAAGACGAAGCCGGTGTGGACCAGGTACGCCGGCAGGTACACCTCGAAGGGCAGGCCGAGCAGCGCGAGCGGGAGGTGGGCGGCCAGCACCGTGAGGGGCGCGAGCGCGCTGATGCGCAGGGACACCGAGGCGTCGCAAACGTTGGACTGGTGGTGCACCGCGTGGATCGCCCACAGCAGCCCCACCGAGTGCTCCGCGCGGTGCTGCCAGTAGTAGACGAAGTCCAACGCCACCAGGGCGAGGAGGAAGGCCGGCGCCCGCGACACCGGCCACAGGCACAGCCCGAAGGAGGACAACTCCCGGTACGCCGCGAGCAGCAGCCCGCCCAGCGTCAGGGAGACGAGCAGCGTCAGCGCGCCGCAGCCATAGTTCGACAGGCGGTGCTTCCAGAGGGGCGTTTCCATGCCCCAAGGAACGCATGAATGGTCGATGACCTGTTAAAATCAGTTGAGACATCATCAACAACCAACCGCTATTGACGCTACCGCCCGTCTTCAGGGCTACGCTGCGCCAGCGTGCGCGTCCCGGTGGTCATCGTCCTCACCCTCTGGAGCCTGGCGGGCTGCGCCCCGACGCCCGAGCAGCCGAAGTCCTGGCGCGTCGAAGGCGGGGCGATCAAGGACCCGGAAGGGCGCACCGTCCTCCTGCGCGGGGCGAACGTGTCGAGCCGCCACAAGACGCCCCCCTTCTTCGACTTCCACGGCCCCGCCGACTGGAAGCAGATGCACGAGGACTGGGGCATGAACGCGGTGCGCTTCCTCGTCTCCTGGGCGGCCATCGAGCCCGAGCGGGACCGCTTCGACGAGGTCTACCTGGCCGAGGTGGCGCGGCGCGTTCGCGAGGCGTCGGACGCGGGCCTCGTCGTCATCGTCGACCTGCACCAGGACCTGTACGGGCTGGGCTTTCCCGGGGGCAATGGCGCGCCCGCGTGGACCTGCGACGCGGGCCACTACGCCGCGTACACGCCGACTTCGCCGTGGTTTCTGAACTACCTGGATCCGGAGGTCATCGCCTGCGTGGATGGCTTCTGGTCGAGCCGCGAGCTCCAGTCGCACGCGGTGGAGGCCTGGCGGCGGCTGGCGGTGGCGCTCCGGGACATCGACGGCTTCGTGGGCGTCGATCCGCTCAACGAGCCGTACTGGGGCTCGACGCAGTACGACGCCTTCGAAGTGCACCGCCTCGCACCCTTCTACCGGCAGGTGATCGCCGCGGTGCGGGAGGCGAAGCCCGAGCTGCTGGCCTTCCTCGAGCCCGCCTCCAGCCGGAACCTCGGCCTCCCCACGCACCTGCCCTCTTTCACCGAGGGGAACCTCGTCTACGCGCCCCACGCCTACGACGCCGACGCGGAGGCGGGCATGGGCTTCGACGCCTCGCGCCGCGCCGCCATCGTGGAGAACCTGCGCCTCTTGCGGGAGGAAGCGGACGCTCGTGGCATGGCGCTGGTGCTGGGTGAGTACGGCGGAATGGCGCAGCACGCGGGCATCGGCGAGTACATGGACGCAGTGTACGCCGGCGCGGCGCAGGCGATGGCGGGCGCGCTGTACTGGCACTTCAGCCGGGACGACGGCTACGGGCTGCTCGCGGCGGACGGGAGCGAAAAGTCGGCGCTGCGTGACGCGGTGGTGCGGCCATACCCCGAGCGCGTGGCCGGCACGCTGGAGTCCTTCTCCTTCGACGGCACTTCGCGCACCCTCGAGGTCGTCTTCTCACAGGACGCCTCGGTGACGGCGCCCACGGTGCTGCGCGTCCCCGTCTCCACCTACCCCGCCGGCTTCACCGTGGCCTGCGACGGCTGCACCGCTGCCCCGGCGCCCGGGCGCGTGGAGGTGCAAGCCACCGCCGCGCGCGTCACCGTCACCCTCCGCCCCAGGTAAGCGGAAGCGCAACCGGGGTAGCATCGTCGCAACCACGGTCGTACCGCCCCCGCCCTTCCGGGGTGAAGGCGCCGGCGCCTGCATGGGCCGACGGCGCGGCACCCGCCGTGCAAGCCGGGTGACGCGAGGGAGCGACGATGAGTGACGTGCGAAGGACAAGCTGGGGGCTGGTGCTGGCGGCCGGCGTCGCGCTGCTCGCGTGCGGCAGGCTTCCGCCGGGGACTGACGACGGCGGAGAAATTCAGGCGAAGGACGGCGGCGGCACGACGCAGCCAGACGCCGGCACGGAGGTGGACGGGGGCGCGCAGGACGGTGGCGCCACCGACGCAGGCGGGGCCGACGCCGGAGGGAGTGACGGCGGCCTGCGCTGCCCGGCGGGGGCGGCGCCCTGCGTCGAGACGACGGAAGGGCCCATCCTCGGGGTGGCGCTGGCCGGAGGCGTGCGCGTCTTCAGGGGCGTGCCCTTCGCCGAGCCTCCGGTGGGGAGCCTCCGTTGGCGTCCCCCGCGCTCTCCTGCCCCGCGCGCGGCTCTGCTGCACACCCAGGCCTTCGGTCCGCCCTGTCCGCAGGTGAACACCGACGCCGGCAGCGAGGACTGCCTCACCTTGAACGTGTGGACGCCGCCCAACGCCGCCAACGCGCCCGTCATGGTGTGGATCCACGGCGGCGGCTTCGCGATCGGCGAGGGCTCCACCCCGCTCTTCGACGGCGAACAGTTCGCGGCGGGGCAGCAGGTGGTGCTCGTCACCATCCAGTACCGGCTCGGCAACCTCGGCTTCCTCGCGCACCCGGCCTTCGTCGCCGAGGAGGGCACCGCGGGGAACTACGGCGTGCGCGATCAGGTGCAGGCGCTCGAGTGGCTGCGCGACAACGCGCGGGCCTTCGGTGGCGATCCCGACAACGTCACCATCTTCGGCGAGTCGGCGGGCGGCGTGAGCGTGTGCGCGCTGTTGGGGGTGCCGTCCGCGCGAGGCCTGTTCCACCGCGCCATCTCCCAGAGCGGCCCGTGCTTCGACGATCGGGCCTTCCAGCACCTGCACGCGCGCACCCCTTCGCTCAACCCCGAGGCGCCGCTGCGCGAGTCGGGCGTCGAGCAGGGGACGCGCTACTCCGCCGCCGTGGGCTGCGCCGACGCGGGGACGCCTGCGGGCGAAGCGGCGTGCCTGCGCGGGCTGGCGCTCCAGACGATACTCACCACGCTGCCGGCGTCCGTCACGCCCTACGCCAACCCGGGCGATCCTCCGCCGACGACGTACTACCCGATGAGCGACGGCACCTACGATCGCGATCGCGACGGCACGCCGGAACACACCGCCGGCAGCGAGGCCTTCCTGCCTGTCTTCCCGTCAGAGGCCCCGGTGCACGGCGCCTCGGCGGACGTGCCCCTGGTGCTGGGCGCCAACGGAGACGAGGGCCTGCTCTTCGCGCTCGCGCTCCGCGTCGACACCGTGCCGGAGTACCAGGCGATGATGGATCTGACCTTCGGCTCGGGCTCCGCCTGCGTGCAGACGATGTACCCGGCGTCGAGCGCCTTCAACGCGCGGCGGGCCTTCGCGGACGTGCTGGGCGACGGGCAGTTCGTCTCGCTGGTGCGGCGGACGGCGCGGGCCCGGGTCGCGGCCGGCAAGCCCACGTACGTCTACCACTTCACCCACGAGCCCGAGGGACCGCTGGTCGGCTCGTACCACGGCGCGGAGATCGCCTTCGTCTTTGGCAACCTGCCTGGCCGCGCCTCCGCAGCCGAGGAGGCGCTCTCGGCCCACATGCAGGCCTACTGGGCTGCCTTCGCCCGGACCGGCGTGCCTGCCGTCTCCAGCCTCCGCGTATGGCCGCCGTACTCGGTCAGCGCGGGCACCTGCGCGTCGGATCCGCTCCTCGAGTTCCGGGTCAACCCCCAGGCCGACCCCTGCGCCAGCCCGGTGGATGGCGGCGTGCGCCTCATTCACGATCGCCGGGCCGCCTTCTCCGACTTCTGGGACACATTCCTCGCGCGGGCGCCCGACGCCGGCACCTGCCCCTGAAGAGCCGTGTCCTGCCCGGGGTTCGGCGCTACAACTCCGGGCGCCATGGACTTCACCTTCACCGAGCTCCTCCCGCTGCAGCACGACGACACCCCGTACCGGCTCCTCACGAGGGACTTCGTGTCCACCTTCGAGGCGCAGGGCCACACCTTCCTCAAGGTGGAGAAGGAGGCGCTCACGCTGCTGGCGAAGGAGGCGATGCGCGACATCGCGCACCTGCTGCGTCCGTCACACCTCGCGCAGCTGAAGCGGATCCTCGAGGACCCGGAGGCGTCCAACAACGACAAGTTCGTGGCGCTCGACCTCCTCAAGAACGCCAGCATCTCCGCGGGGGGCGTGCTGCCGATGTGCCAGGACACGGGCACGGCCATCGTGAAGGGCAAGAAGGGGCAACTGGTCTTCACCGGCGGCGGCGACGAAGAGGCGCTCGCCCGCGGCGTCTTCAAGACGTACACCGAGACCAACCTCCGCTACTCGCAGTTGGCGCCGCTCTCCACCTTCGAGGAGAAGAACACCGGCTCCAACCTGCCGGCGGAGATCAAGATCAGCGCGGTCGACGGCGACGCCTACAAGTTCCTCTTCATGGCCAAGGGCGGCGGCTCGGCGAACAAGAGCTACCTCTTCCAGGAGACCAAGGCGCTGCTCAACGAGAAGTCGCTGATGACGTGGCTCAACGAGAAGCTGCGCACGCTGGGCACCGCGGCGTGCCCTCCGTACCACCTGGCCATCGTCATCGGCGGCACCAGCGCGGAGTCGGCGCTCGAGACGGCGAAGCTGGCGTCGGCGCGCTACCTCGACACGCTGCCGACGAAGGGGACGATGGCGGGCCACGGGCTGCGCGACGTGGAGCTGGAAGGGAAGGTGCACCAGCTCACCCAGCGCATGGGCATCGGCGCGCAGTTCGGCGGCAAGTACTTCTGCCACGACGTCCGCGTGATCCGCCTGCCGCGTCACGGCGCGAGCTGCCCGGTGGCGATCGCCGTCTCCTGCTCGGCCGATCGCCAGGCGCTGGGGAAGATCACGAAGGACGGCGTCTTCCTCGAGGAGCTGGAGCACGATCCGGCGAAGTACCTGCCGGAGGTGGACGAGAAGGCGCTCGGCGGCGAGGTGGTGAAGGTGGACCTGACGCGCCCGATGAGCGACATCCGCGCGCTGCTGTCCCGCTACCCGGTGAAGACACGGCTGTCGCTGACGGGCCCGATGGTGGTGGCGCGCGACATCGCCCACGCGAAGCTGAAGGAGCGGCTCGACGCCGGCCAGGGGCTGCCGCAGTACCTGAAGGACTTGTGCGTGTACTACGCGGGGCCGGCGAAGACGCCGAAGGGCATGGCGTCGGGCAGCTTCGGGCCGACGACGGCCGGACGCATGGACAGCTACGTCGCCGAGTTCCAGGCGGCGGGCGGCAGCTTCGTCATGCTGGCCAAGGGCAACCGCTCGAAGGCGGTGACGGACGCCTGCAAGAAGTACGGCGGCTTCTACCTGGGCAGCATCGGCGGTCCGGCGGCGCGGCTGGCGCAGGACTGCATCAAGAAGGTCGAGGTGCTGGAGTACCCCGAGCTGGGCATGGAGGCGGTGTGGAAGATCGAGGTCGTCGACTTCCCCGCCTTCATCGTGGTGGACGACAAGGGCAACGACTTCTTCGCGGAGCTGCTCCCGGCGGGGACGAAGGCATAGAGTCTTGCGAATGGACGCGACGGACTACGCAAAGCGGGTGGGGGTGGAGGTCGAGCGCTCGCTGGTGCGCGAAGCCCAGACGTCGCTGTGGAACGTGCTGGAGGAGGCGAAGAAGCGCTCGCTCCCGGCCACGCCCAGCGCGCTCAACCAGCTGTACCTCATCCAGGTGCCGAGGCTGTCGGCCGACGGGAGCTGCTCCCTGCACGGCGAGCTGGATCCGACGCCGTACGATCTCGGCAAGGTGCTGGGCGGACGGACGACGCGCACCAGCATGTGCCTGCTCATCCTCGACGAGCTGCTCGAGCACGTCGCCAACCGCACCGGCCTCGAGTGGCTCGGCGTGTACCAGGCGCGGGACGTGGGCGGCGGACAGGCGCTGGTGAAGGTGGCGTACTCGGGCAAGCCCAGCCGCGCGGAGTTCCCGCTCACCGACGACTTCGCGAAGCTGTCCAACAACGTGGCCGTGGCCTTGTCGGGCAAGGCGCGCGTCATTCAGGACGTGAAGGCGCACGTGGGCGCGGGCGGCGCGTACTACGAGTGCGACAAGGACATGCAGAGCGAGGCGTGCCTGCCCCTGCTCGACGCGAAGGGCGCGGTGGTGGGCATCCTCGACGCGGAGAGCGCGCAGAAGAACGGCTTCACCGGCGAGCGCCTGGCGATGCTGGCGGTGCTGGCGACGGAGGTCGTCTCGCACCTGCCCTGAGCGTGGCGGTACACTGGCTCACGATGACCACGGCTCGGCGCCTCCACTACACCTACGAGGAGTACCTGGCGGTCGAGGAGCTGAGCGAACTCCGCCATGAGTACCTCGACGGTGAGATCTACGCGATGGCAGGCGGCACGCCCGAGCATGCGGCGCTGGCTGCTCGCGTCCTGCTCGAGATCGGCTCGAAGCTGTCCGAGTGTACGCCGCTGACCTCGGACCTTCGCGTCCGCGCCGAGGCGACGGGCTTGACCACCTACCCGGACGCATCCTTCGTCTGTGGCCCTGCGCTGCGCTCGGCCATCGACAAGACGGCCGTCACCAACCCCACCGTCCTCGTCGAGGTGACCAGCCCGTCGACCGAGGACTACGACCGGGGAGACAAGCTGTCTCACTACAAGCAGATCCCCTCGGTGCGCGCGGTGTTGATCGTCTCCCATGCGACGCCGCGGGTCACCGTAGTCGAACGCGAGGGTGCCTCGTGGCGGACGACCGACTTCCGCAGCGGCGAGCGTGTGCGGGTCGCCTCTCCGGCCGTCGAGTTCGACGTGGACACAATCTACGCCGCGCTGAAGAACCTCTGAACCGCGAGGCCCATCACACGCCGCAGTCGTTGAAGTCGAACAGCGGCTTGCCGAAGTCGTGCGGCCGCACCTCGAGGCCGAACTCGTTGTACCCGAGGATGTGGATGAGCCACTCCGGCCGCCCATCCCCGTCGAGGTCCGCGCGGCCGACGATGGTCGTGCCCATCTCCCCGCCGCTCTCCGCTCGCAGCGCACGCCAGCCCTTCGGCGTCGACAGGTACAGTCCCCGGTACACACCCGAGAGGACGACCACCGTGCCCCGCTTCCCCAGCGGCACCGACTGGTGGACGGTCGGCGGCCAGCTCGGCCCGGGCTTCGCCTTCCGCCCGTGCACCGGCGGCCCGGACTCGTCCTCGGCTTCCGGCAGCTTCTCGAGGCCTTCGAGATCGACGGGCGCGGTCGAATCAGGCACGGGTTCGAGCCCGGGGTTCGCGTCGGGCGGCCACACCGCCAGCTCCGTCTCGGGGCGCTCCTCCTCGCCGCCGTCCGGCTCGGGCAACGCCCAGCCCTTGCGCTCCTGCGCGTCCCACGCGGACATGGAGTGCCTGGCCAGCGCCTCGAGCTGCACGCGCCGGCCGTCCATCAGCCGCACCGTCGGCCGCTTCGGCATCAGCGACAGGCACGCGTCGCCGGCGCGGAGCTTTCCGCCCGTGACGCAGTACGCAGGGAAAAAGGCGTCGTAACGCCGGAAGAGGATCACCATCTTGGGCTTGCGCTCGTACTGGGCTGACGAGGTGACGACGGGAACACGGGAAGGCGCCACGTCTTCGGGTGACGCCGCCAGCACCAGCGCGGTCAGGAGATAGACGCTCATCCCCCAGAGGGTCGCCGAGACGGCGGGCCATGGCCAGCCCTGGAGATTCTCCGCGATTGCTCCTGCACTGACTCGTGGCACACTCCTGCCGCTGCGCGATGTCAACACCGAGGGGGCTGCGCGCGATGAAGCAGATCGAGTTCGTCGTCAACGAGAAGGACAAGTACGCCGACCTGGCCCCCGTGCTGGAGCGCGCGGCCACCGTCACGGCGCTGAAGATCAAGTCCTCGACCGAGACCCACCTCCCCGACGGGCTCTCGAAGCTGCCGCAGCTCAAGGCCCTGTACGTCACCAACGCCAGCTTCACGACGTTGCCGGCCGAGCTCGGCGCCCTCAAGAGCCTCGAGGCGCTCGTCGTCCAGTGCCCGCAGCTCACCGCCATTCCCCCCGAGCTGGGCGAGTGCACGGGCCTGCGTCAGCTGAGCATCTCCTCAGGGCAGACCATCACCTCCGTGCCTGCGGCGCTGGGGCGCTGCGCCAACCTCGAGCACCTCGACCTCTCCCTCCTCCCCGCCCTGAAGGGGCTCCCCGACGAGCTGGCCAGCCTGTCCCGACTGAAAAACCTCAACCTGTACGGGAGCGGCGTGACCCGGCTGCCCCGACTCGCCGGGTGGGCGCAGCTCGAGGTGCTGAACCTCTCCAGGCCCGCGACGGGCAGCCGACCCATCCCCGAGGATGTGGGCGACCTGGCCGCCCTTCTCCGCCTGGAGGCCGACAGCTGTCAGCTGGAGACGCTCCCCGCCTCGCTCTCGCGGCTAAAGAAGCTGGAGAGCCTCGTCCTCTCCCAGAACAAGCTGATCGCGCTGCCGGACGACCTGGGCGAGCTCGCCTCCCTCAAGCAGCTCAACCTGCGGTCCAACGCGCTCACCGCCCTGCCGGCCTCCATCGGGAAGCTCTCGAAGCTCGAGCGGCTGGAGCTCGAAGGGAATCCGCTCTCGTCGCTGCCGAAAGAGCTGCCCTCCCTGGCGGCGCTCAAGTTCTTCGGCCTGGACGCCGCGCGCCTCAAGACGATCCCGGAAGAGCTCAAGGCGTTCGCCAACCCGAAGCTGCGGGTCACCATCGAGAAGGCCACGCCCGCGGCGGTGAAGAAGAAGCTGATCGCGCTGCTGGGGAAGGACCGCGTCGTCGTGCAGAAGTTCTGAGGCGGCGTCCCGCATCAGCGGTGGCCTCCCGCCGGCTGGCCGAGCAGGAGCGACGAAACCCTCACCGGGAGCGCCAGACGCGCGGACGTCCGCCCAGCGAACCTGCGGTGCGCTTTGGTAGCGTCCCCGCCATGGCATTCCGGCGCCTGGCGCTCCTCGTCGTCGTCTCCTCCCTCGGCGCGTGCCAGTGCTTCGTCCCCGTGTCGGAGGACGACGCGGGCGCTCGCGACGCCGGACCCACCGCCGATGCCGGGCCTTCGTCCGATGCCGGTGGCACATCCGACGCTGGCAGCACGCCCGACGCCGGGACGACGAGCGACGGCGGCGTCGACGGGGGAGCGTTCGCGCAGTGCCAGACGTACCAGGACTGCCCCACGCCCGCGGCGCTGCCCTTCTGCGGCCAGGCGCGCTCCGCGTGCGTCAACGGGTACTGCCTCATCGAGTGCGGGGCGCCCGACGCCGGCCGCACCTGCACGCACGACGCCGGCCAGGAGTGCCTCACCTGCGATGGGCAGCGCGACTGCGCGTCGTGCAACGTCTTCCGCTGCCGGTTCGATCCCCAACCGCTGGTGGGCATGTGCCCTCCGCCGTTCGACGACTTCCAGGCCTTCTTCGTCGAGCCGTTCAGCGGCCGCTGCGGCGCGGGCATCCTGCGCGACGGCGGGCTGGAGGGCGTGTGGTACGGCGCGCTCAGCCAGGGGAGGTTGATCGAGATCCCCGCGCTCGGCGGCACGTGTCTGGCGAGCGGGCTGGCCACGCAGATCCCCCGCGCGGTCGTCAGCTGTCCGGCCTGCACCTTCGTCAGCGAGGGCTGTGAGTAGGTTCAGAGCGCCGCGTCCATCAACACGCGCTGCCGCTTCCGACCCCACGCGCCCGGCTTCTCCTCGAAGTGCCCAGCCACCTTCGCTCCGCAGTCCGGACACGCGCCCTCCGGCGTCACCCGGTACTCGAGCAGCTCGTACCAGTCGCGGACGATGAGGGGCGCCCGGCACTCCGCACAAAACGTGGTGTCGCCCTCGGTGTCGTGCACGTTGCCGGTGTAGACGTACTTGAGGCCCGCCTGCAGGGCCTGCCGTCGCGCGCGTCGCAACGTCTCCGGCGGCGTGGGAGGCACGTCCCTCAGCTTGAAGTCCGGGTGGAAGGCCGAGAAGTGCAGCGGCACGTGCGGGCCGAGCTTCGTCGCGACCCACTCCGAGAGCTGCGCGACTTCCTTCTCGCTGTCGTTGTGCCCGGGGATGAGCAGCGTGGTGATCTCCGTCCACACCTTCGTTTCGTGGACCAGGTACTCCAGCGTGTCCAGCACCGGCTGCAGGTGGGCGAAGGTGATGCGGTGGTAGAAGTCCTCGGTGAAGGCCTTCAAGTCCACGTTCGCCGCGTCCAGCACCTGCGCGAACTCCTCGAGCGGCGCTCGGTGGATGTAGCCCGCCGTCACCGACACCGTCTTCACGCCGCGCGCGTGGCACGCCTTCGCCACGTCCATCGCGTACTCGATGAAGATGGTCGGATCGTTGTAGGTGAAGGCCACCGACTTGCATCCGAGCTGCTGGGCGCGCTCGGCGATGGCCTCGGGCGAAGCCTGGTCGGCCAGCGCGTCCCACTCGGTCGCCTTGCTGATGTCCCAGTTCTGGCAGAAGCGGCAGCCCAGGTTGCAGCCCGCGGTGCCGAAGGAGAGCACCGAGGAGCCCGGGAAGAAGTGGTTGAGCGGCTTCTTCTCGATCGGGTCGACGCAAAAGCCCGAGCTGCGCCCGTAGGTGGTGAGCACCAGCTGATCGCCCTCTCGCGCGCGCACGAAGCAGAAGCCGCGCTGGCCGTCCTTGAGCTTGCAGTCCCGCGGGCAGACGTCGCACTGCAGCCGGCCGTCATCCAGCCGGTGCCACCAGCGCGCGGGGTGATTCGACTTCGACACCTTCATGACTTCGTCACTCCGCCCAGACTTCGGCCGTGAAGCGCTCCACGCGCGTCCCCGGCTGCCAGGCCTGGGGCAGCCCGGCTTTTCGCTTGAGGTGGAAGAGGAACTGGTTGGGATCCGGCAGCTGCTTCCACATCTCGGGGATGAAGACGCCGCTGCGCAGCCCGTGCGTCAGGACGACGCCGTCCACGCCCGGGCGAATGGCCGCGAGCGCCTCCGCCTCGGTCGCGACGTCGAGCGCCTCGAGAGCCGACAGCACGGAGATCTCGATGTGCACCTGCTCGAGCTCGCTCACGTCCAGCGGAGGAAAGCGCCCGTCGTGAAACGCCGCCGCCTTCGCCGCGTGCCGCACCGACTCGTACAACGGGAAGCGCGCCGCCAACTGCCCCACACACCCGCGCAGCTCGCCGTGCTTGTGCAGCGTGACGAACACCGCCTTCTTCTCGAAGAGCCAGGCGTGATCCGGCACCGCGACCTTCGGCCCGCCGAAGGCCTCGCGCAGCGTGCCGCGCGCCAGCTCGAGCAACACCTGGCCCTGCATCACCTAAGCCTCCTTCTTCTCTTCGAAGGCGAAGGCCGCGTAGCCCACCACCCGGCCCTTGTCGCCCGCGGTGTCGCCTGAGTTTCGCAAGTCCAGCAGGGTGGGCTCCAGGCCCTTGCGTCGCGCGGTCAGCAGCAGCCCGGCCAGGGGGAACGCCCCGCAGGCGCGCTCGCCCTCCATCGCGTCGACCTGGAGGTCGAGGATCGCGTCCACCGTCTCCTGGTCCACCCTCTTCGCCTCGTCCCACGGGAGGTAATGCGACAAGTCGGTGCTGACGACGATGAGCGTCTCCGGCCCGCCCCACACCGCCTCCAGCAGATCCGCGACGTCGTCCGCGCTGGCGTGGCCCACGCACAGCGGCAGCACGCTGAAGTCGCCCAGCGCGCGTTGCAGGAAGGGGAGGTGCACTTCCAGCGAGTGCTCGCGCTCATGGGCCTTCGCCTCGTCCAGCACGAAGGGGAACTGGAGCGCCTTGAACTCCAATTCGCCGTCCACCGGCACCAGCCCCAGGGGCGTGCGCAGGGCGTCCACCGCGGGCAGCGCGACGCCGTGGAAGCCCACCGTGTGGGCGGGCCCCAGCAACACCACGCGCGTCGGCTTCGGCGAGCAGTTCTCGAGCAGCTTGTACGCGCTGCCGGCGATCGGCCCCGAGTAGACGTAGCCGGCGTGGGGCGCCACCAACACCTTCGGCCTCAGCGGCCGGGCCTTCGCCCCGGCGAGGAAGCCGTCCACCTGCTGCTCCAGCTTCCGCGGGTCCGCTGGGTAGAAAGCGCCGGCCACCGCCGGCGGGCGCACAGTTTTCGTCACGGAACGCAAGGGCGCCCTCCTGACTTCGGAATGATCCACGGACCACCGGTAGCGCACGAGACCACGTGCACAAGCCGGGCCTCCCCATTGTGCGGAGGGCGGCTTGACCAGGCGCTACCGCCGGCCTCCGCCGCGCGCCCTGCTTCGCGCCCAACCGAGCGACGCCCCGCCGGTCCGCTGGTGGTTGCTGCCGCTCGTGCTGGGCGCGGGCCTGCGGGCGGGTGGGCGCCTTCTCCGGGGCCATCGCGCACGCGCCGCTGGGCTCGTGGGTGATGGCGTCTGAGCTCGCCGGCACTCAGGCCGCGCGATCTTCCTCGAGCGCGCTCTTCACCTCGGCCACGCCCTCCCCCACGCCCACCGCGCTCCCCGCCAGCGCCGAGCCGAGCAGCCGCGTCACCGCCCTGCGCACGGTGGGGTTGTTGTACGCGTCGGCCACGTGGTCGAGCAGCGTGGAGTCCACCACCGCGCGCAGCAGGTGGCCCGCCAGGAAGGCGCCGGTGAAGCGCTTGCGGTGCTGGTTCACGTACCAACTCCAGGCCTTCTTCTCGCTCTCGCCGTGCTTGAGCACCCGCGCGCAGGCCTCGGCGGCGAAGACGCCCGACTCCATCGCCTGGCTGATGCCTTCGCCCGTCGCGTTGTGGGTGATGCGGGCCGCCTCGCCCAGAAAGAGCGAGCCCGGCTGCGTCATGTGCCCAATCCACGTGGTGTAGACGATGGGGTGGCCTTTCAGCTTGCCCACCTGCTTCGCCGTCGCGAGCTGCTTGCCGTAATGGTCCTGGAGGAACTGCTGGAAGATGGCCTTCAGGTTCTTCGTCGTCTTCTCGCCCGACTCGTCCTGCCCGTCGATGCAGATGCCGATGTTCACGCGCCGCCCGCCCTCCGGGAACATCCACCCGTAGAGGGGCGACACCGACTTGTCGAAGATCATGTCGAGCCGGTTGGGCTCGACGTCGAAGTCGTCCCACCAGCCCATCAGCGTCGCGATGCTGCGCTTCGGGCGCTTGTCCACCGAGAAGATGGAGTTCGCTCCGTCAGCGCAGAGCACCACCTTCGCGCGGACCTCTTCGCCGTCGAAGCCCTTCACGCCCACCACGCGATCGCCGTCTTTGAGCAGCGCGTCGGCGCGGAACGGCGTCTTCAGCGTCACGCCGAGCGACTGGGCGCGCCGCACCAGCAGGTGATCGAACACCTCGCGCAGGCAGACGATCGCCGCCGCGTCGGACTTGATCACCATCTCCCGCCCGCCCGGGGTGACGATGCGCACCGAGTTGATGTGGTAGCCCTGCGCCTTCACCTCCGGGAGCAGGTTCAACTTCTCGAGGATCTTGAGGGCGTTCGGCGACAGCCCCGAGCCACACGTCTTGTGCCTCGGAAAACCCTCGCGATCGAGCAACACCACGTTGGTGATGCCCAACTGTCCCAACGCCACCGCCGCCGCCGCTCCACCAGGTCCCGCTCCGATGATCGCCACGTCGTACATGGGCGCGCCCCGTACACCCGCCACCGACGCCGTTTCAATGCCGCACCACCTTGAAACGACTGACACTCGTCAACGTCACAGCCGTGTAACGCGACGCGGCAAGCAACTGAACTCACTCCGGAGTACATCGCGCGCTTTCCGCGACCATCCGGCCGCGTTTCTCACCTGGAGTTCCCTGATGTCCTACGCTGCCCGCGTCGTCCTCGCCGCCTCCGCGGCTGTGCTGCTGTCCACGTGTTCGAGCCCCGGCGGTGGAGGGCCGAGCGTCAACCCGAAGCGCTGCGTGGTCGATCTCAAGGCGACCGGCTTGTTCGCTCAAGAGGGCACCGGCGCGAGCGCGCGCGTCATCGACTCGGAGGCGCAGTTGATCGGCGGGCAGACGGCGACGGCCACCCTGGGCGACGTGCTGATGCAGAACGACAAGGTGCGGGTGGTGGTGGAGAAGCCCGGCCGCACGGTGGGCCCGACGCTGTACGGCGGCGGCATCATCGACGCGGATCTCGTGCGCGGCGCAGGGGAAGCGGGGCGCGATCAGTTCGGCCGCATGGCGCTGGCCTACTCCTTCGGGCGCGTCACGCGCGTCACCGACGTGGAAGTCCTCTCCGACGGCTCCGCGGGCGGCCCGGCGGTCGTGGCGGTGTCGGGGGACGACGTACCGCACGATCTGCTCAACCTGAAAGCCATCGTGTCGGCGCAGTTGGGCAACGTCAGCTTCGTGGTGGACCCGGAGGTGGCTCTCCCCGTGCGCGTCACCACCTATTACGTGCTGTCGCCCGGCGAGACGCGCGTGCGCATGTTGACGGCCTTCTGCAACGACGGCGAGAGCCCGGTGTCGGCGCCGCTCATCGACCTGACCGACTTCCGCGGCTCGGTGGAGTTCTTCAACCCCGACGGCTGCGCCAACGCCCTCGGCACCGCAGACTGCCTCCTCGATCCTTCGCGCTGGGTGGGGGCGCATGGCGACGGCGTGTCCTACGGCCTGCGCAGCTACCAGCTGGCGGATCCCACGAAGCCGGTCGTGGCCAACGCCACCATGGGCTACGGCGGGGTGGTGGGCAGCGTGGTGGAAGGGGAGAGCCTCAACGGCGTGCTGACGTGGACGGATCCCGAGGCGCGGACGCGGCCCGGCACCTTCCTCATCCGCGGGGGGCAGTCGCGCAGCTACCTGCGCGATCTCGTCATCGCGCGCGATCTCGCGGGCGTCTCCTCGACGTGGCTGGAGCTCGACGGCGCGCCCTCGGGCGTGGTGAACGTGACGGCCACCCTGTCCGGCGCCCCGGTGGAGGCGGCGCGCGTGTCGGTCGTCGACGTCGACAACGATCGCTTGGTGACGGTGGTGGAGACCGAAGCCTCGGGCAAGGGCCAGGTGCGCCTCGCCCCCGGTACCTACCGGCTGTCGGCGGCGAAGGAAGGGCACCTCGTCGGGCCGGTGGCGGTGGTGACGGTGACGGCGGGCGGTACGCACGACGCCGCGGTGACGGTGGAGCCTTCCCGCACGCTGACGGTGAAGGTGGCCAGCCCGGCCGGCGCGCCCATGCCCGCCAAGGTGACGGTGCGCTGCCTCGGCCCGTGCCCCTTCGGCCAGGAGACCTGGAAGAACCACTACCTGCTGGAGAAGCTGCCCGGCAGCCCCGCCGCGATCGGCTTCGTGCCTGCGTCGGGCCGTGTGGACGTGAAGGTGCCTCCGGGCCGCTACGAGGTGGTGGTGAGCCGCGGCCCCGAGTTCAACCTCTGGCCTGACACATACCCGCTCGGACAGCAGGTCGATCTCACCACCGCCGACGCCACCGTCGACGCCACCCTGGAGCGCGTCGTCGACTCCACCGGCTGGCAGTCGGCCGACTTCCACGTCCACGCGATCAACAGCACCGACTCCCTGGTGCCCAACGAGGTGCGGGTGGCCAGCTTCCTCGCCGAGGGCGTCGACGTGCTGATCAGCACCGACCACGAGGTGATCACCGACTACGCCCCCGTCATCCGCGACCTGGGCGCGAGCGAGCTGATGGCGTCGCTCATCGGCGAGGAGGTCACCAGCTTCACCTACGGCCACTTCAACTCCGTCAACCTGACGCGCGACGCGACGAAGGGCAACGGCGGCGCCTTCGACCACGCGGGCGGCGAAGGGCCCACGCTGCGGCTCACCGAGCTCTTCCCGGGCATCAAGGCGGCGTTCCCCGGCGCCTTCGTGCAGATCAACCACCCGCGCGGCGCAGGCGGCGCCCTCACCCAGCTCAAGGTGGACACCGCCACCCTCGCCACCCACGCGGACCCGGCCGACTTCCGCATGGCCCCCGCGCCAGACGCGACGGCCAGCAACACGAAGCTCTTCGGCGACGGCTTCGACGGCGTCGAGGTCGCCAACGGCGGCAGCCCGCAATACGACGTGGTGAACGACTGGATGACGTTCCTCTCCCGGGGGACGGTGCGCACCGCCACCGGCGTGTCGGACACGCACAAGGCCTTCGCCGACGTGGGCGGCTACTCGCGGACCTGGGTGCAGTCGGGCGTCGACGCGCCGAAGGACTTCTCCCCGGCTGGTTTCGCCGAGGCCGCGCGGGCGCACAAGGTGTTCATCGGGAACGGGCCCTTCCTGTCCGTGACGGCGCGGCGCCTGACGGCCGGTGGCCAGCCCGTGGGCGCGGACCTGCACATCGGCGACACCGTGTCGGTGAACGTCGGCGCCGGCGAGAAGGTCGAGCTCGTGGCCGACGTGCAGGCGCCCGAGTGGGTGCAGTTCGATCGCATCGAGGTGTACACGCACACCAGCGGCCGCGAGGCCGTCAACGGCGAGTCGAACGGCGCCTGGCCGGAGAGCCGCATCCACCAGAAGCAGGAGCTGGACCCGGCCAACCTCACCCTCGAAGCGGTGCCGGGGACGAACGCGCGGCGCGTGCACGTGACGGCGCGCTTCGAGCTCACTCCCACCGCCGACACCTGGTACGTGGTGATGGTGCGCTCGGTCGGCTCGAGCCGGACCATGTCGCCGCTGGACGGCTCGCGCCCGTGGGCGATGTCGAACGCCATCCTCGTCGACGCCGACGGGACGGGCGCCTACGACGACTTCCCCATCAAGGGGCAGGCGTTGTCGGTGGCGCCGAAGCCGGTGAAGGACGTGGCTGGACCGCGCCGGGTGCCGAGCGCCGAGGAGTTCGCAAAGGCGCTCGATCGCGTGCTGCACTGCGATCACGGCAGACACTGACAGCGGGCCCCACGACGGGCCGCCACACCGAGACTCCGGGGACGGCCCTGCGACATCGTCAAACAAGGTGGCTCTACGGTTGGCGTAGGGCCGCCACACCGAGACTCCGGGGACGGCCCTGCGACCGTCACGGTGACGCTGGGCTCAGTCAGAGCCGAAGCCGGCGGGGAGGTCGTCCGCGGCCCCGGGCCGTCCGTGTCCTGGCCTCCTGCACGTCCGTCGGGCTGCGTGGCTGGCTTCTTCAGTGCGCTTCGTGGCCCGTCGAGACGACCGTCGTTGGCCAGAACGTGACGCCGCGCGCCGTGTCAGACGAGTAGAGCAGCTTGCCGGCGGGCAACTCGTAGAGGCGTGCGTGGGTACCCACGTCCGAGGACGACACCAGCAGGTACGACGCGCTCGCGCGCACGGAGACCAGGTCTCCGTCGGTGAAGCCCAGCTTCGGAAGCACCTTCGGCGGCGTGCCCGTCGCGACGAGCCCCGTCGTGTACGCGAACTCGCCCGTCACCTCCCACACGTAGACCCGCGCGTCCCCCACCCCGAGGAAGATCCAGTGGCCATCGTCCGGGGCGCTCGCCTTCTTCGGCGCCAGCGGCGTCAACGCCTTCACGGCCGCGTCGTCCGCCACATCACCTTGCGCGTGCGCCGAGGAGAGGTCGATGGTGCGTGCTCCGATCTTCCGGAACACCTCCAGCGCCTGCACGCCCAGCGCGTAGTCCCAGCCCGTGGTGGTCGCCCTGGTCTCCACCCGCGTCCACTTGCCTTGCTCGAAGCGGTGCGCGTGCGCCAGCTCTGGAAGCCCCTCCTGGAACTGCGTGAGATCGAACGACTCGGCGCCG
Organism: Myxococcota bacterium; assembly: GCA_040752975.1. Lineage (GTDB taxonomy): Bacteria > Myxococcota > Myxococcia > Myxococcales > Myxococcaceae > JADLDB01. Next base: position 19,940 of record JBFMHF010000089.1, read on the forward strand.
ACGGTGACGGTGCCCCGCGCGCGCACCTCGTCCGACAGCTCTTCCTCCGTGAAGGCCCACACGGCGCCGTCTGCCGTCACGCCCAGGTCGACCACCTTCTGCCCGGGCAGCGCCGGGAGCGGCAGCGGCTCGTTCTTCCCGTCCTTCGTCGAGACGATGAAGGCGCGCGGCTTCGCCCGCTCGTCACCCTTCTCCTCCGGGTAGCCCGGCGGCGACGCGGTCTGCGCGAAGTAGCCCGGCCGCTGCACGTGCCAGGGATCGAACCACACCACCGCCTTCACCGCGTCGGGGCTCCACGAGACGCGCGCGCCCACGCAACTGCCAGGCAGCGCGGCGATGACCCTCGTGACGCCGGCGACCGGCTCCACCGCGCGCCACTCGCACGCCTGCTCGACCGGCTCGAAGACAGAGAGCGTCGACGGCGCGGTTGGAAAGGCGACGGCGGGCTTTACCGGCTCGGGCGTCTTCGCCGCGGGCGTCGCGTCCCCCGGCGCCTCCGTCGACGCCTTCCTGCAGCCCACCACCGCGAGGCAGAACACGAGGACGAGTACTCGCATGGCGCCGCTTGTACTCCGACGCGCGCCGCCGTCCGCCTTTCTGGAAGCCCGAGCGCGGTTGCGAGTCAGGGAACTCGGGGAGGTCCCTGGTGCTGTGGGGGAACGAGCTGGGCAAGGGCAACCTGCACAGCCACACCTCGGTGCCCTTCGTCACGGCCGGCTCGGCGTCGGGGGCGGTGCGCACCGGGCAGTTCCTCGAGACGCAGCACGCCCCTCACAACACGCTGCTGCTCGCGGCGCTGCACGCCATGGGCGTGTGGGACGAGACCTTCGGCGACCCCACGGTGTGTCCTGGCCCGCTGCCCGGCTTCCTCGCGTAGAGTCGCCTTCCCCGTGAGCGAGAAACTCTGGTTCCAGCAGTCCATCGAGGGGCTCTTCGTGCGCGGCGTGGGCGAGCTGATGACGCCGGCGCTCCGAGACCAGTTGCGGGCGCTGGGCCTCGAGCTCGACCGCCTGCAGCCCGGCTACCCAGCGGACCTGGTGTCGAAGTCGATTCGCGTCACGGCCGCCGAGCTCTTCCCGACGCTGCCGGAACCCGAGGCGCTGAGAGAAATCGGCGCGCTCTTCATGCGCGGTTACACCGAGACGTTGATCGGCCGGGCGATGGTGCAGCTGATGCGCGTGTTGGGCCCGCGCCGCACCCTGGAACGCATGCAGCGGAACTTCCGCACCGGCGCCAACTACATCGAGACCCGCTTCCGCTCGCTGGGCCCGGGGCGCGTGGAGCTCTGGTTCAACGACGTCAGCGGCATTCCGGACTTCTACGCAGGCGTGATGACCGCGGGCGGGCGCCAGACGGGCGCACGGAACGTCCGGGTGGCCTGCAGCCCGGCGACAGACGCATCGTGCACCTTCCTCGTGGAGTGGGACGAGTAGACGCGAGGTGGCGTCCCCGGCCCACATCCCGCAAGTCGGTGACGTGCCCGGCCGCGGGCTGCTGCCCCACTCGGGCTTCCTGGAGCTCGTCACCTGCCTGCGCGGCCCGCGGCGTGCGTCGCGCGCGCCGGCCAGCGGGTGAGGGTCTTCGCCGCCAGCGTGATGGCGTCGCCCACCAGCGGACTCGTGAGGTAGCGCCGCTCCGAGACGCCGACGCTGACGCCCACCAACTCCGCGGTGGTGAGGATGCCGCGCGCCCGCTTCTCGTCACCGAAGAGCCGCGCCGGCCCCAGCATGAAGCCCGTCGCCGACGGGGAGATGCCCAGGATGAGCGGCCCTGAGTCGACGTCACCCTCGGACTCCACCCCGGCGGGGCGCTCCCGGATGCCGTGGAGGAGACCCATCACGGCGTCGTCACCGAAGGTGCGCCAGGTACGCTCCGCCTGGTCCGCCGCGAAGGCCTCGTCGACGAATGCGAGGTAGAAGGCGTTCCACGCCGCTCCGGAGCCGCGCGCGGGCTGGCCGGGCGCGAAGACGAGGAGACCATTCTCGGGATCCGTCCATTTCTCCCGGGCGATCGCGCGCCAGCGGCTGATGGTCGCCGCGTGCGCAGCCCGCCCCGTGCAGCGGTCGAAGAGCGCGATGCCCGCGAGCACCACCACGTTGTCCGGCACATACGTCTCGCCCGGGTACGTCTCGATGAGCGCGGAAGGAGATGCGTCGAGCCGCTGCGCGAGCGCGTCCACGAGGCGGGCGTGAAGCGCTTCGTCTCGAGGCGCATCGAGCAGGCACGCCGCCCCCAGCGCCAGCGCCACGTGCCCCAGGTAGCCAGCGTGGCCCTCGGGGCGCGTGAGCTCCAGCGGGTCGCTCCCCCACTCCGTCACGTCGTAGGCCCGCACGTCGGCGTCGAGGAGCCGCCGCGTCCAGGCTGAGACCTGCGCGGCTCGCGCGTCGCGGCTGTCCGGGTACTCGAAGGCCAGGTTCGTCGCCGCCACCACCGCCATCGACAGCGCCACCAACTGCCACTCACCGTCAAAGGGGTGTCCTGGCGCGACTCCCGGGAGCGTCTTCGCGTCGATGCGCTGCGAGAGGTACGCGAGGCGCGCCTCCGCGTCGCCGCGGGAGGAGGTGGTGCACGCCCCCACACGGCCCACCGTCAGGAGGAGCAGCACCAACAGCGTCACGGCCAGTCGCTTCGCGCGCCTCATGCCGGAAACAAAGCCGCTCTCCCGACGCAGGTGCAGGTCCGCGCCGTGAGCGGTCGCGGACTGTCAGTGAGCGGTCGACTTGCCGGCGCCCCCGTCGACCGGGGAGTCGCTCGCGGCCACGAAGGGCTCGTCGCGCAGCGGGTACTTCGCCGCGTCCGGCAGGTCGTAGTGCCACCACTCCATCGGGTTCTTCTTGAAGCCCGCCGCCTCCATCGCCTCGCGCAACGTCTCCCGGTTCTTCGCCGCCTCCGCGCTCGCGCCCTTGAAGCCGTGGTGCGCCGCCTTGCCGAAGAAGTCGTAGCCCGACGGCATCTCCACCGCGCCGCCGTCCAGCGTCACCAGCGTCAGGTCCACCGCGCCGCCGCGGTTGTGGTTGCTGCCCTTCTTCGGGTCCGCCACGTAGCCGGGCACCGGCAGCACCTTCCACAATTCGTACTGCACCGAGTGCGGCCGGTAGCAGTCGTACAGCTTGAGGCGGAAGCCCTTCGTGCGCAGCGCCTCCGCCGCCTTCGACAACATCGTCGCCGAGCGCTCGAGCAGCAGGCAGCGCGCGTCCGCCGGGTACACCTGCTTCTTCATGAAGTTGTCCGGCGTGGCGTAACGCAGGTCCACCACCACGTCGGGGATCTGCGCCTGCACCTCCACCAGCGGCTCCGGCGCGGCCGCGAGCAGAATCAACGCCAGCGCTCTCACGACACGTACCTCGTTGGATCCACCACGCCCGCCTCCTCGAAGCCCTTCTTCCGGAGCAGACAGCTATCACACCGCCCGCACGCGCGCCCGTCCGCCGCCGGGTCGTAACAGCTGTGCGTCACCCCGTAGTCCACTCCCACCTTCGTCCCCGCGCGGATGATGTCGGCCTTCGTCATGCCCGACAACGGTGCATGAATGGTGAAGCGCCCGCCCTCGACGCCGGCCTTCGTGGCCAGCGCGGCGAGGCGCTCGAAGGCGTGGATGAACTCCGGCCGGCAATCGGGGTAGCCCGAGTAGTCCACCGCGTTGACGCCGATGAAGATGTCCCGCGCGCCCACCACCTCCGCCAGCCCCAGCGCCAGGCCGAGGAAGATGGTGTTGCGCGCCGGTACGTACGTCACCGGGATGTCCGCCGCCACCTGCGAGACATCGTCGTGCTTGGGCACCGCCAGCTCGCTTGTGAGCGCCGAGCCGCCGATGGCCCGCAGGTCCACCGTCACCAGGCGGTGGTCCTTCACGCCCGCCGCCTTCGCCACCGCCCTCGCCTGCTCCAACTCCACCGCGTGCCGCTGCCCGTAGGCCACCGTGAGGCACACCGGCTCGAAGCCCGCTGCCTTCGCCAGCGCGAGGCACGTCGCGGAGTCCAGCCCGCCGGAGAGCAGCACCACCGCCCGCCTCATCGCCGCGCTCCCTGCAGCACGTAGGACGTCCGGCACGAGGAGCAGATGGAAGGGCACGGGCCCCCGTCGGGCAATCCCTCGTCCACCACCACCTGCGTGTTCAGCGCTCCACACGCGAGCAGCGCGTCAAAGCCCATCGCCCGCGGGCCCGGAGGAAACACGCCCGCGTCATTCGCCGCCGGGACTCCGCCGTCCAGCGGATTCGCCGGACAGGTGTTCCCCGCCGCCGCCGCCTGAGAGGCGCTCAAGAGGGCCAGCTCGATGGTCTCCTCCACCCGCGTCACACACTCGCTGCACTGCTCGAAGTACCGGCGCGCCGACTCCGTCGAGCGCACCACCTGCCCGTCCCACGTCGCCGCGCGCGAGTAGCCCTGCTCCATCGTCATGAAGGTCTCACCCGCGTCAGGGTTCTGCGAGAGCGCGATGTCGAAGGCGAAGTCGGCTTCCGTCACGTCGTCGAGCTCGCACCGCGCACCAGCGTCGGTCGGCGCCAGGGCGTAGGCGTTGATGGTGTAGAAGCCCATCGACAGCTCTCCCGGCGGCGGCGCCACGGTCTCGAAGGGGCAGGCCGTGGAGGACGCACAAGAGAGGACCGACCACGTCCCCAGCACCAGCGCCACGAGGCGCCGCACGTTACTCGAGCTGCTCGAGGGCACGCAGGGCCACCGCGCGGAAGGCTGCGCTCTGTCGGAGGACGGCCGCTTCATCGACGGCGCGAGGATCGCCGCCGCGCACGCTCGCGTCCAGCCGCGCCAGCACCCGGCCCGCCGCGAGCGACGCCGGGTACGCGGTGAAGGCCGCCGCCGCCGCAGCCTCGAAGCCGTCCACCTCGCCGGGCCTCGTCAGCTGCTCCCCGGCCTCGGAGAGGGACAGCGCCAACGCCAGCAGGTACGGCAGCTCGGCCTGTCCGAAGACGGCCAGCGCGCCCGCCCCCAGCACCAGCGCGTCACCGGCCAGGTACGCCTCGACTCCACCGGCCGGGTTGAGCAACACGCGGACGTCCGACACGCCGAAGCCGGCCAGCGCGTCCGCCACCGCCGCGGCGAGGCGGGGCATCGTCTCGTCCGTCACCGGGACGGCGTTGGCGGGCACCTCCGCCCACGTCGCCGGCTTCACCTCGAGGCGCTGCTGCGCCCCCATCGGCGCCGGGCCCTTCGTCGCCGTCAACACCGCGCCGAAGCCATCGGCCAGCGTCGCCGCCGCGTCGCGCCCGAGGTGCCGCAGAGCCTCCGCGAAGAAGGTCCACCCGTCGGCGTCCGCCACGTTCTGTCGCAAGAGCGCCGGCCACACCTTCGCCGCCAGCGCCGCGCCCTGCTGCGTCGGCGCGAGCCGCTCGGCCAAAAGCCTCGTGGCTCTGGGAGAGAGGGTGCCCTCCGCCACCAGCTGCTCGCCCAGCCGCACCGCGAAGGGCACCAGGTCGCTGGTGAGGTAGCCGGTGAGGATGGCCTCGCGCTCCTCCGCCGTCTTCGCCACCTTCTCGCGCAGCGCCAGGGCCTCGCCCTTCAGGCCCAGCTGCTCGGCCAGGCCGGCGCGCTCCAGCACCCGCGCCTCCGTCTCTTCGAGCTCGCCCAGCACGGCGTAGGCGTCACGCAGCCGTCCCAGGCCCTGGAGCGCCCGCGCCAAAGGCTCCTTCCAGGGCTGGGTCGCCTCTTCACCGGCCAGGGCGCGCAGGCGCTCCACCATCGCCACGAAGCGATCCGGTGCGCCCGTCCGGTAGATCTCCACCAACGCCCGCACCGCCGCCGTCTGGTTGGCGTCGTCCACCAGCGCGCGCTCGAAGGCGGCCTGGGCCGAGGCCACGTCTCCCACCTGCTGGAAGAGCTCGCCGCGCTCGACGTGGAGGGCGGCCCTCGCGCGGGGATCGTCCTCCAGCTGCGCCAGCTCGTGCAGCGCGGCGGCGGCGTCCTGCAGCCGGCCGGCGCCCCGCCTCAAGTCGGCCAGCTCCCGCAACATCACCTCGCGCCGGGCAGGCACGGCGTGCGCGATCGCCGAGAAGAGCGCCTCCCGCGAGTCGAGGCTCCAGCCCGCCGAGTGCGGCAGGAGGGCCAGCAACACCTCGGGCTGGTGCTCGTCCACCGCGGCCGGCACCACCTCCTCGAGGGCGCCCGCGGCCGCCAGCGCCTGCGCGGCGTCCGTCCAGTGGAAGTCGATGAGCAGCTCCTTCCACAGCGCGCGCGCGAGCTCCGGCGCGGTGGCGGAGATGGACTGTGCGAAGGCGGAAAGCCCCTTCAAGTCCTGTGCGCCGCGCAGCAGCTCGAGGAAGCGCCGGCCGAAGTCGCTCGCCGGCGCCTTCTGTGCGAGCGGCAGCAGGGCTTCCCTCGCCCGCGCGGCGTCGCCCGCCGCGTCCGCCAGCATCAGCGCCCGCTGGTACTCGCCGGCCTTCATCGCCGGGCCGAAGGCCACGTCCACCGCGCGCGCCGGCGCGCCCAGCTCCAGGAAGCGCGCGCCCGCATCGGCTGGCGCGACCAGGCCGGGGAACTCCTTGAGGACCCGCTCGAAGGTGTCTCGCGCCTCGCCCGGCTGCTTCGCCGCCCGCCAGGCGTCCACCGCGTCCAGCAACAGCTCGGCCCGCGCCGTCCCTTCCGCGTCGCCAGCGTGCAGCACCAGCGCCCGCGCCAGCTCGTCCTGCTGGCCGGCCTCCCGCGCCAGGTCGACCAGCAGCGCGTGGCCTTCGCGCGAGGGCCGCGCCGTGAGCGACTCCCGCGTCAGCACCAGGGCGCGGTCCACCTGGCCCGCGGCCCGCAGGGTACGCGCCGCCTCCAGCACCCGCGCCGCGCGCTCCGCCGCGGACAACAGCTCGGCCGAGAGCAGCTGCAGCTCCGCCAGCGCCGCGGTGTCGCCCTGCGCGCGCGCCAACCGCTCGAGCGACTCCAGGGCCTGCGTGTAGCCTGCAGCCGACGGTCCCCGGGCCTTGATCGGCTCCAGCGTGGCGCGGGCCTCGGCCAGCGCCCGGCGGGCCTCCTGGGAGGCGGCGAGCTCCAGCGTCAACTCGGCGGCGCGCCCGGCGTCGTCCGTCGCGCGCGCCAGCTTCGCCAGCTGCGCCTCGTACACCGGCACGTCACCGCGGGTGCGGGCCTCTTCCAGCACCGCCTCCACCGCCGAGAGGTCGTCTGGATCCGCCGCCAGCGCCGCCTGCTTGAGCTCGAAGGCGCGCGTCGAGTCGCGCAGCTCGCGCTGCACCACCTCGGCGGCCGCGAGCAACGCCTTGGCCGCGGCCCGGCCACCCGACGCCGCGGCGAAGCGCTCATGCGTAGCCACCAGGTCGCCTACCCGGCCCAGGGCGCGCCAGGCCTCCACTCCGGCCTCGTACAGCTTGAGCTCGCCGGGGTGCTTGTCGAGGAGCCACTCCAGCGCCTCGGCGGCGTGCTGCGGTGAGTCGGCCAGGGCCAGGGCCTGCCGGTAGAGCGCCTCGGCCTCGGCGCCCTTCGAGCGCCTCGCCAGCCTCAGGGTGGTGCGCGCCTGCCCGGTGGTGTCCCGCAGCCGGCCGTACGCGTCGGACAGGGAAAACAGCGCCTCCCGCCCCTTCTCCCCGTCGGGATCCAGCTCCACCGCCGCCTCGAAGGCGTCCACCGCGTCCTTGAGCGCGTTCGACTCCAGGGCCGCCTGCCCGAGCCGCAGCCACAGCTTGAGCAGCACCGCCGGGGGCAGGGTGGCCGCGCCGAGCTGGACGAGCTTGCGATCGAACGGCTGGCTGGCGCGAGGGCCCCCGCCCTGGGCGGCCAGCTCGGCGCGGGCCTCGAGCGCCTCCACGTCGTCGGGCACCTGCGCGAGGAAGTCGTCCCAGCCTTCGGCGGCCAGCAGGGGCTCGCCCAGGCCAGCCAGCACCTCGGCGCGTCGCTTGAGGAGCGCCGACGCCTCCGCCGGCACGGCGCGCGAGCGGAGGAGGAGCAGTTCGGCCTGGCGCCGCGGCTCGCCTTCCGCGCGGGCCAGCAACGCCTCGAAGGCGGCGGTGTTCTGCGGCGAGGCCTCGAAGGCCTGCGTCTCGCACAGCTGGGCGCGCTCCAGGGCCCCGGCGCGGCGGAAGGCCTGGGCGGCGCTCAGCCACGCCGCAGAGGCATCGGCGCCCGTGAGGCGCTCGGCGCGACGTGAGAGGAGCGCGGCCAGGCCCAGGTCGTCCTCGGACTCCTCGAGGTACTCCGCGTGGCGCGCGAAGGACGGGTGGAAGGGATCTCGCTCGAGGAGGATGGCGTCGAAGTCCGCGGCGTCCTGCCGGCGGCCGAGGGTGAGGAGGAGATCCGCCACGCGCGCGGTGAGGGTGAGATCGTCTGGATCCGCGGCGCGGGCGGCCAGCAGCGCGGCGGCGGCGTCGTGCGGCCGGTTGGCGCTGTCCTTGTAGAGCTCGGCGGCCTTGAGCAGCAGCGCGGCGCGGGCGCGGCCAGGGGGCGCGCGGCTGGCGGCGTCCTCGTAGTAGGCGGCGACGTCGCCCACCCGGCCCTGCCGCTCGAGGACGCCCAGGAGCAGCGCTTCGGCGCCCGGCGTGGCCGGGTCGAGGGTGAGCGCCTGCTTGAGCGCCGCCTCGGCCTGGTCGGGCGCCAGCATCGGCGCGGTCTCCACGTCGCCTGGCCCCTCCGCGGGCAGGCCGAGGTGGAGGCGGGCGAGCTGCACGAAGGCCTGGGCGCGCTCCTTCGGTTGGGCGAGGTGCTTCAAGGCCCGCTCGAGCCAGTCGATCTCCGCGTCGCGGTCGTTCCGGCGGCGGGCCAGCGCCATGCCCTGCTGGGCCACGTCGGGGCGAGCGTCGAGCTGCCAGGCCTTCTCGAGGGCCTCGGCGGCGCCCTGGAGGTCGAGCTTCGAGTCGCGCAACAGCTCGGCGCGGCGCAGGTGCTGGCGGGCGGCGTCGTCCGTCCAGCCCTCCTCCTCGCACAGCTCGGCCATCGCGGTGAGGGTGCGCAGCGCGTCGTCGATGCGGCCGGCGCCCTCGGCCAGGCGAGTCTCCTCGTCCCACGCGGCGAGCGCGGCGTCGATGTCGCCGGCCACCACGAAGAGCTGCGCCAGCTCGTGCAGCTCCACCATCAACTCGGCGGTGCGGCCGGCCTCGCGCAGGAGGGCCACCGCTTCCTGGCGCACCGGCAGGGGCGCGTCGCTCGACTCGGCCGCGCGCGCGTACAGCCGGTGGGCGAGCTCGAGATCGCCGTGCCGCTGGTGCGCCTCGCGCGCCAGCTCGAGGAGCAGGCCGGCGCTGCGGGCCGAGCGGGACAGGGACTCGGCGAAGCGGGCGCGCAGCTCGAAGGCGCCCTTCACGTCGCGGCGGGCCACCAGCGCGGCGAGGCGCTCGACGGCGTGGCCCGACAGGGGGCGCTCCTGCACCACGCGCCGCAGGGCGCTCTCGGACAGCGCGAAGTCCTCGGCCTGTTCGGCGAGATCCGCCAGGCGCAGCCAGGCGCGCTCGGCCAGCTCGGGGGTGTCCTCGAAGCTGGCGGCCTCCGCCACCTGCTTCTGGAGAGGCAGGGCTTCTTTCACCGCGCCGTGGAGGTAGAGGGCTTCGGCCAGGCGGGAGAGCGCTTCGCCCTGCGCGGGCTCGAGGACGTGGGCGATGCGCAGCAGCTTGAGCTCGGCGGCGTCGTCGGCAGCGCGGCGGGCCAGGGCGGCGGCCTGGCGCAGCGCGGCGGCGGCCTCGGGCGCGGGGAGCCGGGAGGCGGCGTCCTCCAGCAGCGCCACGGCCTCGGCCAGCTCTCCGCGCTCCTCGAGGAGGGCGGCGAGGCGACGGCGGGCGGCGGCGTTGCCTTCGTCCAGGGCCACCACGCGGCGCAGCGCGGCCTCGCCCGGCCCCGGCTGATTCAGCTTGTCGAGGTACAGGGTGGCGAGCTCGACGAAGAGGGGGGCGGCCTCCGCCTTCGGGAGCTGCGCGGCCTCGGTGGACAGCACCTCGGCGAGGCCTTCCCAGTCCTGTTGAGCGCGCAGCACGCGGACGAGTCCGGCGGTGGCCTGCGGGTGCCGGGGGGCCAGGGCGAGCGCGGCGCTGAAGGCCTCGACGGCGTCGTCCTGCGCGTCGCGGGCTTCGAGCAGCGCGGCGCGTTCCAGGAGCGCTTCGACGCGGCGGGGCGCCGGGCCCTGGCGGGAGGCTTCGAGGAGCGCTTCCTCGGCGCGGCGCGTGCTGCCGACGGCCTTCGCCATCTGGGCGAGGCCGAACCAGGCCTCGTGGCGCTCGGAGGCCTTGAGGGGCAGGGCCACCAGGGTCTCCCACGCCTCGAGGGCGCGGGTGCGATCATCGGCCTGGGCGCGCGAGCGGGCCAGCTCGAAGAGCCGCTGGGCCGCGTCCTGCACCAGCGACTCGTCTTTCCCCGCGCGCTCGAGCACCAGGCGCCAGGCGGACAGCTCGGCCGCCTCGTCGCG
>JBFMHF010000090.1:0-30120 GCA_040752975.1 Myxococcota bacterium
AGCGACAGGCGGCGGGGGCGGCGCGACGGGTGGCGGAAGCGGTGGAGGCGCCCCGGACGCCGGCGCCGTGCAGGGCGGCGACACGTGCGCCCTGGCGCCCGACGTCTCGGCGGGGGGCTCCTTCCCCGGTCAAAGCACGCAGAGCGCGACCGACGACTATGGACCTTCCGGTCCTGGCTGCCCCACGGGCGGCGCGGCGTCGGGGCGCGACGTGGCGTATCGCCTCCAGCCCGCCAACACGACGACCTACACCGTCCGCGTCACGCCGCTTCCCTCCACCCCCAGCTTCGATCCGATGCTCTACGCGGTGACGACGTGCGGCACGTCTGGCTGCCTCGCGGGTACCGTCCTCAACGGGCCGGGTCAGGCCGAGGAGATCACCCTCACCGTCAACGCCGGCCAGGTCGTCTACGTCGTCGTCGACGGAGAGTTGGCGTCACGCGGTGACTTCGACCTGCTCATCACCCCCTGAGCGTTCGTTTCCATGGGGGTGAAAGCCTTCGCCGCCTCTCTCCCGGGAACCCCGCCCCGGTGCTAGGGTCCGCTACCGCGTATGGGGGATTTCGAGTTTGTCGTCAGCGACGGCCCTGAGAAGGGTCGGAGCCACGTGTTTCCGGGAAACCACTTCTATGTGGGGTCCGGGGACGACTGCCACCTGCGTTTCGACGCTTCGCTGGTGCAGCCACGCCACGCCGAGGTGATGCTGGACGCGCGGGGGCAACCCTGGGTGCGAGATCTGACGGGGCAGGGGCTCGTGTGGGTCAACGGCGAAGCCACTCCCAAGGCGCAGCTCCTCGCGGGGTGTTTCCTGCGGCTCGGTCGCCTCGAGCTCGTCGTGCGGCAACGCGGGCGCAGCGGGCCTTCCGGCACGATGGCGACGCCTACGCCCATCCGCGCCGGCGCCTCCGGGGTGGTGCGGGCGACCGGGTCCAGCCCGGCGGCTCGCACCAGCGGCGTCGGCCAGCAGAGCCCGGCGAGGACCAGCGGCGTCGGCCCGGCGCCCTCCGGTGTGCGCAACACCGCCTCGCTGCGTGGGCCGGCCCCCGAAGGAGCGCTGGACAGCACCGCCAAGCGGCCCACTCCCTTCCGCCAGCCGGGCGTCGATCCGCTCGCAGGGTACGTGCCAGACGATGGCCTCCAGCCTCCGGAAGAGGCGACGGTGATGAGCAGCGTGCTGCCGCCCGGCACCATCATCGACGGTCGCTACCACGTGGTGGGCAAGCTGGCCGCGGGTGGAATGGGCGAGGTGTACCGGGCCGAGCACGTCGAGCTGGGCAAGGCGATGGCGCTCAAGGTGATGCTGCCCGAGCTGTCGCGCGATCCCGAGTTCGTCGCGCGCTTCAAGCGCGAGGCGATCGCCGCCAGCCGCATCGGCCAGCAGAACATCGTCGACATCTCCGACTTCGGGCGCACCGCCGACGGGCGCTTCTACTTCGTCATGGAGTACCTCGACGGGATGACGCTGGCGTCGCTCATCCATCGGGAAGGGGCGCTCACGCCAGAGCGGGCCATCAACATCTCGGTCCAGGTGGCGCGGGCGCTGGCCGCCGCGCACCACCAGAGCATCGTCCACCGGGACTTGAAGCCCGAGAACGTGATGCTGCTGCAGCGCCCCGGGCAGGCCGACTTCGTCAAGGTGCTCGACTTCGGCGTGGCGAAGGTGTCCCACGGGCAGGGGCAGGGCGGCCACACCGCGGTCGGCATGGTGGTGGGTACGCCGCAGTACATGTCGCCCGAGCAGGCCAAGGCGATCCCCGTCGACGCCCGCAGCGACATCTACTCGCTGGGTCTCATCATCTACGAGCTCGTCACTGGCCGGCCCACCTTCACCGCCGAGACGCCTTCGATGCTGATGGTGAAGCACGTCACCGAGGCGCCGCCGCCCTTCCAGCCCGGGCCGCTGGCGGAGCTCCCTACCGAGCTCGAGGCACTCGTGTTCCGGATGCTGGAGAAGGAGCCCGGCGCCCGCCCGCAGACGATGGACGAGGTGGTGCAGGCCCTCGACTCGCTCTGGGCGCGACTGCGGGCGAACGATCCCTCGCTCCAGCGCAGCTCCGGGCCATACCCGGCGGTGCCGACTCAGCCGCAGAGCGCCTCAGGCGTGGCGGTGCGCGTCTCCGGCGGCCACCGGAGCGTCGTCTCGTCGAGCGCCGGGCAGGTGCCCGGCGTGCCGGAGGACCTGGCGCCGGTGAAGCGCTCGCCGCTCCCCTTCGTCCTCGTGGGTGCGGTGCTGGTCCTCGGCGGAGCCGCCGGCGCCTACGTCACCTTCAAGTCCGAGCCCACGCCCGTGCCGCCGCCGGTCGTGGTGACGCCACCGAAGGTCGAGCCCCCGCCGAAGGTCGAGCCTCCCGTGAAGCCGGAAGAGCCACCCGCGCCCACGAAGATTGCCCTCACGTTCACCTCCGTGCCAGAGAAGGTGGAGGTCTACGAGGGAGACGTCCTCGTCGGCACGACGCCCTTCAAGCTGACACGCGACCAGTCGTCCGTCGTCGAGCTCACCTTCTCGGCGAAGGGTTACAAGACGCTGACGAAGAAGGTCGGCTTCGTCTCGGAGCAGGCCATCGCGGTCGAGCTGGAGAAGGACAAGAAGGCCGGGCCGAAGAAGCCCTCGTCCGGCCTCGCCGACGATCCGTACTCGCAGGAAGAGGACCTGAAGGACAACCCCTTCTAGGCCGGCAGGAACGACCCCATGACCACCACCACCGCGCTGCTCGTCACGTTGTTGTTGGCCGCCCCGGCGAAGGCTCCCAAGGCCGGCAAGACGACCCCGCCCCCCGCCGCCAAGGCCGAAGAGGGCGATGACGTGAAGAAGGCCAAGGAGCTCTTCCAGCGGGCGCAGGCGCTCTACAAGCAGGCGCGCTACCAGGAGGCGATCGAGAAGTTCGAAGAGGCGTACGCCGTGCGCCCGCACCCGGTCATCTACTTCAACATCGGCAAGTGCTACGAGCAGCTCAACGAGACGCCGAAGGCGCTGCGCGCGTACCGCGACTACCTGCGCCTCATGCCTGACGCGAAGGACCGCGACAACGTCACCGACGCGATCGCCAACCTCGAGCGGCGCCTCAAGGAGCGCGGAGTGCAGCAGCTCATGGTGTTCGCGGATCCTCCGAACGCGCACATCGCGGTGGACGGCAAGGAGCTGGGCACCTCACCCGCGTCCGTCGAGCTGACCGCCGGAAACCACACCCTCACCGTGAAGGCCGAGGGCTTCGAGACGGTGGAGCGCTCCTTCGTGATGAACACCAGCCGCTCGACGGAGATGACGATCAACCTCCGCCCGGCCGTGAAGGAGCCGCCGCCGCCTCCTCCTCCCGTCGTCGTGGTGGACGCGCCGAAAAAGGAAGAGCCGAAGGTCGCTGCCCTGACGCCTCCTCCGAAGGACACGCCAGTCCTCACCCAGCCAGAGCCGGCGAAGAAGAAGGGCCGGGTGTGGACGTGGGTGGCGGGTGGGGTGGCGGTGGCGAGCGCGGGCGCGGCGGTGGGCATGGGTCTGGCGGCCAACGGCGCGTCGGCGGAATTGCGGGGCAGCGAGCACTCGCAGGCGGAAGCGCAGGCGCTGCACGACAAGGCGCAGGGCATGGCGACGGGCGCCAACGTGGCATGGGGCGTGGCCGCGGCGGCGGCCGTCACGGCCGCGGTCCTCTTCTTCGTGGAATGACGTCAACCTCTTCGGGCCGATCGTCGGGAATTCACCAATGAGCAAGAGACTCTGGGGAGTCGTGGTGTCGTCGCTGTTCGCCGTCGGGTGTTTCCCCGCGCTGACGGGCGCGCCCTGCAGTTCGGACGACAACTGTCCTTCGGGGCAGGTGTGCAGCGCCGACGGGGTCTGTGTGCGGCCGGATGGGACGGGCGGTGGCTCGGGCGGTGGCTCGGGTGGTGGCGGCGGAGACGACGGAGGTCCGGGCGGTGGGACGGGCGGCGGGTCAGGAGGCGGCACCGGCGGCGGGGGCGGTGACGACGGTGGTGCAGACGGCGGCGGGGGCGATGGCGGCACCGGCGGTGGCGGCGGAGACGACGGCGGAACGGGTGACGCCGGGGTGGCCCAGTTGGTGGTCGATCGCAGCAGGGTGGACTTCGGCTCGGTGACCGTCAACGCCACCAGCGCCAGTCAGACGGTGACCGTCACCAACACGGGCGGGGTGTCTTCGGGCCCGCTGATGGTCGGACTCTCTGGTGCCCAGGCCGGGCGCTTCACCCTCGAGTCGACCACCTGCACCGGGGCGCTGGCGCCGATGAGCTCCTGCCAGGTCGTGCTGACCTTCTCGCCCAACGCGACCGGGCCGGTCATGGCCAGCCTCGACGTCTCGGGGATGCCGGGCGGAGCCGTGACGTCCGTGCTCTCGGGGCAGGGGGCGGCGCTGGCGGCGCTGAGCATCGCGCCGGCCATGTTCGACTTCGGGGCTCTCGTCCTCGGCACCAGCTCACCCGGCCAGGTCTTCACCATCACCAATACGGGCGGCTCTCCCAGCGGGATTCCTTCGGTGTCCGTCATCGGCACCGAGTTCAACATCACCCTCAACAACTGCACGATGGTCCTGCCCGCGAACGGTACCTGCACGGTGACGGTGGTCTTCACGCCGACCAGCTCCGGCAGCAAAGCAGCGACGCTGCAGGCCTCGGCCTCACCCGGAGGAATGGCCAGCGCCGCGATTTCCGGCTCGGCGCAGACGCCCGCGGCGCTGTCGGGCATGCCCTCTCCCGGTGTCTTCGGCCTCGCGGCGAATGGCACCAACGGCATGTCGATCACCTTCACCATCACCAACACCGGAGAGGCCACCACCCCCAGCCTCACCACCACCGTCGCGGGGACCAACGGCGGTGACTTCTTCAAGACGGCGGACATGTGCAACGGCGCGACGCTGATGGGCGGGAGCGCCTGCACCGTCACGCTGCAGTTCCGCCCCACCGCCGTGGGCAGCCGCTCCGGCACGCTGACGGTCACGGGGACGGGCATCATCCCCGCCGTCATCCCATTGGGCGGCGTGGGGCAGACGCCCGCGCAGCTGCAGTTCTCGTCGAACATGCTGAGCCTTGGGGTCGCCACCGTTGGTGGGGCCCCGGCCACCGCGGTGATGGGGATCAGCAACCTCGGTGACGTCCCTTCGGGGATGCCGACTTTCACCACCATGCCAGCCAACGAGTTCTCCGTCCTCACCAACACCTGTGGGGCCACGATCGGGGCCGGCGCGTCCTGCTCGGTGACGGTGCAATTCTCCCCCGCCGCGGTGGGGGCGCGGAGCGGTACGCTCCAGGCGAGCGCGACCCCCGGCGGTACGGTGAATGCGACCCTGTCGGGAACGGGCGTTACCGCGGGCTCGCTCACGATCTCCCCGGCCACCCGGAACTATGGGAGCCAGGTGATCGGCCTCGACGGCGGACAGCAGCTCTTCACCGTCACCAACACCGGAGGCTCGAGCGTCAGCAACGTCAACGTCGTCGTCGTGGGGACGGATCAATCGAGCTTCATCAAGAGCAACGACACGTGCAACGGCGGCACTCTCCCCGCGGGGAACAGCTGCACCGCGAACGTCACCTTCCTCCCGCAGGCGCGGGGGGCACTCTCGGCCTTCGTCCAGGCGAGCTCGGGCGGCACCGGCACGGTCCAGTCTTCCGTGTCTGGCACCGGCCTCACCCCGGCGACGCTGAGCATCGCGCCCACCAGCCGCAACTACCCAACCCAGGTGGTGGGTGACTCCGTCTCGGACGACTTCGTGGTCACCAACGACGGCGACGTCGCCAGCGGCGTCCCGATGGTGTCGGTGACGGGGGCCGCCTTCTCCATCAAGACCAACGGCTGTACGGGGGCGCTGCCGCCGCTCGGCACGTGCGTGGTCTCGGTGACCTTTCTGCCCCCCACGGCGGCCAACCACTCTGGAAGCCTGCTCGTCTCTGCCGCTCCGGGAGGCAGCGCCACCGCTTCGCTGAGCGGCTCGGCGATCACCCCCGCCAACCTGACGTTGGCCCCGGCCGGCGGGAGCTCGACGAACTTCGGGAACGTGCTGCAGGGCGCGACCGCGGACCGGACCTTCACCGTCACCAACACAGGGCAGCAGACGGCCGGCCCCCTGGCGCTCAACCTGACCGGCATGCACGCGTCGATGTTCCAGATCATCGGTGGCGGCCCCGGCGCCTGCACCGTGAGTCAGTTGCTGGCGACCGGCCAGTCTTGCCAGGTCCTGGTTCGCTTCTCGGCCGGGTCGTCAGCGCCGGGCGGGAAGACCGCGTCGCTGGTCGCGACGGCGACGCCTGGCGGGGCGCCCACGCTGACCCTGCAGGCGAACGTGCAGGCTCCGGCCCAGTTGGTCAGCATGCAGACGGCCAACGACTTCATGGGCCAGGAGGTGGGCACGACGTCGCCGTCGTTTGTCTGGACGGTGAGCAACGCGGGAGACGTTCCCACGGGGACGTTGACCACCAGCAATTCCGATCCGACGAACTTCATTGTCGCCGCCGACAGTTGCAACGGCGTGTCCCTCATGCCCATGCAGTCCTGCCTGCTGCGGGTGGCGTTCGCGCCAGCGACCCACGGCATCAAGACTGCCCAGTTGCGGGTCTCGGGGACGCCGGGCGGCGCGGTCTATCTCGACGTCCGGGGGCAGGGGCAGTGGCGGCTCACCCTCACGCGGTCTGGCCCTGGCACGGGGACGCTGTCCACCGAGGACGGCCGCATCATGAACTGCACCGCTCCGCCGTGCTCGGCGCTGTACGACAACGGCATCTCGGTGAAGGTGTTGGCGCGCACCGCGAACAACACGAACTCGCACTTCATGAACTGGACGTCGCCGGCTTCGTGTGCGGCCATCGGCAACGGCCGGGACTGCGGCTACTTCGCGATGACGTCGTCGGTCACCGCCAACGTGACGTTCGGTAGCAACGCCAACTACAACCTCGCCTTCACCTCCTCGACGACGGAGCCCGCGAACCTGGGCGGCGTGGCTCCCTACGACGCGCGCTGCAACGCCCTGGCGACCGCGGCCGGCATCAACAACCTGGCGGGCGATGACTACGTGGCGTGGATGTCGAGCTCGACGAGCAGTGTCCTGTTGCGCCTGACGACGAGTGGGGGCTTCCGCCGCATGGACGGCTCGGTCTTCGCCGTCAGCCGGGCTGCGTTGGTCAGCTCCAGCGGTGGCGTCGTCGTCACCCAGCTCGACCTCGACGAGACGGGGAAGCGGATCCCGGCCGCCACCGCGTCTACCTGGACAGGCACGTCGAAGCTGGGCTCGCACCGGGCCGGCCACAGCTGCAACGACTGGACGCAGACGCTCCAGCCCGACGGAGGGCAGATCTTCCTCGATCGCGGGCGCACGGCGGGTGGCCCCGGGCTGTGGACCGAGGGCACGGCCAGCCACACCTGCAGCAACACGGGCACGCGGATCTACTGTCTGCAGAAGTCGCGGACCAATGTGCTCTCGTTGCCTGCACCGCCAGCGGGTGCGCGCTTCGTCTACCTGGCGCCGCCGTCGACCTTCACCGGTGGTCGAGCGGCGATGGACAGCTACTGCAACTCGAACAAGCCGAACTCTCCTCCGGCCGCGGCGTCGGCCACCTACGTGGCCCTGGTCGCCACCACGACGGAGAGCGCCGGGAGTCGGATCGTCGCCGGCACGTACTACCGGCCCGACGGCACCCTGGTGGGCACCGACACGCAGATCAAGGCCGGCGCCCTGGAGGCAGGGATCTGGCAGGGCAGTGGCGGGGGCTACGTCAACCCGACCAACGCCTACGATCCGAACATCCTCGCGTGGACAGGTGGTGCGGGGCTGAACGCCGTCGCGACCACCTTCAACTGCAGCAACTGGACCTCGAACCTGTCCACCGTGACGTCCCTGGTGGGGCGGGCCACCAGCGCAGCGGGCGATTTCTTCGACGGAAACGGCACGGGCAACAGCTGCGCCACGCCGCGGCCGGTGTACTGCATCCAGGCGACGCCCTGATCCACGGCTGAAAACTTGATCGCGCTTCAGGCGGCCACAGACTTGTAGCACTTCGGTCCTTCTTCCCCGAGGTGCTCACCATGATCCACGTGGCTCCCAGTCCTGTCCTGCAGGAGCGCTCCTCACGCGCGCCCTTCAAGTACCCCGTCCGTGTCACCATCGCCGGCGAGCGGGTGGTGCGGCTGCTCTCGGGCGATCTCTCACCCAACGGCATGTTCCTGCAGATGGACGAGCCGCCGGAGCAGGGCACGGTGGTGGTGCTGGCCTTCGAGGTGCGGGGCCAGGTGTTGCCGTTCGCCGAAGGCGAGGTGGCGTGGCGCCGGAGCACCCAGCGCGGCGGCTTCGGCGTGCGCTTCACCCGGTTTCTCCACCCACGCGCGCAGGCGTTGATCGAGTACCTCGCGGCGAACGTCGAGAGCGGTGGCCCCTTGAAGCCGTACGCGCCCCCGGTGCGCCGCTGGCCCTGGGCTTCGCGCCTGGTGTCCGTCGCTGCGCTGGCGGTGCTGTTGCTCGCGGTGAATGCGCCAGAGCCGATGCCGGCGTCGTCGCTCGATCCTTCACTGGCCTGCGTGGGTGCTCCGCCGGTGGAGACGCCCGCCCCGGTGGCGATCGCTCCTCCGGCGCCGGTCGTCGCCCCGCCCGTGGTGAAGAAGCCTGCGCCGCGGAAGCGCTCGCAGGTTCGGCTGTCGCAGGGGCCAAAGCAGGACAGCCCCACCCTGGCGCGAACGGCTCCCATGGCGGCGATGCCCGGAAAGTTCACCAGCACCCCGCTGCCGTCGGGCGCCGCCCGGCTGGTCAACGTGTCGCGCGTGGGCGGTGCGCTGCGCGTGGCCGTCGATCCGGTCGCTGGTGGGCGGGTCACGGCCGTGACGGCGATTCAGAGCCCGCCTCGCGTGGTCATCGACGTGGCTGGCACCGCGCCGACGGCCCATCACGCGGTGGCCCTGGCGGATCCGGAGCTGGAGCGGATCTCCGTGTCCCGCAACGGCCAGGCGACGCGCCTCATCATCGCCCTGACCCGCGCGCCCGCGAAGGTGGCGCAGCACGGCGACACCGCCCTCATCACTTACTGATCCCCGCGGGGCGCCACCTCAGGCACCTCCAGCGGTGAGGCCTCGTGGGGAAGGAGAAGCTCCGCGCATCATCGTCCCCGCTGCCGGACGCGTCTGACCGGGGTGTCTGCGCGGCTCAGCGTCGACGCCGGAAGCGCGCCTGGCCGACCCGGACGCTCGATCGAAGTCGACGGCTTCCTTGAGACACCTCGTTGGGGCGAGGCTCACCACGGGAGGCGTCGATGGGAGAAAGAACGCGGGCGGTGCTCCTGAAGCGCCCGTCAGCCAGCGCACCGACCCTTCGACCGGGTGTTGGCGCGGGCCGATCACGGAGTGGCGCGCCTGCTGCCTCCGCCGCCCTTGCGAGCCTCGACTTACGGGGAGGGCCGCGCGGGCCCGGTCCCCACCACCTCGATCCGGACCACCTCCGGACGGCAGAGGAAGCGCAGGCGCGGGAAGCCGGGCTCGAAGCCGATGCCCCGGCTCACCACCAGGGTGGTTCCCTTCACCTCATAGCGGCCGGCCTCGTACTTCTTGTCCTGCTGGGAGAAGGTCAGCAGCGCGCCAAAGAAGGGGAGCCGTATTTGCCCGCCGTGCGTATGGCCCGCGACGTAGAGGTCGGGCCGGTGCTGGAGCGTCTCGATCAGCTCCGGCGAGTGGTAGGCGAAGACCGTCAGTGCGTCTTCCGGCGCGGCGGAAAGGCAGTCTTCCACCAGCTCCGTCGAGCCCCAGGGCGCGCCGCACAGCGCGAGCTGTCCATCTCCCACGAGGAGCGGCCGGTCGCTGAGCAGCTCCGTGGCGACGCCGCTGAAGAGCTCCACGTCCCGCCAGCGCACGACGTCGTGGCGCCCTCTCACCGCCGCGCGCCCCAGGCGAGCGCTCAGCGACACCATGGTGGCGCGGAAGAGCTGCGCCGCCTCGCGCCGGTTGATCGCGTCGCCCGTGAAGACGACCAGGTCGGCCGGACGATCAGTGAGCTCGTCGCGCAGCGCGATCAACGCCCGCGTGTCGCGATCCACGTGGAGGTCACTCACCACCGCGATGTCGTAGCGGGTCCCCGCCGGGAGCCTGGCGGACTCCACCCGCACCTGGCTCACCTCGAGCCAGTCGGCTTCGATGAGGAGCGCGTACGACAGGCACAGCCCGCCCAGCGCGGCGATCCCCCAGGCGGTGCGTGAGGCGCGCCTGAGCCACCTGCCCGCCCGGGGCGACCGCTGCTCGAGCGGACGCGCCAGCACACCGCAGAACGCCACCACGCCCACCAGGCCGATGATCACCAGCAGCACCACGACCCACCCCATCACCGCCGCCTCGGCGCCGGCGGCTGCGCCGTCTTCGGATCCTCCGGCCAGGAGTGCTTCGGGTACTGCCGCATCAGCTCCTTGCGGATGGCCGGGTAGTGACGCTCCCAGAAGCCGGAGAGATCGGTCGTCACCTGCACGGCGCGCATGTTGGGCGCCAGCAAGTGGAGCACCAGCGGCGTCCGGCCGATGGCAGGCCCCTTCGTCATGCCGAAGAAGTCCTGCAGCCGCGACTCGATCCACGGCGGGCGGCCCACTTCGTAGTTCACCTTCACCTGACGGCCCCCGGGCAGCGTGATGCGCTCTGGCGTCTCCCGGGCCAGAAGGCCGGCCTGCTGTGGCGTCAACTGCGCCTGCAGCGCATCGAGCAGATTGGCCTCGGAGAGCTCCTTGAAGCTGCGCCGGCCTTCGCAGAGCGACTTCAGGGTCTCACGAACGAAGCCCTCGTCGGCGACGGGGAATTGCGCTTCGGGGAAGGCCGTGCGCAGGGCTTCGACGCGACACTGCCAGGCGGTGAGCCGCTCGCGGTCGACGAAGGTAGCCATGTCGGCCGCGAGCGCGTGCTCGGCGAGCAGGGCCGACACCTCCGCCGAGGCGGGCGCCGGCTGACGTGTCTCCTCCAGGGAGATGCTGCCCCACGTCAGCCTGGTCACCCGGTCCACGCGGCGTGCGTCCTGGTTCCATTCGATCGCGTCCACCTCGCCGAGATCGTCGGACGCCGACTCCAGGAGCCACTCCGGCTCGATGGCGCTGGCGAGGCGCACGGTGACGCCGCCCTTCCGTTCCTCCGCGTCCACCGCCACCAGCAGCTCGGCGTCGTGCACCACCGACGAGGCGTCGAGCGTGCCGGAGCCTCCCGCGGCGAAGACGAGCTCGGGCGCCTTCGGGCGTCGCCGCTTCGCCACGCGATCGGGGTAGCCGGCCAGCACCGCCCGCAGCAACGCCGCCTCGTGCTCGGCCTGGGTCCTCGGCGCGGGCGCACCAGCATCCAGCAGCCGGGTGAGCTGGCGTTCGACGCGCTCCACGGCGCTGAAGGCGCCGGCGTCGAGCCCGGCAGCCCGCGGACCAACCTTCTGGCCGCGCTGGAAGCGGTCGAGGAGCTCGAGGAGATCGGACGGGCCGGCGTGGACGTCGGGCCCACGTCCACCGGCGCCGAAGCGGGTGCGCGCCTCGAGGCGGATGTCGCGCTCCCCCAGCAGGGCCGCCAGCGTCGCGCCCTCCCGGCCAACGCCCAGACGCTCCGCCTCCACGATGAGCCGCGCCTGGCGGGGGTGGAGGGGGAAGCGCAGCAGCCGGCGTCCGACGTCCGTGAGGGCGCCCTCGCGGGTGAGGGCTCCCAGGCGGCGCAGCAGCCCGTCGGCCGCTTCGAGCGCGGCGCTGGCGGGCGCTTCGAAGAAGGGGAAGGCGGCGACGTCGGTGACGCCCAGCGCGCGCAGGGCCAGCGCGGACTCGGTGAAGTCGAGCCGGCGGATCTCCGGCGCGTCGGCGGCGGGGCGGCCTTCGTAGTCGCCGCGCGTGTACAGGCGCACGCAGGCGCCGGCGCGCGTACGGCCGGCACGTCCGGCGCGCTGGGTGGCGGAGGCTTTGGAGATCTTCGTCACCTTCAGGGTGGGCAGTCCGCTCCAGGGCGAGTGGGCCGCGACACGCGCGAGGCCCGAGTCGACGACGGCGGCGATCCCGTCGATGGTGACGGACGTCTCGGCGACGTTGGTGGAGAGGATCACCTTGCGCCTGCTGCTGGCCGCGAGCGCCCGATCCTGCTCGGCGGGAGGCAGATCGCCGTGCAGCGCGTGCAGCTCGAGGCCCTGGCGGGCGGCGAACTCGGCGCAAGCCTCCTGGGCGCGCCGAATCTCCGATGCGCCGGGGAGGAAGACGAGCACGTGCCCGTCGAGCTGGGCCTGCACCAGCCGCTTGAGCGCGGCCAGCACCTGCTGTTCGAGCGGGCGGTCGTCTTCGCGCTCGAGGTACTCCAGGGCCACGTCGAAGCGGCGGCCTTCGCTGCGGATCCGCGGCGCGTCGCCCAGCCAGGCGGCGATGGGCGCGGCGTCGAGAGTGGCGGACATCACCACCAGCTTGAGGTCGGGCCGGGACGTCTTCTGGAGACGCCGCAGCATGGCCAGCGCGAGATCGCCGGCGAGGTGGCGCTCGTGGAACTCGTCGAGGACGACGACGCCGACGTCCTTGAGTTGCGGATCGCCGACGAGGCGGCGGGTGAGGATGCCCTCGGTGACGAAGCGGATCCGCGTCTTCGCGGAAGAGACGTCTTCGAAGCGGACCTGGTAGCCCACGGTCTGGCCCGGGCGCTCACCGCGCTCCTGCGCCACGCGCACGGCGGCGAGGCGGGTCGCCAGGCGACGAGGCTGGAGGACGACGAGCTCCTTGTCCCCGGCGAGCCCCGCGTCGAGGATGGCCGGCGGTACCCGCGTCGTCTTGCCGGCGCCTGGCGGCGCCTCGAGCACCAGGGCCTCGCGATCGCGCAGGGCGGCGAGCACCCCGGGAAGGACGTCGTCGATGGGCAGGGGCGTCACGAGACGGTCTCTCCGCTCCTGCGCCGGGGGACAGCCTCAGGGAGCGAGAAGGGCTCGCAGCTCACTCGACGGTGGCCGACTGGGCCTTCGCGTTCCTTCGAGCGCGACGCGGCCGAGACGACTGCGCCGCTTGCTGCGGGAGGGCTTCTTCGGACTCCCTGGCCTCCCCCTTGCGCCGGGCCTGCTTCGCGCCGAGAGGCTCCTGAGGTGCCGGCGCGGCGGGCAGGGGAGGGGCCTCCCCGACCTCGTCAGCCTCCGGGTTGTGACGGGGTGGCTTCGCCTGAGGCTCCAGCGCGTCTGCGGCGGCCTCGGCCTCGGCGACGTCTTCCTCGAGGGGCCGGGCGAGCCTGACGCTGCGCTTCTTCGGCTTTGCGGCCAGCCCGGAGCTCTCGTACAGGTCCTTCACGGGAGCGCAGGCGGCCTCGGCGAGGAGTCGTGCCTGGCGCAGCGGCAGCTCGAGCTTCCGCGCGGCGGCGTCCAGTTCGCTGCGCAGCGCCTTCGCCTCCGCCTCGGAGACTGGCTCAGGGGACAGCGCGCTCCGCCAGGTGGAGAACGCCTTGCGCACCTCGGCGAGGGCGGGCGCGATGGGCGCGAAGGCCTCATCGGCCAGCATGCGCTTCACGTAGCTGCCGTTGAGGCGCTTCTCGAAGTCGGCGCAGAAGCGCTCGAAGTCCTCGCGCTCGGCGCGGCGCAGCGGCGGCAGCTTCAGCTTGCCGTACAGCGTCTCCAGCACGGGCGCGCGGCTCCCGCCGTGGAAGGTGATGCCGGCCTGCAGGCGCTCGACGGCGTCGATGACGGAGTGCTGCAGCGTGCGGGCGTGCTCTTCGCGCAGCGGCGCGAGCTCGTCCAGCTTGAGGACGCGGGTGAGGAGATCGCCCACGCCCTCGCGCGCGGCGGCGAGCCGATCGACAGCGGTCGCCAGCCAGCTCTTCTCGTCCTTGAGGCCCTGCTTGCGCGACAGCTCTGCCTTCGCCGCGTGGAGGCGGCCGAGCAGCGCTTCGGAGAAGGCGACGGTGTCGAAGGCTTCCAGGGGGCTGTTCATGGGCCGAGGCACTTAGCACGCGCGTGCGTGCGCTTCTGCGGGATCGTGGAGGCTCCTCTTCCGTGGTGGGGCCGGCCCGGGACGCCCGGAATCACCGGAGGCGTGCTGAGTGGTTTGTCGAGGTGCGCACGGTGGGGGCGCGGGAGCGAGCCGGCTGGGAGGTACCGGGCAAGAGTCCATGGTTCCTGCCAGCCATGAAGCGCTCTCGGTTGAGTCGCCGGTGACAGAGCGCTCACCAGGAGGCGGGGCGCTCGGAGTTGTCCGCAGCGGCAGGGGAGCGGGCCGACCATCGCCGGCTCCATCGGGGGATGTCCGCAGAAGGACGTTCCAGGGGCCGTCAGGCGCGCAGCCGGGACAGCAGCGCGGTGAAGTCAGCGGGGAGCGGCGCGGTGACGTCCACCGGAGCGGCCGCGACGCCGTCGAGGCGGAGGCGGGCGGCGTGCAGCGCGACCCGACCGAGCGCGTCACCCAGTGGGTGTGGTCGCCCGTAGGTCGAGTCCCCCGCTACGGGGAAGCCGGCTTCGGCGAGCTGCACGCGGATCTGGTGGGTGCGCCCGGTGTCGAGGTCCACCTCCAGGAGCGTGAGCTCTCCCAGGCGCTCCTTCACCGTGAAGGACAACCGGGCGCGCCGCGGAGAGTCGACCCTGGTCGTGTAGCGGCGGGGATCTCCCGGGTGCTTCGCGTATGGCGTGTCGAAGGCGCCCTGATCCGGAGGAGCGCCGAGCACCAACGCGAGGTAACGCTTGTCGATCCGCTTCTCGTCGAAGGCGCGCAGGAGCGCGGCGAGTGCCTCGTCCGTCTTCGCCAGCGCGAGGCACCCCGTCGTGTCCTTGTCCAGGCGGTGGGCGATGCCGGGCGCGGCGACGCCTCCCACGTCGAAGCCGTGGAATTGAGACGCCGCCACGGCCACCAGCGAGCGCGCGTCGGCCCCCGGCTCCACCACCAGGCCGGCCGGCTTGTCGACGACGAGCAGCGCGTCGTCCTCGTACAACGCGCGGAGGCGTGGGCCCTCGACGCGCGGCGCCGGGAGGGGCGGTGGGAGCTCGAGCTCGACCGTCTCTCCCCCGCGCAGGCGCCTGAGCGGCTTCGCTCTCGATCCGTCGACGCGTACCTTCCCGTCACGCAGGAGGGCCTGGAGCCGCGCGGGGGGCAGCGAGGGCAGGGCGCGCGTGAGGAACTTGTCCAACCGCGGCGGCGCGTCACGCGGCACGAGGAGGCGGCGCAAGCCCATGGGCGTGATTTTGCCCCCAGCCGCGCCGGGCCCGGTGCTATTTCGCGTGCCGATGCCGGTGGACGGGTACACGTTGCGCAACGCGGAGCCGCGGGACGACGTCGCGGTGGGCGAGCTGCTGGTGCAGAGCTTCGTCGAGCAATACGCGCGGAAGATGCCCGAGGTGGTGGTGAGCGAGGAGCGCAAGCGCGAGCTGCGCGACACGGCAGGCAAGCGCGCCGTGGCCCGGGTGTGGGTGGTGGAGTACCGCGGCGAGGTGGTGGGCACGGTGGCGGTGTGGCCGCCGGGGGCTCCCGGCAGCGAAGCGTGGATTTCCGGCGCTGTCGATTTGCGCCACCTGGCCGTGCACGCCAGGCACCGGGGCGCCGGGGTGTCGGCGATGTTGTTGGACGCGGCGGAGGCCTGGGCGCGGGAGCTGGGGGCGCCGGCTGTCTGTCTCCACGTGCGGCGAGGCGCGGCAGGCGTACGCGGCCTCTACGTGCGCCGCGGCTACCAGCGAAGGCCTGAGGGCGATCTCGATTTTCTCCCCGAGGTGTTTCTCGAGGCCTTCGCGCTGCCGCTGGAGTCCGGGCCGCGGTAGCGGGTGAGCTCGAGCACGCGGTGGGTGGAGCCGCGTCCGCCGTCGCGAGAGGCCTTCGCGCTGCCGCTGGAGTCCGGGCCGCGTTGAGCCGCGCCAGCGGGTGAGTTCGAAGAAGCGGTGGGGGAGCCGCGTCCGGCAGTCGCGAGAGGCCTTTGCGCTGCCGCGCAAGCCCGCGCCGCGTTGAGCCGCGCCAGCGGGTGAACTCGAGCAAGTGCTGGGGAACCGCGTCCGGCCGTCGCGAGAGGCCTTCGCGCTGCCGCTGGAGTCCGGGCCGCGTTGAGCCGCGCCAGCGGGTGCTCGAGGAAGCGGTGGGGGGCCGCGTTCCGGCCGTCGCGAGAGGCCTTCGCGCTGCCGCTGGAGTCCGGGCTGCGTTGAGCCGCGCCAGCGGGTGAGCTCGAGGAAGCGGTGGGTGGAGCCGCGTCCGGCCGTCGTCAGGGGCGGGAGAGGCCCTCGCGCTGCCGCTGGAGTCCTGGGGCCGAGCCGAGGCGCGCTGGCGTGACTCACTCTCCCAGGAGGACGTCGAGCGCTCCCGGGGCGGCGAGCGTGGGAAACGCCCACGTCGCGCCGGAGTCGAGCAACTGCTGCACGGACCAGTTGCCCGTCGCCACGCCGATGCTCTGCGCCCCCATCGCCTGCGCGGCCGCGACGTCCTTCGGGGTGTCTCCGATGACGACGACACGCGCTTCAAACAGCCCCACGCCCAGTCGCGCGGCTCCCCGCTCTGCGCCCCGGCGGATCAGCGCCGGCCGGGACTCGTCATCATCCCCGAAGCCGCCGAAGGCGAAGTGCTGGAACAGCGCGACGCGCTCCAGCTTCACGCGCGCCCCTTCCCGGATGTTCCCCGTGCCGAGCCCCACGGCCATCCCCGCGGCGAGGCCGGCCTTCACCGCTTCCTCCATGCCGGCGTGCACGCGGTAGCGGGAGGCGTCGACTCTGGCGACCTCTTCCTCGAGGACGGCCACGTAGCGTGAAAGCAGCGAGTCGATCGCTGCCTCCGTCGGCTCGACGTCAATCGCCGTCAGCCCCTGTCGGACGATCGCGCGATCGGTCATCCCGTCGAACGGGAAGTGCGAGCAGGCGTCGGCGCGGCCGTGGAACACCTCGAAGGCGCGCTCGAGCGCACGGCGGCCGGCGCCCCCGGTGGTGACGAGGGTGCCGTCGATGTCGAAGAGGAGGACGGTGGGGCGTGCGCTCATCCGACCCTCACCGACGCGAGGCGCTCGGTCACCCGCGCGGCCCAGTCCACCTCGAGCTCCAGGCACGCCACGTCGCGTTTCAGCCGCAGCGCGGCCGCGGGGATGGAGCCGCTGCCCGCGAAGCAGTCCACCACCAGCTGTCCCGGCTTCGTCCACGTCCGCACCAGCGGCTCCAGCACGCCGAAGGGCTTGTGGTTGGGGTGAGAGCCCCAGCGCTTTCCCTCACCGTCGTCGTCGTAGCCCGCCACCACCGCCCAGGGCGCCGCCGGATCGGCCGGGGAGGGCGTGGGCGCCGGCGTCTTCGCGAAGACGAGGGCCGTCTCCACCACCCGCAACAGCTCCTCACCGCTGTTGCCCTCCCGGGTCCGCTTCCCCCACACGTACTCGCCGCGCAGGTGCGCCCAGCCCAACTCCTTCGCCACCTGGGTGATCGGCTCGCGCCCCAGGAGGTTGGTCCATAGGACCAGCGGCGCGTCTGGGCTGAGGTGCGTCACCGCCACCTCCAGCCACGCCCGGGTGAAGAGCCGGTACTCGCGCACCGACTCGAAGCGCCGCACCGGGCCCCGGTCGATCTTCCTGCCCTTTGGATCCCGCTCGTCGCCGCCCTTCCTCCGTCGGGTCAGCAGGCAGTACGGAGGGTCGCTCACCAGCGCGTCGGCCTTCCGTCCCGAGAGCAGGCGCGCCCAGGCCTCGGGCTTCGTCGCGTCGCCGGCGATGCAGGCAGGGGCAGCCATCCCCCGCCGCTCCTACCACGACCGCGATCGACTGCTGCACCAGCCACCTCCCTTGTGGCTCGTGCAGCACTCGATTACCGCGAGGCCATGAGCTCTCCCACCATCCGTCCGATGAAGAAGTCCGACCTGGGCCCTGTCGGCACGCTCGCCGCCGAATTGGTGCGCCAGCACCACCGCTGGGACGCCGATCGCTTCCTCCTCGTCGAGCCCGTCGACGAGGGCTACCGCTGGTTCTTCGGGACGCAGCTGGGGAAGAAGGCCGTGGCGCTGCTGGTCGCCGAGCTGGACGGTGAGGTGGTGGGCTACGCCTACGGCACGGTGGAGAAGCGCGACTGGAACGCGCTGTTGGACGAGCACGGCGCGTTGCACGACGTCGCCGTCGATGCTCGTTACCGCCGCCACGGCATCGGCAGGAAGCTGGTCGCCGCGATGTTGGACGAGCTGCGCGCGCGGGGGGCGACGAAGGTGGTGCTGCACTCGGCGACGCAGAACGCCGGCGCCCAGGCGCTCTTCGAGTCGCTCGGCTTCCGCCGCACGATGGTGGAGATGACCTGGTCGAAGCGGTGACTCAGCCGTTCTGCATGTACACCGTGTACGAGCTGCAGGTGGGCGCGGTGTTGGGCCGGCGGAAGATCTTGATGTAGTAGACCGCCCCGTCTTCCGCGCCCAGGTTGCCGTCGCGCCGGTAGCTGCGGATGTTGCAGGTCTCGTTGTTCAGGTAGCACTCGTTGACGTTGTTCCCGGTGTCGTAGCGGTACACGCACATCATGATGTTGGGATCGCCGCTGCTCATGTTGATGCGCACGTCGTAGTCGTCCGAGAGGAACTGGGAGTTGTCCTGGCCGTAGAACCGGATGAAGTCGATGTCGTCCTCGGAGTGGATGATGCCGGTGTGGCTGGTGGACGACGACGACGAGTCCGACAGCGTGCCCTTGTTCAGCCCCGAGCTGCAGAAGTCCCCTGGATCCGTGCCGATCTCCTGGCACTCGCAGCCCGTGGCGGCAGAGTCGTCCGTGTCGTACCACCCGGTGTTGCAGCTGCCGATCGAGCACGTCCCCGTCGAGCAGCTCGGTGAGCCATTGGCGATGGGGCAGCCGGCGGCGCACGTGCCGCCCGTGGCTGAGAGCGTCACCTCCTGGAAGGGCTCGACCGCGTCGTCCGTCTCGATCGACACCGAGCCCGCGAAGGCGGCCGCCGTCTCGGCGCGGAACTCCACCTCGAAGGCCAGGCGCCCCTCGCGCGGCAGGGTGGCCGGCAGCGACGGCAGGTTCTTGAAGGAGTACAGCGTGCTCGTCCCGCCCACGAAGCTGATCCGCTTGATGGTGAGGGCGCCATAGCCGACGTTGCGCAGCTCGATGGGCTTGGCCACGGCCCACCCCATCGGCACCACGCCCCAGGTGATCGACGTGGGCGAGGCCTGCAGCCGCGGCTCGGTGACGGTCCCGATGATGGGCACCTCCAGCATTCCCCGCATCGGATCGTTCGACTGGATCACCAGGGCCCCGTCGACGATGCCCGGGTTGGTCCCGTCGAGCTCGAGCTCGATGGACAGCCGCTGCAGCGGCAGCAGCGTGGCGGTGGTCATGCCGTTGGGCAGCGTCACCTTCAGGTTGCCCGACAGGTCGCGCACCGAGACGTTGGTGAGGTTGAGCGTCTGCCCGCCGACGTTGGCCAGCTGCACGGTGACCTTCCGGCTCATGGTGCGCGGCACCTCGCCGAAGTCGATCGCCCGCTCCTCCGGCTCCACCAGCAGCCGCGGCGTGGAGTAGCTGGTCGCCTCCACCTGCACGTAGACGGGGTCGACCCCCGGCGTCGAAGAGCCCAGCTGCACCGAGTGCTTCACGTACACCTCGGAGGTGGGCGCGAAGCTGATGGGCACGTCGACGCCCGCGTCGGGCACCAGCGCGGCGTTCATCGGCAGGTTGACGATCAACGAGTCCGTGCCCGCGTCGGCCCGATCGACCGCCAGCGCGATGTTCCCGAAGCCGCCGTTCACCACCTTCACCGGCAGCGACTTGCGGGCGTTGAGCGGCACCACGCCGAAGTTCAGCGACGGAGGGCTCACCTCCATGCGCGGCTCGCCCACCAGCCGGCGGACCAGGGGGATGACCAGCTCGCCTGCCTCGATGCGATCGGGGCTCTCCTCGGCGCTGGCGTCGGTGTACGTCACCAGGAGGTTCAGGTTCTGCGAGGTCGGGGCCGACTTCGGCGCGAAGCGCACGTCGACGGAGAAGTCGCTCGCCGCGCCGAGGATGAAGGGCGCCGCCTCGGTGGGCGTCACGGTGTAGTCGCCGTTCTCCTCGGACAGCACGATGCGCTTGATGGCGATCCGCCGGTTGACGGTGGACGACACCTTCACCTTGAGCGTCGTGTCGCAGCCGGGGATGACGCAGGTGTAGGTCAGCTGCGGCGGGGTGGCGATGATGCCGCGGAACGCCGGGATCACCGGCCCCGGAGGCTCGGGCGTCTTCGTTCCGCACGCCGCGAGCGTCACAGCCAGCAGGGAAGGAAGGAGCAATCGTCGCATGGCCGAGCCTCGTTACCGGATGCTGAAGGTCCCGCCGGTCCGGACCAGATCGAGGACGTACGTGCTGTCACCCTTGCGGCCCAACGACGCCTGCCGCTCGCCGATCAGCATGCCGTTGACGTACGCCTTCACGTTGACGTTGGTGCCCTTCGTCGACAGGCAGATCTGGCTGATCAACTGCCCGATGTCCTGACCGGGAATGTTGACCACGCCCCCAGTCAGGTAGTCGATGAGCACGTCCACGCTGATGCCCAACAGCCCCGCGAGCAGCTGCGTGGGGAGCGAGGAGCAGTCGGCCTGGTAGCTGACCATCACCCGCCAGGTGCCGTCCTGCATGGCGTCGGCGAGCACGATCCGCTCCGGCTCTTCCTTCGGCGCGAAGGCCAGCCACGTCGGCGTGCCGTAGGCGCCCCAGTTCATCGGGCTGGGCGTCTGCTTGTTGCAGACGTAGCCGAACGGGTGCTCGAGCGTCATGTCGACGTTGCGCACGTCGTTGTCGAAGGCGGTGTCGCTGCCGTTCTCGTACGTCATCTCCAGCTTCACCACCGCGGGGCCCGGGCCGGGCACGCCGTTGGCCGTGACGGGGATGGTGACGGACGGCTTCTGCGGGTCGTTCGTCTCGAGCAACAGCAGGCCGCTGTACGCGCCCGTCTGCGTGGCGGTGACGGCGACCTGCACCTCGACGTACATGCCGGGGGCGATGGCCGGCACCACCTGCGGCGTGGTGTAGAGATCCGTCGTCGGGTTCATCCCGCCCCAGCGCTGCGTGACGGTGAGCGGCGCGCCGCCCTCGTTGACGATGGTGAGCGTCTTGAACTTGCTGGTGCCGAGCGCCACGTCGCCCAGGTCGATGCTGGCCGGGTTGGTGGTGATCTTCGGGGGCGTCGACGAGTTGCCCTTCATGGGCACGGTGACGGTGCCGCGCGTGGTGGTGATGACGAGATCGGCGGTGTGCTCGGCGAGGCTGCGCGGGTGGTAGCGCACCTCGAGCGACTCCACGGCGCCGCGATCGGCCCCCACCGGCACGAGCGTCAGCGGAAGCGTGGACGGCGCCACCAGCTCGAAGTCCATGGTGTCGGCCGGGGAGATGGCGATGGCGGTGATGGTGACGGGCGCGGTGCCGGTGCCCTGGTTGGTGATCGACACCGTCTTGCGCACCAGCCGGCCTTCCGCGGTGTAGCCGAAGTCCACCGGGTTGGGTGTCACCGACACCTGCGGCGTGCCGATGTAGTTGGCGTGCAGCGGCACGCGCAGCGTCGGGTACTCCTTGTCGTCCGACAGGAGGATGAGCTCGGTCGAGTCGACGGCCACCGCGCTCGGCGTGTAGGCGATGGACAGGTCCATCGAGCGCCCGGGGAAGATCTCCTTGGGGAAGGCGGTGCCGCACACGTCGCAGGAGAAGCCCGCGGGCGCGCCTTCCTTCAGGTTGGCCTCGAAGAGCGTCAGCGTGCAGTTGCCGATGTTGTGCAGCGTCACCGTCTGCAGCAGCGCGGCCTGCGAGTCGAGGGTGCCGAAGTCCACCACGTGCGGCGTGGGCTGGAGGATCGGGTTGCCGTCGAGCACGTTGGTGCACGCCTTCGCCTCGCGCGGCACACACTCGTAGTTTTCACAGAGGAAGCCGGCCTCGCAGTCGTCGTCGGCGCGGCAGAGCGCGGCGACCAGCTTCTCCTTGCCGCAGGAAGACGCACCCAGCACCACAAGGAGGGTCAGGACAGGAAAAGTACGCATGGGATCCCCGGGAACGGCCATGTTTTCTCAAAGCGCACCGGCGCACACAAGGGACCGGGGGCAATCCGATGGGCGCGAATGTTCACCGGCGCTGGGCGGCCACGTCCTGGTGCTTGACGATGAAGTCCTCGAAACCACCCACGAAATCAATGACTTCCTTGCCCTTGCGCGGCGCCCAGATGCGGGTGGCGACCTCGGAGATGAGCTGCTGGTCGTGGGTGACGATGATGACGGTGCCCTCGTAGCGCGACAGGCCTTCGGCCAGGGCGGCGATCGACTCGAGATCGAGGTGGTTGGTGGGCTCGTCGAGGATGAGCACGTTGTCCTTGCGCAGCATGAGCTGGCACAGCAGCGTGCGCACCGTCTCGCCGCCGGACAGCGTGTCGGTGGGCTTCATGCGCTCTTCGCCGCTGAAGAGCATGCGGCCCAGCAGGCCGGACACCTCTTCGTTGCCCATCTTGATGTCCGCGAGCTCGCGCAGATAGCCGTAGACGGTGGTGCCCTTCTTGATGATCCCGTGGTGATCCTGCGGCATGTAGCCGACGGACGCGTTGTGCCCCCACTTGATGACGCCCGCGTCGGGCTTCTCCACGCCGGCGATCATCTTCACCAGCGTCGACTTGCCCACGCCGTTCTTCCCGATGACGGCGATCTTCTCGCCCTTGGTCACCAGCGCGCGGAAGGGCGGGATGATCGTCTGCCCGTCGTAGCTCTTCGAGATGCCCTCGATCTCCAGCGTCTGCTTGCCCGACGGCGCCTTCTGCTCGAACTTGATGAAGGGACGGGCGATGTTCGAGCGCTTCAAGTCCTCCATCTTCAGCTTCTCGAGCTGGTTCTTCCGGCTCTGCACCTGGCTGGCGCGCGTGCCGGCGGAGAAGCGGGCGATGAACTCGTTGAGCTGGGAGATCTTCTTCTGCTTCTCGGCGTTCTCCGCCTCGACGCGGCTGCGGACCTGGGCCTTCTGGCGCACCATGTCGTCGTAGCCGCCCGGGTAGATGATGATCGTCTCGTAGTCGATGTCGGCGATGTGCGTGCAGATCGCGTTCAGGAAGTGCCGGTCGTGCGAGATGGTGATCAGCACGCCCTCGTACTCGTGGAGGAAGTTCTCCAGCCAGCGGATGGAGTCGATGTCGAGGTGGTTGGTGGGCTCGTCCAGCAGGAGGCCCTCGGGCTTGCCGAACAGCGCCTGGGCCAGCAGCACGCGCAGCTTGTAGCCGCCGGTGAGCTCCTTGAGCTTCCCCTCGTGGAACTTCTCGTCGATGCCCAGGCCCATGAGCAGCGCCCCGGCGTCGGACTCGGCGGAGTAGCCGTCTTCCTCCGCGATGATGCCCTCGAGATCGCCCAGCCGGTGGCCGTCGGCCTCGGACAGCTCGGGCTTCTCCAGCAGCTTGTGCTTCTCGTCGAGCGCGGCCCACAGGTGCTTGTTGCCCATGATCACCACGTCCAGCACGCGCATGTCCTCGTACTTGAAGTGGTCCTGCCGCAAGATGCCCAGCTTCCGTGGGCGGATGATCTCGCCCGTGTCCTGCTCCTCGTCGCCCGCGAGGATCTTCATGAACGTCGACTTGCCCGCGCCGTTGGGGCCGGTGAGGCCGTAGCGGCGGCCCGCGCTGAACGCGACGTTGACGCTCTCGAAGAGCTTCTTGGGGCCGTAGGCCTTGCTGACATTCTGGACGGAGAACGACGCCATGCCCGGGGCCTATACACGATGGCCGCCGGCTGGGAACAGCCATCGCCCCCGGGCGCCTAGCCGCCGCACCCGCGGTAGCAGCCGTACGGCCCTTCGCCGCCGTACCGGCACGTGCTCGTGCCGCCGCTCTTCTCGCAGTACCAGCAGTGGCCGCAGTCGCAGTCCGTGCCGCAGGTGCCCGAGCCGCCGGTGGAGCCACCCGACTGCGGACAGGCTGCCGAGTGGCAGTAGTTCTCGGCGACGTCCATCGCGATGCGCTCGAGGACGATCATCGCGCTCGAGTTGTTGTGACACGTCGTCGGCCGGTGGAGGTACGTCTTGCCCGCCTGGTGGATCAGGTACATCCCGAACTGGAAGCCGTACTGGACGTCGGACTGCCCACCGATGATCAGCGTGTCCTTCACCGTCGCGTTCACCTTCGGGAAGCAGCCGTAGCGATCGGTGCAGCTCGGGTAGACGGGCGCCGTCACGGTGAAGTCGCCGCAGTTCAGGTTGGTGGCGTTGCCGAAGTAGCCCGCGCCGCGCACCTTCCCGCCCGGGCACAGGAAGTAGGCGTAGCCCGTCATCATCGGGCCGCCGGATCCAGAGGCGCAGGTCGAACTCACCTGCGCGTAGGCGCCCACGGCTTGCGCCTGGAGACTCAACGTCGGGGTCACGCACTGTCCGGAGCCGTCGCACGTCTGGCCGGCGCCGCAGGTCCCGCACGTGCCGCCGCAGCCGTCGTCGCCGCACACCCGCCCACCGCACTGAGGCACGCACGCGCCGCCACCGCCACCGCCGCCGCCGACGCCACCACCACCGCCGCCAACGCCACCACCACCTCCTCCTCCGCCACCGCCTCCGATGCCGCCACCGCCCCCACCTCCTTGTCCGCCGTCAGGAGTCGGAGAGCCACCGCACGCGAGGAGCAAAGACGCCAGGATCGCCGTGAGCGTTCGCGTTCTCATGAAACACCCCCACATTGAGAGACGCAGCACTCGAGGGCAGCAACAAGCGAGCCACGCTCCCTCGTCTCGCGAGGTGGACTCCCGGGCGCTACCCCTGCGTCAGTGTTCTGCTTCTCGCCGGCCCGGCCGCGCCAGTCGGCGCGCTCAGGCAGAAGCTGCGCTGGCACAAGCAGGACTTGCGCAGGACGCGCGAGAAGGAGCTCCGGTCGAGCTTCGCGCGATCCTCGGCGCCCCCGGCCCTCGCCCTGGTGGACTGTGACCGAGCGGAACTGGGCCCGGTCGGACAGGGCGGGCTGATCTCGTGCAGGCGGCAGGGTCTCCGTCAGGAGTCGTCCCTCGGCTCGTGCGGGCGCGACGGGATCGGGCGTCGCGCTTGGCCGTTGCGTGCAGGCGTGCGGGCGGCGACCATGCGGAGCATGAAGCAGGTGATCGTCGCGGTGGATGGTTCGGAGCCTTCGCTGAAGGGGGCGCGCACCGCGCTCGAATACGCGAAGCCCTTCGGCGCGAAGGTGACGCTCGTCTACGTCGTGCCGCCGGTGGTGATGCCGGGCGACGCGCCCTGGGCGCCGCTGGACGAGCTGCACCAGGCCGAGCTCGCGCGTGGGCAGAAGGTGTTGGCAGGCGCGGTGGAAGCGCTGGGGAGCCCCGCGGTGGGCTGCGTGGTGAAGCTGGGCCCTCCCGCGGAGATGATCGCCGAACAGGCCGAGGTGATGGACGCGGACCTCGTGGTGGTGGGGAGTCGCGGCCTGGGCGCGGTGAAGCGGCTGCTGGTGGGCAGCGTGGCCGATCGCCTCGTGCACATCTGCCAGCGGCCGGTGCTGGTGGTGCACTGAAGTCCGGGAGGCGTCGTGCGCGTCGAGCACCTGGGAATCGCAGACGCGCCGGGCGAGTTCGTCACCCGCGCCGTCGAAGTGCTGCAGCTGACGTTCGCCGGCGTGGTGGGTGATCGCCACTTCGGCCTGACGATGGAGGCGGGCGTGCGCCAGAAGCACGTGCCGAAGGGGGCGACGCTGCGCAACTCCCGCCAGCTCTCCCTGGTGAGCCTCGAGGAGCTGGCCGACATCGCGCGGGCCCTGGGGCTGCCGAAGCTGGACTACCGCTGGCTGGGCGCCAACGTGTGCGTGTCCGACGTGGACGACTTCACGGCGCTCCCGGCGTCGACGCGGCTGGTCTTCGAGTCGGGGGCCGTCGTCGTCGTCGACTCGGAGAACGAGCCGTGCACGAAGGCGGGCAGGGCGATCGTCGCGGGCTCGTCGGGCGCAGCGTCGCTCGCGCAGGACTTCGTGAAGGCCGCCCGGCGCCGGCGCGGTGTGGTGGGGTGGGTCGAGCGCGAGGGCCCCGTTCGCGTCGGAGATCGCGTGACGGTGGAGAAGCGCCAGAGCTGAGAAGCCATCGAGGCGGCTCGACGGACCTGACAACCTCACGGTCCCGCCGCGGGCTGAGGAAGGACGACGACGAGGCGCTGGGCTGATGGGAGGCATCAAGCAACATCCCGTCCGTGCGTGGGAGAAGCCCCTGGACTCAACCACCGTCACGGTGCACCCAGGCGCCCTCGGCCTCTCGTGGGTCGAGCGAATCGACGCCGAGAACCCCTGGGGGTTGTGAAGGCGCCGACGGCCGGCAGCTGCGTCGCGCGGCGTGACGCGTTATGAGCCTCACATGGCGCTGCTGTTCGGCAACGTGGTCAGCCCCCGGCCCTCACGCGAGGGCCAGCGCTCCTGCTGCAGTCTCCCGGGCTGTCGACAGCCCACTCGTACGAGGACCCCATGAAGACGATCCTGGTGGCCGTGGACGGCAGCGAGGCGGCGCTCAAGGGCGTTCGGATGGCGGTGGACGTGGCGAAGGGCCTCGGCGCCAGCCTCACGCTGGTCTACGTGCTCAAGCCCATCCTCCTCCCGCCCACCACCTACGCCGAGGCCATCCAGAAGGTGGAGGAGGGAAACCGGCTGATCGCCGCCGACGCGCTGAAGGCAGCCGCGAAGCTCGTCTCCGAGCTCGGCGGCGCGTGCGAGACGGTGATGCTGCACGGCGGCCCCGCGGAGGCCATCGCGGACCTGGCGGAGGAGGACCGGGTGTGGGGCGTGGTGATCGGCGCCAGGGGGCACAACCCGCTGTCCCGGGTGATGCTGGGCAGCGTCGCCGACCGCCTGGTGCACATCTGCAAGAAGCCGGTGCTGGTGGTCCGGTAGCGGCTGGAGGTGCGCGCCGCCAGCACGGTAGGGTGGAGCGATGAGCTCCCTGCTCCTTTTCGCGCTCGGCCTGGCTCTCGGGCAGACCTCACTCCCCGCCGTGCGGGGCCGCGTGACGATCAAGGTGCGCGACGTCGGCGCCGGCCTCGACTCGGCCCAGGTCGAGGCCTTCTTCACCTCGCGCAAGGCGCAGCTCGCCCATTGCTACGAGAAGGAGCTCCGGCGGAACCCCGAGGTCTCCGGGTTCCTGGGCTACCGCGCGACCGTGTCGGACGGCGGGCGGCTCGAGGATCTCACCGTCGAGAGCGACACGGTGCTCAACGACGCCGTGGCGTCCTGCCTGAAGACGACCCTGGTCGGGTGGAAGCTGCCTCAGCCGAAGGCGCCAGCAGGGCTGCGCTTCGAGCTGGCCTTCAGCTCGCTCACCCCTGCTCCGAAATGGGCCGTCGACGCGGGGCTTGAGCCGATCCGTTGATCGTGCGGCGCGCTGGAGTGCAGATGCCGGTCGCTCTCCGGCCGTCGGCGCAGCGAGAGTCGGGCCGGGAGTCGACTGGGCTCCGCCGTGCGTGTCCTTCGGCGCGCGCCGCTTCTCTTCGCGGCCTCCCGACCTCGAGGGTCAGCGCCCCGGGCCGGGCTTCTTCTCTTCGGGCGGCGGCGCCGGCGGATCGGGCTCGAGGCCCGCCAGCGTCACGAGGAAGCGCGGGTGGTACACGTTCCAGTGCGGTCCACCCACGTACATCCCCGGCGACTCCATCACCACCTCCGTCCACCGATGGGGAATCGCCTCTTCCCCGTAGACCGCGCCCAACAGCGCACCCGTCACCGCCGCGTTGGTGTCCGCGTCGCCTCCCCGGTTCACCACGTCGATGACGCCCGCCTCGAAGTGCGGCGCGTGGAACAGCTCCCAGAAGGCCAGGCGGAAGGTGGCGCGCACCAGCGTCGGCACCGGGAAGAAGAGGTGCAGCTCCGGGCCGTACAGCATCGGATCATCGTCCTGCGCGAAGCGGATGTCCTCCCGCAGCCAGTCCGCCGCGTCCTTGACGATCGACACCCAGTCGCTCTCGCGCTTGCCCAGCGTGCTGGCCGCCAGCGACAGCTCGGCCTCGGCCACCTTGAGCACGTCGGGCTTCTCCAGGCGCTCCTTCGGGGTGGTGATCGCCGCGGCGATGACGCCGTTCAACGTCGCCGCCGCCAACTGGCAGAGCGGATCGAAGTGGCTGATGCACGCGTCCTCCAGCGACGCGACGATCCGCAGGTCCTGCCGCTTCGCGAAGAAGACGCCCACCGGCACGCTGCGGCCCAGGCACCCGTTGTCCCGCACGCGCTGGTGTCCCTCGATCCACACCCGCCGCCCGGTGTTCTCCGGGCTCCTGGACTCGCGCACCTGCTCCAGCGCCGCCTTGAGCGGCTCCGGGAGCTCCCGCGCGTCCGGCTCGTAGCGCGCGTACGCCTTCGCCACCTCGAACACGTCGTAGCGCCGGTGCGTGCGCAGCACCTCCGCCACGCAGTGGGCCAGCTCGCTGCACCAGCCCACCTGCCCGGCCTTGAGCTCGAAGCGCCCGCCGCCGCGCATGTCCACCACCGGCCCGTCGTTGAGCTCCGGGAACTGGTTCGACGGGACGTTCTTGCCCTCCATGGGGATCGCCAGGGCTTCCCCCACCGCCAGCCCCAGCAGCGCGCCCCGCGAGCGCGACGTGTACACGGCCTCGCTCACCGTCGCCGGTCCCGTCTTCTTCTTGAGCGGCTTCGCTGCGGGCCTCGGTGGCATCCCCTCACCCTAGTTCAAAACCCCAGCGACTTCAGCCGGTTGGGTGTTTCCACGCCCGATTTTCGTGGATGTGCGAAACTCTCGGCCTCGCTATCCGACAATGTAGGCAAATTCGCACCTGTAGAAGGGGAGACTACACATGTCCGTCGATTCGATTCGCTCGTCGCTGACCACCGCACTGTCCAACAACCGCATCACGCGGGACGAGGTGCGCAAGCTGTTCACTGCCGCGAAGGACGGTACGGGCGTCGACGCCGCG
Source organism: Myxococcota bacterium (assembly GCA_040752975.1). GTDB lineage: Bacteria > Myxococcota > Myxococcia > Myxococcales > Myxococcaceae > JADLDB01. The sequence goes on from JBFMHF010000090.1 coordinate 28,710, forward strand.
GAGAAGGCCGAGCTTCAGAACATCCTCCAGACGCACGCCTCGAAGTTCACCGCGGCGGGCAAGCGGGAGTTCGAGCGCCTGCTGGGCAGCGGCACGGGCACCATTACTCCGCCGCCGCCTCCTCCTCCTGCGAACCAGCCCGAGAAGGTGACGCTCGAGGCGTCTCGCAAGCCGTGGACCACCACCTACTGGCCCATGGCGGGCTCGGGCAACGACGTGGGCTCCGCGTCCTCGAACCTGTGGGCGAAGGAAGGCCCGCTGGCGAAGTTCGACGCGCTGCTGAAGGCGCGCGGCCTGCCGGAAGGCGCCCGCAACTTCGAGCTCAAGCCCAACCTCAACTGGCTCGTCAACAAGGAGTCGGGCCACTACATCCCCAGCTCGACGTTGTCCGAGAAGGACGCGGAGCGCACCACCGGCGTGGACTTCAACAAGAACGGGAAGATCGACGCCGACGTGGCGTGGGACTTCCTCGACGGGCGCGGCCACTTCGGCAAGGACGGCAAGACGACCGATACGATGAGCGTCGGCTGGTGGGGCAGCTGCGACAAGGTGGCGCGCGCCGGCATCCTCTTCGAGGAGCCGAAGAAGGACGTCACCCTCAACGGCGTCACCTTCACCACCCAGGACATCAAGGGCCTGCTCACCGTGCTGGCTGACAGCCAGGGCGGCGGCTCGGACTTCGTCGGCAACCGCTACGACGCCAACCCCGACGTCATCGCGCTGAAGAACGGCCAGCAGGTGAAGGGCACCATCCTCACCGAGGGCCTCGACTTCGAGACCGGCGTGCGCCGCCAGCAGGACTGGACGATCAACTCCTCCAAGCTGCCCGACGAGGTGAAGGTGCGGCTGATGGACGGCACCGAGAAGACCTACAAGAAGTCGGAGCTGTCCTTCGTGGCCCGCGAGGATCGCCGCGATGATCCGGTCCTCATGCACGAGACGATCAGCGCGTGGCTCAAGTCGGGCCGGCCCGCCGTCATGGACAAGGACTCGGGCGACCACGTGTGGAACTACAACTTCTACAAGGCCGAGGACACGCTCTACAAGAATGGCCTCAAGCCCGACTGGGCCACCGACGACATGCTGAAGAAGGGCTTCCAGGGGCCGGCCGGCGACGGGAAGATCATCTGGGTCGAGCGCACGGTGTACCTCGGCGGCGGCGGCGGCTCCGAGACGTACAAGTACTGGCTCGAGGAGAAGAACGGGAAGCTGGTCAACGGCGGCTGGCACCCCAACAGCCCCAACCCGGACTTCCTGTGGCGGCCGCAGACCGACCCCGCCTTCACCGGGAAGAACGAGCGCAACCCCTTCGTCGATCCCAAGCTGGTGAAGGAGATCTACGAGGCGTCGATCCGCTGACCAACTGCGGCTGAGTGCTTCGCGCGGGCCGGTGCTCCCTGGGGGCGCCGGC
>JBFMHF010000091.1:0-29711 GCA_040752975.1 Myxococcota bacterium
GCGCGCCTCGGCGCCCCGGCCGGGGGTCACCATGCGCTCGGGGGTCGGCGCCACCGCTACCGGGCCCACCACGCCCGCCGCGCCCTCCCGGCCCACTGTCCCCACCGCCACGCAGGCCGTCGTGGTGAGCCGCCCGCTCATCCCTATCAAGCGCGTCACCCCCAGCCAGCCCAAGAAGCAGTTCCCCATGGCCCCGGGGCGCGCCGCCGTCGGCCAGGTGCGCGAGTTCAAGGTCGTCCCCGGCTTTGCGCCCGGGCAGCGTGACACCGGCGACGCCCGCGCCAAGGAGCGCGAGCGCAGGGGGACGGGCCAGCGCCGCGATCGCGACAAGGAGACCACCGCCACCACCGACATGCGGGAGATCATGTTCGGCCGCGTGGCGATCCCGATCCGCGGGAAGAAGCGCAAGCCCACGAAGAAGGGCCAGAAGACGCAGATCACCGAGATGGCCGAGGAGAAGAAGGTCATCAAGGTGCAGGAAGGGATCACCGTCTCGGATCTCTCCCAGCGCATGGGCGTCAAGACGACCGAGCTCATCAAGAAGCTGATGCAGGGCGGGAAGATGGCCACCGCCAACCAGATGATCGACGTCGAGACCGCCACCATCCTCGCCACGGACTTCGGCTGGACGGTGAAGAAGGTGGGCTTCGAGGTCGAGGACTTCCTCCCGAAGATCGAAGAGAAGCCCGAGGCGTTGATCTCCCGCCCGCCGGTGGTGACGGTGATGGGCCACGTCGACCACGGCAAGACGTCGCTGCTCGACGCGATCCGCAAGGCGAACGTCGCGGCCGGCGAGGCCGGGGGCATCACCCAGCACGTGGGCGCCTACACGGTGAAGTCCTCGCAGGGGGACATCACCTTCCTCGACACGCCCGGCCACGAGGCCTTCTCGGCCATGCGCGCGCGGGGGGCGAACATCACCGACGTGGTGGTGCTGGTGGTGGCCGCCGACGACGGCGTGATGCCCCAGACGAAGGAGGCGATCAGCCACGCGCTGAAGGCCGAGGTGCCCATCGTGGTGGCCATCAACAAGATGGATCTCCCCGGCGCCAACGCGGATCGCGTCAAGAAGGAGCTCGCCGACGCGGGGCTGCTGCCCGAGGACTGGGGCGGCGAGACGATCACCGTCCCGGTGTCCGCCAAGACGCGCATGGGCCTCGATCTGCTGCTCGAGAACATCTCCCTGCAGGCCGAGGTGCTCGAGCTCCAGGCGAACCCCGATCGCCCGGCCGTCGGCACCATCCTCGAGGCCCGGCTGGAGAAGGGCCGCGGCCCCGTGGCCACCGTGCTGGTGCAGGAAGGCACGCTGCGCAAGGGCGACGCCGTGGTGTCGGGCATCAGCTACGGCCGCGTGCGCATGATGATGAACGATCGCGGCGAGCTCATCGACGAGGTGAAGCCCGGCTACTCCGCCGAGGTGATCGGCCTGTCGACGGTGCCCACCGCGGGCGACGTGGTGAACGCCGTGGCTGACGAGAAGGCCGCCAAGCAGATCGCCGATCACCGGATCCTCAAGGGCCGCCAAGCCGAGGCCGGCAAGACGAGCCGCGAGACGCTGGACGATCTCCTCGCCCGGCAGAAGACGGCCGAGCAGAAGGAGCTCAAGATCGTCCTCAAGGCCGACGTGTCCGGCTCGCTGGAAGCCGTGGCTGACGCGATCAACAAGCTGTCCACCCCGAAGGTGAAGGTCACCATCGTCCAGAAGGGCGTGGGCATGATGACCGAGACGGACATCAGCAACGCCGAGGCCTTCGGGGCGGTGGTGGTGGGCTTCAACAGCCGCCCCGAGTCGGGCGCCGAGGCCGCCGCCAAGCAGAAGGGCGTGAAGTGGTCGACGTACGGCATCATCTACGAGCTGCTCGACGCCGTGACGCACCAGATGGAGGATCTGCTCGAGCCGATCCGCACCGAGAAGAAGCTGGGCAAGGCCGAGGTGCGCAACCTCTTCAACGTGCCGAAGCTGGGCGTGGTGGCGGGCTCCGCCGTCACCGAGGGCGTCATCAAGCGCACCGCCCACGCGCGCATCTGGCGGGCCAACAAGCAGATCTTCGAGGGCAAGCTGGCCAGCCTGAAGCGCTTCAAGGACGACGTGCGCGAGGTGGCCCAGGGCTACGAGTGCGGCATCGGCATCGAGGGCTTCTCCGAGATGCAGGCCGGCGACGTCATCGAGGCCTACGAGATCGAGGAGACGCGGCAGTCGCTCCACTGAAGGGCGCCTGACTGGCAGGGCCCGTGGCTCCCCGTCGAGCGAGGGGAAGCGGGCGGGCGGTGACGTTGTTGGCGTGCGCGTGAGGAATGCTGACACACTGTCAGCCACTCGCCCGCGAGGTCGTCCGTCGGAGTCGTCATGTTCGTCTGCGTCGCCCGCTTGACCCTCGACATCCCCGCCGCCGCGTCCCTCAAGGCCAAGCGCCAGGTGCTCCGTCGTGTCACCGATCGCGTGAAGGCGAAGTTCAACGTCGCCGTCGCCGAGGTGGAAGACAACGAGGTGTGGAACCGCGCGGTGGTGGCCCTGGCGGTGGTGGGCAACGAGCGCCGCCACGTCAACGAGCAGATGGACAAGATCCTCCAGTTCATCGACGACCTCTACGTGGCGCCGGTGGCCTCGCGGGAGCTGGAGATCCTCGCCTTCGGGGAAGATCTCTTCGCCGGCTCGACCGGCGTCGACGCCGGGCTGCTCACCATTCCGAAGGGCGAGCGCTCGCTGGCCGAGGCGGAAGGGCTGGGCGCCTGGGAGACGCGGCACGAGCGGCAGGTGCCTCCGCCCACCCCGTCGGCCCCGGGCGGCAAGAAAGGCGTGGTCAGGAAGGACAAGCTGTCGCTCGACGACGCCCGCGCGCTCGCCCGAAGCCTGCGCAACCGCCGTGAGTGGGAGAAAGGCAAGCCATGAGCTCATCCATCCGCGTGGAGCGCGTCGCCCAGGAGATCCAGGCCGCGGTAGCGGACCTCTTGACGCGCGGGGAGATCAAGGATCCGCGCATCGGCTTCATCACCGTCACGGGCGTGAAGGTGTCGCCCGATCTCTCCACCGCGCAGGTCTTCTATTCGATGCTGGGCACCGAGGAGGAGCGCGCCGCCACCCAGAAGGGCCTCGACGCCGCCAAGGGCTTCGTGCGCCGGGAGGTGACGCGCCGGGTGAAGCTGCGGGTGTCCCCGGAGGTCTTCTTCAGGTTCGACAAGTCCCTCGACGAGGGCGACAAGATCGAGCGGCTGCTCAAGGAGGTCCGGACCAAGGAGGGGTGGTAGGCCCTTGCCCTGGCCGGTGACGACATGCACGGCGTGCTGGTGGTGGACAAGCCGCAGGGCCTCACGTCTTTCGACGTGGTGCGGGAAGTGCGCCGCGCGCTGGGCGTGAAGAAGGCCGGCCACACCGGCACGCTCGATCCCCTGGCCACCGGCGTGCTGCCGGTGTGCGTGGGCGACGCCACGAAGATCGCCCAGTTCATCACCGAGGCCACCAAGGCCTACGACGCCACCATCCGGCTGGGCGTCACCACCGACACCCTCGACGCGGAAGGGAAGGTGCTGCAGGAGCGAGGGGTGCCGCCCATCACCCGCGAGGTGCTGGAGGCCGCGTTGGCGCGCTTCCGGGGCACCTTCCTTCAGACGCCGCCGATGTACTCGGCGGTGAAGGTGAACGGGCGGCGCCTCTACGAGCTGGCCCGCGCGGGGGAAGAGGTGGAGCGCGCCCCCCGCCAGGTGACGGTGTACGAGCTCGTGCTGCGCGACTTCTCGGCCAGCGAGCTCAAGCTGTCGGTGCGCTGCAGCAAGGGCTTCTTCGTGCGCTGCCTGGCGGCGGAGCTCGGCGAGGCGCTGGGGTGCGGCGCCCACCTCACCGCGCTCCGGCGGACCCAGTCCGGCCCCTTCACCCTGGCCCAGGCGCTCCCCCTCCCGGAGATCCAGGCGGCCGGCCCGGCGCTGGCGGCCCGCCTGGTGTCCCTGTCCGACGCCCTGGCCGACGTGCCCGAGCTCCTGGTGACCGCGCCCGAGGCCGAGCGCGTGCGCCATGGTGGGGTGGTGGAGGTGCCCGCCTCCTTCGCTGGCACCTTCCGGGTGCTGGGCCCGGGCCGCGAGTTGCTTGCCCTCGCCGACGCCGAGCGTGGCAGACTGCGTTACCGGCGGGTGTTGACCCGCGAGGGATGAACGTCACCGTCATCATTCCCAAGCCGCTCCAGGCCGCCTGCGAGGGCCGCGCCCGCATCGAGCTGGGCGTGCCTCCCACCAGCGACGTGGCCGACGTCCTCCAGACGTTGATGGCCCTCTACCCCGGCCTCAAGGCCTTCGTGGCCAACGAGAAGCGGCCCATGAAGCAGCACTTCGGCGTGGCGCAGGCCGGGCCCACCCTCTTCCTCTTCACCAGCACGGCGACCACGAGCTCGCCCGCGCCAGGAAAACGCGCCTGAGATCAAGGGACTGTGCGTCTTGAAGAAGCGGGGGGTGGGGCGTAGGGTGGCGGTCCACCGATGCCTGACCCTGCCAGTCACGACGACCAGGAGCGGCCCGGTCCCCTGGTCCCTCCGTTGAAGGGCTTGCCGCGTCCGCTGGTGCTGGGCGGGCTGCTGGTGGGCGTCTCCCTGGTATCGGCCTTCCTCATGTCCCCGGGGCTGTCCGGCCGGCAGCTGCCGGAGCTGTCCGAGGAGGATCTCGGGCGCCCCTTCCGCGCGTCCTCGGTGGCGGGCTTCAAGGCCAGCCGGGACTTCGAGGTGGCCGACGAGACGCGCACGCAGGCCCGCCGGGAAGAGGCGCGCACGCGCGTGAGGCCCGTCTTCGACCTGGATCCCTCCGTCGAGTCGAAGGTGAAGAAGGGCGTGCGGGACGCCTTCGGAGAGATGCAGGACGCCGCGGGCGCCCACCTCGAGAAGCACCCGCCGGCGGATCCCACGAAGCGGCCGGAGAAGGGCTCGAAGGAGGAGCAGGAGCTGCTGGCGGCCCTCAACAAGGCGCGCGAGCGCTTCGAGGCCCACGCGGTGCTGCCCGACGACGAGGACTTCGAGGTGCTGGCGCAGGCGCGCTTCTCCCACGAGCTGGAGCAGGCGGTGGTGAACCTGATCGAGCTGGCCTACCGGCCCAAGGTGGTGGCGAGCCGCGACGAGCTGTCGCGCATCGACGCCAACGGGATCACCGTGCGCCTGCTGGGAGCCAGCACGGAGTTCGAGATGTCCACGGCCGCGCCCTCGGTGATGGATCTCCGCGAGGTGGCCGCCGAGCTCGATCGCTTTGCCTCGGTGCCGGGCAACCTGCTGCCGGAGTCCCCGGTGCAGGTGCGTCGCGCGGTGCTGCGGCTGGCCCGCAAGCAGGTGCGCGTCAACCTCACCGTCAACATCGCGGAGACGGAGTCGCGGCGCCGGCAGGCCTCCGAGGCGGTCAAGCCCGTCGTCATCACGATCAAGAAGGGGCAGCGGCTGATCGGCGACGGAGAGCTGATCAACGAGACGCACCTGCTGGTGCTGCGCGGGCTGCGCACGCAGATGAACGAGCTCGATCTCCTCCAGCTGCAGCTGGGCGGGGCGGGCGTGGTGGCGCTGCTGGTGGCCGGCGGGTGGCTCTTCTTTCGCACGGCGCTGCGCCGCTTCCGGCCGTCGCGGCGAGACGCGGCCTTCATGGCGCTGCTCGCCCTGGTGCTGCAGGGGGCGCTGCACCTCTGGGTGCTGATCGCCGACGCGCTGCACGATCGTTACCCGTCGCTGCCCGTGGAGGCGCTGCACTTCGCCTTCCCCGTGGCGGCCGGCGCGATGCTGGTGCGCTTCGTCCTGTCGGAAGAGTGCGCGCTCTTCTTCGCCCTCATCTTCTCGGCGCTGGCGGGGGTGATGCTGGGCAACTCGCTGCCCTTCGCGCTCTTCACGCTGCTCACCTCGCTGGTGGCGTCGGATCGGATCGCCCGGGCGAAGGATCGCGCGGGCATCTTCCGATCGGGCGTGTCGGTGGGCGTGGTGGCGCTGGGCATGGTGCTCTTCCTGGGGCTGGCGGGCGGGAAGGGCGTGGGGCTCGAGACGGTGCTGGGCGGCGTCTTCGCCTTCGTGGCGGCGGGCATGGCGGTGCCGATGCTGGTGCTGGCCCTGACGCCGCTGGTGGAGACGGCCTTCGGCTACGCCTCCGACATCAAGCTGCTCGAGCTGGCCAACCTGAACCACCCGGCCCTGAAGGAGCTGGTGCTGAACGCGCCGGGCACCTACCACCACAGCATCGTGATGGGCTCGCTGGTGGAGTCGGCGGCCGAGGCGATCGGCGCCAACCCCCTGCTCGCGCGCAGCTGCGCCTACTACCACGACATCGGGAAGGGCCGGAACCCGGCCTACTTCGGCGAGAACCAGAAGGGCGAGAACCCGCACGACTCGATGGCGCCGGCGATGAGCGCGACGGTGATCAAACGGCACGTCACCGAAGGGCTGGAGATGGCGCGCGAGTACAAGCTGCCGCAGCGGGTGGCGGCGGCGATCCCCGAGCACCATGGCACGCGGCTGGTGGGCTTCTTCTTCCACAAGGCGCAGAAGGAGCTGGAAGCGAAGGGAGAGTCGCGAGAGGGCGCCCTGGACGACGCGCCCTTCCGCTACCCGGGGCCACGGCCGCAGTCGCGCGAGACGGCGCTGGTGATGATCGCCGACGCGTGCGAGGCGGCGAGCCGCTCGATGTCGGAGCCGACGACGGAGAAGCTGCACGCGCTGGTGCAGCGGATGATCAACCTGATCTTCAGCGAGGGGCAGCTCGACGAGTGCGATCTGACGCTGAAGGACCTGCACCTGATCGCCGAGTCCTTCACGCGCACGCTGGAAGGCATCTACCACGCGCGGCCGTCGTACCCGGCGGGGGCGGTGGGCGGTGGCAAGCCTCCGGCGAGCGAGGTGGTGAAGCAGGCGCTGACGGTGGTGAAGGGCGATGGGCCGCAGAAGCGCGCGAACCCGTGACTCGCTCTCCACCTTCGGGGGAGCGGCTCGGCGTGAGGGGACGAAGCCCCTCCCGAACCGGGTCCTCACCAACACGAAGTCGGCGCGGCTGGCGAAGCTGAGCCGGCTGGCGAAGGCCTTCCTCGCGGACCTGGGAGTCTCGGGCGCGGAGCTCTCCCTCTCCCTCGTCACCGACGCGGAGATCCGCCGGCTCAACCGCGCCTGGCGCAAGAAGGACCAGCCCACCGACGTCCTGTCCTTTCCCGCGGGCGACTCTCCGGCGCCCGGCCCGAAGCCCCTGGGCGACGTGATCATCTCCCTCGACACGGCGCGCCGGGCGGCGAGGACCTTCCGCACCACGCTGGAGCGCGAGCTGGCGCGCTACCTGGCGCACGGCCTGCTGCACCTGCTGGGGCACGATCACCACACGAAGGCCGAGGCCCGGCGCATGGCGCGCGAAGAAGAGCGCCTCCTCGGGCACGCGGGCATGCTGGCCCGTTCCGACGAGGTGTGACGGCGGGGCTACTTCACCCCGTGCATCAGCTTGTTGATGAGCGGCGCCAGCAGCAGGTACAGCGCGGCGATCCCGATGCCGAGGAAGAAGAGCTGGTTGAACACCTCGGCGTAGTTGGCGAGGCCCTGGGCGGCGCCCTCCGCGTGGCCGCCCCCTCCGCCCGAGGCGATCGCCGCGATCCGCCCGGCGGCGTAGTTGGCCATGGCGATGGACAGGAACCACCCGCCCATGGCGAGGCCCGTCTCCTGGGGGCGGGCCAGCTTGGTCACCATGGCCAGGCCGATGGGCGACAAGCAGAGCTCGCCGAAGGTGTGGATGAGGAAGGTGAGCGTGAGCCACAGCCAGGACAGCTTGCCGTCCGGGCCGACGCTGTGACGGATCGCGAAGACCAGCACGTAGAAGCCCACCGCGGCGCCGGCGAGGCCAAACCCGAACTTCCGGGGGATGGACGGGTTCATCCCCACCTTGTCCAGCTTCGGCCACAGGGCGGCGAAGACGGGCGCGAAGAGCACGATGAAGATCGCGTTGACGGACTGGAACAGCTCGAAGGTGGGGCGCCAGCCGAAGAGCTCCACGTCGGGCATGCGCACGAAGTCCTTGGCGAGGAAGTTGAGCGACGAGCCGGCCTGCTCGAACAGCGCCCAGAAGAGGATGTTCGAGAGGAAGAGGATCAGCATCGCGATGTACTTGTGCAGCTGCTCCTTCTGGCCGCTGCGGACGCCGCTGAAGACGAAGTAGGCCGTCAGCGCGATCATCATGATGATGAGCAGCGTGCCGAGGACCTCGGACTTGCTCAGCAGGAGGTACACCGGCCCGACCAGCACCAGCGCCCCCACCAGCACCTGCACCACGGGCGCGAAGCCCTGGCGATTCTCCGGCGGCTTGCCGACGTGGCCGAGCCAGCCCTTGAGCGCCTGGAACATCACCAGGCCCGCGAGCATCCCCAGCGCCGCGGTGAGGAAGCCCCAGCGGTAGCCGAACTTCTGGCCCACGACGTTGGCGCAGATGAGCGGCGCGAAGAACGCCCCCGCGTTGATGCCCATGTAGAAGATGGTGAAGCCCGAGTCGCGGCGCGAGTCACCGGGCGCGTACAGCTTGCCCACCATGGTGGAGATGTTCGGCTTGAACAGCCCGTTGCCCGCGACGATCACCGCGAGCCCGAGGAGGAAGGTCGTCAGATCCGGCGCCATCAACATCGTCATGCCGATGGCCATCAGCACGCCGCCGAGCATGATCGACCGCTGGTACCCGAGGATCCGATCGGCGACGAAGCCGCCGAGGATGCCGGTCATGTACACCATCGAGGTGTAGCCGCCGTAGGTGAGGCTGGCCGCTTCCTTCGCGCCGTCGCCCAGGTGAGAGAAGAAGGCCGCGGCCACGTGCACCGCCAGCATGGCGCGCATGCCGTAGTACATGAACCGCTCCCAGAACTCGGTGCCGAAGAGGTTCCAGAGCGCCCGCGGGTGGCCGAGGAACTCTTTTCCCGGGGGCGGAACGAACGCTTCGGCGGGCGCGGCGGGGCTGCTCATGTCCGGACTCTCCTCGTGCGGAAGGCCTTCAAAAGGCGGCGCACCTTCGTCGACAGGGCCCGGTGAGTCAACGACGGCGTCCGGGGGCCCCTTGACCCGGAAATCGACATGGGTCGCCTTGCCCGGGCTCAGGCGCTCCGGTATTGGCGCACGCCGGAAATGACGGACGCGCCCCTTCAGCCGCTCCCGGTCGACCTCGAGGAGCTGTGCATCGCGCTCGAGGCCGAGGCGGGCGATCTGCGCTGGTTCCTCGATCTCGCCTCGGGCGACGTGATCCTCGTGACGCACGAGTACGAGCCGGCCGAGCACGGCGGGCTGACGGTGGACGAGATCGAGGGCACGCCCGCGCGTTTCCGGCGCATCCCCCCCGGCGACCCCCGCGACGCGGTGGAAGACATGAGGGCCTTCGCGGCGCAGCTCGCGGACAGCCAGCTCAAGGAGTCGCTGGAACTGGCGCTGACGGCGCCCCGGCCCGATCGCCGCTTCCGCGCGGTGCTGGGGTGGCTGCCCGAGCAGCAGCAACACTGGCACGACTTCCGGCACGCCCGGTGTGCCCGCCGCGCCCGCGCCTGGCTGGCCGCGCAGGGGATCATGCCCGTCGACCGGGCCGCCTGAAGCCGCACTTCTCATGAGCGCCGACACCGCCGCCGCGAAGCCGAAGGGGAAGCTGCCTTCGCAGATCCCGTACATCATCGGGAACGAGGGGGCAGAGCGCTTCAGCTTCTACGGGATGCGCAACGTGCTCACCGACTTCCTGGTGGGCTACCTGCTGATCGGCCTCCTGGAGGCCGAGCGCCAACCCGCGGCCAAGGAGATCTTCCACGCCTTCGTGATGGGCGTGTACTTCTTCCCGCTGCTGGGCGGCTGGCTGTCCGACCGCTTCCTGGGGAAGTACCGCACGATCTTCTGGCTCTCGCTGGTGTACTGCGCGGGGCAGGCCCTGCTGGCGCTGTCGGTGGACAACCAGAAGGGCTTCTACGCGGGCCTCTTCCTGATCGCGCTGGGCTCGGGCGGCATCAAGCCCTGCGTGTCGGCCTTCGTGGGTGATCAGTTCGACCAGTCCAACAAGCACCTCGCCAAGCTGGTGTTCGACGCCTTCTACTGGATCATCAACTTCGGCTCGTTCTTCGCGTCCCTCTTCATCCCGCGGATCCTCAAGGCGGGACACCCGCAGCTGGCCTTCGCCGTGCCAGCGCTGTTGATGGCGATCGCCACGCTGATCTTCTGGCTGGGCCGCAAGAAGTACGTGAACGTGCCGCCGTCGCCGGAAGATCCCCACTCCTTCAGCCGGATCTGCCGCACCGCGCTCCTGTCCCGGGGAGACACCGGAAAGCGGCCGGGCCTGGCGCTGGCGGTGGTCGGAGCCGTGGGCGCGCTGGCGGCGCTGGCGACCTTCCCCTGGCTCGGGCTGTTGGCGGCGGCGTGCCTGGCGCTGGTCGTCCCCCTCGTCTTCGCGGGCGGGGGCGCGTGGCTGCAGCTCGACCGCGCGAAGGGGCGCCACCCCGACGAGGACGTGGACGGCGTGCGGACCGTGCTGCGCGTGCTGGTGATCTTCGCCCTGGTGACCCCCTTCTGGTCGCTGTTCGATCAGAAGGCCTCGACCTGGGTGTTGCAGGGCAACGCGATGATCCTGCCGGACTGGACGATCTTCGGCTGGAAGCCGCTGGCCGCGGCGGCGCAGATGCAGGCCATCAACCCCGCGCTGGTGATGCTCCTCATCCCCTTCAACAACCTGCTGCTCTTCCCCTTCTTGAGGAAGCGGGGCCTCGAGCCGACCCCCCTTCGGCGCATGGGCGCGGGGATCGCGTTCGCCGGGCTGGCGTGGATCGTCGTCGGGGTGATGCAGGTGCTGATGGATGGGGGCGCGAAGCTGCCCATCGCCTGGCAGGTGTTGCCTTATGCGCTGCTCACCTTCGGCGAGGTGCTGGTGTCGGCCACCGGCCTCGAGTTCGCGTACTCGCAGGCGCCGGGCAAGCTGAAGGGCGTCTTGATGAGCTTCTGGAGCCTCTCCACCACCGTCGGCAACCTCTGGGTGCTGGTGGTGAATGCGTCGGTGAAGGGCCCGGCGGTGACGAAGGCCATCACCGAAACCGGCTTCGGCGTGATCGCCTTCCAGATGTTCTTCTTCGCGGGCATGGCCTTCGCCGCGGCGGCCGCCTTCGCGTGGTACGCGAAGCGCTACACGCTGGTGGATCACTACCGGAAGGCCTGACGCGTGCGCTCCGTCCTCCCAGCGCTCCTGGTGCTGTCTGCGTGCGGGGCCACCACCACGCCGCCGGCAGAAGAGCTCTTCCTCCCCGAGAAGCAGACGCCGCTCTTCGAGAAGGGCCTGGTGCTGCCCTACGACTCCCTCCCCTGTGTCCCGCTGGGAGGCGCGCCGCAGAACGACTGCAACCACCACGGCTCGTCCATCGCACAACTGGCCGACGGCACCATCGCCATCGCCTGGTTCCACGGAGAGGCCGAAAAGTCGCTGGACTCGCGGATCGTCTGGGCGAAGCGCGCACCTGGCGCCGCCACCTTCGCCACGCCGGAGGTCCTCTTCGACGATCCTGCCCGCAGCGAGGGCAACGCCGTGCTGTGGGTGCACGAGAGCAACAAGCCCTGGCTCTTCTTCGTCAACATCGAGGGCAACGGCTGGGGGCAGGCGCGCATGCGGCTGATCCAGTCGATGGACGAGGCCGGCGCCTCGTGGACCACGCCGAAAACCTTGTCCGACTCCGACTGCTGGATGCTGCGCTACCCGCCGGTTCGGCTGTCCTCGGGAGAGCTGGTCCTGCCCGGCTACTACGAGTGCCTGGGCACGCCCGTCTTCGTGCGCTCGAAGGACGACTTCGCCACCTGGACGCTGCAGGAGAGCTGGAAGGACGGCACCTTCCTCCTCGATCACCCCGGGCAGATCCAGCCGTCCGTCATCGTCATCGGCGGCACGCGCCTGGCCGCGGTGCTGCGCGATGGGTCGATGCGGCGGCGGGTGATGCGCATGACGAGCGAGGACGACGGGAAGAAGTGGACGGCGGGCCTGCCGACCGGCTTGCCCAACCCCGGCGCCGCGGTGGCCCAGGTGCGCCTCAAGGATGGCCACGTGGTGGTGGTGTTCAACAACAGCACGTCCACCCGCGCTCCCCTCTCAGCCGCCCTCAGCCTCGACGACGGCGCGCACTTCGTCGCCGTGCGCGATCTCGTGGTGGACGACTGCGCCGACGACGAGTGCAGCTACCCGCACGTCATCCAGAGCCCCACCGACGGATCGATCTGGGTCTCCTACACGCACCGCCGCAAGACGATCGGCTGGGTGCACTTCAACGAGCGGTGGCTCGCGGAAGGCGGGCAGACGGCGCAGGTGACGTGCACCCTGGACGAGGCGTGCGTGGAAGGCCGCTGCTACCCGCGGTGCGGGGCGGGGTGCCCGGCCGGCGACGAGTGCACCTCCGACGCGGTGTGCCGCAAGAAGTGCGCGTCAGGCTGCGCCAGCGGAGAAGCGTGTGACGGACAGGGGTTCTGCCGCCCCGAGGTCACCCACGCCTGCTCTCCCTGACGTCCACCACCGTGGCGGCTTTTTGATGCGCATGGCGGGCCGGTTGCTACCTTCGCGCGCGACCGCGGAATGACCCGCGGACGGAGGGACACAGCGATGATGACTCGGCGATTGCTCCTTGGTGCTGGCCTCGCGTTTGGTGCTTCTGGCTGCTGGGGCGGCTTTGGGCTGACGAAGAAGCTGTACGACTGGAACGCAGGCATCGGCAACAAGTGGGTGGTGTGGCTGGTCTTCTTCCTGTTCGCGATCATCCCCGTGTACGGCGTGTGCCTGCTGGCGGACGCGCTCGTCATCAACTCCATCGAGTTCTGGAGCGGCTCGAACCCCATGGGCCACAACGCACCCAGCGCCCCCGGCAACGCCGAGAAGGAGCGCACCATCGATCACGAGGACGGCACGCGCACCACGATGACGCGCGTCGACGACACCACGTTGCGCATCGTCCGCCGCGATCCGTCGGGCAACTTCCTCGACGGCATCGAGATCCAGATGGAGGGCGAGCGCGCCGGCCAGGTCCGCACGCTGGAGGGCGAGGTGCTGGTGACGCACGAGCGCCTCACCGACGGGACGCTGGCGGTGACGTACAACGGTGAGACCACCTTCGTGACGGCTGCCCAGCAGGAGCAGCTCGCCGCGTCGAAGAACTACGTCGTGACCGCCGGCGAGCTGCTTCCCAACGGCCGCGCGATCGCGATGCGCTAGCGAGAAGTCCGAGGTGCGCCCCTCTCCTCTCCCGGAGGAGAGGGCGAGCAGTCAGCCGACGCGCTTGCCCACCCGCTGCTTGCGCGCCTTCTCCAGCACGTGCTTCAGGTACTTCCCGGTGTGGCTGCCCTTCACCTCGGCCACCTCCTCGGGCGTCCCCACGGCCAGCACCTCACCGCCACCGGCGCCGCCTTCGGGCCCGAGGTCGATCACCCAGTCCGCGTTCTTGATGACGTCGAGGTTGTGCTCGATGACCAGCACCGTGTTGCCCGCGTCCACCAGGCGGTTGAGGACGATCAGCAGCTTGCGGATGTCCTCGAAGTGCAGGCCCGTCGTCGGCTCGTCGAGGATGTACAGCGTCCTCCCTGTCGCCACCTTCGCCAGCTCGCGGGACAGCTTGATCCGCTGCGCCTCTCCGCCGGACAGGGTGGGGGACGGCTGGCCCAGGCGGATGTACGAGAGCCCCACGTCGTCCAGCGTGGTGAGGATGCGCATGATGTCGCGGTGCACCTCGAAGTGGTGCATCGCCTCGCGCACGGAGAGCTCGAGGATCTCCGCGACGTTCTTCCCCTTGTACCGGACGCGCAGGGTGGCGTCGTTGAAGCGCTTGCCCCCGCACACCTCGCACGGCACGTACACGTCGGCGAGGAAGTGCATCTCCACCTTCTTCACCCCGTCGCCCTCGCACGCCTCGCAGCGCCCGCCCTTCACGTTGAAGCTGAAGCGCCCCGGCGTGTAGCCGTACGCCCGCGCCTCCGGCGTCTGCGCCAGCACCTCGTGGATCGCGTCGAACACCTTGGTGTACGTCGACGGGTTGGAGCGCGGCGTGCGGCCGATGGGGCGCTGATCGATGTCGATCACCTTGTCCAGGTGCTCGATGCCGAGGATCGCCTGGTGCCGGCCCGGCACCTCGCGCGACTCGTTGATGTGCTTCGCCAGCGCCGGGTAGAGGATTTCGTTCACCAGTGTGGACTTCCCGGCCCCGGACACGCCCGTCACCGCCACGAAGAGGCCGAGCGGGATCTCCGCGTCGACGTTCTTCAGGTTGTTCTCCCTCGCGCCCTTGATCGTCAGCTTCGACTTGCCCGGCTTGCGGCGCGTGGCGGGCACCTCGATCTCCAGCCGGCCCGAGAGGTAGCCGCCGGTGAGGGACGCGGGGTTCGCCATCACCTGCTTCGGCGTGCCCTCCGCCACCACCTCGCCGCCCACCTCTCCGGCGCCGGGGCCGAAGTCGATGATCCAGTCCGCCTCCTCCATCGTCTCCTCGTCGTGCTCCACCACCAGCACCGTGTTGCCGAGATCGCGCAGGCGCTTGAGGGTGGCGATGAGGCGCGCGTTGTCGCGCTGGTGCAGGCCGATCGACGGCTCGTCGAGGATGTAGATGACCCCGGTGAGCTCGCTGCCCATCTGCGAGGCGAGGCGGATGCGCTGGCTCTCACCGCCCGACAGCGAGGAGGCGCTGCGATCGAGCGTCAGGTAGGTGAGGCCCACGTCGGCGAGGAAGCCCAGCCGGCTCTTGATCTCCTTCAGCAGCTCCGCGGCGATCTGCGCCTCCGTCTTCGTCAGCGGCATCTCGTCGAGGAAGGCGAGCGCGTCGGCGATGGTGAGGCGCGACATCTCGACGATCGACTTGCCGTGGACCTTGACGGCGCGGGACTCGGGCTTGAGGCGCTCGCCGGCGCAGGTGGGGCACGGCTTATCGCTCAGGTACTTCATGTAGTACTGGCGCATCGCCTCGGAGCCGGTCGACTTGAAGCTGCGCATCAGCTTGTGGACGACGCCTTCCCACTCCATGCGCCAGCGGGCGTCGCCCCACTTCATGGTGACTTCGCGGCCGCCTGATCCGTACAGCAACACGTCCTGCTGCTTCTTCGGCAGCTTCTCCCACGGCGTGTCGAGGTCGATGCCGAAGGACTTCGCCAGCGTGTCGACGAGATCGGCCGTCCACCCCTCGCCGCGCGCCATGCCGGTGGCCCAGATCTCCACCGCGCCCTCGCGGATGGAGCGCGTCTTGTCGGGGATGATCAGGTCCGGGTCCATCTCCGGGCGGGTGCCCAGGCCGCTGCAGTCGGGGCACATGCCCAGCGGGTTGTTGAAGGAGAAGGAGGCGGGCGTCAGCTCGGGGAAGGACAGGCCGCAGTGGTGGCAGGCGTTGAGCTCGCTCATCGGGCGATCGGCGGACTTCGCGCCCGTCTCGTCGGTGACGATCAGCACGCCCTTGCCCTCTTTCAGCGCCTGCTCCACCGAGTCCGTGAGCCGCGGTCGCAGGTCGGGCTTCAGCACCAGGCGGTCGATCACCAGCTCGATGTCGTGCTTCGACTTCTTGTCGAGGTCGATCTTCTCTTCAAGCCCGCGCACCTTCCCGTCCACCCGGGCGCGGGAGAAGCCCCGCTTGAGGGCGTCGGAGAGGATGTCCTTGTGCTCGCCCTTGCGGTTGACCACCACCGGCGCGAGCAGCTGGATCTTCGTGCCCGCCGGCGACTTGAGGATCTCCTCGACGATCTGCTGCGCGGACTGCTTGCCCACCTTGCGGCCGCAGTTGTGGCAGTGCTGCACGCCGATGTTCGCGTAGAGGACGCGCAGGTAGTCGTGCACCTCGGTGACCGTGCCCACCGTCGAGCGCGGGTTGTTCGACGCCGCCTTCTGCTCGATGGAGATGGTGGGGGACAGCCCGCGAATGGTGTCGTACTTCGGCTTCTCCATCTGCCCGAGGAACTGGCGGGCGTACGCGGACAGGGACTCCACGTAGCGACGCTGGCCTTCGGCGTAGAGCGTGTCGAAGGCGAGGCTCGACTTCCCCGAGCCCGACACCCCGGAGAAGACGACCAGCTTCTTCTTGGGGATCTCCAGGGTGATCCCCTTCAGGTTGTGCTCTCGGGCCCCGCGGATGGAGATGACTTCGGGTTCGGCCATGGCGGTGCCTTGTCTAGCGCCGCAGGGGTGGCGCTGCCCATACTTCGACCGGAACGCGCGTTCAGGTCAAGCAGGTTGACGCCGCCGGCGGTGTCGCCTGGGGTTGGGCATGGACAACTCGAGAGTTGTGGTGGTTGCGGGGAGCTGCGCTTCTGGTGAGCGCCCTCGTCGATGGCCTGTCGGAAGTCTTCTCGCACGGTGTCTGGCGTGCGGGTGAGACGAGCAGGGAGACGAGGGAGAGTCGTCCGACGGCAAGACCGCTGTTCTCAGCGCGAGAGGGCCTACGAGTTCAGCCCGCGTCCTCGTCGAACGACCAGGGCGGGGACAGGGGCGCGAGCGACGCGCGGTGGGCCTCGGCCATGCGCCGCACCTCCGCCAGGTGCTCCGGCGAGAAGCGGTCGAGCGTGCCCAGCAGCGTGCGCAGCCGCACATTCTTCGACAGGCGCGCGCGGTGCGTCGCCATGAAATCCCAGTACAGGGCGTTGAAGGGGCAGGCGTCTGGGCCGGTGCGGGCGTCGGGGTCGAAGGCGCAACGCGCGCAGGGGGCCTCGTCCTTCGCGGCCTTCGGGCCGCGGCCCTTGGCGGACAGCCCCGACTGGCGCTTCACGTACGCGGCCGAAGCGACGTACGGCTTGGTGGTGAAGGCGTCGGTGGCGAACAGCCCCATGCCGACTCCTCGCCTCCCGTCCGACCACGTCACGTGTGCGGAGAACTCCTTCCCCTGGGATCGCGAGTCGACCGGCCTGGGCGTCACGCCGACGTGGAGGCGTCGCCGGCGGAGGAGCGGGACGGCCAGGTGGTGTCATCGCCGCGCATCAGCGCAGGGTCCGCCGCAACGAAGGGATCGTGCGCCGGCGTTTCCGCGGGCTACACTGAATGCACCGTGGGGCTCTCTCTCGTCCTCGCCGTCGCCCTCTCGGCCGCGCCTACCCCCAAGCAGGAGGCGGCCACTCATTACCAACGCGGCATCGCGCTCTACAAAGAGAGCAACTACTCCGCGGCGCTGTCCGAGTTCAAAGCCGCCTATGCCGCGCTCCCCAGCTGGGAGGTGCTCTTCAACATCGGCCTGTGTCAGCGGCGCCTCTTCCAATACGGCCAGGCGATCCAATCTTTCAGCCGCTACCTCGCCGAGGGCGGCGCGAAGGTCCCGAAGGATCGCCGCGCCGCGGTCGATCAAGAGCTGCAGCAGATCCGCGCGCTCACCGCCCCCATCGCGGTGATCGTCAAGGGCGCGCCGGCAAAGGTGTTGGTGGACGGGGAAGAGGTGGGGAAGACGCCCCTCACCGAGATGGTCCTGCTCGGCCCCGGCAAGCACCTCATCCGCGCCGAGCGGGAAGGGTGCTCGCCCGACGAGAAGGCGATCGAGGTCGTCTCCGGGCAGGCCCAGGCGGTGGAGCTCGATCCCCGCTCGCTCACCGCCCCCGGCAAGGTCAGCATCGAGTGCAGCCCCCCGACGGCGATGGTCGCCGTGGATCAGGGCTCGGAGCTCGCCTGCCCGCTGCAGGTCGATCTTCCCCCAGGCACACACGAGCTCGTCGCGCGCGCCGACGGCCACGCGCTGCTCCGCACCGAGGTGATCGTCCAGCCCGGCGAACCGCGCGCGGTGAAGCTGTCGCTGGTCCCCATGGCGGCGCCGTCGAAGCCCTTCCCCGTGCTGGGCGTGAGCCTCCTGGCGGGCGGCGTGGTCGCGGGTGGCGTGGGTGCCGTTTTCGCGCTGCTCGCGCGCTCGGCGTCCAACGAGGTGAGCGAGCTATCCACCATGGGCGGTACGTGGGACCTCCAGGCGGCAGCCACCGAGTCGGCCGGGAAGCGCGACACGATCATCGCCTGGTCGCTGATCGGCGTCGGGAGCGCGCTGGTGGCGACCGGCATCGTGCTCATTGCCTTGAACCCCGGCGCTTCCACCGAGGTCGCCCTCGTCCCCGGCCCCACAGGAGTCTTCGCGTGCGGCACGTTTTGATCCTCGCCCTCGCGCTGTCCGGGTGCTCCTTCTACGCGCCCACCATCGGCGACTGCACCCTGGCGTGCGGGGAGGGCGGCTGCCCGTCGGGCTTCACCTGTCGCGGCACCTTCTGCCGGCCCAACGGGGGCCCCGAGGTGGACTGCGCCTGCCGCGCCGGGAGCAGCGAGGCCTGCGGCACCGACGTGGGCGAGTGCGCCTTCGGGCAGCGGACCTGCTCGCCTTCGGGCGAGTGGGGCGAGTGCACCGGAGGTCAGGGGCCGACCCGAGAAATCTGCGACGGCAAGGACAACGACTGCGACGGCCTCACCGATCTCGGCCCGGTCACGCAGGTGCTGGAGGACACCGGCCCCTACGAGGGCTTTTGGCGCGTCCATGGCGACGACGCGGGCTTCGCGTTCGTCGGGCCTCACGCGCTGCCGGACGGCGGCGCGGACTTCAAGGCCATGTACCTCGATCCGCTCCTCGCCCCGCGCGGGGAGTCGGCTGTCTTCACCAGCGGCTTCAAGCGCATCGCCAGCGTCGCCGAAGGCTCGACCATCTACGTGGGCTACGCCAACGGCTCCGAGGTGGAGCTCACGGAGATCGGTCCCGGAGGACAGCTCCGGCAGGTGGGGCTCCTGCCTGACGCCGGCTACTCCGCGCGCATCCAGACCTGCCTCGGCCCTCGCGGGCTCCTCAATATGTGGGTGTCCGATGAGGAGACCGTGCGGATCGCGAAGTGGCCGCGCGACGGTGGCCCGGTGGACGTCTACGACCTCGCGAAGATCCCTGACGCCAGCATCTACTGGGTCGACGCCACCACCGACGGCCAGTACGCGATCATCGAGGCCACCACCGCCGACGGCGGCACGCTCGACGCGGTCCAGGACATCGATCAGCCTGCGCCGCACACGCTGGCCTCTCCCTACTGGGTCGCCGAGCGCTTTCGCACGCGCGGTGGGCTGATCGTCCACCTCGACATCCTCGACTTCGGCGGCAAGGAGGTCATCTTCTGGCGCGACTTCGCCAACCAGACGAGCACCGACTACTTCGTGGTCGAGCAGGTCGGGCGCTGGCACGACTCCGACTTCATCTTCGACGACAACGAGGACGTGATCGCCGCCTATGGCGACGAGGCCACCCAGCGCATCGTCCTCGCCCGCATCGAGGGCCGCACCGACACCGATCTCCAGGTGACGCGCATCATCCCCGACGATGTCGTCGTGCCCAGCGGCGCGTATTCGGGGAACATCAAGCTCGCGCACGTCCCGGGAGATCCAATGCACGCCGTCTTCTGGGCCACCCGCACCCGCGTCTACGCCCGTCGCTTCTGCGCTCCGTGACTTCCGGTCCGTGCCCGGAGCTGGCCTGCGCTGCCGATCTGCGCCTCGACTCAGCCACCAACTGACGGGTGGACCTCCAGCCGCCGAGCTTTCTCCGCGCGCTTCGCCGACAGCTCCACACCCACCGCGTCCAGCCCGTGCCGATTGGCCACCGCCAGCATGGTGCCCACTCCGCAGAAGGGATCGACCACGGTGCGGCACTTCGTGTGCGCGAGGAGGAACTTCGCCACCGCCTCGCACGCCTCCACGCCCATCGCGCGGGCCCACGGCATCTCGCCCAGCCTCGGCAGGACGTCGGCCGACGATTGGGCCTTCTCCAACCTGAGCCCGCGGCTGAAGCACACGAGGTGCGCGTACGCAGGCCGGCCGAACGTCGTCACTCCGGCCGGCGCGCGGCACACCACCTTGTGCCAGAGGCAATGGCTCCCCGCCGCCTCCGCGCCCGCTGAGACGAGGTAGCCCTTGTCCACCCAGCGGCCGTCGCGCTTCACGTCCGTCTGGAAGAAGATCGCCACCGCGTCGTCCGCCACCTGCCGGCAGCACAGCGCCGCCACGTCCTGAAACCACCGCCGCCACCCGTCGAAGCCCAGCCCGGGCAGCTCCGACGAGTCCGGCAGCGAGGTGACGATTGCGTGGCTCGCCGGCAAGGGGTTCGCCTTCAACCAGGCGACGCCATCGGCGCAATGGACCAGCCGGGAAGCCATGCCCGAGCAGCCTCGCGCCTCGGTCGCACCCGCGCCACTGTCTTCCATCGTCGTTGGCGATCTCTCCGAGACGCTGCGCTAGAACGCCCGGGCACTCTTCTTGCGAGGGGGAACATCATGCTTCGTCGATTGTGGCTCGTGGGACTCGTCCTGGGCGTCGGCGCGTGTACCTGTGGCGACAAGGGCAAGACGCCGACCGACGTCCTCACCCCACCGGGCGATCAGAAGCCGCTGGATCTCAAGCCGCTCCCGCAGGCGCCCTCCATCAACGTGCAGCAGGATCAGCTCCCCGGCGCGGGGAAGGACCTCGCCGTCGTGGCCGCGCGGCCGCAGGGCGAGCAGATGGGCGAGGTGCGGCCCACCGTCACCTTCTCCTTGCCGGTGAAGTCGCTGGAGATGGTCGAGGCCCAGCGCGCCGGCGACGCGGCGAAGCCCTTCGCGAAGGTGGAGCCGGCCATCGAGGGCGAGTGGCGCTGGCTCGGATCCGCCTCCGCTGAGTTCGTCCCCAAAGGGCTGGTGCCGTACTCCACGCAGTTCACCGTCACCGTCTTCAAGGGCCTCAAGGCGCTCGACGGCGCAGAGCTGAAGGAGGACTACGTCTTCTCCTTCTCCACGCCGAAGCTGGAGCTGCAGGATGTCTCCCCCGCGCGCGGCCACCGCTGGCTCACCCCCGACGCCACCATCTCGCTCCTCTTCAACCAGCCCGTCGACAAGGCCGAGCTCGAGAAGGCGACGAAGCTGACGGCCAACGGCGCGCCCGTGGCGTTCAAGGTGACGAAGGAGATCTCCATTCAGGACGAGCGCCGCGCGCAGATCGAGGAGGCGCGCAAGCAGGGCCGGAGCTACCAGCCCTTGTCCGACGACGAGCGCGGCTACCGCAACAAGCAGACGCGCTACACGCTCACGCCCTCCCAGCCGTTGCCGCTCAACGCTGCGCTCTACCTGACGCTCGACGCCTCGCTGCACGGGAAGGAAGGCCCGCTGCCCTGGGGCTCCGGTCAGACGGTGGAGTTCCGCACCTACGGCCCGTTCACCCTCGACTCCGCGCGCTTCTGCCAGGACTACGAGTGCCCCTACGGCCCGCTGGTGATCTTCACCTCCAACATGGCCGAACTGGCGACGCTCAAGGAGCGCCTCACCGTCAAGCCCGACGTCGAGCTCGACTGGGACAACGCGGCGGCGTGGGCGCCCCACTCCCAGTGGGAAGTGGACCGCAGCCCGTACGTCTCCATCCCCGGCAAGTTCAAGCCCGGAACCCAGTATTCGGTGAAGATCCGCAACGGCAGCGCCGACGTCTTCAAGCAGGCCGACGCGAGGGGACTCGAGGCCACGCTGCGCACCGACGATCTCAGGCCCGCGCTGGTGATCGGCGGAGGGCTGGGCCTCGTCGAAGCGACGAAGGACGCGCCACGCTTGCCGGTGGAGGTGTCCAACCTCACTTCTCTCAAGGTGCGCATGTGGAAGCTGTCGGTGCCCGAGCTGGTGAAGGCCCTGTCCCGTCGCAACTACGATGACAGCCCGATCCTCTCCCGCCCGCCGGACTTCAGCGAGACCGAGTCGCTCAAGTACCCGAGGAACGTCGCGCGTGTGCACCCGCTCGAGCTGCGCAAGGTGCTGGGCGCCGAGGCCCTCACCGGCGTGGCGCTCGTCTCCGTGGATTCGCCGCAGCTCCAATTCCACCCGAAGGATGGTTACCGGCAGCTCGTGCAGGTGACGGACCTCGCCGCGCACATCAAGATCGCTCCGAAGTCGTCGCTCGTCTGGGTGACGCGCCTGTCCGACGGCAAGCCCGTCGCTGACGCCGACGTCACCGTCTACGACGGGGCCGGCGCCGCCGTGTGGACGGGGAAGACGAACGCCGAAGGGTTCGCCGACGCGCCCGGCACGGTGGCGATGAAGCTCAAGAACGTCCGCTACGAATGGGAGTACCCCTTCGCCCTGGTGGTGGCGCAGAAGGACGGCGATCTCTCCGCCACCGCCAACACCTGGTCCTCCGGCGTCGAGCCTTACGAGTTCGGCCTCTCCCAGAGCTGGGAAGGCGAGACGCCCGACAGCACCGGCTTCCTCTTCACCGATCGCGGCATCTACCGCCCGGGCGACGAGGTCTTCGTGAAGGGCGTGCTGCGCTACCGCGTGCTGGGCGAGCTGCGCGCGCCGGCGGAAGGCAGCCTCGTCACCGTGCATGTCGAGGACTCGCGCGGCGAGAAGGTGAAGTCCGAGAACGTGAAGGTGACGAAGTTCGGCACCTTCTCGATGAAGGCCACCATTCCGAAGGAGTCGCCCACCGGCTACTTCCGCGTCGAGGCGAGGGGCAGCGCGCCCGGCGGCAGCGTCGAGACGTCCACCAGCTTCCGCGTCGAGGAGTACCGCGCGCCCCAGTTCCGCGTGGACGTGGAGACGCCCAAGAAGTCGCTCGTGGCCGGCGAGGCCTTCGAGGGCAACGTCTTCGCCCGCTACCTCTTCGGCGGCGCGATGAACGACGCGCAGGTGAAGTGGAGCGCCCACAAGAGCTCCACCTCCTTCCGCACGCCCGTCGCCCCCGACTTCACCTTCTCCCAGGAGACCTGGTGGTGGGACGACGATCGGCCGGAGGACGCCTCGGGCTTCTTCTCCAGCGGGGAAGGCCGCGTCGACAACAAGGGCTCGTTCGCGGTGAAGGCCGGCACCACCGACGCGCCGGGCGAGAAACCGTACGAGTACACGCTCGAGGCCGAGGTCACCGACGTCAACCGGCAGACGGTCGCGGGCCGCACCTCCGTCACCGTCCACCCCGGTCAGTTCTACGTGGGCCTCCGCAGCCCGGCCTACTTCATGTCCGTTGGCACCGAGTACGGCCTCGAGACGCTGGTGGTGGACACCGCGGGTCAGCGCGTGAAGGGCAGGGCCCTCACCGTCACCATCACCAGCCGGACCTGGAAGTCGGTGAAGAAGAAGGACGCGTCGGGTGGCTTCTCCACCGTCAGCGAGCCGGTCGAGACGGAGGTGAAGAAGTGCGAGCTCACCAGCGCCGACGCGGCCGTGCCCTGCCAGTTCAAGCCCGACAAGGCCGGCTTCTACATCGTGCGCGGCTCGGTGAAGGACGATCAGGGCCGCAGCCACTCGTCTTCGCTCGGCGTGTACGCCACCGGCAGCGACTGGGTGGCCTGGCAGCGAAATGACACCGATCGCGTCGAGCTCATCACCGACAAGACGACGTACGACGTGGGGGACGTGGCGAAGGTGCTGATCAAGTCGCCGTACCCCGAGGCGAAGGCGATGGTGACGGTGGAGCGCGAGGGCGTGCTCTCCCGGCGGCTGGTCGATCTCAAGGGCAGCGTGGTGACGGTCGACGTGCCGATCACCGAGGACATGGTGCCCAACGTCTTCGCCGGCGTGTTGATCATGCGCCCGCGGGTGGCGCAGGGTGGCATCGAGACCGGCGACGATCCCGGCCGGCCCAACGCGCGCATCGGCCTGGTGAAGCTGGGCGTGGAGCGGAAGACCAAGCGCCTCGCCGTCACCGTGAAGGCCGACAAGACGGACTACCAGCCGCGCGACACCGTCAACGTGGCCATCGACGTGAAGGACTCGGCGGGCAAGCCGGCGTCGGGCGAGGTGACGCTGTACGTGGTGGACGAGGCAGTGCTGCGCCTCACCGACTACAAGACGCCGGATCCGATCGCCGCCATCTTCCCCGAGCGGGGCTTGAGCGTGCGCCTCGGAGAGCCGCTCCTGCACCTGGTCCGCAAGCGCAACTACGGCGAGAAGGGCGAGCCCTCGGGTGGCGGCGGCGGGCGAGGGGAGGGCGGCGGCTTCCGCAGCGACTTCAAGACGACCGTCCTGTTCAACCCCACGCTGGAGCTGGCCGACGGCGTGGCGAAGACCTCCTTCAAGCTGCCCGACAACCTCAGCACCTTCCGGCTGATGGCGGTGGTGATCACCCAGAGCGACCGCTTCGGCTCCGGGGAGACGTCGGTGCAGGTGAACAAGCCGGTGATGGCCCTGCCGGCGATGCCCCGCTTCGCGCGCGTGGGCGACACCTTCGAGGCGGGCGTGGTGGTGCACAAGCACGGCGCGGCCGCGGGCGACGTCACCGTGACGGCGGAGGTGCAGGGCGGGGCAACGCTGACAGGCCCGGCCTCGCAGACGGTGCCGGTGGCGGACGGCGCTCCGAAGGAGGTGCGCTTCGCGTTCAAGGCCGTCGCTCCAGGCAAGGCGACGTTCCGCTTCAAGGCCACCGCGGGCGGCGCGTCCGACGGGGTGGAGGAGAAGATCCCCCTCGAGCTGCCCGTGGAAGTGGACGCCGTCGCCACCTACGGCGACACCACCGATCAACGCGTGGAGGGGATCGTCCCGCCGAAGGAGGTCTACGAGGATCAAGGCGGGCTGACCGTGTCCATGGCGTCCACCTCGCTGGGCGGCTTCGATCAGGGCTTCCAGCAGCTGATCCAATACCCCTATGGGTGCCTCGAGCAGCAGTCCTCGCGCCTGGTGCCCTTCATCGCGCTGCGCGAGATCGCCGGGCAGTTCGGCGTGCCCTGGCCCGGCCCCGACGCGAAGAAGCAGGCGAAGGAGAACGAGCTCAACGCGCTGTTCGACACCTACTTCTTCCCCACGTTGGACGTGTCCGACAAGAAGCACCCGGACGAGGTGATCAACGCCACGGTGAAGTCGATTCTTGCGCTGCAGGACGGCGACGGCAGCTTCCGCTACTGGCCGTCCTCGTGGTGCGCGTCGTCGTGGACCAGCGCCTACGCCACGCTGGCGCTGGCCCGCGCGAAGGAGGTCGGCTTCACCGTGCCGGCCGATCGGCTCACCCGCGCGGAAGGGTTTCTCAACAAGGTGGTCGGCGGCTCCTGCCACCCGTGCGAGCTGTGGTGCGACGACGAGACGCGCGTCTTCGCGGCCTACGTGCTGGCGCGCATGCAGAAGCCGAAGGCGTCGAGCTACGGCGAGTTCTACGCCCGCCGCGAGAAGCTCTCGCTCTTCGGCCGCGCGCTCCTGGCCAACGCGATGTTCGTCGGCGGGGGCGATCGAGCGGACGCCAAGGCGCTGCTGCAGGAGATCCTCAACTTCGCCAAGGAGTCGCCGAAGGGCGTGCACCTCGAGGAGGTCAACTCGAAGACGTACGCCACGTACTTCCACTCGGACACGCGCACCACCGGCGTGGTGCTGCAGGCGCTCACCGACATCGCGCCTGATCATCCGTACGTGGCGAAGATGACGAAGTACCTCACCGGCGTTCGGCAGGGCGACGGGCAGTGGCGCTCCACCCAGGAGGCGGCCTTCTCGCTCATGGCGCTCACCGAGGTGCTGCGCACCAAGGAGAAGGAGACGCCCGACTTCAAGGCCACGCTGGTGATGGGCGCCGCCCCGCTGCTGGAAGAGGCCTTCAAGGGCCGCTCGATGGTGACGAAGACGAAGACGCTGCCGATGAAGGAGCTGCTCTCGAAGGCCGCGGGCGCGGATCAGAAGCTCACCTTCAAGAAGGAGGGCGCGGGCGTCCTCTACTACTCGGCGCTGCTCAAGTACGCGCCGAAGCAGATGCCGACGGCCTCGCTGGACAACGGGCTCTTCGTGCAGCGCTGGTTCGAGCCGTACGCCGGTGGCGGGCAGACGACGAAGTTCTACGCGGGCGACCTGGTGCGGATCCGCGTGCGCGTCGCCACCAACCAGGAGCGCCACTGGGCGGCCTTCGAGGTGCCGCTGCCTGCCGGCCTGGAGCCCGTGGACACGTCGCTGGCCACCACCGCGAAGCTGACCCGCTCGCCCGACGAGGAGGAGCGCGGCGTGGGCTACGACGACGAGGGCTCCGAGGACGGCTATGAGGGTGACGCCGAGGGAGGCGACTTCGAGGATCCCTGGCGCTACTCCTTCTGGAGTCCCTTCAACCACACCGAGATGCGCGACAACCGGGTGGTGGTCTTCGCGGATCACCTCCCGCCGGGCGTGCACGTGACCAGCTTCGTGGCGCGGGCGACGACGCCGGGCAACTACGTGCTGAAGCCGGCGAAGGGCGAGCTCATGTACGAGCCCGAGGTGTGGGGTCGCAGCGAAGGCGGCAGCTTCGAGGTCGTCCTGCCGCAGACGGTGAGCCAGAAGTGACGAAACTCCCCTCTCCCCATGAGGAGAGGGCCAGGGAGAGGGGCGACCCTCGATGAAGCGGAAACTCATCAAGCCGGCACTCCTCGCGCTCGTGGCGCTGATCCCGGCCCTCGCCTTCATCGCCGCGCCGCTCCCCGACGGCCTGCTGGACTACCGGCCGATCCTCTCGGTGAAGCTGCTCGATCGCGAGGGCGGGCTCCTCCGCGAGCTGCGGAGCGCTTCGGACGGGCGCAGCACCCCGCTCACCGCCGACGAAATCCCAGAGCACGTCCGGGCGGCCTTCCTCGCGGCGGAGGATCACCGCTTCTACGGCCACCTCGGCGTCTCGCCCACCGCGACGATCCGCGCGGCCTGGCAGAACCTGCGCGCGGGGCACGTCGTGTCCGGGGGCAGCACCATCTCGCAGCAGCTGGCGCGAACGCTGATCCCCCGCGAGCGGACGCTCCTCGGAAAGCTGCAGGAGGCGCTGTGGGCGCTGCGGCTCGAGGCGCACCTCTCCAAGGAGGAGCTCCTCACCCAGTACCTGAACCGCGTGCCCTTCGGGAACAACACCTTCGGCCTCGAGGCCGCGTCTCAGCTCTACTTCGGGAAGAAGGCGAAGCACCTCTCGCTGGGGCAGGCGGCGATGCTGGCGGCCATTCCCCGCGGACCGACGGCGTACAACCCGTACAGGAAGCCGAAGGCGCTGGAGGAGCGCCGCGGCTGGGTGCTGGATCGCCTCGCGTCGACGGAGCTCGCCTCGGTGGAAGAGGTGGAGAAGGCGCGGGCCACGCCGCTCGATCTCACTGCCTTCCAGGCGTCCTTCCGCGCGCCGCACTTCGTGGAGTTCATCACCTCCCACCTGGCGGAGTGGGGGCTGCGCGATGCGGCGGTGGTGCAGACGTCGCTCGATCCGCGCGTCCAGCCGATGGTGGAGACGCAGATCGCCGAGGAGGTCACCCGCCTCGCGGATCGGCGCGTGTCCTCGGCCGCGGCCATCGTGGTGGACAACGCCAGCGGGGAGGTCCTGGCCTACGTCGGCTCCGCGGACTTCTTCAACGCCGGCATCGGAGGGCAGAACGACGGCCTGCAGATGAGGCGGCAGCCGGGCTCTGCCTTGAAGCCCTTCGTCTACGCCGAGGCCTTCCGCATCGGCTACACGCCCGCCACCGTCATCCCCGATCTCGAGACGGCCTTCGGCGCGCCGAAGGGCAGCTACGCCCCGAAGAACTACGATCGGCGGCTGCACGGCCCGGTGCGCGCCCGCGAGGCCCTGGCCAACAGCTACAACGTGCCGGCGGTGCGGGTGGCAGACGACGTCGGGCTGCCCCAGGCGCTCCAGGTGCTGCACCGCGCCGGCTTCGAGTCCCTCTCGAAGAGCGCCGAGCACTATGGCCTCGGCCTCGCGCTGGGCAACGGAGAGGTCTCCCTGTGGGAAGCCGCGCGGGCGTACTCGGGTCTCTCCCGCGGAGGCCGCCTCGAGCCGCTCCGGCCCGTCCTGCGAGCCTGGAAGGCCGACGGCACGGAGCTGTCCCTCCGTCGCGAGGTCGAGCCCCGCCGCTTCGCCGATGCGCGCGCCGTCGCCCTCGTCACTCACATCCTCTCCGACAACGCCGCGCGCGCCCGCGCCTTCGGCCTCGACAACGCGCTGCGGCTGCCGTTCCCCACCGCGGCGAAGACGGGCACCTCGAAGGGCTACTCCGACAACTGGACGGTGGGCTTCACCAGGGAGCGCACGGTGGCGGTGTGGGCCGGCAACTTCGACGGCACGCCCATGGTGCACGTGTCCGGCATCACCGGGGCGGGGCCGATCTTCAAGCGCGTCATGCTGCGCGCGATGGACGGGGTGACGCCCGCGCCGCTCGTCGATCGCCGCGGCCTGGAGCCGGCGCGCATCTGCCCCCTGTCGGGAGGCCTGGCCGGCCCGTCCTGCCCCGGCGCGATGGAGGAGCTCTTCATCGCCGGCACCGCGCCGACCCACTCCTGTGAGATGCACCGAGAGCTGTCTGCCGGCCTCTCGGACGAGCTGAAGCAGCGCTGCCTGCAGCTGGCCGCCGCCGAGGGGCGGCTGGTCGATCTCGGCCTCGACTTCTACGACTGGGCTCGCAACGAGGGCATGTCTCGCGAGCCGTGGCTGGCGGCGATGTGCCTCGGCCCGGACGCCGCGAACGCCACCGGCAGCGGCGCGCGCATCCTCCACCCGTCGAAAGGCGACGAGTTCCTCCTCCTCGCCGATCTCCCGCTCGGCGATCAGGCGATCCCCGTGCGGATTCGGGCCACGCCGACACTCGGCACGCTCACCCTCTTCGTCGATGGCCAGGCCGACGCCACCCTCGCGGCGCCTTTCACCGGCCGCATCCCCGCCACGCGCGGCGCCCACGTCCTCGAGGTGCGCGACGCGCAAGGTCAGGTGCTGGACACCGTGCGCTTCCTCGTGCGCGAAGAAGGCCGACTGTAACCCGCCGTTCACAGGCCATTTCCTCAGGAAATGAGAGGAAACCTGCGCGGATCTCCTTCGAGAACTTCTGTATGCCAGTCCTTCTCGACCGGGGTTCTCGCGGGCAGTCGGTGGTGGAGTTGCAGCGCAGTCTGCGGGCCGCGGGCTTCAACCCGGGCGGCATCGACGGCGTGTTCGGCGATCACACCCGCGCGGCCGTGGTGGCCTTCCAGCGGGCGAACGGCCTGTCGGTGGACGGCGTGGTGGGCGCTGACACCTCAGCAATGCTGCGGCGCGCGCTCCAGGTCGATCGCTTCGACTCCACGCCCACGCCGTCGATCTCCTCCGGCGCCGATCGCACCGCCGTCATCCACGGCGTCAGCCGGAGAGGGCAGCGGGACCAGTTGGTGACCGGGCAGATCACCATCAACGGGAACTCGTACACCTTCCGCAGCGGCGGCCACGCGCGCGGCAGCCTCCCCACCGGCGACTACGAGGTGACGCCGCACCTCTGGAGCCGGAGCAACGCCTCCATGACGGTGGGCGGCGTGGGCTACAGCTTCGCGATGAGCGACAAGTACGATCCCCGCGTCGGCGCCACCCGGCGGCTCCTGCGCATTCACCCCGACGGCGCGTCGCCCGGCACCGAGGGCTGCATGGGGATCGTCGGTGACGCCGCCACCCAGCGCCGCTTCCGTGAGGACATGCGCGCCGAGCTCGCCCGCAACGGCGGCAGGTTCACCCTCTCGGTGCGGTGAGTGGGCCGCGCGGTCGTGCGCGTGTCCATCGTGACGCGAGGTCAGCGCCCGAGCCGCGCGACGAAGCCGAGCAGGTTGACGGCGAGGCTCAGGCACCCCAGCACGATGCCCACCGTCGCCAGTTCGATGCCCTTCTGCTGACCGCCCGATGAGGCGATCTGGTTGCGGGCGATGACCCCGGTGACGATGGCACCGACCGCGAACGGGAAGCAGCAGAGAATGCCCAGCACCAGTGAGACGATCGCCAACGGGTTGGTCACCACCGGCACCGTCGACGGCATGGAGAAGTTGGAGATCGGCTGGCCCGGCCCCGACGACTGCCCGCCCACCCACCCGGCGCCTGGACGCGGCGCGCCCGTGGGATTGCTGCCCAGGCCGGGCCACGGC
>JBFMHF010000092.1:0-29494 GCA_040752975.1 Myxococcota bacterium
GTCGGGTGCTCTGAGGACCCCCGCGCGGCCGGGCCGTCGGGTGCTCTGAGGACCCCGCGCGGCCGGGCCGTCGGGTGCTCAGAGGACCCCCGCGCGGCCGGGCCGTCGGGTGCTCTGAGGACCCCCGCGCGGCCGGGCCGTCGGGTGCTCTGAGGACCCCTGCGCGGCCGGGCCGTCGGGTGCTCTGAGGACCACCGAAGTCCGCGAAGTCAGGTCGGACCTCCCTGTGCGTGGTGCAAGGGTGCACGGCGACTGGAGCACGCACGGCGCGGTCGACTCTCATGGGCTGAGAAACGCGGGACAGCCCTGTTCACAGGGCGATGACCGGACATGCGCTCCGTCGTCCCCGTGTTGATCGTCGCGGCCCTCACCACCAGCAGCTGTTCCTGCGTGAGCGAGGTGCACATCTCCGGCATGGACGGCGGCGCAGGGGGCGCGTCGGGCGGTGGAACGGGCGGCGGCGCTGGTGGAGGAGTCGGTGGCGGGGGCGGGGCCGCGGGAGGTGGAAGCGGTCCTTTGGTCATCACTCCGCAGAACGCGACCATCGACGTCAACTTGGGCCAGCAGCTACCGCAGCAGTTCTCGGCGAGGCTCGGCGGTGTGCCCGTCTCGCCCACGTGGGGCGCCTCTCCCAACTCGCTGGGCCTCATCGACGGCAGCGGCCGCTTTCTCACCACGGGCACCTCGGGCGGCGTGGCGACGGTGACGGCCGAGGTGGGGGGCCTTCGAGCCACCACCCGCCTCACCGTGCGCCTGCACGTCACGCAGAACGGCGCGACGGGGACGGGAGGCGGCTCCGGCGCGGGCGGCGTGGGAGGCGTCGGCGGTGAAGGCCCGGGCGGTCCGGTGACGCCCGCGGTGGCGACGGTGCTGCAAGGCACGCCGAGCGCGGATCCCGGCCTCGCGATGCTGTACCCCTACGACGCGACGGTGTGGCCGCGCGAGCTCCTCGCGCCCCTGCTGCAGTGGAAGAATGGCGCGCGCGACCCCGACGCGGTGGCGATCCACCTCGAGTGCCCGGCCTTCGTCTACGACGGCACCTTCGCGCGCACTGCCACGCCTTTCATCCACCACCCCATCCCGCAGGACGCCTGGCGCATGATGGGCGAGGCGTGCGCGGGGCAGAGCGTCACCCTGCGGTTGGTGTTCGCCGCGCAGGGCGTCGCGTACGGCCCCCTCACCGAGACGTGGAAGATCGCCCCGGGCTCGCTCAAGGGCGTCGTCTATTACAACTCCTACGGCACGAAGCTGGCCTACAACTTCAGCGGTGCGCTGGGCGGCAACGGGCAGTTCGGCGGCGCCACGCTGGCCATCAAGGGCAACTCGACGGACCCAGTGCTCGTCGCCGGGCGCAACGGCAGCCACGCCGAGTGCCGCGTGTGTCACACGGTGTCAGGCGACGGCTCGACGCTCCTCTCGCAGCGCGGAGACGACTATGGCGCCACCAGCCACTACGCCCTGCGCGCGGGCAACGCCGAGACGGCGATGTCTCCCGGCGGCGGGCGGCTCCTCTGGGGAGGCCTCACTCGCGACGGTTCGCGCCTGCTGTCGAACAGCGCGCCGCTCACCGAGGCGTCGACGGCGCCCACGGCCTTCTTTCAGATCCCTGGTGGAGCGGAGATCCCCACCACCGGGCTGCCGGCCGGCTTCCGCGCGGGCACCCCAGTCTTCTCTCCCGACGACTCGATGGTGGCCTTCCTCTGGTTCGCGGGCGGCTCCTCGGCCGATCAACGGACTCTGGCGATGATGCGGTACACGGCGCCGGCCACCTTCAGCGACCTCACGCCGCTGTACACGCCGCCCGTCGGACAGGCCGCGCTGTACCCGAGCTTCCTCCCGACGGGGAAGGGCGTCGTCTTCCAGGTGGAGACGCAGTCGAACGGCCGCGGGCTGGGCGAGACGAGATCGACGTGTGACGACTCCGGGCCGTGCTCCGACGTCGGCGCGCACGGCGAGCTCTGGTGGGTGGACATCGCGACGAAGCAGGCGCGGCGGCTGGACAACGCCAACGGCAAGGGCCACGCGCCGGTGGGGCCCAACGCGCACGATGACGACTCCACCCTCAACTACGAGGCGACGGTGGCGCCCATTCCTTCGGGCGGCTACGCGTGGGTCATCTTCACCAGCCGTCGGATGTACGGGAACGTCGCCACCATCAACCCCTTCTGGAGCGACCCGCGCTTCCACGACATCTCGCAGCAGCCCACCACCAAGAAGCTGTGGGTGGCGGCGATCGATCTCAACGCCCAGCCAGGGACGGATCCCAGCCACCCCGCTTTCTACCTGCCCGCGCAGGAGCTGTTGGCCGGCAACTCCCGCGGCTACTGGTCGCTCGAGCCCTGTCACTCGGACGGGGAGGGCTGTGAGTCGGGCGATCAATGCTGCGGCGGCTTCTGCCGGGGGGCCACGGAAGGCGCGCCCCCGGTGTGCCAGTCGTCGGGTGGCGGGGGGTGTGCGCAGGAGTTCGAGCGCTGCACCACCGACGCCGACTGCTGCAACCACGCACAGGGCATGGCGTGCGTGAACCAGCGCTGCGTCGTCGGCATCCAGTGACGCATCACCTCGCCGGGCCGCGCTCCATGGGGCTCGAGACGATCGCCTCATAGGTGGCGGCGTCGAGGTGCTGCGGCGTGTAGGTGACGCCCAGGCTCGTCAGCTGTCCGGTGAAGCTGCGCAGGTGGTTGCGGCTGCCCTTCGAGAGGTTGGCGTACACCGTCAGCACGTCGGGGCGCGTGGTCTGCGCGGTGAAGCGGGCGAGGTCCGCGAGGTCGAGATCCTCGATGGCGGCGCCCACTCCCAGCGCGGCCGTGAGCCCGGCTTCTCCCTGCACGACGAGCTGATCGTACAGAGCCTGCAGCTGCGCGTCGGCGAACTCACCTTCCGCGCGGCCAGCGGCGGGATCCGCCAGGCCGTAGCGGTCCAGCAGCGTCAACACGGCGTCCATGTGCTGCTGCTCACTGGCGGCGATGTTGGTGAAGATGACCTGTCCGTACCTGGCGCCCAGCGCGAGGTACACGTCGCGCGCCAGCTTCTCTTCCTCGCGGAGAAAAGTGAGGGATGACGACTCCGCCGCCGTCAACGGCTCGCTGCTCGTCGACGACTCCTCGGATGGGCTCGCGGGGCCACACCCCAGACTCCACGCGCTCACCACTGCCAGCACTGCCCAGGCCTGCTTCCTCATGACCGCTCCTTTCGTGCCCGTCCTCCGGGTTGAAGGCGAGAGCACGCGGCGTCCTCAGAGGTTGCTGCGACACTTCGCCGCAGGCCGTCTCACTCAAGAGTGAGGGGCGTTTGCCCGGAGGCCAGGCGCGTGGTGAGGCGCGCGACGCGTCGGGCGTGGGCCGTAGGAGGCTCCGCGAGGACGGCGGAGCGCGCGTGCACCAGCGCGCGGGAGCTGTCCTTGAGCCGATGTTCACACACGCGCGCCAGAGCCAGGTGCAGCGCCTGCGCGTCCTGCCGTGAGAGCCCCGGCAGCCCCAGCGCAGTGTTGAGCCGGTGCGCCACCGCCGCCCAGTCGCGCCGCTTGCCCGCCAGTCGCGCCGCCAACCACCACGCCTCCAAGGCTGTCTTCTGGGCGACGGCGCTGCCAGGCGACCGGCCCGTCGCGCGCTCCACCACGGGCTGAGGCGTGCGCGGGGAAGCGGAGCTCGTCAGGGGCGTCGCGGGGCGCGTCGAGCTCTCCACCTCCGCGTGAGGTGCGCGCGAGGAGGCATCGTTCGTCAGAGGCGTCGGCTCCCCCGCCGAGGTCTCCGCGCCCGCCGCGTGAGGTGCGCGCGAGGAAGCGGCGCTCGTCAGGAACATCGCCTCCCGGCCCGTGATCCTCCTGTCTGAGCCATCCGCGGCGGGGGCTGCCGCTCTGCAGGTCCTCGAGGCGGGCGCCAGCGCGGTGCGATCGAGGGACGCCTGCTCCGCCGCGCTCAACGCCAGGGTCTCGGCCCGCTCGAGCTGGCCGGCGCGCGCCAGGAGCTCGGCTACCGAGAGGAGATCTTCGGCGCCGTCGTCCGCGCAGGCCGTCTCCACCCGGCGCGCCAGCTCGGCCAGCACGGCCGCCATCGTCACCACGTCCAGGACGTTGTGCTCCAGTACCTGGCGGATCACCGCCGTGGCGCCGCGCCGGAGGTAGTCGAAGTACGCCGCCGGAATCAGCGCGCTGTCGATGTCGCCCAGGCGCCGGAAGCCCAGCACCTGCCGCTCGAGATCCTGCAGCCGGGTGGTGGCCAGCCGCCGCTTGAGGAGCCGCCGCGCGCAGTGGAGGAGATCGAGGTGCGCGGGCGCCTCCGGCACGGGCAGGCGGTTCATCACCAGCCGCGTGCGCAACAGCGGCCAGTCGAAGCACTTGCCGTTGAACGTCACCATCACACTCGCAGAGCGCATCCGCTCGGCCAGCGCCCGCAACATCTGCCCTTCATGGCCCGGCCGCGGGAGGAAGTGCTGCTCGACGTGGAGGTCGCCGCCCTCGTACCAGCCGAGCCCGATGAGGAAGGGCAGGGTGCCCGCGCCGCCGTGGAGGCCGGTCGTCTCGGTGTCGATGAAGAGCAGGCGGGTGGGGTCGACGTCCTGGAAGCGCGGATCGAGTGAGAGGAGCGCGAGGGAGTCGGCGCGGACGCGCGTGGCATGGGAGAGCGTCACGCGACCGTGCCTCGAGCCGTCGGGGTAGTGGCGGCGCGGGACGGTGAGCGGCGACTCCTCGCGGTGGGTCGCGCCGTCCTCGCGGCGGGTGGCGTCCCGCGGGGAGAGCCTCGCGCCGACGTCCGCCGCGCCTCGCAGGAGAGCGGGCGGCTTCTCCTCCTCCCGTTCCGCCTCACGGTCTCGCCGCGCCGCGGCGGGCGGCAGTCTTTCCCGGCGGCCCTCTGGCCCGACAGGTGAGAGGGTGGACAGCTTCGCGCGCAGGTCCATCGCGTCAGTGCACCGCGTCCGCGCCGAGCGCCGAGAGGACCGAGAGCACCAGCTCGCGCCGGCCCTGCGACGCGCTCCCCGCGGGCAGCACGCCGATGCACGCCGGGCAGCCGTCGGTGCAGCCGCAGCCCTCCACCAGCTTCCGCGCCCGGCCGAGCAGCGCCACCCGCTCGTCGAACAGCCGCGAGGACAGGCCCACGCCTCCGGGGATCTGATCGTAGAGGAAGATGGTCGGGTCGATCAGCGGGCCCTCGCCCGGCGCCTTTCGCGGCGGCCCGCTCGGCGTCGCCCGGCTGCCCAGCGTGCGCCCGAGATCGCGCGGGTCGATCATCAGCCCCACGCACGACACCGAGTGCAGCGCGGAAGCCAGCCCGCGGATCGCCTCGATCACCTCCACGCGCGGCGCCGTGAAGCGCTCGAGCACCGCCTCGGGCACCGTCAGCCAGAAGGCGGTGGAGTGCATCTGCAGCTCGGGCAGCTGCACCTCGCCGTAGCCGACGTTCTCGTGGGTGTGGAACTTGATCTTCTTGAAGCCCACCACCCGCTCCACCACCGAGACGTCGCCGAAGCCGAAGACTGCCGAGGGCCCCGGGTCGGTGCGCCCCTCGGACAGCACCTCCACGCGGGTGTACGTCATCGCGTCGGTCCAGTAGTCGGGCGCCACCTTGCGCACGAAGGCCTTGCGGTTTTCGAGGTCCAGCCGCTCCACCTGGTACTGCTCGCCGTGCTGTTGGTAGATGGCCTGCGCGTGCAGCATGGTGTGCGCGCTGCGCCAGTCCATCTCGGCGATCGTCTGATCGAACGGCTGCTCGATGATGACGACGTTGTCCCAGCCGACGCTCCGCAACGACACGTCGTTGGCCGGGTAGGCGTCCGCAGCCCAGTGCCAGGTGCGCGCGCCCGACGGACCGGGGGCGGGGTGCAGCACGCGGTGCTCAGCGAGGTAGTCGAGCGCCTGCGCGGTGTCGGCGGCGGGCAGCTCACGGAAGGGCTCGCCCTCCTCGAAGGGCAGCTCGAAGGCCGCGCACTTGAGGTGCTGCACGAGGATCTCCACGTTGTCGGGGTCGATGCGCGCGTGCTCCACGCTCTGCCGCAGGAGGAAGCCGCGATCGGCTGCCACGTATTGATCGAGCGGGGAGCTGTTGGTGACGAGGAGCGAGAGGCTCGCGCCCTGCCGCCGCCCCGCGCGTCCGAAGCGCTGCCACAGCGCCGCCAGGTTGCCCGGGTAGCCGCAGCACACCACCGCGTCCAGCGAGCCGATGTCGATGCCCAGCTCCAGCGCGTTGGTCGCCACCACGCAGCGGATCTCGCCGGCGCGCAGCCGCGCTTCGATCTCCCGCCGCACCTTCGGCAGGTAGCCGCCGCGGTACGCCATCACCGCCTCCTCGGGGACGCGGTCCTTCGCCAGCCCGTCGCGCAGGTACTTGAGCAGCACCTCCACCGTGTTTCGCGACTGGCCGAACACGAGGGTGGAGACGCCGCTGCGCACCAGGTCCCCCGCCAGCCGCGCCGTCGCCTTCACCGCGCTCTGCCGCACGCCCAGCTCCGCGTTGACGACGGGCGGGTTGTAGACGAGCACCTGCTTCTCCCCCGTCGGCGCGCCCGACTCGCCCACGCAGGCCACGTCCCGCCCGAGGATGCGCGAGGCGTGCGCCTGGGGGTTGCCGATGGTGGCCGAGGCGAAGAGGAACTGCGGCTTCGAGCCGTGGAAGCGGGCGATGCGCTCCAGCCGCCGCAGGACGTTGGCGACGTGGCTGCCGAAGACGCCCCGGTACGTGTGCAGCTCGTCGAGGACGACGTAGCGCAGGTTGGCGAACAGCCGTGCCCAGGCTGCGTGGTGCGGGAGGACGCCGGTGTGCAGCATGTCGGGGTTGGTGAGGACGACGCCGGACTTCTCGCGAGCGGCCCTTCGCGCGTCAGCAGGCGTGTCCCCGTCGAAGGTGATGGCGCCGTGGCCAAGGCCCGCCTCACGCATGAAGCCGCGCAGCGCCTCTTCCTGGTCGCGCGACAGCGCCTTGGTGGGGAAGAGGTACAGCGCACACGCGTGCGGCTCTCTGGCCAGCGTGTCCAGCACCGGCAGGTTGAAGCAGAGGCTTTTGCCCGAGGCCGTCGGCGTGGCGATGACGACGTCGCGGCCTTCGCGCGCGTGGCGAAAGGCCTCGGCCTGGTGCGTGTAGAGCTGTGTGAGCCCTTTGGACAGCAGCGCGCCGCGCACGCCCTCGGCCAGCCCGTCTGGCAGCGGCGCGAGCTGCGCCTCCTTCGCGGGCACCGTCTCGTCCAGCACCACGTTGCGCCAGGTGGACCCGTCGCGTCGCCACGCGTCGAGCTGCGCTTGAAGCCCACCGCCCTTCACCCAGGGCAGCCGACGCGGCCCCTCGAACATCCCTTCCGGTCTCGTCTCCATGGAGGCGAACCGTACAGGCGTTCAGGTGGCTGGACAAATATTCAGTGAAGAGGCGTCACTCGGCGCAGGCGCGCTGCACCGCGGGCTCGGCGGCGTGCTCGCTCATGGCCGCGCACAGCTTCAGCTTCGCGGTCCGCGTCTCCGACTTCGCGGCGGCCTCGGTCATCGGTTGTGCCAGCTGTCTCCATCGCCGGCTTGAAGGACGAGCCGTCGGCGGCGAGCTCGAGCGTCATCTTGATCGCCGTGGGCCACTCACACGCGGCCGCGCCCTCGCGCTCGAACGCCAGCTCCGCCAGGTGGTAGGCGGTGGAGGCGATGAGCTGCTTGAGCAGCACCTCGTCGGCCAGCCGCTGCGCGAGGTGGGGCGTCACCGCGTCCTTCTTCGCGAACTCGTAGACGCGCCGCGGCCAGTGCCCGCGCTCGCCCTCGTTCGCCAGCCACGGCAGCGCCTTGACGCCCAGGTCGGCCCGCCTGGCCAGCCACTCCGGCGAGCGCGCGAGGAAGGGGAACTTCTGGGGCTGGGTGTCGATGAGCGCCAGCGCCTGCTCCGCCGTGGCCACGTCCTTCACCTCCGCCTGCGTCAGCGTGGCGATCGCCGCCTTCTCCACGGCGGTGCGCCAGTCGGCGGTGCGCTGCGACGGGGCGACCTCGGGCGCGCGCGCCAGGACCTCTGCGCGGTCTTCGGTGGGATCGAGCGCCTGCAACTCGGACAGCGGGTAGAACGGCGACGAAGTTGCACAGCCCGTGACTGCCAGCCCCACCGCGATCACTGCCCGCTTCATTGGCTTCCCCTCTCCGAAGGTCCGCTCTCCCCGCTGGGAGGGAGGACCTACGCGTTGGTCTCGGTCGCGCCGTGGCACTTCTTGTACTTCTTGCCGCTGCCACACCAGCAGGGATCGTTGCGCCCCACCCGCGGGCCCTCGCGCTTCACCGTCTTCTGCTCCGGCGCCTCGGCTCTGCCCTCCGCGTTGGCCCGGCCCTCGACGGCCTGCTTCGCGCGCGCCTCCATCACCCGCTTGAGGCGCTCGGCGTCCTCGCTGGCGTCGCGCGGCTGGGCCCGCATGATCTGGCTGACGAAGGTGGACTTGATGCTGTCCAGCATGCGGATGAAGCCCGCGTAGCCTTCCTTCTTGTACTCGACCTTCGGATCCTTCTGGCCGTAGCCGCGCAGGCCGATGCCCTGGCGCAGGTGATCCATCGCCAGGAGGTGGTCCTTCCACAGCTGATCGATGGTGGCCAGGTAGCGCAACTGGCAGAACCGGTGCCAGTCGTCGCCGTAGTCCTTCTCGCGGTCGACGTAGAGCTTCTCCACGCGCTGGTAGATCTGCTCCTGCAACGCCTCCACCGTGCCCTGGGCCTGGAAGGTCATCTCCTGGTTGAAGACGGCCTTCACCTCGTTGGTGAGCGCGGTGAGGTTCCAGGTGGTGGGGTTCTTCGTCGGGCAGTAGGTGTCGGTGAGCGCGACGATCGCGTCCTCCACCGCGTCCAGCACGGTCTCGCGGAAGTCGGCCCACGTCACCGTCTTCTCGCTGCGCGTCTTCACCCGCGTCTTCTTGTCCTCGGTGAACTCCACCAGCGGCATGCCCGCGCCCGCCGCCAGCACCCGCCGCCGCAGCGCGTAGATGGTGCGCCGCTGCTGGTTCATCACGTCGTCGTACTCGAGCAGCGTCTTGCGCATGTCGAAGTTGTGGCCTTCGACGCGTTTCTGGGCGTTCTCGATGGCGCGAGAGAGGAAGCGGTGCTCGATCACCTCGTCTTCCTTCATGCCCATCGTCTCCATCAGCGACGTGATGCGGTCGCCTCCGAAGATGCGCATGAGGTCGTCTTCCAGCGACAGGTAGAACCGGCTCATGCCGGGGTC
This sequence comes from Myxococcota bacterium, assembly GCA_040752975.1. Classification (GTDB taxonomy): domain Bacteria; phylum Myxococcota; class Myxococcia; order Myxococcales; family Myxococcaceae; genus JADLDB01. The sequence goes on from JBFMHF010000092.1 coordinate 9,162, forward strand.
GCCCTGCCGGCCCGCGCGGCCGCGCAGCTGGTTGTCGATGCGGCGGGACTCGTGCCGCTCCGTGCCGAGAATGAAGAGGCCGCCCAGGCTCTTCACCTCCTCGCGCTCCGCCTCGCACTGCGCCTTGAACTTCGCGAGCGCCTGGTCGAAGCGCTTCTGCCACTCGGCCTTCGCCTGCTCGTACTGCCCCCTCGCGAGTGAATCCGCGCTCGGGTCGCCGATCTCCTCCGGCGGCTGGGGCTCGGGGCCCACGTCCTTCTTCGCCAACACCTCCGGGTTGCCGCCGAGCAGGATGTCGGTGCCGCGGCCGGCCATGTTGGTGGAGATGGTGACCGAGCCCTTGCGGCCCGCCTGCGCGATGATGTCGGCCTCGCGCGCGTGGTTCTTCGCGTTCAGCACCTCGTGCGCCACGCCCTTGGCCTTCAGGAACTTCGAGAACACCTCGGACTTGGCGATCGACACCGTGCCCACCAGCACCGGCTGGCCCTTCGCGGTGAGCTCCTTGATCTCGTCGGCGGCGGCCTCGAACTTGGCCTTCTCGGTCTTGTAGACGACGTCGTCCAGGTCCACGCGGATCATCTTCTTGTTGGTGGGGATGACCCGGACGTCGATGTTGTACGTCTTGGCGAACTCCTCGGCTTCCGTGTCGGCCGTGCCGGTCATGCCGGACAGCTTGGTGTACATGCGGAAGTAGTTCTGGAAGGAGATGGTCGCGAGCGTCTGGTTCTCGTTCTCGACCTTCACTCCTTCCTTGGCCTCGATGGCCTGGTGGAGCCCGTCGGACCAGCGGCGCCCCGGCATCAGGCGGCCGGTGAACTCGTCGACGATCAGCACCTCTCCTTCCTTCACCACGTAGTCGCGATCGCGCTTGTACAGCGTGTGCGCGCGCAGGGCCTGCTCCACGTGGTGCAGCGTCTCGAGCTCTTCCGGGGCGTAGAGGTTGGTGATCTTCAGCCGCTGCTGCAGCTTCTCGATCCCCTGGTCCGTCAGCGTCACCGAGCGGTTCTTCTCGTCCAGCTGGTAGTCCTGCTCGGGGACCAGGCCGTAGATGGTCTGGTCCACCTTGCCGTAGAGATCGGTGTTGTCCTCGGTGGGCCCCGAGATGATCAACGGCGTGCGCGCCTCGTCGATGAGGATCGAGTCGACCTCGTCGACGATGGCGAAGTTGAGCTCGCGCTGCACGTAGTCCTGCAGGCGGAACTTCATGTTGTCGCGCAGGTAGTCGAAGCCGAACTCGTTGTTCTGCCCGTAGGTGATGTCGCAGCGGTAGGCGTGCTGCCGTTCCTTGTCCGACAGCTCGTTCAGCACGCAGCCCGTCGTCATCCCGAGGAACTTGTAGACCCGACCCATCCACTCCGCGTCGCGCCGCGCGAGGTAGTCGTTGACGGTGACCACGTGGACGCCGCGGCCTGAGAGCGCGTTCAGGTAGCTGGGCAGCGTGGCGGTGAGCGTCTTGCCTTCGCCGGTGCGCATCTCGGCGATGTTGCCCTCGTGGAGGAACATGCCGCCGATCAACTGCACGTCGTAGTGGCGCTGGCCCAGCACCCGGCGGGCGGCCTCGCGCGTCATGGCGAAGGCCTCGAACAGCACGTCGTCGAGCGGCCGGCCTTTCTGCTGCACCTCTTCCTTCAAGGCGGCGGTGCGCGCGGGGAACTCCTCGTCCTTCATCCCGCGCGTCTTCGTCTCGAGCTCGTTGATGCGCGCCACCTTCGCCCACGCCTTCTTGAGCTCGCGGTCGTTCTTCGTGCCGATGATCTTCTTGAGGACCCACTCCATCATGACGACAGGCCTTCTTTCGGAACCCGGGGCCAATTGCCACAACAAAACCCCGCTCGGGGAGGAGGGGTGCCGCACCGTAAGACCTGCATTTCCGAGCGCAAGCCCCTGGCGTGCGAATGGGGAGGACAAGGCGCCGCCTCCCCTGCTACCGGGACGGCCATGACGCGCCGGGGCAAGGGCCCAAGGCACCCAGGACGCACGCGCCGCGAGGAGCGCCGGTGGCGCCACGTGCCGGAGTCGAGGGCGTCCGCGCCGGTGCGGGTGGAACCGCCGCGCCGCGTCCCCATTCCCCCGACGCCGAGGACGACGCTGGCCCCCGAGCCCGGCCGCTGGCTGTGGACGTGCCGCGCCGGCTTCGAAGCGCCGCTGTACGAGGAGCTCGCGTGGCAGAAGCGCCAGCCCCGCCTGCTCGGCCCCGCGCTGGTCGAGAGCGATGCACCGGCCGATGCGCCCCCCGCGTTCGCGCGCATGGGCTTTCCCGTCGGTCGCCTCGCCACCACCCCCTCGGACGCCGACGCGGCGCTCCCGGCGCTCCCGCTGTGCCTCCAGGTGTGGGTGCCCGACACCGAGGCCGCCAACGCGCGCACCTCAGAGGCGCTGGCGTGGAACGACGCCCTGGCGGCCCTGCGCCGCGCGCGCGCCCTGGTGGACCTCGACACGCCGTGGAAGGCCTTCGAGGCGGGGGCGCTGCTGGCCCAGATCTGCCTGTGGGGCGCCAGTCAGGCCGCGGTGGGCCTGGTGCCCGCGCGCGAGGCCTTGTCGCTGGCAGCGGGAGGTCGTGCCCGGATGAAGCGCACCGGCGAGGCGCCGTCTCGCGCGGCGATGAAGCTGGACGAGGCGCTCGAGTGGTACGGCGTCTCTCCGGGCAAGGGCGAGCTCTGCGTCGACCTGGGCAGTGCGCCCGGTGGATGGACGCGGCGCCTCGTCGAGCGCGGCGCCCGGGTGCTGTCCGTCGATCCCGCCCAGCTCGCCCCCGACCTCCGCAGCCACCCCAGGGTGACGCACGTGCAGGAGAGCGCCTTCGACTTTGCGCCCGCCGCCCCCGTCGACTGGCTCTTCTGCGACATGGCCTGGCGACCGCTGGAGGTGGCCCAGCTGCTCGGCAAGTGGGCCCGCCGGCGCTGGGCCGCGCAGCTGGTGGCCAACATCAAGCTGCCGATGAAGGACAAGCTGCCCGTCCTCTTCCGCGTGCGCCACACCCTGGAAGGCGCGGGCTGGGCGCACGTGAAGATGCGCCAGCTGTACCACGACCGCGACGAGGTCACCGTCACCGCGCGGAGAGAGTGACGCCGCGACCGGGTCGCACCCGCGCCCACACACGCGAGCTCCTGCGACGGGGGAGGAGGGGCCGCGTAGACTGCGAGCGAGGTGGCCCGGACAGGCCGACGCGGACACCTCGAGAGGGACGAACTCATGCACCGTCGCAGCCTGGAGGCGCGCCTGGTGAGCGCAGCGCTTGGCGTCGTGGCCCTCGTCGGCTTCGCGAGCGATGGGCGGCCCCGGCGGACCCTGCCTGCGCCGGCCACCTTCGCGGAGCAGATCGCCTTCGAGGAGTACGTGCCCCGCCCGCACGGCGCGGCGTGGAAGGCGCCCAACCGCGCCGCCGGCTGGAGCCTCACCTGGGACAGCGAGGCGCTCGTCGTGGAGGACCGCGGCGGGGTGCTCGTTCGCGTGCGCACGACCGGCGTGGGCCGCAACCGCGTCGACGCGTCACTGCCGCCCCGCTTCGCCGAGCAGTCGGCTCGCGAGCGCCGCCGGCTCGAGCGCCGGTGGGAAGGCCTGACGGAGTGGTTCGAGAACCGCCGAGACGCGCTGGAGCATGGCTGGACCCTCGACGCCCGCCCCGAAGGCGACGGTCCGCTGCGGCTCCGCGTCGCCATCGACGGGGCCACCGCCGCGCTGTTGGACGCGCGCACCGCCCGCCTCGCTCCTTCGAGGGGCTCGCCCATCACCTATGGCGCGGTGCGGGCCTGGGACGCGGACGGGCGCACCCTCCCTGTCTGGTTCGAAGCGCACGCGGCCGGGCTGGACGTGCGCGTGGACGACGCCGACGCTCGTTACCCCGTCACCGTCGATCCTCCGATGATCCCCGTCGAGATCGAAGGCGCCGAGGTCATCGACGGCCGCCTCGGCATCTCCATCGCGGCGGCCGGCGACGTGAACAGGGACGGGCTGGAGGACGTGGTGGTCGGCGCCGACGGCTACATGAACGCCGGTTCCTCGTTCCCGGTGGGCGCCGCCTTCCTGTACCTCGGGTCCGCGCAGGGGCTTCAGACCGCGATTCTCGTCGACACGGGCGACGCGCCGGGCGAGCAGTTCGGCCACGCGGTCGCAGGCGGAGACTTCAACGGCGACGGGTACTCCGATCTCGCGGTGGGCGCGCCGGGGATCGGGAACGGGAAGGTCGCCTTCTACCCGGGTGGCTCCAACGGGCCGGCCCTGGCGCCCACCATCACGCTCTTCGCTCCTGGTGCCGGGGCGCAGCTCGGAGCGCGCTTCGGGGCGGCGCTGGCCAACGCCCACGACGTGAACGACGACGACTGTGACGATCTGCTCGTGGGGGCGCCGGACTTCGATGATCCCCTGTCCGCCGCGCAGATCGACGAAGGCCGGGCCTTCGTTTATTCCGGAGCGACGCTGATCAACCCGAACCCGACCCCGTGGCTCGTCTTCGATCTCAACCAGGCCGGCGCACACCTCGGCGCCGCCGTGGCCGGCATCGGCGACCTCGACAAGGACGGCTTCGCGGAGATGCTGGTGGGCGCCCCCGGACTGCTTTCGGCCCAGAACGGCGGGGGAGCGGTGATCTACAAGGGAGGGCCCGACCCGCAGGTGGACATGGGGGGCACGCTGAACCCCATGAGCCCCAACGCGGGGTTTGGTTCGTCCGTCGCCGGCCTGGGCGACGTGGACGGCGACGGCAAGCCCGACTTCGCCGTCGGAGCGCCCCATTTCACCAGCACCGCCCCGCAGGAAGGCGCCGTCTTCATCTACGGCCTCAGCGGCCAGTCCGCGCCCCTCGTCTTCTACGGCGGCGCGGCCAACGCCCTCTTCGGCGCCGCGGTGGCCGGGGCGGGCGATCTCAACGGTGACGGCTACGCCGACCTCGTGGTGGGCGCCCCGACGCCGCCGAACGCAACCACCGCGTCGTCCTTCGTGCGGATCTTCTTTGGTGCGGCTCAAGGGCCCACCCAGACCCGGTCGCGCAGCGTGCGCGGAACGCAGATGGCCGAGGCGGTGGGCGCCAGCGTCGCGGGCCTGGGGGACATCAACGGCGACGGCTTTGGCGACGTGGCCTTCGGCGCGCCGGGCCACGACGTGCAGAGCACCAACGGCCTGGTGGCCAACGCCGGCCGGTTCACCGTCCTCGGGGGCCTGGCCGAAGGGCTGCGGCTCTCCGGCGCCACCCATTCGGGAGCTACCGCGCAGGCGAACGCCGGGGCCGCGGTCTCCAGCGCAGGGGACGTCAACGGCGATGGCTTGACGGACGTCCTCATCGGCGTCCCGGGCTTCAACGGCCGAGGGGAAGTGCGGCTCAGCTATGGGCTCCGTGATGGCGCCACCCTCGAGCAGATCAACTGGAGGGCGCAGGGCACACAACAGGGCGAGCGCCTGGGCGCCTCGGTCGCCAGCGCCGGCGATGTCAACGGCGACGGCTTCGCCGACGTCCTGGTGGGCGCGCCGTTCCTCCACGTCGACGGCCCGGGCCAGGGTGGAGTGAAGCTCTACCTCGGCTCCGGGAGCGGGCCTGCGACTTCGGCGGCGTGGGCGATGACGGGCCCCGAGGCGGGCGCGCGGCTGGGCTTCAGCGTGGCGGGCGACTGCGACCTCGACGGCGACGGCTACTCCGACCTCATCATCGGCGCGCCAGGCGTGCGGGCGGAGAGCGGAGAGGTGTGGCTCTTCCGCGGGAGCGCCCAGGGCCCGTCGACGACGCCGGTGATTCTCCCGGGCCCTCCCCGCATCGCGGCCTTTGGCTACGCGGTGGCCTGCGCGGGCGACGTCGATGGGGATGGGCTGTCGGATCTCGTGGTGGGCGCCCCGCAGATGTCCGACAGCCGAGGCGTGCTGGGCCGTGCCTACGTGTTCTCCGGAAGGGCGGCGGGGCCTCCGCAGCAGACGCGGGAAGTCGGAGGGCAGCCGGGCGAGGAAGGCCTCGGCGTCAGCGTCGCCGGCGCGGGGGACTTCGACGGCGACGGGTACTCCGACTTCGCGGTCGGCCTGGTGCCGCCGTCGAGCGACGCGGGCTCCCAGTCTGCGGTCCACGTGTACTTCGGTGGTCCGCCGGGGTCGCCTCCGCGCGCGCGCTGGGACTTCCCGGCGCCGCTTTCGTCCGAGGCCGGCGCTTCCGTCAGCGGCGCGGGTGACGTGAACGGCGACGGGTACGGTGACCTCCTCGTGGGCCTGCCCGGCTACACCACCTCCACCATCCTCACCCGAGGAGGCCGCATCGCCCTCTTCCTGGGCTCGGCCGTGCCGGCGAAGGCCCCGGACATGGGCTGGAGCTCCGAGGGGGCGAGCGTGGGCGCGCGCCTCGGGGCGGCCACGGGCGGGGCGGGTGACATCAACGGAGACGGCTTCTCCGACGTGCTGGTGGGCGGGCCCGGGGCGAGCGCGGGCCAGGGCGAGGCGAGGCTCTACCTCGGCGGAGATCGCGCCCCGGGGCGGGCGTGGCGGCTCGCGCAGCACCTCGAGGGCGATCAGCGCGGCGCCGGCTACCGCGCCCTCGGCGGCCTCGTCACCTTCAGCGCCGAACTCACCGACGAAGTTGCGGGCCTCGAGCCTGTCATCCTCGAGGTGGAGGTGAAGCCGGTGGGCACGCCCTTCAACGGGCTCTTCCCGTTGAGCTCGGCGCCGGTCTCTTCGGGGCTCGCACAGGCCACGCTGATGAATCCTCCGCGGGGGCGGTACCACTGGCGCGCGCGCGTCGTGGTGAACGGCATCGCCGGCCGGTGGCGTGCGTACGGGGGCAACGACGAGTCGCAGGCCGACTTCGTCTTCGGCCTTCCGCCCGTCTTCCTGCCTGATGCGGGCCTGCCCCCGGCTGACGCGGGGCCGGGCGACGCTGGCGCAAGCACCGATGCCGGGCTCACTCCAGACGCAGGGCCGGGCCAGGACGGCGGCTTCGTGTCTCCGGACGGCGGCGCGATGGGCACCTTCGAGACCTCTGGCTGTGGGTGCACCGGCGTGAGAGGCGCCCCCATCTTCACAGCCCTGGCTTTGCTCCTCGCCGCACGCCGCCGGCGAAGCGAAAGGGTGTGAGGGTCGCGCCCCGTTGCCCACATCGGTTCCTTGGCGGACGAGGCGCCGGGACTAGACTCGGCGGCTGCGGGGAGAGGAGCCCCGCGGGCCGGTGTGCGAGGCGGCGACAGCGCCTTCAACCAGGAGCACCGAAGACATGATCTCCCCCGCGCGCGCGTCGTTGGCGGCTCTCACCCTCTGCGCCGGCGCCAGCCTGGCCGCGCCCATCGTTCTCGATGCAGGCACCCCGACTGACGCGCGGATTGGCAGCGCCCTGGCTCCCGCGGGTGACTTCGACCGCGACGGCTTCCCCGACGTGGTGGTGGGGGCGAGCAACTACGGCGGCGCAGGCGCCGTCTTCATCTTGAGCGGCGCAAGCGGGCTGACCCGCGCTCAGCGGCTCGACTTTCAAGCAGACGTCGGTGGGGAGCTCGGCGCCAGCGTGGCCGGCGGGTGCGATCTCAACGGGGATGGTGCCGTGGACGTGGTCGCGGGCGCTCCCAACGCCGACACCGGACTCGGGGCGGTGGTGGTCTTCTTCGGGGGAGCGGCCCCGCCCATGCCGAAGGTCTTGCACGGCGTGGATGCCAGCGGGCGCTTCGGCGAGGTGGTGGCCTGCGTGCCCGATGTGGATGGGGTACCTGGCGATGACCTCGTCGTGGGTGCGCCGATGGCGACCAGCGCGATGGGTGACATCGGCGCCGGCGCCCTCTACCTCTTCCCCGGCGGGCCTGGCGGTCCTTCGGAGACCGTCTACCGCATCTTCCGCGGCGAGGGTGCGAACGAGCGCCTGGGCGCCTCGGTGGCCAGCGCAGGCGACACCGATGGAGATGGGCGGACCGATCTGGTGGTGGGGGCGCCGGGCTTCATCACCAACGCAGGTGCGGGCTTCGCGGCTGGGGGGGTGATGCTGCTCCGGCTGGTGGGTGGGCAGTTCAACAAGCGGCCCCTGGCGACGGATGATCGGAGCCTGGTCCTCCCCTCGGAGTTTGGCGCCAGCGTCGCGGCGCTGGGTGACGTGAATGGCGACGGCCAGCCGGACTTCGCCGTGGGGGCCCCCAAGTACGACGGCTACAAAGGGGCCGTCTTCCTCTACACGCTGAACAGCGGGAATTTCGACTTCAAGGGCCTGCTCGAGGGCGAGTCGAGCCCAGCGCAGCTGGGTGGCGAGGTGAGCGGTCCGGGAGACTTCAACGGCGACGGCTACGCGGATCTACTCGCCAGCGCCACCGGGTTGATGGAGACCGGCTCGCTCGACCGGGGCGCGGCCTACGTGTACCTCGGCGGGTCGAAGGGACTTCGCGCGGAGCCTCTCCGGCTGCCGGCGAGTGCGCTGGGCACCACTTCGGGATTCGGTGAAGCCGTGGCGGGGGTGGGAGACGTGGACCGCGACGGCTTCGCGGACGTGGTGGTGGGAGCGCCCTTCGCGCTCTCCCCGGACGGCATGGGCTCGACTCAGATGACCGGGGTGGTCCACTTCTTCCCCGGGCGCGCGCGTGGGCCCTCCACCGAATCCAGCGCGCTGTCCACCCCGCAGCCCACGGCGGCGGTCGCGGCGGTGGGCGACGTCAACGGCGACGGCTTCGACGACTTCGTCGCCGGGACGCCGGGCGGGGGCACCAACTCGGGCGAGCTGCTGCTGGCGTTCGGCCACGGGGACGCGGGGATGACCCAGTTCGACTTCATCTCCTACCCCTCGGCCGATCCGGCGGCGCGCTTCGGGGCCAGCGTTGCCGCCGCGGGAGACGTCAACGGCGATGGCTTCGCCGACGTGCTGGTGGGTGCGCCGACGATGGATCTCAACGGCCAGGGCAGCGCGTGGCTCTACCTGGGCTCGTTCGGCGGCCTCCTCCCGCCCACCTGGTCCTTCAGGAGCCAGGCCCCCGGCGATCGCCTCGGCCAGGCCGTCGCCGGGGTGGGGGACGTCAACGGCGACGGCTACGACGACGTGGCGGTCGCCGCTCCCGCGGCCAACGGCAGAGGGGCGGTGTACCTCTTCTTCGGTGGCGCGCAGGGGCCCGCCGCCGTGCCCGGGTGGACCATCGACGGCCCGTCGCCCGGGGCCTTCTTCGGGGCCAGCCTCGCGCCCGCCGGGGACTCGGATCTCGACGGCTTCGCCGACTTCGCGGTGGGCGCGCCGGGCGCCGATCTCATCACCCTTCGCTTCGGCCACGGGACGGGGCCGGCGATCGTGCGTGAGCGGATCCTCGTCAGCACACAGGTGGGCCTCGGAGCCGCCTTGTGCGGCGGCGGCGACGTGGACGGAGACGGCCTGCCCGACGTGGTTGCCCTGGCCACGCCTCCACAGGCCAGCGTGCGCGGAAGGGTGGTGGCCGTCACCTGGCGTGGGACCCGCGACCTCGCGCAGGCGCCTCCGCCCAGCGAGGTGCCCCTCTTCACCACCAGCACCACCACTCTCCCCAGCGTCAGCGTGGCCCTGGCGGGCGACGTGGACGGTGACGGCCGCGCCGACGTGCTGGTGGGCTACCCGGATCTCGGAGGAGGCGGGGCCGTCCAGCTCGTGCGCGGCTCGGCTTCAGACGGGCTGCAGCGGACCAACTGGGCGCCGCTCCCGCTCAACCCCCTCGAGCGGCAGGGCGCCTCCGTGTCGGGCGGTCGCGATCTCAACGGTGATGGCTACCCCGAGCTGCTCGTCGCCGCGCCCAGCTTCGGCGTTCGCGTCTACGCTGGGGGCGACGAGGTGATGGGCCGACCGTACGCGCTCGCGCAGCGCTTCAACGGGGAAGCCAGGGGCCAGGGCTACCGGGCAGCTGCGACCGAGCAGGTGTCCTTCGAGGCAGTCGCGCGCGACGAGATGGCGGGCCTGGAACTCCTGGTGCTGGAGGTCGAAGTGAAGCCCGTGGACATCCCCTTCGACGGCCAGGGGACGACCTCCTCCCTCAGGCCCTCGAAGCCCGACCTGTTGAAGGTCGACTTCAAGCCGCCCGGACCAGGTCGCTACCACTGGCGAGCCCGCGTGGTGTCGGGCGATCGCGCGGGGCACTGGCGCACCTGGGGCGGCAGCGACGAGACGCGCACCGACTTCTCCTGGGGCCTGGTCGATCCGACGCTGCCCGACGCGGGAGGCCCGGTGGATCCTCCCGACGCGGGCTCCAGCGGAGACGGCGGAGTGGGCCCGGGCACGCCCCCGGATCCCAGCGTCATCTTCGACACCTCGGGCTGCAACTGCAGCGGGGTGGCCGAGGGGCCACTGCTCGTCTTGCTGGCGGCGGGGCTCTTGACGACGCTGCGCCGGCGTCGGTGAGGTGGCCCCTTACTCGGTCAGCTTGTAGTTGAACGGCACCTTCACCGCTCTCGCCGGCCCGACGTGCCTGGGGAAGCGGGCCTTCGAGACTTCCTTCACCACGCAGCCCTCCAAGGGCGTGCCGGCCAGCCCTGCCGTCACCACCTTCGCGCCGCTCACCTCGCCCGACGGCTCGATGGTGAAGGCCACCTGCACCACGCCCTCCTTCTCCGTCAGCGCGGCGGCGTTGCGCAACAGGCACTGCATGACCCGCGAGCGCACCCTTCCCACGCCCTGCTGCACCATGGCCGCCGTCAGCGCGACGGGCTTCACCGGCTTCACCGGCGGCGGCTCCACGGGCTTCACTGGCGGAGGCTCGACGGGAGGCGGCTGGGTGGGCGGAGGCTCGACGGGCGGCGGCTCCACCGGTGGTGGCTGCGCGGGTGGTGGCTCCACTGGCGGCGGCTGCACGGCGACGACCGGTTCGACCGGGGGTGGGACTTCTGTCGGGGGACGCGTGGCGAACCAGGCGCCACCCGCGCCCGCGAGGAGCAGGACCACTGCTGCCGCGATGAAGAGGCCCGCGCCACGCCGGGGCGGACGGTGGGCCTCCAGCTCCATCGTCGTCGGGCCGGCGCGCAGCGCGTGGAGCGCTTCGCGCACCTCCTCCATCTTCTGCGGCCGCTTCTCGCGGTCCTTCTCGAGGCAGCGGCTGACCAGCCGGGCCAGCTCGGGCGGAATGGGCTCGCCGGTGGGCGTCTTGTCCGGAAGCGGCGGCATCGGCGCGGTGATGATCTTCACCGCGATGCTGGTGAAGTTGGGCGCGTCGAAGGGCAGGACGCCCGCCAGCAGACGGTAGAGGATGACGCCCACCGCCCAGATGTCGGTGCGCGCGTCGACGGCGTCTCCCTGGGCCTGCTCGGGGGACATGCAGATGGGCGTTCCGATGATCGCCCCGTCCATGGTGGCCACCATCGACTTCCCGTCGGGCGCGGTCAGCTTGGCCACGCCGAAGTCCAGCACCTTCACGTAGTCGTGCGAGCCCGCCCGGTGGATGAGCATCACGTTCTCGGGCTTCACGTCGCGGTGCACCACGCCCACCCGGTGCGCGGCGGCCAGCGCATCGGCCAACTGCTCGACGATGGACACGGTGCGCGCGAGGGACAGCGGCCCGGCGCGCAGCTCCTCGTCCACGCTGCGCCCGTCCAGCAGCTCCATCACGCAATAGACGATGGACGGGCCGTCGGGGCCGGGCTCCTCGACGAAGTCGGAGATCTCCACGATGTGCTCGTGGTTGATCTGGTTCACCGTGCGCGCTTCCTGGAAGAAGCGTTGGATCAGCTCCCGGTTCTTGTACTGCTCGGGGCGCAGCACCTTGATCGCCGCGACGCGGCCCAGCATCGCGTGGCGGCCCTTGAAGACCTGCCCCATCGAGCCTTCGCCCAACAGCTTCTCCAGCTGCCACGGCCCCAGCGTCTTCGCCTGCTGCAGGGGAATTGGCGCCGCCACCGCCGGGTGGTTGCCCGAGACGTGAGTGCGATCGAGCCGCGCCAGGGCGCGCTTGAGCTCGCCGATGTTGGCGAAGCGCTGAGCAGGATCTTTCGCGAGGCACTTCTCCACCACGGGCAGAAGGCTGCTCGCCTCGTCCGGCAGGGGCCGGCCGTCGGGTGGGTGCCCGGTGAGCGCGGCGTAGAGGAGAGCGCCCAGCGAATAGACGTCGGACTGCGGCGTGGGCCCGCTGCGGGCGCGCTCGGGTGCGGAGAAGGCGCCGGTGGCCACCGCCGAGGGGCTGACGTGCGGCGCCATCGTCCTGAGCCCGTCCTCCAACACCACCCGGGAGGGGTCGACGTCTCCGACCGCGGCCTGGCCGTGCTCCGCTTCGAGCCGGCCGCAGATGGCCCACAACAGCTGCGCCGCCAGCTCGGGGGACAACGGACCGCCGCGCAGGTGCTCGGCCAACGTGGTGCGGGTGGAGGCGTCGGCAATCGTCATGACGAAACGGCCGTCATGGAGCCTACTACCGCCGGAGTCTCCGTACCCAGAAGCTGTCGCCCCCGTCTGCCTTCAGGCGGAACACCACGGTGTCGGCGTCAGGCACCGGTACCGAGAAGCGGCCCTGGGCGTCCAGGGGCACCGGCTTCCCGTTGATGGTGAGGCTCGAGTCCAGCGGGGCCACCCCGGCGGCCCGCAGCGAGGGGGTGCGCTTGTCGCCATTCCTCGGGCTGGCGATCGTCAGGGACGTGAGGGAGTTGTCATACACCACGTCCAGCTTGTTCATCCGTCCGCCGCCCGTCTCGTTTCCCGCCGCGTCCAGCGGGCTGGCGGACCACAGGTAGCTGCCTTCGCCCAGCTGGCCCGACTCCACGGTGGCCTTCGGTTCCGCCACCTTCTTCTCCACCAGAGGCGTCTTCAGCTCTCCCGCCCGGTAGACGCGCAGCCGGTAGCCCGCCGCGCCCTCTGCCGGTGCGAAGGTGAAGGTCAGCGTGGGCACCTGCCGCTGGAAGTAGATGGTGGCCTTGAGCCCCGTCTCGGCCACTGTGTCCGACTTGGCGGCGGCGTCTTTGAGTGACGCGGTGTCGGCCGAGAAGCGCGCGCGCCCCTGCGCCTGCGGCTGGCCCTTCTCGTCCAGCGTGCGCCAGTACAATTCCCCCTTCGCCGGGGCGGCCACCACCACCTGCTTCGCCGCCACCCCCTGCAGCACCAGCGCCTCGAAGCCCGAGTCGGTCGCCACCTGCACGCGGTGCGGCTCGTCGTCGGGGAGGCCCAGCCCCACCAGGCCCAGCTTGTCGGCGTGCACCTGCACGCGCTTGCCGATGGGCAGCGTCAGCGGGGCCTTCAGGGGTTGGGGCTCGTCCATCGTCCCGCCGCCCACCACCAGCACGTCGCCCGTCTTGAGCGTCTTCGTCTGGCCTGCGTGGGTCACCTCGAGTTCGCCCACGCGCACCTCGATGCGGCGCTTCTTCCCCTGGGGCGTCACCGCGGCCGTCGTCTCCTGGCTCCCGGCCATCGCCACGTCGTCCAGCTTCAGCTGTGCCTTCTGCGTGCCGTCCAACCGCAGCGTCACCGCGCCGCCCGCGCCGGAGAGCCCCAGCGCGCTGACGCCCCCCAGTTGCTCCACCGAGTCCACCAGGCCGCTGCCGCCCGGCTGCACCAGCAACACCAGGCCGTCACCTTCCAGCCGCGCCCGCGCGCCCTTCGGTACCTTGAAGGCCGCGCCCACCTCCAGCGCCGTGTCCTTCGCGGTGGGCGTGAAGCGCGCCGCGCCCTTCGGCTTCACCTGCGGCTTGCCCGCCTCCACCTTGAGCAGCACCTGCTTCGGAGGCGGAGGTTGCTCGGGCGTCTCCAGCTCGACGGCGCCGACGCCCACCTCGAGCCGCTGGCCGGCCTTCGCTTTGCGGGCGCCGCCGTCCACCTCTTCGAGCTCGATCTCCCCGATGCTGACGTCCGCCGCCAGGCCCCCGTCACGCACCGTGAGCCGCGCGGCGGCGCCTGCGCCCAGCCTGGCCTTGCCGAACGGCGTCTGGAGGGACGCGCCGGCCCATCCAGCGCCGCCGTCCTCGTCAGAGAGGAAGGCGATCTCTCCCGTCTCCACCTCGATCGCGGCCAGCGAGGCGCCCACCTTGAAGCGCGTCATTTCACCCAGCTCGAGCTGCCGGCCCTTCTCGTCTTGCAGCACCGCGCGCGCGGCCGGCCCGGTGGCCACCACGTCACCCCGGAAGAGAGGTCCCTTCTTCGCGGGCGTGACGCCGCTGTCGCGCTCCAGCGTCACCGGCCCTTCCAGCTCCGCGAGGACCGCCACGGGCTTCGGCGTGGGAGGAGGAGGCGGCGGCGGCTCCTCGGGGCAGCCCGCCAGCAGCGCCGCCAGGAGGAGCGGAAGCGGCGTGACGAAGCGCCTCATCTCCGCACCTTCTCCAGCTCGGCGTGGAAGATGGCCTGGTCTCCGTCGGCCACCTCCACCACCTTCGACTGGGTGACGTAGCCCTTCGCCTGGATGGTGAGGGTGTACCGGCCGCCCGGCACCTCGAGCTCGAAGCGCCCGTCACCGCGCACCGTCACCGTCTTCTTGAGCTCCACCACGCGCACCGTGGCCTTCGGCACCGCGCCGTCGCTGCCCACCACGAGGCCCTTCACCGTCGCCTTCGCCTTCACGCCCGTGGCCTTCAGCGTCAGCGTCACCGTTGCCGTCGCCTCGGGCGGCACCTGCACCACTTCCTCGCCCTTCTCGTAGCCGGCCAGCGCCGCCGTCACCGTCACCGGGCCGGGGCCGACGCCCTCGAGGGTGAAGGCGCCGTCGGGGCCCGTCTTCTTCTCGGCGCCGCCGTCCGCGCGCACCAGCACGCCCGCGAGCGGCTTGTCGGGCGCGGCCAGCACCACGCCGGTCACCTGCCCCGGGCCCGTGGGAGGGGCGAGGGAGAGCTCCACCCGCGCCGTCTGGCCCTCGGCCACCGTCACCTCGCGGGAGACGACCTTGAAGCCCTTCGCGGTCGCCTTCACCGTGAGGGTCCCCGGCGGCACCTCGCGCGCGAGGAAGGCGCCCGTCGTGTCCGTCTCCACGCTGCCCCAGCCCGAGACCTCCACCACGGCGTTGGCGATGGGGGCGCCGGTGCCCGTCACGGTGACAGCGCCGGACACGTTCGTCTCGACGCGCGGCGGTGGCGGAGGCGGCGCGGGCTTGCGGACCAACAACGCGACGCCCAGGCCGATGCGGTGCTCGGTGTGGAACAGCGTCGCCTCGCCGCTGCCGAGGTAGATGGCGGCGAGCTCGTAGGAGAGCGCCACGCCCCAGCGGAAGTCTCCGAAGGTGAGGGCGCCCATGCGGAGCTGGACGCCGGTGCTGCCGGCGATGCCCACCGCGCTGCCCAGCGGCACCTCGCTGCGGGCGAAGAGCTGCGCCGAGAGCCAGGACGTCGGCTCGAGGCCTACCACCAGGCCCGCCGTCGGCCCGGTGGCGATCCGCACGCTCCCCGTGGGCGCGTCGGGGTTCTCGATGGAGATGACCGGGCGCCCGGTGACGGCCCAGCCCAGCTGGGCCTCGAGATCCAGCCACGCCAGCGGCGACCAGCGGAACGCGGGCTGGGCGGACAGGCCGAAGCCTCCGAGCGGCACCCGGATGTCGGTGTTCCTGCGCGTGGCGTAGAAGATCTCTCCGCGCGCCTCCAGGTCGAGCCCCAGCCAGGGCGAGAAGAAGTACGCGCCCGAGGCGTGCAGGGTGGTGGGATCCGTGTCCTGCACCCGCACCTCGGACGGGACCGCGAACGGCTGGCGGAGATCTCGCACGGCCACGCCGCCCGTGACGAAGAGGCGCGCTGTCGGAGCGGGGGCCTGAGGAGTCGGAGCGCTCTGCGCGGCGGCGCCCCCGGCGCACAAGAGCACGATGAGGAGGACCGCTCTCACGTGAGCTTCGACTGTAGCACGGGGCCTCGGGGGGCCCCGGATTCCTTCCAGGGGCAGAGGCCAACGTTGTAGCGCCCTGGAGCAAAGGCTAAAGGCGCCCCAGTCATGGTGCGCGTCGCCCTCCTCGGCGCGGGCCGCTGGGGCCCCAATCTCCTCCGCACGCTCGTCGCGCAGCCGGCGTGCGAGGTGACGTGGGTGGCCGACGTCGACGCGCGGCGCGCCCAGGCCGTCTCGTTGCTCTGCCCGAGCGCGCGCTTCGCCAGCGATCCCGACGCTGTCCTCTCTGCGCCCGACGTGGACGCGGTGGTGGTGGCGACGCCGTCGGCGACGCACGCTCCGCTGGCGCGGCGGGCGCTGGAGGCGGGCAAGCACGTGCTGGTGGAGAAGCCCGTGGCCACTCGCCTGGCCGACGCCCTCGCCCTCGACGAGTTGGCGCACCGCCGCGGCCTCACGCTGATGGTGGGGCACGTGTACCTCTTCCACCCCGCGGTGCAGGCGGTGAAGGACGAGCTCGCGTCGGGCCGGCTGGGGGACGTCCGGGCGCTGCGCTTCGAGCGGACCAACCTGGGGCCCGTGCGGGAGGACGTGGATGCTGCGTGGGATCTCGCCGCGCACGATCTCTCCATCGCCCGAGAGTGGCTGGGCGAAGTCCCCGTGGCGTTGAGCGCCCAGGGCGCGCAGGTGCTGCGGGCGGGCAGGGCGGACTCGGTGGCGGCGACGCTGCGCTACGCGTCGGGCCGGGTGGCGCAGCTCTTCGTCAGTTGGCTGGAGCCGACGAAGACGCGCCGGGCGACGGTGGTGGGCAGCGGCGGCATGCTGCGCTTCGAAGAGGCTGGCGGCGCGGCGACGGTGCTGCGCTTCGAGCGCGGCGTGGACGCGGGCGTGGTGCGCGAGGGGCCGGAGGTGTCGGTGCCCTTCGAGCCCGCCGAGCCGCTGACGCGCGAGGTGGAGCACTTCCTTGGGTGCGTGCGCACGGGTGTCCGGCCGAGGAGCGACGGCGCCCGCGCGGCCGACGTGGTGCGGGTGCTGGAGGCCATGAGCCGCTCGATGGCCGCGGGCGGCGCGGAGACGACGGTATGAGCAGCGGCATTCCCCTGGTGGACTTGAAGGTGAACTACCGGGCCATCGAGGCCGAGGTGCGCGCCGCGGTGGAAGGCGTGCTCTCGTCGGGCCAGTACATCCTCGGGCCGGAGGTGGAGGCCTTCGAGCGCGAGTACGCAGCCTTCTCGGGCGTGAAGCACTGCGTGGGCGTGGCCAACGGCACCGACGCGCTCGAGCTGCTGGTGCGCGCGGCGGGGTTGGGCGCTCACGACGAGGTGGTGGTGCCGGCCAACAGCTTCGTCGCCTCGGCGCTGGCCGTGGAGCGCGCGGGCGCGAAGGTGAAGTTGGTGGACTGCACGTGGGACTCGCTCCTCGACGTCGAGGACTGCGAGGCCCGCCACGGGCCCGACGTGCGCGCGGTGATGCCGGTGCACCTCTTCGGGCAGTGCGCGGACCTGGAGGCGGTGCTGGCGTACGCGCGGCGGCACGGTCTCGTGGTGCTGGAGGACGCGGCGCAGTCACAGGGCGCTTCGCGGAGCGGGAAGGGCGCGGGCAGCTTCGGCCTGGGCGCGGGCACCAGCTTCTACCCGGGGAAGAACCTCGGCGCGTACGGTGACGCGGGCGCGGTGCTGACCCAGGACGACGCGCTGGCGAAGCAGGTGCGCGCGCTGCGCAACTACGGCAGCGAGGTGAAGTACTCGCACCCCGAGACGGGCTTCAACTCGCGGCTCGATCCGCTGCAGGCGGCGGTGCTGCGGGTGAAGCTGAAGCACCTGGCGGTGTGGAACGAGCAGCGGCGGGCGGCGGCGCGGCGCTACGACGAGCTGCTCGCGGGCCTGCCGGAGGTGACGCGCCCCGTGACGCTGCCGGGCAACGTGCACGTCTTCCACCTCTACGTGGTGCGGCTGCCGGAAGGCCGGCGCGACGCGGTGCTGAAGGCGCTGCACGAAGACGGCGTGGGCGCGGCGCTGCACTACCCGACGCCGATTCACCTGCAGGGCGCGTTCAAGCACCTGGGCCACCGCGCGGGTGACTTCCCCGTGGCCGAGGCGCTGTCGCGGCAGATGTTGTCGTTGCCGCTCTTCCCCGAGATCACCGGTGAGCAGCAGGCGCGCGTGGTGTCCTCGCTGAAGAAAGCGCTGGCGGCGGCATGATCCGCAACCTGAGAGAGCTGTACCAGTACCGCGCGCTCCTGTTCGCGCTGACCGGGCGGGAGCTCAAGGCCCGTTACCGCGCCAGCGTGCTGGGCTTTCTGTGGACGTTCCTGAACCCGACGCTGAACATGGTCGTCTACGTGCTGGTGTTCGGGGTGATCATGTCCAGCTCCGTCGAGCGCTACCCCTTCTTCCTCTTCTGTGGGCTCATCCCCTGGGTCTTCTTCTCCAGCTCGATCCTCGGAGGGACGACATCGGTGAGCGATCGGAAGGACCTGCTCACCAAGGTGCGCTTCCCCGCGCAGGTGCTGCCGGCGACGGTGGTGGGGACCAACCTGATCAACTTCCTGCTCTCGCTGCCGCTGCTCTTCCTGCTCGGCGCGCTGTACGGGGACTGGCCGTCGTGGCACCTCGTCTTCCTGGTCCCGGTGCTGCTGGTGCAGACCTTCTTCACGCTCGCGGTGACGTACCTGCTGTCGTCGCTCAACGTGGCCTTTCGGGATCTGCAGCACATCGTGGCCAACCTCGTGCAGATGCTCTTCTTCCTCACGCCTGTGCTGTGGAACCTGGAGACGATCCCCGGCATTCACCGTTTCGGTCTGGACCTCTCCGCCGAGCAGGCGCGCGCCGCGATGCTGTACCTCAACCCGATGGCGGCGGTGATGAGCGCCTGGCGCGACATCTTCTACAAGCACGCGGCGCCGGCCTGGCAGCCGCTGGCCGCGGTGGCGGCGGTGTCGCTGGTGCTGATGTGGATTTCCAGCGGGGTGTTCGAGCGAAGGCGCGAAGAGTTCGCGGAGTTGGTGTGACATGAGCGCTCCCCCGCCAGACGCCATCGTGCTGAAGAACGTCGTGAAGTCCTTCCGCAAGACGTCGCGGCGGAGGGAAATCACCACGCTCAAGACGGAGCTGGTGCGGCTGCTGACCTTCCAGAAGCGCAAGACAGAGCCTTCGCAGCTGATCCAGGCGCTCACCGGCGTCGACCTCCGAATTCCTCGCGGCAAGACCGTGGGCATCGTGGGGCGCAACGGCTCGGGGAAGTCGACGCTCCTCAAGCTGGTGACGGGCATCTACGCGCCGACCAGCGGCACCATCGAGGTGCACGGGAGGATCAGCGCGCTGCTCGAGCTGGGCGCCGGCTTCCACCCCGACTTCACCGGGCGCGAGAACATCCTCATCAACGGGATCATTCTCGGGATGAGCCGGGCGCAGGTGAAGGCGCGCGTCGAGGAGATCGTCGAGTACGCCGAGCTGGGCGACTTCATCGACGAGCCGGTGCGCACCTACTCGAGCGGCATGTTCATGCGGCTCGCCTTCGCGGTGGCGACGCACGTCGATCCGGAGATCCTGATCATCGACGAGATCCTCTCGGTGGGCGACGAGCACTTCGCGCGCAAGTCGCAGGCGAAGATGAACGAGTTCCGCCACGGCGGGAAGACGATTCTCCTCGTCACGCACGCGCTGGGGACGGTGGAGAGCTGGTGCGATCTCGCGGCGTGGATCGACGGCGGCAAGGTGCGCATGTTCGGGGACCCGCGGCAGGTGGTCGCCGAGTACCGGCGGGCCATCGCGGCGGCGGAAGCGGAGGCGGAGAAGACGGGGCACTCCGCGCTGTCGGCGCCAGGCCTCGCGCTGCCGCAGACGAACGGGGCACTTTCCGCAACGACGGGCGCGCGGCTCACGGCCCTTCGCCTGTTGGACGCGGGAGGTGTCGCGGCCGCCACGTTCTCGGCCGACGCGGGGCTGACGGTGGCGCTGGACTTCGAGGTGCCGGCGAAGTCGACGGTGCGCTTCAACGTGGACGCGATGAGCGCCGACGGGCGCCTCGTCTTCAGCCTCGCGCACGACGCGGCCGAGCTGGAGGGCAGGGGAAGCGTGAAGCTCCAGGTGCCGCGGCTGGGCCTCGCCGACGGCGTGTACGAGGTGCTGGCCACGGCGACGCGCGCGGGAGAGCCGCCCGCGCCGCCGCATCGCGTGGCGCTCACCGTGGTGGGAAGCGCCGGAGCGGGCGTGCTCAAGCCGGTGCACGAATGGGCCGTGGAGCGCGCCGGTCCATGAGCCGTGGTGCCGGCCTCGCCGCGCTGCTTCGGGCAGCGTCTCGACACCGCCGGGCCCGGTAGACCTCCGCCTTCAGCGCTCCTCCTCGACGGAGGTCGACGAGCTGAAGCAGGTACGCGACCGGGTGGTGCTGGTCGAGGTGTGGGCGTCGTGTCGTGTCGTTCGTCGATCGCCGTGGAGGAGTCCACTTCCGGCACGTCGGCCTGGCTCCCGAGACGAACGGCCAGTTGGGGCAGGAGATCGAGGCGCTGCTTCAGGAGACGCCGCAGCGCCCGACTCTCCGCCGGATGAACCACAGCAGCGCCAGCTGGCTCAGCCACTCGAGGGGAATGGTGCCGCAGCCGCAGCCGCCGGCGACCGTTCCGCCGCCGCCGCCGCTACCGCCGTCTTCCCCTCCACCCGCGCCCCCACCTCCGGCCGCG
>JBFMHF010000093.1:0-29478 GCA_040752975.1 Myxococcota bacterium
TCGTCGCCCAGCGCGAGGCCCAGAAGGAAGCCGCGCGCAAACAGAAGGACGAGCTCTACGCCCAGGCCGAGGCCGAAGAGGAGGCCGCCGCGCGGGCCGCCGAGCAGAAGTCCGAGGCGCTGAGGAAGAAGGCCTCGGGCATCGAGGTGAAGGACGACGATGAGCGCGCCCGCGGCAACGTGTCGATCATGGCGGTGGGCGGAATGTTGAACGCCTGGGCTGGCACCTCGGCCACCACCACCTTCGCGATGGGCGCGGGCCTCGCGGCGCACCTCGGCTTCTGGGGCACGGCTCCCGCCAGCGGCATGGCGTCGGGCTTCGAGCTGCGCTTGTCGGGGCGCTTCGTGCAGACCCTGAGCGGCCCTTCGGCCAACGCGCTGGAAGGCCTCCTCACCGGCCGGTACTTCTTCGGGCGCTTCGGCGTGGGCGCGGCGGGCGCCCTGCGCTTCTACGACACCTTCCAGTCGCAGAGCTTCGACGCCGGCGGCAGCCTGGCCTTCGCCTTCATGGACACGCCGCGCTCGCGCGTCCTCTTCGCCATCAACTGGCTGCCCGTCGGAACCTCCATGGACTACACGCGCTTCATGGGCGACTTCGAGGCGAGCTACCAGTACTTCACCGCCCACGCGCACGCCGGCATCCTCACCACCAGCATCAACGGGCAGAACACCCTGGGCTGGGAGGTGGGCGTGGCCCTGGGCGCCCGGCTCGGCTGGTGAAGTCCTAGACGCGAATGCCCACGGGCTGACCAGTGCTGGCGCACTCGCCGCTGCCAAAGGACGTCACCGACGTCACGTTCAGCAGGTTGAAGATCTCCAGGTGGAGATCGGACAGGGGGCGCTCGGTGGCTGGGACGATCTCCTGACCGAAGCGCAAGTCGCTTCCCGCGCCGCACAAGAGCATCGGCAGGTTGCGCGGCAGGTGCACGTTGCCGTCCGACATGTCCGACCCGTAGAGCACCAGCGTCTCGTTCAGCAGGTTGGCGGCCTTCAGCTTGTCGAGGAGATCGGCGAGCAGCCCCACCTGCACCTGGTTCATCTGCTTGAGGCGCGCGATCGCCGTGGGTGAGCCGCCGTGGTGGGCGTTCGCGTGGTGGCCCGTGCCAGCGCCGATCGCCTCCGCGAAGTTGAGCTCCTCGGACACGCCCGGGCCGTACATGATCGTCGCCACGTTGGTCAGCCCGCACTGCATCGCCAGGACGATCATCTGGTGCATCAACTGGAAGCGCAGCGCGTAGTTGGCGTTCGGCGCCGAGAAGTCCTGCGTGGGCCGCGAGAGGGTGGGGGTGCAGGTGAAGCCGCCCTGCTGCAGGCCATTCTCCACCTCGCGCACGGTGTCCATGTACGACGTCAGCACCGGCCGGTAGGAGGCGGGCAGGCGGTTGGACAGCCGGGTGGCGTCCTTGTGCAGTTGATCGAGCACCGACCTCTTCCGCGCGTGGAGATACGCGATCTGCGCCGCGCTGCCCTCCTGCCCGCCGAAGAGCTTGTCGAAGAGCTGCGCCGGGTTGGGGATCGGCGAACGGAACTTGTCGGCCTCCTGCCAGCTGATCCGGTTCAGGTAGTCGTTGGAGTACCCGGGGTGATCGTTCAACGGGTGCACGTGGTAGTAGATGCCGCCGATCTCCAGCGATCGAAGCGACGCCGGGTGACGATCGGCCACGTATTGATCGACCGTCTTCCCGCAGCGCGTCAGCCCGGGGCTGTTGAGGAGGATGGGCTGGCACGAGAGGAAGCCCGCGCAGTTCTGCCAGTGGGGATCGATCCCCGAGAAGCCGTTGTGCAGCTTTCGGATGATCATCGTGTTCGCCTGCAGGTTGCGCGTCACCAGCGGCTGCAGCGCCTCGTTCCAGTTCCACGAGCCGTCGGCGCCCATGGGCATGTGCGCGCCGTTGGGTACGTAGCAGCCGATGAAGCGCTTGCGGGTGGGAGCGGCCTGGCCGAGGGCGAGGTGCGGGGCGATCGCGGGGAGCGCAAGCTGCACGCCCAGCCACTTCAAGACGGTGCGGCGAGAGGCCTTCACGGCGACACCTCCGTCAGCTCGAGCGCCTTCATCAGCGCGTCGACCGTCATCGTCTTCAACGTGGGCTGCGAGCCATCGAGCGGACGGCCGAGGCGCTCGGCCACGCACTGCTCCTCCTCCAGCGGTCCCCGGTTCATCCCGAAGGTGAGCAGCTTCTCGGCGACGCAGGCGCGGTAGTCGGGGTTGGCCTCGAGGGCCTCGGCCAATTCGTACGGGTCCCGCACCGTGACGCCATCCAGCTCCAGCTCGGAGACGATCGGCTTGCCGTCGGCATACGTCTCGCGCCACTGGCCCTGCTGATCGAACTTCTCCAGCGCCAGGCCGATGGGATCGATGCTGGCGTGGCACGCCCCGCAGCGGGTCGACGAGTCGCGGTGGAGCGCCATCTGCTCGGGGAGGGGTTTGGTCCGGTCGATGGTGTTGAAGGAGTTGCCGATCTCCTCCAGCGTCGCGGGATCGAGCCGGGGCAGCGGGCGGCAGAGGAGCCGCGTCAGCACCCAGATGCCGCGGTGGATCGGCCGACGGAACTCGGAGCCGCTGCCGGTCCGGGTGAGGAAGAAGGCGTGGGACAACAGGCCGCCGCGCAGGGGCGTCATGAAGCGGTACGTCGTCTCATCCATGCCGCTGCCGGGCAGGCCGTAGTACTGCGCCAGGGCGCCCTGCACGACGGTGAAGCCGGGGCGCAAGAGCTGCTCGGGTGGGCGATCCTCGCGCAGCACGGCGGCGAACATGTCGCGGGACTCGCGCTTCATCGAAGCCTCGAGCGGGTGCGCTACGGTGCCGTCGCGGAAGTCGAGCCACTGGCCTCCGAAGTGGGAGGTGAAGCGATCGAGGTCCTGCTCGAGGAGCCTGGTCGCCTGCGCGCGAACTGCCGAAGGCTCCGAGAGCTGCCCCAGGCCCGCCAGCGTCCACAGCTGCTCGTCTGCCAGCGAGCCGCGGAAGAAGAGGCTCAGCCGCGACGCCACGCCGAAGCCCCGCTCGCTGGGATCGAGGCCGCCGGGCACCAGCTCGGGCTTGAAGACGAAGTTGGGCGAGAGGAAGACGGCCTCGAGCACGGCCTCGAGCGCCTCGTCGACGGGCTCCGGGAAGCCGGCGGCGGTCGCGCCTTGCAGCGAAGACGCGAAGAGCGTCTGGTAGTCGGCCAGCTCGTCGGCGCGCACGGGCCGGCGGAAGGCGCGACTGGCGAGCCGCGACACCAGGGGCTCCACGCAGTTGGCCCACGCCCAGGCGTTCTTCCGCGGGATGCCGCTGAAGCTGATGGACGCGCTGAAGGCCGTGGAGTCGTAGTTGGGGTTCGTCTTGCGGTTCACCACGAAGTCGATGGTGTCGCCCTTCGCCACGGGCAGGTTGAGGCTGAAGGGTCCCTGGCCGCCGTTGGGGAGATCCCGGGCGAAGACCTGGGTACCGTTCTTGTTGATGACGGCGAGGATCCCATCTCCACCGCCGGGGTCCGCGTCGTTGAAGTGGCCGGTGATGGCGACGTTGCCGTCCACGGGGCTCAGCCAGCGGCGGACCGCGTCGACGGTGGAGCCGGGGTGCGCGCCCACCCGCCAGAGCAGCACCGTCTGATCCGGCTCCTTGCGCCAGCGCGCGTTGGCGTTGTCGAAGATCATCGGGACGCCGCTCGAGTCGAGGTACGTCCAGCAGTCGCGGCCCTGCGCGTCCGAGAAGTCGTCGATGGAGGAGTAGGTCGGTTTCAGCGTGCAGGCGGGCGTCTGCGGCGGGAGGGGCGCTGGGCAGTGTGCGGTGAGCGAGGGAGTGGCCAGCACGATGCCGGCGAGCGCTTCGGCGGTGGCGAGCTGCACCTCGAGGCTCTGCGCGTCGATGCGCGTCTCGCTCATGGTGTCGAAGCCGTAGACCTGCGCCACGGGCGTCCACTGCGTGAAGAGCGCGTCACTCACCGGCACGCCCAGCAGATCCCTCACCATCGCCTGGTACTCGTGGTTGGACAGGCGCAGGAGGTTGGGCACCTCGTGCACGCCGGGCTCGCACTTCGCCGGGCCCGCGTCGGGGGGATCGATCGGCGGATCGACGGGCGGCGGCGTCCCTGGTGGCGAGCCGCTGATGGCGCCATCACAGGCGGTCAGCGCGAGGAGCAGCAGGAGGAAGAGGTGAGCGTGCTTCACGGGACTCTCAGGGCGGGGCCACCAACATTATCGGCGCTGATGTGCGGAAGTTACTGACAAGATTCGGCTTGAATCCCGAGTGGTTAGGAGTGGTTCTTCCCGGGGGCATGTGCGTGCGTGAATGACTTGAGCGCTGGTACGCGTTCATCACCCACGGGCGGACTATGGCGTCGTCCAGAGCGGCTTTCCGTCGCGTGTCACCCGCGTCACCGTGCGGCTGGAGCGCATGAACACGAGGGAGCCGTCCGCGAGAAAGTGGACGAGGTACACAGTGCCCTTCGCGGGCTCGCTCCGCCACACCACTTTGGCTGCCGCCACATCGATGATCGCGACGGTCGAGTCCGTGCCTTCGGGCGAGAGCGTGCCGACCGCCATCAGCGCCCCGTCCTCCGTGAACCGGATCGCCGTGGCCTCCCTCGCGCGGTCGAGGTCCACCACCGCGCGCGGCTTGTCGTCCGCTTCATAGAGGGCCACGTGCACGACGGGCTCGGCGCCCATCGCGGCTACGTGCTTGCGCCCATCGCTGGAGGCGGCGATGGCCGGCGCGACCGTCGGATTCAGCGCCTCGCTCGCATGGTGCGTCGCGCCCAGTTGCTGCACGGTCCCCGCGCTCACGTCGATCGCGAACAAGCCCCACGGCGCGGGCTCGACCGAGCCCAGGTTGTTGGGCGTCCACCCGGCGAGGACGACGAGCCGCCCGTCAGGGAGCACGTTCCCAGGCCAGGTGATGAAGGCGTTCACGCCGCGATCCGGCCCGGGGAGCCCGAAGAGCGCCGGCTTCAGCTCGAGCGCCTTTTCACCGGCGCGCACCTTGCCGAATTCACGCCAGGCGCCCTGGCTTCTCCAGCGCGAGTAGTGCAGCGCCGTGCCTTCCACGCGATCTTCCGCGGAAGGATCATCGCTTTCGACCTGCTCGCCCGTGGGGAAGCGGACCATCGTGTCGCTTACACCGTAGACGACCCCGTCGCTCTGCCCGCAACTGGCGCGCTCGCCCCACTGCTCATGGCGGGCGATCTGCTTGCCCGTCTGGAGATCGAACGCCACGCTCTCGGACCCTCCAGCCAGCAGCAGCCGCTCGTCGCCCGTCACGCAGGCGTTGTTCCAGTAGTCGCTGCTGCTGCCGCCGCCACCGCCGCTGAGGAGGCCGAGCGCCGAGGAGGCGAGGCAGCACGTCACCAGCAGCACCGCGAGCAGCGCGATCACGATCAGCGCCGTCTTCTTCATCGCCGTCCTCCCGTCCGAGCGGCAGGCTGCGTGGCTGCTGACCTGGGGTCAAGGCCGGAGATCGCGTGACACCTCGGCCCTTCGCGGAGACCGTCACGGCGCGAGCGGCTTCCGGCCCATCTCCAGCAGCCACCGGCCGTGCGACACGAGCGTCGCGCCCACCGACGGCATCACCTGGTACGGCACGCCGTGCGCCGCGCACACCTCGCGCACCAGCGGCGCCAGCGCGGGGTAGTGCACGTGGCTCACCCGAGGGAAGAGGTGGTGCTCGAGCTGGTAGTTGAGGCCACCCAGGTACCAGGTCCACAGCCGGTGCCCGGGGGCGAAGTCCAGCGAGGTGCGCGCCTGGTGCTCTGCCCACTCCAGCTTCTTCGCACCCTCCCCCGGGAAGGCGGCCCCCGTCACGCAGTGCGCGCCCTGGAACGTGAGCGCCATCACCAGGCTCACCACCACCGACACGAACAAGTACCCGAGCGCCACCTTCCACACCGGGTGGAAGAGGGCGGGGACGACGAAGGCCCACGAGAAGAAGAGCAGCTTTCCGCTGATGAAGGCCGCCAGGTCCCGGTCCTTCGGCCGCGGAAAGCGCTGCGTGTCGATGTGGCCCGTCAGCACGTCGCGGAAGTCGTCGACCAGGTGCCACTTCGCCGTCAGGAAGGAGTACAGCGCCCACGTGTAGAGGTGCTGGTAGCGGTACCACGGGCGCCAGGGCTGCTCCGGCGACAGCCGTACGAAGGGCTGAATGTCGATGTCCGCGTCCAGCCCCGCCACGTTGGGGTTCGCGTGGTGGTGCACGTTGTGCTTCCAGTGCCAGACGTAGGAGCTGCCGCCGATCACGTCGAGCATCAGCGCCATCGCGCGGTTGACGCCGTCCCGCTCCGAGAAGGCCCGGTGTCCGCCGTCGTGCATGATGTTGAAGCCGATGCCCGCTACCGCAAGGCCCAGGGACACCGCGCTCAGCAGCGCCTGCCACCAGGTGTTCGCGAGAAAGACCAGCGCGATCCACGACAGGGCGCACCACGCGAGGATGATGCCAGTCTTCACCCACAGCCGGCTCGAGCCGCGCGGCGACAGGCCCGCCGACGCGAAGTAGCCGTCGACGCTGCGGTGCAAGTCCTGGAAGAAGGCTCCGTGAGGAAGGTAGCGGCTCGACATTCGTCCCTCGAACGAGACGAATCGGTGACCATCACCAACGGACCTCGTGCCAGCACGATACGCGCAGCGGGGGCGGTCGCCTACTCGCGTTTCCAGAGAGCCGCGATCCGGCAGGTCAGCCGCCCGAGGCCCGCTGGGCTTCCTCGAGGTTCGATCGGGCGACGGACAGCTTGTCGAGGGCCGCCTGGACGACGAGGCTGATCATCTTCTTGTCGGCGCGGTCGAAGGTCTCAAGCTGATCGAGGGCAAGCGCGAGCTCCTTCTCGGCGATGGCCAGCAGCGCGGCCGCGGCGGCCACTCTCTCCTCGGCGGGCTGGGCCATGACATCACCGCCAGCGCGGTGGGGCCTCGGGAATGGGGAGCGCCTCGAGCAGGCCGGCCAGCGTCAGTCGATCGACCGCGGCGCGGGTCTCCTCGCGCGTGGTGCCGCAGGCATCGAGCGCGGCGGCCAGCTGGTCGATGGTGAGCGCCCCCTCGAGCATCTCACCGAGGAAGGCCCCGTCTCCCGGGCACAGGAGGAGCTCACGCGCCCACGCGTCGCGCGCGGCGTCGAAGGCTCCACGGCCCAAAGTGGCCCGGGATGCGACGATCATCTCGCGGTACCGCTCACCGGCCCGGGTGCCCTTCTCGGACAGGCGGAACTTCTGCGATCGGCTCCACTTCCTCGGCTCAGGACGCGGGCTCACGATCGCGCCACCGCGTCGTCGAAGGCCTCGCGCCAGCTGTTGCCCTGACCCTGCACCGTGCACAGCGGGCCCGGCGCGTGGTTCCCCACCATGAAGCGGTACCGGGCCAACCGCCCGGTCCGCTCGCGCTGCCTCGGCGAAAGCACCCGCACGTGACCCGTGTCGCCCCACCGTCGCCGAGCCTCAGCGAGGGCCTGTTCATCCGTCATGTCGCGCATGAGAGGGCCGTAGCAGCTCTGCGTGGCGCTGTCGCCCCCCCGGAGCTGCGCCGAGGTGCGGCAGGCGATGGGCCAGGCCGTGTCCCCTGGTCAGCCGGGCTACGTTACCAACGGCAGGCGCTGTGCCACGCTCACCCTGAGGAACTTCATGCTCCGGACTGTCCTCCGACCTGCCGTGCTGTTGGTGCTGGCCGCCGTCGCGTCTGGGTGCGGCGGTGGGGGCTAAACCTGCGCCCTCTCTGATCTGTGTGCGAAGCAGTGCCTTTCGACGCTGGCGACCGACGTCATGGGCTTCTGAGCCGCCAGGGCGCCGGCGTCCATGGGGGCGGCAGCCGCTTGCGGAAGCCGTCGGCCATGCTGCTTGTCGGGAAACGCGCCCGCACCGGAGGCGGCTGGTAGAACACCGCCAATGAGATTCGCACTGTTGGCCGCCTCGCTGACCGCCGCCGTCGCCCACGCCCAGCCGAAG
The DNA here is from genome assembly GCA_040752975.1 of Myxococcota bacterium. Lineage (GTDB taxonomy): Bacteria > Myxococcota > Myxococcia > Myxococcales > Myxococcaceae > JADLDB01. The sequence continues at coordinate 7,901 of JBFMHF010000093.1, forward strand.
CCCGCTCCCTCGGTCGCCGACGCCGCGAAAGCGCTCGCGGCGGCCCGCGCCAATCTCGCCGCCGCGGTGCAGCGCATCGAGACCGACGCCCCCACCACTGCCGACCTCGACGCGGCAGCGGCCGCCGTCACTGCGCTGAAGGACGCCATCGACTCCGGCGCCGCACAGGAACCCAACGACCTGGACTACGCGAAGGCCGCGCTGGCGGCGCGCAAGGAACTGCGCGAGCGGCGCGACCTGGTCGAACAGCGTCGCGCCCATGTCTTCATCTTCGATCGCCGCCGCGCCCTCGCCGAAGCGGTCGCCACCCTGAAGGAAGCGGCGAAGGCCGTCGAGGCGAAGGAGCCCGCCCCGAAGGACTTCGAGGCCGCGCGCGCCGCCGCCGCTGCGCTGAAGAAGGCCGTGGACGAGTCGCGGCAGTTCGTCCCGCAGGACAAGTCCTTCGCCAGCTTCCTCGCCGAGACGGACGCGCTGGTGGCGAAGACCGAGAAGGCCGTCGAGGAGAAGTGGGCGCTCGTCGAGGGCTCGAAGCACCGCGCCCGCGTCGAGGAGGCGCGCCAGGCCTTCGTCGCCGCGATGGCCCTCATCAGTCCCCAGGCCACCGACGCCGACTTCGCGAAGGCGGATCAGGCGACGAAGGCGCTCAAGAAGCTGCTCGACGAGGGGCAGGTGCTCGAGGCGAAGGACAAGACGTACGGCGGCTACGCCGCCAGGACGCGCGCCGAGCTCGACGCGGGGAGGAAGAAGGCCGACGCAGCGTGGACCCAGACGGGCCTCACCCGCCTGAAGAGCGAAATCGAGCCCACCGCGAAGGACCTGGCCGCCGCGGTGAAGATCGTCCGCGCGCGAGCCCCGTCCCAGGAGCAGTTGGCCGAGGCGCGCACCACCTCCATCGTTGCCCGCAAGCTGCTCGAGAAGTTCCAGGCCGAGGCGGAACGCAGCGAGGCCTTCGCCAGGTACGTCGAGGGCGTCAAGGCCAACCTGGTCGAGGTCGAGGCGCAGCTCACCCTGCGCGCCGTCGACGCCGCGGTGAAGGACCTTCGCCAGGCGCTGGTGAAGGTGGAACGGAAGACCGCGGGCGAAGACGACTTCAAGGTGGCCGACAGCGCGCTGTTGGTGCTGGACAAGACGCTCGAGTCGCTGAGCGCGAAGGATCCGCTGGTGGGCAAGGCCGTGGCTGACGCGCAGGCCTGGCAACGCGAGGGGCGGGCGACCCTCACCCGCCGCCGCGCCGAGGTGGCGGCCGCCGCGCAACTGGCCGCGCTGGCCACGGCGCTCAAGGACTTCCGGCAGGCGCTGGTGAAGCTCGAGAAGAAGGCGCCTGCCGACGACGACTTCGCGGTGGCCAGGAGCGCGCTGCTGGTGCTCGACAAGACGCTCGAGCCGATGGATCCGAAGAACCCGCTGGTGGCCGGCGCCGTCACCGAAGCAAAGGCGTGGCAGCGCGAGGGCGGCGCCACCATCACCCGCCGTCGCCTCGAGCTCGACGTGCAGGCCCAGCAAGCGAAGGTGGAGGCCGCACGGAAGACCGCCGGCGAGCTGATCGCGGGCTTCAGCCAGCCCGAGTCCGGCGAGGCGCAGTACGGCGAGGCCGTGGCGGCGGTGAAGGCCATCACCGCCGCGTTGGACGAGGGCGTCGCCCTCAAGGAGCGCGACAAGACCTATGCCTGGTACGACGGCGAGGTGCGCAAGCGCACGGCCGAGCTGGACAAGAAGCTGGCGCTCCGCCGCATCCAACTGAACGCCGCAGCCGCCCGCACCGCGCTCAGCAGCGCGCTGGCCGACACGAAGGACAAGCTGGAGGCGGCGCGCAGGCCCGCGTCCACGGATGCCGACCTGGCCGCCGCCGAGAAGCAGGTCGAGGCCACCAACGCGTTGCTCGAGGGCAAGGCCGAGCTGGAGACGCAGAGCGTGTCGTATGCGACCGCCGCCGAGAAAGGCCGCTTCGAGTTGATGAAGCGCCTCGAGACGCTCGAGCTCGCCCGCCAGGAGCGTGACGCCCGCAAGCGCACCGTCGACGCCCTGGCCGCGGGCCTCGACCTCGAAGACGCCGCCGCCTCGTCGAAGGACATGCGCGCGCAGAAGCGCGACTACGAGAAGGCGCTGGCGCTCTTCAAGGCCTGCCGCGACGACGGCGGGAAGTTGCTCGACTCGTCGCCGACGGCCGGCCGGCTCGCGGTGGTGCTGCGCGGGCAGCCCGCCACGGTGAAGGACGCGGTGGCCCAGTGCGCCCAGCGCTACGACGCCGTGGCGCCGCTCATCAAGCCCCTCACCGGCCTCATCGCCTTCGAGGACGGGCCGCGCAAGGCCTACGAGGCCGCGGTGAAGCTGCTGGCCGCGGGCCAGAAGACCGAGGCGCTGGCCCAGTTCGACGAGTGCACCGCGACTGGCGTGACGCTGGGCGTGCGCAACCCCGACCTGAAGGAGCACGTCTTCACCGTCGCGGGCAAGCAGATGACGCTGAGCGAGCTGACCCGCACCTGCACGGCGAAGAGTCGGGAGCTGCTCGGCAAGAAGTGATGGCTCGGCGATTTGCCCGGGCCGCGGCTGACAGGGTAGGGGACCCTCGATGTCCGCCCCGCTCGTGCCCTTGAGGACGCCCGCCGCCCGCGCGGCCTTCCTGCCCACCACCCGGGCGGACCTCGACGCGCGCGGCTGGGACGAGGTGGACATCGTCATCGTCTCGGGCGACGCGTACGTCGACCACCCTGCCTTCGGCCCGCCCCTCATCGCGCGCTTCCTCGAGGGCCGGGGCTTCCGCGTGGGCTTGATTCCGCAGCCCGACTGGCACTCGGCGGACGCCTTCAAGGCGCTGGGCAAGCCGCGCCTCTTCTTCGGCGTCGCGGCCGGCAACATGGACTCGATGTTGAATCGCCTCACCGCGCAGAAGAAGAACCGCGCCGAAGACCAATACAGCCCCGGCGGCCGCACCGGTTGCCGCCCCGACCGCGCCACCATCGTCTACGCGCAGCGCTGCCGCGAGGCGTACCCCGACGTGCCCATCGTCCTCGGCGGCATCGAGGCGTCGCTGCGCCGCATCGCCCACTTCGACTACTGGAGCGAGAAGGTCCGCCGCTCCATCCTCGTGGACGCGAAGGCCGATCTCCTCGTCTTCGGCATGGGCGAGCGCCCCGTGTGGGAGGTCGCCAGGCGCCTGCGCGACGGGGAGCGCCTCCAGGACATCCGCGACGTCCGCGGCACCGCGTACCTCATCAACAAGGACGAGCTCGCCCGACTCGAAGCGGACCCGGCCCGGCGCGCCGTCGACCAGAAGCCCGTGGTGTTGCCATCGTACGAGGCCGTCGTCGCCGATCCGATGGCCTTCGCGCGCATGTCGCACGACTTCCAGCTCGAGACCAACCCCGGCAACGCGCGTCCCCTGGTGCAGCGCCACGGCGATCGCGGCGTGTACTTCAACCCGCCCGCCTTCCCCCTGGACGACGGCGCGGGCGAAGGGCCCGACAGCGTACCGATGGACGAGCTGTATGACCTGCCCTTCGTCCGCGCGCCGCACCCGATGTACGGGAAGGAAGGCATCCCCGCGTTCGAGACAGTCAAGCACTCGGTCGTGCTGATGCGGGGCTGCTTCGGCGGCTGCAGCTTCTGCTCCATCACCGAGCACGAGGGCCGGGTCATCCAGAGTCGCTCGCAGGACAGCGTGCTCAAGGAGATCCGCGCCATCCGCCGCATGGGCGACTTCCGCGGCACGCTCACCGACCTCGGCGGCCCGACGGCCAACATGTACAAGATGACCTGCCGCTCCGAGGCCATCGAGTCGAAGTGCCGCAAGCTGTCCTGCGTGCACCCCGGTGTCTGCGAGAACCTCGTCACCGATCACGGCCCGCTGATCGCGCTGATGAAGGCCGCGCGAAAGGAAGAGGGCGTCAAGCACGTCTTCATCGCCTCCGGCGTCCGGTACGATCTCGCGGAGCTGAGCCCCGAGTACGTCACCGAGCTCGCCGCGCACCACACCGGCGGCCAACTCTCCGTCGCGCCCGAGCACGTCAGCCCCCGGGTGCTGGAGAAGATGAAGAAGCCCGGCATCGAGAGCTACGAGCGCTTCCAGGACATGTTCGCCTGCGCCAGCCGCGACGCCGGCAAGGAGCAGTACGACATTCCGTACTTCGTCTCGGGCCACCCCGGCTCGACGCTGGACGACATGATCGAGCTCGCGCTGTGGCTCAAGAAGCACGGCCGGCGCCCGCGCCAGGTGCAGGACTTCATCCCCACGCCGATGTCGATGGCCACCTGCATGTACTTCACGGGCATCGATCCGTTGACGATGACGCCCGTCTTCACCGCGAAGGGCCTCAGGGAGAAGCGCCTCCAGAAGTCGCTCCTGCTCTACTGGAACCCCGAGTGGTGGCCGGACGTCCGCGAGGCCCTCACCCTGGCCGGCCGGACGGATCTCATCGGACGCGGCCCACACTGCCTCGTACCTCCTGAATCGCCCGGCGAGCGCGAGCGCCGCGAGCGACCCCGCGGCACGCCCCGGCGCGCCCAACCCCGCCGACCCTGAGGCCACTTTTTCGTGCCCGGGAGGCGACTTGAGCCAGCCGGATGAGATAATCGGACCTCCTCACCCGCAGCCCTCGAGAGGGACCCCTCCGATGACCGGACGCATCACCAACCGCCCGACCACCCAGCCGACGCCTACCACCAACACCACGCCCGCCAGCACCGGTGGCTACAGGATCCAGTCGGGCGACACGCTCTCGAAGATCGCCCAGCGGCACGGCGTCACGACGCAGCAACTGGTCGACGCGAACAAGGATCGCTACCCCACGTTGGCCACCAACCCCGGCGCCATCCAGGTCGGCTGGAACCTCACCATCCCCGGCGGCGGCTCTCCCACGGCGCCCACGCAGCCCCAGGGCTGGGCCCCGCGCTCCAACAACGACATCCTCATGGTGGGGATGAACGAGACCGCGAAGTACGAGGCGCAGCAGCTCCGCGGCCGGGGGCAGAACGTCACGTTGATCTCCGACGCGAAGGAGAACGACAAGATCAGCGCGCGCGGCGTGACGCACGATCTCTCCACCCAGGAGGGCGCCATGGCCTTCGCCCTCACCCTGGGGCTCCCCGCCGACCAGACGGCGAAGATCGCCGACGTCATCCACAACAGCGGCGCCGACTCGCGCGACGAGCTCGCGCAGCTCGCGCAGGTGTGGGCGGGCGCCGAGAAGGGCGGACAGATCCCCTCCCGGCTCATGCTCTCGGGCCACAACGTCGGTTCCGGCGTGTGGGGCGACGACAACGGCATGCTGCGCTTCGACACCCTCGGCAAGCTGGCCGAGGCGATGCCTCGCGCCGCCCGCAGCGTGGAGGATCTCCACCTCGCGGCCTGCTACTCGGGCGGCCAGCCGCTGATGGAGAAGTACCGGGCCATCTTCCCCAACGCGAAGACGATCTGGGCGTACTCGGGCTCCGCGCCGGGCTCTTATTCCGGAGCCGTGCCGCACCAGAGCCGCTGGGAGAACGCCACCCGGGGCACGCGCACCGATCTCGATCGCGCCATCGCGGAGCACACCCGCAAGGGTGAGAACGTCGCCGTGTGGACCGTCACGCACGGCTACAACGACGGCCGCCCGCCCGCGCCGTTGTCCGAGGTTCGCGCCGCCGTGGAGTCGAACCAGCCCACCTACCAGCGCTTCCAGTCGGGCCAGGAAGCCGTCGCGGATCCGCAGACGGGGCCGCTGCGCGACTTCTACAACCAGGTGCAACGGCTCCTGCAGCACCCCGAGCTCCCTGCCGCCGAGCGCCCGGCCCTCGAGGCCCAGCGCGACTCGACCATCCGCCTCCTCTACTACTCCAAGACGGTGGCCCCGAAGTTCGCCGAGCACCACGCCTCCGCCATCCGCGCCGGCTTCGAGGCCGTCGGCATGGCGCCACCCGACTTCAAGACCCTGTCCCGCGCTGACGCGCTCGCGCAGATTGCCCAGTTCGAAGAGAAGCTGGCCGGCACGTCTCCGCGCCCTGCCGCCGGCGATCGGCTCCTCCCCCTCCTCACCAGCGGCCTGCGAGACCTCAAGCCCAGCCACATCCCTGAGGCCTGGGTCTAACAAGCGCCCGGAACAACAAGGTTTTCACACAAGAGTGTAACGGGCCCTTCCCGGACTCCCGGAAAATGGAGTCGCGCCGCTCCGCGATAAGTGGCCATGGCGCTCCTTCGTTCTGACTCGGTTTCCCGTTCCCGCATCGTTCGCCCCGTCGTCCTGCCCCGGCCCACGCCGGTGGCGGTCAAGCAGGTGGCGACGCAGCAGGTCTCTTCCTTTCAGGGGCCGGTGAAGGCGAACACGCTGGTGTCGCCGCCGCCCACGCGCTTCGTCGATCCCAACGCCGACGCGCTGCTGGGCCTCAAGCGGGGCGACCGGCGCGTGGGTGACGATCGCCGCATCGAGCAACTCCACCAGGATCTGATCCAGCTGGGTTACGTGAAGCCCGACTTCGTGAAGGACGTGGGCTACGGCAAGCAGTTCGGTCCCATCACCGAGCTGGCGGTGCGGAAGTTCCAGGCGGACCAGGGCATCCCGCAGTCGGGGATGATCGACGAGCGGACCGTGGCGGCGCTGGCGGGTCGGCCGGTGCCTCCTCCTCCCGCGGTGGAGAACGCGTCCGAGTTGGTGGGCCTCACGAAGTGGGATGCGGCGAAGGCGGGCGACACGCGCATCGCGCGGCTGCATCAGAACCTGATGGATCGCGGCTACCTCCCGCCCAACTTCAAGAGCAACTCGGGCTTCGGAAAGAACTTCGGGCCGATGACGGAGCAGGCGGTGGAGAAGTTCCAGCGCGACTGGGGCCTGACGCCCTCCGGCAGCATCGACGCGGCGACGGCGGCGGCCCTGGGCAGCCACGGGGTGCCTCCGGCTCCAGAGTTCCGCGGGGCCTGGGCGGGGCACGTGGAGCTGGGCGGCGCGACGGGGCCCGCGGTGAAGCACACCGACGGTTCGCTCTCGCAGTCGTTCGAGCGCGGCACCCTCACCAGGGCGGCCGACGGCACCATCACCGTGGCGGATCTCTCGGGCATCACGCTCGAGAGGCGGGCCACCGGCACCGTGTCCACGACGGAGGCGGCCAACGCCTTCTTCGTGAACCAGGAAGGCAACACGGAGTACTTCCAGTCCTTCAACGGGAACGCCAAGCCCTACGGCGCCAACGACTGCGGCCCCACGTCGGCGGTGATGGCGCTGGCCGCGCTGGGCCTCGCGGAGCGCCCGTCCGCCACCGAGGCGCCCCACGCCATCGATGCGATGCGCGACGCCATCTTCAAGTACGACACCTCGAAGTCCTCCACGATGGGCATGTACTCCGTCGAGCAGGGGCTCAAGGCGTACGGCGCGGACACGAAGACGCTGGACGTGAGGAAGGCGACGAAGGACGGCGCGGGCCTGGAGGCGATCGACGCCGCACTCGCCGCCGGCCACCCGGTGATTCTCGGCGGCACCCCGGGGGAGGCGTGGGCGAAGGAGCTCGACAAGACGGGCGACTACCTGGACATGGGCGCGCGCGGCAACGGCAGCTTCGGCCACTTCGTCGCCGTGCTGGGGAAGACGGACGACGGCAAGTACCTCCTGGCAGATCCACTCTCCAGGAAGGGGACGATCGAGGTGTCGGCCTCGCAGATCGGCACCTTCCTCAAGCAGAGCGGGTGGGGTGAGGCGATCGAGGTCTTCGCGGCCGGCCAGCCCTGACCGTTCTCGTGGGGCGCCTTGCGCCAGGCCCCGCCAGTCGCACAAGGTGAGGCGTGGCCCGCATCGTCCACGTCAGCGATCTCCACCAGCAGGTCGACTGGGGCAGGCGGAGCTTCTTCAGCACCGGCTGGCGCGGCGCGCCGGGACGCTTCGAGCTGCATGGCATGGGGCGGCTCGCCCGCTTCGAGGGCGTCCAGGCGCGGCTCGAGCAGCTGGTGGACGATCTCCACGCGCACACCGCGGATCACCTCGTCGTCACCGGCGACGTGAGCGCCCTGGGCCACGAGGAAGAGGTGGGCCGGGTCGAAGAGCTGTTGCGCCCGCTGCTCGCCGAAGGCCGGATGACGGTCATCCCCGGCAACCATGATCGCTACACCGATTCACCGGCGGCGCGCGTCTTCGAGCGCATCTTCGCGCCCTGGCTCACGAGCGATCTCCCCGAGCTCGCGGTGGAAGGCCCGTACCCCTTCGTGCGCCTGGTGGGCGACTCCCTGGCCTTCATCGGGCTCGACTCCACCCGGGTGCCCGGCTGGAGCCACTACTTCGTCGGCCGCGTGGGCAAGCGCCAGCTCGAGGCCGCCCGCGCCGCGCTCGCCCACCCCCGCCTCGCCGGCCGCACCGTCTTCATCCTCTCCCACCACGGGCCGCTGGGGCCGTCGGGGCGCTTCGACTGGGTCCACTCGGGCCTCATCGACGCGGCGGCCCTCCTCGAGCTGGTGAACGATCATCCCGCCGTCCTGCTGCACGGGCACTCGCACGAGCGCTACTGGCACCGCGCCGACGACGGGCGACCGCACTTGATCGGCGCCGGCAGCAGCACGGAGAAGGGCCGCGAGGGCTACTGGGTGGTGGAGTTCGACGATCACCGCGCGCTGGAGGCGCACGCCTACATGCCCGGCAGGAAGCGCGCTCGCTGACGCACGCGCTGTGGCAGACTCGGCTTCCACGCCATGACGAACAAGAAGCCCGGCGACGAGACCATCGGCGGCCTGCCCAGCTTCGCCCGCGCCGAGGACTCGTTCATCGGACGCCCTGCCTCCACGTCCGGCACGCAGAAGGCGATCACCGCCGAGGCCGCCCCCGAGGTGTCGCAGGGCAAGTGGCGTGAGCGCGTCTTCACCCCGCGCGGCGTGATGTCGAAGGACGAGATCCTCCACGCGCTGGAGACGGGGCTGCGGCAGGCCGTGGGCTCTGCCAACCACCAGCGCGTCGCCTTCGAAGAGGTGCGGAAGTCCTGGCTCCCGGCGCTGCGGCAGGCGCTCGAGCAGGCCGGCGGGGACGGCATCGACGCGTGGCTGCTCACGCTGCTCAAGCCTCCCGGCCGCAACCCGATGGATCCGCTCTTCGGAGAGATCACCGCCGCGGTGGGCCGCATGCGGGCCGCGCGCGATCTCGCCAGCCTCGAGGAAGAGGGGATCAAGACGCTCGAGGTGGTGCGCAAGGTGCTCGACTTCGAGCGGCCGCGGAAGCTGTCCTTCAAGCAGATGGAGCGGGAGCTCGAAGGCAAGCTGGAGGTGGACGAGCTGCTCCTCGTGCGCCTCTCGTCCGACGAGGAGCTCACGCGCCGGCTGCGCGAGATCGGCAGCACCATGGAGCAGCTGCGCGATCAACTGAAGTCCCGGCCGGGCAAGCAACCCGACGGCATGTTCTCCAACTTCGTGCGCCTCAAGGCCGAGCTCAAGGTGCTGGACGCGGAGCTCAAGCGGCGGGCCGCCCCGTAACGGGCCTTTCCCCGCGCGTTGCCCAGCCCAGTATCCAGTTGATCCGGAGCACGCGCGCTCCGTTTGCCCACGCCCGTAGACATGTACGCCCTGCAGCGACAGGGCCTAACTGCGCGGAATTGCACCGGACATACACGTCGGAGGGTCGGGCCGGTTGTCGGGGCACATCGGTTGCTCGGGACAAGTCGACACCAGCATCGGAGGTCGCATGGTTCGTCGGCTCGTCATCTTTTCGTTGCTCAGCGCGGGCGTGGCACAGGCCCAGTCGTCGGTGGGCGCGCCCGTCGATCCCCAGCGGGCGGAGCGCTGTGCGGTGCGCCTCGCGGTCGCCTTCACCGGCAAGAGCCCGGACGCGGCGCTGCTGGGCACGGCGGATCCTCAGACGGGGGTGAGCGCGCTGCTCACCAACGCCGCCTTCATCGAGCGCTTCAGCCGCTTCATCAACAGCCAGTTCAACGATGAGCCGGGCGCCACCTCGCAGGAGGACGCGGCGTACCACCTCACGAAGTACGTCCTCACCAACTCGAAGCCGTGGACGGATCTCTACCTCGGCCCGTACAAGGTGGACGTCGTCGGCGGCCAGGTGCAGGTGGTGAACGACGCCAACGGGCTGGGGTACTTCCGGTCGCCGCCGTGGCTCAAGCGCTACGCGGGCAACGAGGAGAACGGCATCAAGCTGTCCACGGCGTACCGGATCCTCAACAACACCACCGGCGTGAAGCTGATCCCCTCGGTGAACGCGGCCGGCGTCGACGTGTCGGCCACCGGGCGCGAGGCCGCAGGGTGCCGCGGCTGCCACTATGACGGCTGGTTCGCGCTCGATCGGATCGCCAGCGTGCTGACGAAGCGAAAGGGCACCGGCGACAACATCACCTTCGAGGCGCCCACGGCTGGGCCGCAGGAGCTGCTCGACGGGCAGACGATCTCCAACGACAAGGAGCTGGTCGAAGCGCTGGTGGCGAGCAACAACTTCGACTTCCACGCCTGCCGCCTGGCCTTCCGCTTCCTGTACGGGCGCAACGAGCTGTCGTGCGAGGGGCCGATCTTCGACCGCTGTGTCGACGCCTTCCGCGCCGAGAAGACCATTCAGTCCGCGCTGCTGGCCGTCGCCGGTGACGCTTCGTTCTGCCGGTGAAGGAGACGCCCATGACCCGCGCAATCCTCTCGTCGCTGTTGGTGGTGCTGGTGGCCGGCTGCGAGGCCGAGATCGACCAGAAGGGCCCGTCGGATCCCACCATCGTGCCGCTGGACATCACGAAGAAGGACCAGTCGAAGATCAGGACGCCGGAAGTCGCGATCTGCGAGTCGGGGCGCAAGTACCCCGGCTTCGGCGGCATCGAGCTGACGGCGGATCGCCGCGACGTCGACCTGGGCCTCGAGACCGCGCGCCTCAAGCCGTACTCGGCGCTGCAGACGGAATACCCCCGGGTGCTGGGCAACACGCCCGGGCTGCTCGCCGGGGCCGAGTCCACCTTCGGCACCACGCCTGCCCGCTGGTACCCCGCGCCGCAGGCCAGCGCCGTCGCGCTCTACACCGCCTACCGGGTGGCCTTTCAGGGCTGCCTGACGCTCACCGCCCAGCCGGCGAAGTACAACGTCGCGGCCACGCAGGAGACGGCGATCGCCGAGTGCTCGGCCTGGGCCCGGAAGTTCTGGAGCCGCCCCGCGCTGGGCCCGGAGATCGAGGCCTGCGCCACGGTGATCATCCAGGACTCCATCGAAGAGACCAACCTGCGGCGCCGCTGGGCCTACGGCTGCGCGGCCGTCCTCACCGCCTCGGACTTCCTGACCTACTGAGACTTCCCGAAGGAGCACCGCCATGTCGCATCGATTCTCCCGTCGTCAGTGGCTCAAGGGCGTGGCCGGCATCTCCGGCGCGGCTCTGGCAGCGCGCGCGGGCCTCTGGCCGTCCACCGCGTTCGCCCAGTCCGCGCCAGAGAAGTCCGCGCTGCTGATCATCTTCCTGCAGGGCGGCTACAACTCGGTCTTCGCCAGCGCGGACAGCTACGCCGGCGCGGGCACCTTCGGCGTCACCGCGGGCAACCAGAAGTCCCTGGGCAACGGCCTGGTGATCGACGCCCCGACGCTGGGCACCCTGCCGCAGTTCGCGCTCGATCACATGGCCACCATCGGGGTGCGGCACGGCCTGACGAGCCACGAGGCGGCCCAGCAGGCGGACTTCAGCGACGGCCGCGGGCACTACGCGATCCAGCTCGCCGCAGCGATGGGAGGCGACGGGGCGATCAAGTGCGTGCAGGTGGGCAACCGGAACGTCCCCGGCAACAAGCCGGTGGAGGCGGGCGTGTCGATGCAGACCATCACCGACATGCGCACCACCATCGAGGCGCTGGGCGGCTCCACCGATGGCTCGACGCCGAAGCGGGAGATCGCGGAGAAGGCGATCAACGCCTCGCGCTTCATGAGCGCCCAGACGTTGGTGACGAGCCCGGTGCAGACCAAGGTGCTGGGGGAGGGCTACAACGCCGCCGTCGAGACGCTGCGGCAGCCGGTGAAGCCCTTCGACTTCGCCGAGCTGGCGACCGCGTACGGCCTGGGCGCCACGGCGACCGCGGTGAACAACTTCCGCGCGCAGGTGGCGGCGGCCGAGTTGATGATCACCGCCGGGGCGAACGTGGTGGTGGCGATGGACGGCGGCTGGGACACGCACGGCGATCGCACCGCGACCAACGTGCGGAACATGATGAACACCCGCATCCTCCCGCCGCTGAAGACCTTCGTCGATCGCATGGTGGCCGCGCCGGACAAGAACGTGGTGGTGGCGATCATGGGCGACTTCGCGCGCAGCCTGCCCGGCTCGGATCACGCCTCGTCGCTGGCCGTCACCGTCATGGGCAAGTACGTGAAGGTGGGCACCACCGGGAAGATGAGCGCCAACGTGCAGCTCCCCGCGGGGACTCCGTCGGTGCCGGGCCTGTGGGCGTACCTGACGAAGGTGCTGCGGGTGGAGCAGCAGGTGTTCGGCACCAACCCGCACTCCGGGCTTGTGGTGACCTGAAGTCCCGGGCGGTCGAAGGGCACGGCGTGCTCGAACGAGCTGCCGCGGCGTGGGGGCGCCTCATTTTTTCGTCGGACCTCGCGGAGAACCACGGCGGGCGGCACGTGCAGCCCCCGGGAACTGCTCGGTAAACGCAGTGGCATGACGTCTGCTCACGCCTGGGGGCTGGCCGTCGCCTGTGCGGCGGCCCCCTCGGGAGGCTCACATGCGTCGCGTCGTCCTCGTGTCCGCGCTCGTCTTCGTCGCAGCAGGCTGTGGTCGCAACACCTCACCGGAGGCGGCCCGCAAGCTGGCGCAGCTCGCGGCTGTCGAGGGCTGTCAGGAGGTGGAGGAGTCGATCCGCAAGCAGTTGATCCACGACATGGAGGAGCAGATCGATCGCAACCTCGAGTACGCCCTCACGGGTGCGAACTGCTACCGCCTCAACGCGTACGAGGACGCGGTGGGGGCGAACCAGGGGTACTCGCCGGCTCCACCGAGCTCGGCGCCGGCCTCCAGCGGCGCGAAGCAGTACTCCACCACCAATAACCAGGTGGCCGGCGTCGACGAAGCCGACATGCTGAAGAATGACGCCGAGTACCTGTACGTGCTGGGCGAAGGGAAGTTGAACATCATCCGCGCGTGGCCGGCGGCCCAGGCTCACGTGGTGTCGCGCACGGCGATCACCGGCGAACCGAAGAAGCTCTTCGTGGAGAAGGGCCGGGCGGTGGTGCTGTCCGCGCTGACGTCGGGAGACTCGTCGCGCGGCGGGTGGTACGGCCGGGAGTGCACCTACGGCTACGACTGCAACTTCACCGGCGACGGCTACCCCCTGCTGGTGAGCGTCTTCGACCTGACGGATCTCTCCAGCCCGAAGCTCATCCGTGAGACGCGCTTCTCGGGCTCGCTGCTGTCCAGCCGGCGCATCGGCGACGCGGTGCACGTGGTGGTGACGGCGCCGCAGGCGGTGCGGCCGACCTACTCGACGTGGCCGGAGGATCTGCCGTGGACGTGCAACCCGCTGGAGACCTTCCAGCAGGCGCTCACCATCCAGGCGGCCTTCGCGAAGCTGCGCGCCGAGAACCGGGCGAAGCTCGAGGCGCTCACCATCGCCGACTTCTTCCCCTCGGTGGTGGACACGCGGCACGAGGCGTCGGGCGACGTGGTGGACGCGAACCTTCTGTCCGAGTGCCGGAACTTCTACGCCGCGAAGGTGACGGAAGGGGCGGCTTTCCTCTCGGTCGCGTCCTTCGATCTCACGCAGTCGCAGCCGATGAACGTCACCACCGTGCTGGGCCGCCCGGGCGCCGTCTACGCGTCGGCTGACGCGCTGTACGTCACGGCGCGGCACGAGTACTCGGGCGGTGACTGGTTCTACGACTCGCCGAGCGCCGACGCCGAGGCCAGCACGGTGCACAAGTTCGCCTTCGTGGACGGGCCCGCCACCGCCTACCAGGGCACCGGCATCGTCAAGGGCCGCGTGTTGAACCAGTTCGCGATGGATGAGCACGACGGCTTCTTCCGCGTGGCCACCACCTCGGGGCACCTGCCCTCTCCTGACGCGCACTCCACCGTGACGGTGCTGCAGCAGGGCGAGCAGGGACTGGAGACGGTGGGCATCCTCGATCAGATCGCCCCGACGGAGGACATCCGCAGCGTGCGCTTCGACGGCCGCCGCGCCTTCATCGTCACCTTCAAGAAGACCGATCCGCTGTTCGTGATCGACCTGGCGGATCCGAGGCGACCCTTCATCGCCGGCGAGCTGAAGATCCCCGGGTTCTCCACCTACATGCACATGATCGACGACACGCACCTGCTGGCGATGGGGCTGGACGCGGAGGATCACGGCTCGTTCGCCTACTTCCAGGGCGTGCTGCTGCAGATCTTCGACGTGAGCGATCCGAAGAACCCCACCATGACGGCGCGGCACGTGATCGGCACGCGCGGCTCCTCGTCGGAGGCGCTGACCAACCACCTGGCCTTCAACTACTTCGGGCCGAAGAAGCTGCTCGCGGTGCCGATGACCGTCTGTGAGGACTCGAACGGCGGCGGCTCCTACGGGCAGAAGCTGACCTTCGGGGGGCTGATGCTCTTCGACATCGACGTGACGCAGGGCATCGGCTACCGCGGAGGCGTGCCGCACGCGGCGCCGGCCGAGGGCGCGAGCGCCTGCAACACCTGGTGGACGAACGCCACCAGCCAGGTCAAGCGCAGCGTCTTCATGGACGACTTCGTCTACTCGGTGGCGGAGGATCTGGTGCAGGTCGCGCCGCTGTCCGCCCTGGGGACGCCGATCGTCTCGCTGCCGCTGGAGTGACGCCGGCGCGCGACTCGCCGACGCCGAGCAGGGCACAGACGAGCAGAAACTCGACGGTCAGCGCATCGTCGCAGCGCCGGCGCCTCAACCCGAGCGCCCGGCGCACCCGGCAGTCGAGGCCCAGGACGAGCAGCACCAGGACGAGGCCGAGGGCGCTTGCGACCTCGCGGATCCAACGCCACCGTCGCTCGAGGAAGCCCGCCATGCGTCCAAGAACCCGTCAGCCGGGCGGGCGATGCATCACAAGGGTTGACCGGCTTGATGACTGCTGGTGAGTGACGCCCATGCACGCGGTCGTCATTCAGCATGAGCAGCATGAGGACCTGGGCCTTTTGGGCGCGGCGCTGGCCCAGGAGGGCTTCTCGGTGAAGCGGCGGTTCCGGGGCGTGGAGCACTCGGACCTCGACGCGGAGCTGGTGGTCGTGCTCGGCGGGCCGATGGGCGTCTACGAGCGCGATCTCCACCCGTTTCTCGGTGACGAGGTGGCCTTCTTGAGCGAGCGCCTCGCGCTGGAGCGGCCGTGCCTCGGCATCTGTCTGGGCGCGCAGTTGATGGCCGCGGCTGCCGGCGCCGAGGTGTTTCCCGGGAAGAACGGCTTCGAGGTGGGCGTGGCGCCGGTGCGGCTCACCGCCGACGCGCAGAAGGACCCCGTGCTGTCCGGCCTCGGCGCGAAGCTGCTCGTCGCGCATTGGCACGGCGACACGCACGCCCCGGTGCCCGGCGCCACGCTGCTCGCGTCCACCGATCGCTACACGCAGCAGGGCTTCCGTCTGGGAAACTCCTACGCCTTCCAGTTCCACCCGGAGCTGACCGCCGACGAGTTCAGCCGCTGGCTCGACGCGGGGGCGGGGGAGCTGACCGCGAAGGGGAAAGACGTGAAGGAGCTCAAGGCCCAGTTGGGCAAGCTCCGCGCTGCCGAGGCGCTGCTCAAGGACTTCGCCGCCCGCCTCGCGCACCACTTCGCGAAGGTCGCCCGGGGCTGACCTCGGAGGCCGCCGCGTATATACTTCGTGCATACGGAGGTGCCATGCAGACGGTTCGAGTGTTCAAGAGCGGCAACAGCCAGGCGGTTCGGCTGCCGCGCGAGTTCCGCTTCGACGAATCCGAGGTCGTCATCAAGAAGGTCGGCGAGGTGGTGTTGCTCATGCCGCGCCGCTTCTCGGCGAAGGCGCTCAAGGCCTTGCTCGGCGAGTTGGGGCCGTTGGGAATTCAGCGAAAGCAGCCCGAGGCGCCGGAGCGTCCGTGACGCGCTGGATGCTGGACACGGACACCTGCATCGCGCTCGTCAACCAACAGCGCGGCTTCCTGCGCGTCGTGGATCACCTGGATCGCATCGAGCGCCAGCAGGTCCTCATCTCCGCCGTGACCGCTGGCGAGCTGTACTTCGGGGTCGCCCGAAGCGCGAGGCCTGACGCCAACCTCGCGAGCCTCAACCGCTTCCTCGCGGAGTTCGAGGTGGCGCCCTTCGACGAAGACGCAGCTCGCACGTACGGCCAGGTCCGCGGTCGGCTCGCGGACGCCGGCACGCCGATCGGTCCACTCGACACGATGATCGCCGGTCACGCCCTCTCGCTCAGAGCGCGCGTCGTCACGCACAACGTCTCCGAGTTCCGCCGAGTTCGAGGCCTGAAAGTCGTCGACTGGTTGGCCGGACCGGCTTGACTCCGGCGCGTCATTCGGTCTCGGGCGCGGCCCATTGCGCGCCGCGCTCAAAGTCGGCACATACAGCACACCGGTTCGCTTGTCCCTGGAGGGGAACCCGCCGATGTCCTTCACTCATCTCCACCTGCACACGCTCTACTCGCTGCTCGACGGTGCGATCCGCATGAAGGATCTCATCAAGACGGTGAAGGCGAAGGGCATGTCGTCGGTCGCCGTGACGGATCACGGCAACATGTTCGGCGCCGTCGACTTCTACAAGAAGGCGAAGGAAGCGGGCTTGAAGCCCATTCTCGGCATGGAGGCGTACGTCGCGGGGCCGAAGGGCCGCGGCGATCGCACCGAGAAGATCGCCAACCACCTCATCCTGCTGGCGAAGAACCAGGAGGGCTACGCCAACCTCCGCCACCTCTCGTCGCAGGGGTACTTGAACGGCTTCTACTACCACCCGCGCATCGACAAGCAGGTGCTCAAGGAGCACTCGAAGGGCCTCATCGGGCTGACGGCCTGCCTCGGCGGAGAGGTCACCAGCGCCGCCTTCCGCGGGGACATGGATCACGCCCGGCGCGCCGCGAAGGAGTACAAGGACATCTTCGAGCCCGGCCAGTTCTTCCTGGAGATCCAGTGGAACGGCATGGAGGAGCAGCAGCGCGCCAACGACAACCTGAAGCAGCTCTCGCGCGATCTCGACATCCCCCTCGCGGCCACCGCCGACGCCCACTACATCAAGCAGGAAGACGCGCGCGCCCACGAGCTGCTCATGTGCATCGCGTCGGGCAAGACGCTGGCTGACGCCAAGCGCATGCGGCACTCGACGGACAAGCTGTTCGTCTGCTCGCCCGAGGAGATCCGCGCCTACTTCCAGGACGTGCCCGAGGCCGTGGACAACACCATGCGCATCTCGGACATGGTCGAGGCCTTCGACATCCTCGCCAGGCCCATGCTGCCCTCGTTCAAGGTGCCGGAGGGCGAGAGCGCCGACACGTACCTCGCGCGGCTGGCGAGGGAAGGCCTGGAGGCCCGCTTCAAGGAGCTGCCCTACGCCGTCGACAAGGACGTCTACTTCAAGCGCCTCGAGCTCGAGGTCGGCGTCATCCAGAAGATGGGCTTCTCCGGCTACTTCCTCATCGTCCAGGACTTCATCAACTGGGCCAAGCAGCACGGCATCCCCGTGGGGCCGGGCCGTGGATCCGGCGCAGGCTCGATCGTCGCGTACTCGCTGCGCATCACCGATCTCGATCCCATCCCCTACAACCTGCTCTTCGAGCGCTTCTTGAACCCGGAGCGCGTGTCGATGCCGGACTTCGACGTCGACTTCTGCCAGGACCGCCGCGACGAGGTGATCACCTACGTGCAGGGCAAGTACGGCGAGGCCAACGTCGGGCAGATCATCACCTTCGGCCAGCTCAAGGCCAAGAGCGTGCTGCGCGACGTCTGCCGCGTGTACGGGCTGCCCTTCTCCGAAGGCGATCGCCTCGCGAAGCTGGTGCCGGAGATCCTCGGCATCACGCTCAAGCAGGCCATCTTCGGCGACCAGGAGAAGGGCATCGCCGGCGAGCCGCGCCTCAAGGAGATGATGGACAACCCGCAGACCCTCACCGAGGTCGACGGGCGCACCATCACCACGAAGGACGTGCTGGAAGTCTCGATGGCCCTGGAGGGGTTGAATCGCCAGGCCGGCATGCACGCCGCCGGTGTCGTCATCGCCGACAAGCCGCTGTGGGAGTTCGTGCCCGTCTACCAGCCGCCCGGTGAGAAGGCCCTCATCACCCAGTTCGCCAAGGACGAGGTCGAGGCCGCCGGCCTGGTGAAGTTCGACTTCCTCGGCCTCAAGACGCTCACCGTCATCGAGAACGCGATCAAGCTGGCCAACCGCAAGCTGCCTGCCGATCAGCAGATCGTCCGCGAGAACATCCCCCTCGACGATCGCGCCACCTTCGAGCTGATCAGCTCGGGCGACACGGCCGGCGTCTTCCAGATGGAGTCCAGCGGCTTCACCGAGATGGTGATGAAGATGAAGCCGTCGTGCTTCGAGGACGTGATCGCCGCCGGCGCGCTCTACCGGCCTGGCCCGCTCGATCAGAAGCTCGAGGACGGCCGCACGATGGTGGACGTGTACATCGATCGCAAGCACGGCCGGGACAAGGTGACGTACCCGCACCCGTTGCTCGAGCCGGTGCTGAAGGACACCTACGGCGTCATCGTCTACCAGGAGCAGGTGATGCAGATCGCCCAGGTGCTCGGCGGCTACTCGCTGGGCGGCGCCGACCTGCTGCGCCGGGCGATGGGCAAGAAGAAGGCCGAGGAGATGGCCAAGCAGCGGGCCCTGTTCCTCGAGGGCGCGAAGAAGAAGGGGGTCGACGAGAAGATCGCCTCCGGCGTCTTCGACTTGATGGAGAAGTTCGCCCAGTACGGCTTCAACAAGTCGCACTCCGCGGCGTACGGCCTCATCACCATTCACACCGCGTGGCTGAAGGCCCACCACCCGGTGGAGTTCATGGCCGCGCTCCTCACCAGCGAGAAGGACAACACCGACAAGGTGGTGGCCCACATCGCCGAGGCGCGCGACGCCGGCATCGAGGTGCTGCCCCCCGACATCAACGAGTCGCTGCTCGCCTTCGGCGCGGTGGAAGGGAAGATCCGCTTCGGGCTGGGAGCGATCAAGGGCGTGGGCGAGTCGGCCATCGAGGCGATCCTCGAGGCGCGCAAGGACGGGGCCTTCAAGGACCTCTTCGACTTCTGCCAGCGCGTCGACGCCCGGCGCGTCAACAAGAAGGTGCTGGAGGCCCTGGTGAAGGCCGGCGCCTTCGACTTCGAGAAGCGCCCCCGCCGCCAGCTGTTCGAGACCATCGACCGCGCGGCGGAGCGGGGCGCCAGCGATCAGCGCGATCGCGAGGTCGGCCAGTCCAGCCTCTTCGGCATGCTGGAGCCGGCCAGCGGCGGGAAGGCCTCGGCGCAGGACTACGTCAACGTCGAGGAATGGAGCGAGAAGGAGCGCCTGGCCTTCGAGAAGGAGTCGATCGGCTTCTACGTGTCCGGGCACCCGCTCGACGCCTACCAGAAGGAGCTCAAGCGCTACGCGCGGCCCGTGGTGGCGGTGCAGCGCGCGCGGCGGGACGACAAGCTGACCGTCGCGGGCATCGTCGCGGCCCTGCGCGAGCGGCCCACCAAGACGGGCAAGCGCATGGCGTGGGTGACGCTGGAAGATCTCTCCGGCTCGGTGGAGCTGGTCTGCTTCCCCGGGCGCGAGGGCGGCGGCTCACGGATGGATCCGAAGACGGGGAAGTGGACGAAGTCGGGGCCGAAGCCGGGTTACGATCAGTGGGAGCCGCTGCTCAAGGGCGACGAGCCGATTCTGGTGACGGGCACGGTGCAGGTGAACAACCGCGACGAGGAGAACCCGGTCGCGGAGCTGATCGTCGAGGACATCCAGTCGCTGCGGGAGGTGCGCGAGAAGCGGGTGAAGCGGCTCGAGCTCAGGCTGCACGTGGACATGGCCACCGACGAGAGGCTGGCGAAGCTGGCGGAGATCGCGAAGAAGTTCGCCGGCGCCACCCCGATCGCCATCGCGCTCCACATGCCGGGTGAGGCGGAGACGCTCATCGGCGGCACCACGCTCAAGGTGCAGGTGACCGACGAGCTGCTGGAGTCCGTCAACCGCCTCTTCGGCGCGCGGGTGGCAGAGCCCGGTTGAGGACCGCTACTCGCACTTCCCGAAGCGGCAGTTGCCTGACGGACAGTCCGAGCTGAACGAGCACTCCGCACCCGGCCCGCCCCCGACACACTTCCCGAAGCGGCAGTTCCTGCTGGGGCAATCGCTGTTGAAGCTGCACTGCTGGCCGGATCCACCGACGCTGGGCGCCGCGCTCCCTGCGCAGCGCCCCGACTGGCAGGAGCCGCTCTGGCAGTCGAGGCTGCTGGCGCAGGCAAACCCATTGGGGTGGCCCGTTCGAGGGTGGCTGGAGGACGGGACCGGCGCCGCAGCGGCCGTCGGAGGAGGCGGCACGTAGCCTGGGCCGGTGGCCTCGGGGGAGGGCACCGTCACCGTCCCGCCGACGAAGTTGGCCTGACGGGCCTGCACGGCGAGTTGCCAGATCTGATCCGCGCGCACCTTCACGTCGCGAAGTTGCGCGTCGAGGTCAGGCCCCTCGTGCGCGAGGCTGATCGACAGGATGAAATTTCCCCGGGTACCCGAGTACCAGTACAGCTTCGTGCCGTCCTCCAGCGACACGGTCGCGCCGGTGCCCGAGCTGAAGGCCTCCAGGCCCATCCCTTCGGCGGTCGAGACGATCGCCGGCACGACCAGCACGCCCTCGGCCCCCGTGATCGGCAGGGTGTATGACCGGGTGTAGCTCACGCACGCCGGGAGCAGCGCGAGGCAGGAAACGACCACCAGGGGACGGGTGTTCATGGAGACGGCGGTGTCCTCGATCTTCCGCGGCCCCGTCAAGTGACCGCGTTCTGGTCCCCGCTGGGAAGCCGGCATAGAAAGGGGATCTGGGGGTGTTCGTGTTGCGCTCGTTGATCACGGCGGTCCTCTTGCTCTCCGTCGCGGCGCACGCCGAGGACGAGGCCCAGCGCAAGGCGCGCGAGGAGCTCGAGAAGCAACTTTCCCAGATGGTGGGCAAGCAGCCGACGAAGGTCCGCGTCGACTTCGAGTCGCTCGACGAGCCGATGTACAAGCTGGACGACGCGTCGTTCGAGCTGGACGGCAGGACGTTGTCCCGCCCCGCCTTGGACGAATTGTCCAAAGAGGGTGTGCACCTGGTGTGGAACGGCGATGTCAGCCCGGGGAAGCACCTGGTCGCGGCGCGGCTGGTCTACCGGAACGAAGCGAGCCCCGTCGTCAGTGAAGAGGGCGGGCACGTGTGGAAGGTGTCGGGCACCGTGGCCTTCGACGTTCATGCCGGTATCGAGGTGCGGGTGAAGGTGACGCCGCAGCGGGACAACGCGCAGAAGGACGTCGCCAAGCGCTTCAGCGTCCGCCTGCCGGCCACGCCGGTGATGCTCGCCCAGATGGACGACGGGAAGATGCCCGAGCCGCCGCCGAAGAAGGTGGTGGAGGTGGTCGACGCGGGCGCGCCGGTGGTGGTCGCCTCTGCCGCGGAGCTTGCCGCCGAGGAGAAGAAGCGGAAGGCAGAAGAAGCCGCCGAGAAGAAGCGCCTCGCAGCCGAAGAGAAGAAGCGCAAGGCCGA
>JBFMHF010000094.1:0-29291 GCA_040752975.1 Myxococcota bacterium
TGTTTCCCTCTCCCCCATCGGGGGAGAGGGTCAGGGAGAGGGGAAGTTCGCGTGGCTCCGCGGTCGCATGCTGCGCCTCAGTGCGCGTGGGACACCTCTCGCCACCGCCGGCGGATCTCCGCCTCATCCATCGGGACGAGCCCTGGCTTCTTCCGCGGCGACGCCTTCCTCGGGCCCGGCGACGGCATGGTCGGGCGGAACGGCGGCTTGTCGTAGCCATTCCCGTCGGCGTCGATCAGCACCGGGTTGGTGAAGGCGAAGGGCCGCGTCGGGTCGGCGTTGTACGCGTACAGCACGGGCGCGAGGCTCTTCGAGCCGTACACCATCGCCACCAGCCAGTTGTCGGACGTCGGCGCCGGCAGGCGGAAGGTGACGCGCTTGCGGTAGCGGCGGTACGACACGCCGGCCTCGGTCGCGGCCGTCTCCAGATCGCCCGGCGTGAGCATCACGGGCTGGCTCGCGGTGATGCTCGTCGCGGGCCAGTTGGAGTTCATGATCCCCTCGCAGGCGACTCGCGTGGTCCGCGCCGCCGGGCTCATGGGATCGATGGGGCACGCGGCGTCGTCCGCCGGCACGTGCATGTAGAGCTCCACGCGCGTCACGTCGAGGTAAGCGGGCACCTGCACCTCCACCTCCACGCCGAGGTCGCGCGCGTCGGGGGGGACCGTCCCGCCGATGCCCACCGGCGCCGTCACCATCGCCCCGCCCGCGTCGACCCGGTACGCGCGCAAGGTGACGAAGGGCCCGTTGGACGTGACGGCCCGTAGCGCGTTGACGCGATCGCTCAACACCACGGGCGAGAAGGCAGCGGGCGTATCCACTCCCACCTCGACCCAGGTACGCCAGCCCGTGGCGAGCAGCGAGTAGTGTGTGTCGGACACGCCGGTGCCCGCGACCAGCTGCCCGCGGGAGAGCAGGGTGAACCAGTCGTTGAAGCGCCCGTGCGCGGCCGCGCTGGTGCCGTCGAGGTGATCGTCTCCCGGGTTCAGCACCTCGAGGGCGTCGAAGTCGGTGCTGATCAACTTCGTGTCGTCCGCCGTCGCACCGGGCTGGGGTGTCATGCGCAGGAGCGCCGGGTCCGCGTGCGTCGCGAACGTGTCCGTGTCCACCAGGAGGAAGGTGAAGCCGCCGAGCGATCCACGCGGGTGATTCACCTGAATCGTGCGCGCGCCCTTGCCGCGGAAGGTCGCGAAGATCTCTCCCACCGTCAGCGTGGGCCCGTCGCCGCCCGCCCAGTCGATGGCGCCCTTGCTCACCGTGTCGGCGGGGTCGAGCGACAGCGGGAAGGCGTTGTAGTGCCCCCACTCCATGGGAGACGCCTCTTCCCCGATGACCGACGCGAGGAACGGCGAGAGCCCCGTCTGCTGGATGATCGGCGCGTAGTCGGTCACCACGTCGTGATCGGTGGAGACGATCACCTCCAGCCCGTCGCCGGCGAAGGTGAGCGCGCGGGTGGCGTTGTCCACGATGGAGTCCGGGCTGTTCACCGCGTGCACGTGGAAGTCGGCGCTCATCCACCCGGTGGTGTCGAGGACGCGCGCCAGCACCGCGCTCACCGTCGCGTCGGCCGTGCGCAAGTCGACCGCGTGGCCCGGCACCGTCGGGTAGTCGTTGGGAGAGACGGAGTACTCCGGCCCGCGGCTCACCAGCACCAGGTACTGATCGGGCGGCAGGGAGAAGCTCGCGGTGCCCGACGGGCCGACCCAGCCCACGTGGGCGATGAAGTCGAGCAGCGGATCCTTGAGCGTGTCGGTGTACAGCACCAGGCGATCGCGCGGCGTGGGACACGGGCCGTTGGTGCACAGCACGGTCACCTTCGCGGGCAGGGGGCCGCCGTTCGCCTCCCGCACGGACACGGTGAGGCGGCGCGGCGCGTTGAGATCGAAGGTGAGCTGCGCGGTCGACTGCTCCGAGAGCGACACGCTCTGCTTCACGGTGGGCGTGCGTCCTGGGGCCCACGCCGACACGTCGAAGCTGCGCGCCTGCAGTCGGCCCGAGGCGGTACCGTCAGCGCCGGTGACGAAGACGGCGCGGCCGGAAGGCTCCTCGAAGACGACCCGCGCGCCTTCGACCGGAATGGCCCCCTGCCGCACGGTGACGGTGAAGCTGGCCAGCGCCGAGCCGGTGAGCGCGGCGCGGCTGTCCTCGATCAGGGTGGAGACGGCGCCGAGATCGGCTCCGACGAAGAAGTCCCGCGCCATGACCCCGAAGCCCAGCGGAGGAATGCGCAGCTCGCCCTCGCGCGGGCCCGTCGAGGGCCGCACCCAGCTGCCGAGCCCCAACAGCCCGTTCGCGCCGAGGATGGTGCCGGTGATGCCCGCCACCGAGAGCGTGGCGTTCTGCCCTTCGGCGATGGTGGGCGCCCCGGGACGATAGGGGGCGTAGCCGTACGCGATGCCCTGCCCGTGGTAGCCGTACCAGCGCATGCGATCGAGCCCCGCGCAGACGCCGCCGAAGCCGAAGCCCCCCGTGCACGACTGCGGGTTGAAGAACTCCAGCACGTAGCCGGGATCGGTCACGTCGCCCACCGCGAGGCCGAGCTCTTCCGTGCGCGTGGTGCTGCAGAAGGCCGTGACGAAGCGCACGCGCTGCTCGTGCGGGTTCAACACGAAGTAGTTGGTGATGCGCAGCGGTACGTCGACATACGGATCCGCGTAGGGCACGCGCCCGAGCGAGGCCTCGAGGCTGTTGCGGATCGACAGGTAGTCGTTGGGGGCGTCGACGCCGCTCACTGCGACGATCGCCGCGTGGCCGTCGCTGCCGTCCGCGAGCACCTCGAACTGGTCCGGCTTCACCGTGCGGCCGAAGTTGTAGAGGAGCCCCAGCTCTCCGAATTGATCATCGCCGCCGCCGACGAGCGCGGCGTCGAGGATGGTGCCGCCGTAGGGCAGGGGACCGAACAGGCGGCCCTCGCCCTGGATGACGACGCGGATCTTCTCGTTCTCCAGCAGAAAGTCGCCGACGCGGCCCTGCGCGTTGGGCCCGGCGAGCAACTCGGCCGTGGTGGTGATGCGCCGGCCCCGCGCCTGGCCTTGCGCGGCGGTGACGAAGGGCGAGAGGTCGATCTCGCAGCGGCCTGAGGGAGCGCCGCCGCCGCCCCCAGAGCCTCCCCCTGTGCCACCGCCGGCGCCCCCTCCGCCGCCGTCCGCCGGCCCGGTCGAGCCGCACGTGCAACCTGCGAAGAAGAGGAGGGCCGCCGCGGCGGCGAGGTGGACCCGCGACACGCCGGCGATTCTGGCCGACGGAGCGCGGCCAGGGCGAGTTTGGCGTACACTTTTTGAGGATGCCGGCGCTCGTCCTCGCTCTGCTCACCGCCGCGCCGTTCTCTCCCGCCGGCCTCGAGCTGCACCTGTCCGACTGCGCGAGCGGCGGCGTGGACTACTACTTCTTCCAGGACGGGACGGTGCTGACGAAGTGCTCGGGCTGCGAGTGGTGGCCGCTGGTCCAGCGCGGCCGCTGGAAGGTGGAAAGGGACGTGGTGCAGGTGGCCATCGAGCACGAGTGGTACGGCAAGGGCGAGGGGCGCGTGGTGGAGGCAGCGAGCGTCGACGTGTTCGAGGACTACGTCGCGGTGTCCGCCGCGTCGACGGAAAAGCAGTCTTTCGAGGTCGAGCGCTTCCGCGAAGAGCCGAGGTCCTGCGAGCGCGTCAGGCCACACCGGCTGCGGCCCGATCCGCACGGGCTGTTGCGCCTGTTCGATGGGGACTGGCCCGAGACGGCGGAACGCGAACTCAAGGCGGCAGACGTGGCAGGGAAGAGCCGCGCCACGCTTCGCCTGATGCGCAACGAGATCTACGCGCGCTACGGCTACCGGTTCCACGACGCGGCTCTCACGGCGCAGTTCAAGAAACACAAGGCCTATCGCCCGCACCTGCGCGACGTGGAAGCATTCTTGAGCGACGTGGAGCGGAGGAACGTCGTCGTGCTGTCGGAGGCCGAGAAAAAGGCGGCGCAGTGAAGGGCCTTCGAGGACCGCTCCACCTCGCCGTGCCGTGATGGTGCGCCCTCCTGTCCGACGCCGTCCCGCGGTCGAAACTGCGGGCGTCCGGACGGAAGCCCCGTACACTCGCGCGCGCCATGACCTTCGACATCGACGAAAAGACCCGACGCGAGCTCGCGCCGTACGGCTTCGATGAAGCGGCGCTGAAGGCCTTCGCTGCCCGGCTGGCGACCGCGCCCAGCAACGCGGTGAAGGGCGTGTTGACGCCTCCCGCCGCCGACGACGTGAAGCCGCTTCCCGCGCTCGGCACGAAGGAACGCGCCGCGCTGAGAGAGCTGGGCGCCGCGGCCATCCGGAGAGGGGAGGTCGCCTCGGTGATCCTCGCCGGCGGCATGGCGACGCGCTTCGGCGGGGTGGTGAAGGCGGTGGTGCCGGTGCTCGGTGAGCGCAGCTTCCTGCAGCTCAAGCACGACGACCTCGCGCGCCTGGGCGACGAGCTCGGCGTCAGCATCCCGACCTGGGTGATGAGCAGCTTCGCCACGCATGAGCGCATCCAAGCGCACGTGCGCGAGAAGGGCCTGACGAAGCCCCCGGTGACGGTCTTCCCCCAGCTGGTCTCGCTGCGCCTCACGCCGGAAGGCGGGCTGTTCCGTGAGGCCGACGGAACCCTTTCTCCCTACGCGACCGGTCACGGCGATCTCACCTTCGCGCTGCGGAAGAGCGGGCTCCTCGCGAAGTTCCGCGCGGCCGGCGGAAGGCTGGTGGTGATGTCCAACGTGGACAACCTCGGCGCGACGCTGGATCCGGCGATCATCGGCTTCCACCTGAAGCAGGGCGCTCGCATCACCGCGGAGGTGGTGCGCAAGGAGAAGGGGGACAAGGGCGGGGCGCCTGCGCGGCTCGACGGCGTGCCGCAGATCATCGAGGGCTTCCGCTTCCCGAAGGACTTCGACCAGGACTCCATTCCCGTCTTCAACACCAACACCTTCGTGCTGGACGCCGAGGCCATCGATCGCGACTTCGACCTGCCCTTCTACAAGGTGGAGAAGCAGGTGGGAGGCAAGACGGCCATCCAGTTCGAGCGGCTGGTGGGCGAGCTCACCGCGTTCCTCCCCACGCGCTTCGTCGAGGTGCAGCGCGAGGGGCCCGACGGGCGCTTCCTGCCCGCGAAGGATCCCGAGGAGCTCGCGCGGCGCCTGAAGATGATCGAGCTCGTCGTGCAATCGCGGCGCTGACGCGGCGGCGGAATTGCAGTCGTCCAGGGGCCATGAGAACTCCGTGGCGGATGGCCCTCGTGGTGTGTCTCGTTGTCCGCGCCGCGTGGGCCGGTGACGACACCGTCTCGGTCATGGCCTTCAACGTCCTCTTCCAGGGCGCGAATGACGTCGAGTCGCTCGCGGCGATCAAGGCGCAGGCGAGAGACGTGCTGTGCCTCACCGAACTCACCCCGGCCTTCGAGGCGACCTTCACCAGAGAGCTCGGCGCCGACTGGCCGCACCGCCACTTCGTCCCGAAGGCCGGCACCTGGGGCGTGGGCCTCGCGTCGAAGCGCCCGCTCAAGGACGTCAAGGAGTTCCGCGTCGCGCCTTCGAAGATGCCGGCGCTCGAGGTGACCGTCGACGTCGGCGGAAAGGGCGTGCGCTTCGTCTGCCTGCACCTCACGCCCCCGGGCATGACGCAGGCGAAGGACGATTCGTTGGTGGCCCGCATGGCGAAGAACGCGGCGGTGCGCGAGAAGCAGGCGGCGACGCTGGTGGCCCGGTACAAGGCGACGAAGGGCCCGGTCGTCCTGCTGGGAGACTTCAACGAGGAAGCGGGCGGCGCGGCGCTCGAGGCGCTCGAGGACGCAGGGTGGGTGCGCGCCTGCGAGGGCCGACCGTGCTCGGGCTCTTTCCCCGGGCCCGTGTCGCCCTGGCCCGCGCTGTTCCTCATCGACCACGTCTACGCGCGCGGGGTGAAGGTCCTCGCGGCCGAGACCGTTCGGGCTGGCGGCAGCGATCATTACCCGGTGACCGCGACGCTGCAGGTGAAGTGAGGTCACGAGGCGGTCGGGCCAGCGCTCGCCTCCTTGCGGGCCGGGAGTCGCGTGGCGTCAGCGCTTGCTCACCACTCTCCACGCGGCCGTCCACAGCCCGGCTTCCTTCCGGGTCAATCGCGCGCGGGTGAGCGCCGCCATCAAGTCGTCCACTGCGTGGCGATCATCCGACTCGGTACGAAGAAAGCCGGCGGCCGCCAGGCCCAGCTCCATCGACGCGCGCACCTGCCGGAGCGCCGCGTCGTCCGCCAGCCCCTGCGCCGGAACGTGGACGGTTCCGCGCCGAGCCATCGCCAGCTCGTAGCCGTACACCACCACCGCCTGCGCCAGGTTGAGCGACGGCTGTTCCTCCGACGACGGAATGAAGGACAGCGCGTGGCACTGCTGGACGTCTTCCGTGACGAGGCCGTTGCGCTCGTCGCCGAACACCAGCGCCCACCGTTCGTCCTGGCGCGCCTGCACCGTCTCGGCCAGCTCGCGCGGTGTCATGCGGCGTCGCCCTTCGATGAGGCGCATCGTGGTGCCCACCACCCAGGAGCAGTCCGCCACCGCTTCCGCCAGCGTGTCCACGCGCCGTACCGTCTCCAGGAGTTCGCCCGCCTTCACCGCGAGGCGATTGAGGCCCGGCACCTCCAGCAGCTTCGGGTTCGGGCTCACCACCACCCAGTCCGACAGCCCGAAGTTCTTCATCGCCCGGGCGATGGCCCCCAGGTTGTCGGCGTTGCGCGGGCGGAGCAGGACCAGGCGAGGCGGACTCATGGGACCGCTGATATAGACGGGCTTCGACATGACCGCCGCCGTCTCCGCAGCCCCGAAGAGCCTGGCGATCATCTCGCCCCTTAAGGACTTCCTCTTCTTCTTCCTCTCCGCCGCGGTGGTGCTCGTGGTGTGGTTCGCGTCGTCGGTGCTGCACGTGAGTGGGTTCATCATCCTCGCGGCGGTGGCCGCGGTGTCGAACGGGCCGCACCTCGTCTCCACGTGGACCCGCGTCTACTTCGACAGCCGCGAGTGGCGCTCGAAGAAGGTGGCGACGGTGGTGATCCCGCTCCTCATCGCGGCGATCGTCTTCACCCTCACCATCAAGCTGGGCGGCCTGGGCACGCGGATCCTCAACAGCACCATCCTCTACTGGGCGACGTGGCACTTCGTGGCGCAGAACTGGGGCATCCTGCGCATCTACCAGCGCAAGTCCCCGGAGCCGCCTGGCACCCTGGCGATGCGCCTCGAGCGCCCGCTGCTGCTCCTCGTCGTCCTCTTCTGCCTGTCCCACCGCATCTACACCGGCCCGCGCATCCTCTTCGGCGTCGAGGTGCTGTACCCCGAGCTGCCCCGCTGGCTGGTGATGGGGATGCTCGCGCCCATCGGGGTGCTGCTGGGCATGGTGCTGTCTCAGCGCATCGCGGAGCGCCGGCAACCGTGGGCGAAGGCCGCGTGGATCCGCCTGGCCTTCATCGGCTGCTCGTTTCTCGGCTTCTTCGTGCCGTTCCAGCTGATCACCAGCGACGACACCTCGGCCTTTGCGGCCGCGGCGTGCTGGCACGGCTTCCAGTACCTGGGAATGGTCCGCTACTACCACCGCAACACCTGGCGAGCCGGGGTGGACCCGCAGGCGAGGCTGATCTCCTGGCTCTCGCAGCCCGGCTGGCGCCGCCTGGCGCTCTACATGCTGCTGCTGTGGGGCCTGGCCGGCGGCATGTACGGCGTCATCTACGTCTTCTCGCTCGTCACCCCGTGGGACTTCTACACGTGGGCCGGCGTGGTGTGGGTCAGCCTCACGCTGTCGCACTATTGGATCGACGGAGTGATCTGGAAGCTCCGACGCCCCGAGCTCGCGCGGCGTGTGGGCATCGACGTGGCTGCCTCTCCAGCTTGATCAGAGCGGCTTGATTCGCTGCGCCCCCGGAAGATGGATGTGCCACCCGTCCGACTGCTTCACGAGCGAGAAGACGTCGCTGCAGTCCGCGGTGATCACCTTGTAGCGCTCGAGCACCTCGGCCCTGCAGGTGAAGCGCACCGTCGCGTTCTTCCCGTCGGCGTCGATGGTGTAGTCGTCGATGTCCACCGAGAAGTTCTTCCAGCCGGTGAACTGCGCCGCGAAGTAGGCCTGCGCGCGGGCTGTCGTGCCCAGCTTCGTCAGCGACGCGTCGGACAACAGGTTCGCCATCGACTCCCAGTCCTGCGCGCCGGCCGCTGAATAGAAGGCCTTGACGCTGCCCTGGGGCGAGCCGCTCGGTCCCCGGCACCCCGACGACGACACGCACAACAACACCGCTCCGACAGTCAGCACGCGCTGCCCGAACATGGGGCGCATTGTGCGCGGGCTACCTCTTCCAGTCCACGCCAACGGCGAGCTGCAGGCCGATGGTGGTGACGTCGCCCCGAGGCACGCCCAGCCGCGACGGCGCCTCGAGGTGGATGATCCGCAGGCCCAGCGAGACGAACAGCGCCCGCCAGTGCAGCGTCGCTTCCGTCAGCGCGTCGATCCGGTAGTGCGGGAAGGGGGCAGCGTCCATGAGGATCTGCACCGACAGGTTGGGGTGGAAGTCGAAGCGCGAGAAGAAGCCAAATGAGGGGGCGATCGACGCGAGGTCGGGCTCGAAGAAGAGCGTGTTCGCGCCGAGGGAGACGCCCAGCGCGATCCGCGCATCGAGGCGGAAGGTCGCCGTCATCGACGCGAGCAGGCTGCCCAGCCGCGGAGACGTGCCCGCCGGTCCGGAGAGCGCCTGCTGGTAGCCGCTCACCGAAAGACCGAAACGGCCCACGGACGCCCGGCCGCTGCCTCCCAGCAGCCAGCCCGGCGTGGTGATCGGCGCCACCGTCCACGTCTGGGCCTCGGCGAAGAGGTGCTCGGACTCGTCCTCGGCCCCCCAGGCGCTCATCGACAGGAGGCAGAGGATGACGACGGCGCGCATCGGGCCTCTTCGACGCGGGCCGGTGGCGCGAATTCCACGGCCCGTCCCTCCCGCTTTCTTGCACCGCGAGGGTCCCTCGGGTGTCGAGCACCCCTACGCTTTGCCGCTGCCGCGCGCACCGAGCCAGGCCTGCGTCTCGGCGTGTCTGGGCCACCGCTGGACGATCGCCGCGCACAACTCGTCCGCGTGGCGCCGGCGCGCTTCGGCGCGCAGGGGCTCGTTGCAGCGCTGCTCCACCTCGGCCATCGCGTCCACCAACTGCACGAAGGCCAGGGCGCGGGAAGGCTCTCCCAGCAAATCGACTGCCGCGGCCGCGTCCAGCATCGACAGCACCTCGTACTCCATGCCCAGCTGCGTCGAGCAGGTCTGTCGCAGCACCTCGAGCGCTTCTTCCCGTCTCTGCTCGCTCGCCAGCTTGAGAGCGCGCGCGATGAAGTCGGCCAGCTGCTTCACCAGCCGCATCACCCAGTCGCGCTCCGTCAGCATGGCCTCAGAAGACGACCGAGAGGCCGACGTAGGGGCCGGTAAACGTGTCGCGGTGGATGACGCCGTCGACCCAGCCGCGATCGTCCAGCACCTGGGCGCGCCAGCCCGCGCGGATGCCCAGGGGCCCCAGGCCCAGCACCAGCCCGGCGCGGTAGTCGAGCTCCCAGTAGGGCCACGGCACCGCGAAGACGCTGCCTTCCAGGGCCAGCGGCCCGGCGATCCACAGCGAGCCGGACAACCCGAGCACGGGCCCCAGCGCCACCAGGTTGGGGGCGATCACCGCCTCCGCGCCGCCCTCCACGCGGAGTCGTCCGTACTTGCCGGTGAGGAAGGCGAACGACAGCCGCGCGCTCAAGACGCCGATGTTGTCCACCGTGCCGGATCCGTCGTCGGCGTTCACCGCGATGTCCTGGCCGAAGAGCGTCAGCCCCCAGCGCTCGCCTTCCACCGTCGCGCCGCCCCCGAAGACGAAGCCGCTCTGGCCGGCGGTGAGGAACAGCCCTTCGACGCCCGCCGTCACCCGCACCCCCGCCGCCTCGGCCGTCACGGTGCCTTCCGCCTGCGCCTCGCCCGCCACCACGCCCGTCGCCACCACGCCCGTCGCCACCGCGCCCGTCGTCACGGTCGTCATCGTGGTGGTGCGCATGCAGTAGCCGTAGCCGTACGACGGCACGTACGCCCCAGAGTAGTAGCCGTACCGCACCGGCCGCGGCGCGAAGAAGCTCCAGCCCGAGCCCCGCGAGGACGAGGAGCCCACGGGCACGGCCGAGTGGTAGTCGCCCGCGCTCGACGACGACGCCGAGGTGGAAGTCGTCCTCGAGCCGCCACCTGACGACGAGGACGAGGACGAAGAAGACGAGGAGGACGAGGAAGACGGGGACGAGGACTTGCTCGAGTTGGACGGGGAGCCCGCCTTGCCGAAGCGCGCCTCGGCCGAGCCAGCGACCAGCAGGACGGTGACGATCAGGCTCGAATGCGCTCGACTCATGCCAGACTCCCCAGCACCGGCCTCGAAGACTTCCATGCCGGCCAACGGCGCGCACCGTGACTTTATTCTCCTCGCAGGGAGTTGTGACCGCTCCGGCGCACCATCGGTTCCAGGGAGGCGCCGCCCGTGCCTGAGTACCCGGATCTCACGGTGTACCTCTCGGCGCTCGGCCCGCGCGTGGTGGGCCAGAAGCTCGAAGGGGTTCGCCTCGGCAGCCCCTTCCTCCTGCGCAGCGTCGAGCCGCCCCTCACGTCCACCTTCAACCGCGCCGTCCTCGGCCTGCGCCGCATCGGCAAGCGCCTCGTCGTCGAGCTCGAAGGCCAGCTGTTCCTCGTCCTCCACCTGATGGTGGCGGGGCGGCTCTCCTGGAAGGACCAGGGCGCGAAGCTGCCCGGGCGCGTCGGCCTCGCCGCCTTCGACTTCTCCTCCGGCACGCTGATCCTCACCGAGGTGTCCACCAAGAAGCGTGCGTCGCTGCACGTGGTGAAGGGGGAAGCGGCCCTCAAGGCCTTCGAGCGCGGCGGCCTCGAGGTGATGAACGCCCACCTCGACGAGTTCGCCGAGGCGCTGCGACGGGAGAATCACACGCTCAAGCGCTCGCTCACCGATCCGCGCCTCTTCGCTGCCATCGGCAACGCCTACTCCGACGAGATCCTCCACCGCGCGCGGCTGTCTCCCGTGAAGCAGACGCGCACCCTCACCGGCGAGGAGATCGGCCGGCTGTTCGAGGCCACCCGCGCCGTCCTCACCGAGTGGACCGAGCGCCTCTCGAAAGAGGTCGGTGACGGCTGGCCAGACAAGGTGACGGCCTTCCGCCCGGAGATGGCCGTGCATGGAAAGCACAAGCAACCCTGCCCCGTCTGTGGCGCGCCCGTTCAACGCATCGTCTACGCGGAGAACGAGACGGACTACTGCGCCCGCTGCCAGACCGGCGGCAAGCTGCTCGCCGATCGCAGCCTCTCGCGGCTGCTCAAGGACGACTGGCCGACGACCCTCGACGAACTTGAGGAATATGTGGCCTCACGCACCCGGTCACAGTAGAAACCCTCAAATTCCATGGACTTGCGAAAACTGAAATGGGGAGCGCTGGTCCTCTCGGCGCTGCTCGCCGGGCCAGCGTGGGCGGAGCCAACCGTGTGGCTGGTGCGGCCGCTCTACCCGGGCCAGGAAGCGCTGGTGGAGCGCACCGAGCTGGCGCTCGGCAAGCTGATGCCGGGCGAGGCCCGCAAAGAGGCGATCATCGGCGTGAAGGAGCTCGGCGCCGCGCTCAAGGGCAAGAGCGTCGATCTCGTCCCGTGCCTCTCCGGTGACGAGCGCTGCGCGGATCCAATCGATCCCTTCGTCGCGGGCCTGGGCTTCGAGCGCGTCGTCCTCATTCAGGGCGGGCAGGACGAGACGGGTTTCACCTACAAGGTGGTCGCGTACGAGCCGAAGACGGGCAAGACCACTCCCGCCAACGCCACCAACGCCAACCTCGAGAAGGCGTTGCTCGGCGCCGTCGCCAAGGTGGTGCCCGCCGCCTCGACGCTGGAGGTCCAGAGCACCCCTCCCGGCGCCACCGTGTACGTCGACGACGTCAAGGTGGGCGTCACGCCCCTCAGCACCCAGGTGCTGCCCGGCGAGCGCGTGGTGCGCATCGATCTCAAGCTGCACCAGCCGGTCGAAGAGACGCTGATCATCCCCATCCGCGGTGGGGCGAAGCTGGAGAAGACGCTGGAGAAGGTGGCGGCCCGCATCGTCATCACCGCCTCGCCCGCCAGCGCCACCATCACCATCGACGGTGTGGAGGCGGGGAAGGACAAGGTGGACCGCGGCATCTCTCCGGGCTCCCACACCATTCGCATCACCGCGGACAAGCACAAGGCCTTCGAGCAGACCATCAGCGTCAAGGCCGACGAACAGTACGTGCTGGACAAGACCCTCGAGCCGCTGCCGGGCCAGGGCGCAGTCGCCGTCGTGGCCGACCCCAACAAGGGCAAGGAGAAGCCGCCGCCCCCACCGCCGCCGCCTCCGCCCACCGACACGGAGAAGTCGTACCAGCAGAAGTCCTACTTCCACGCGTCCTTCGAGTACGCGTCGATCATCGGCAACAGCCTCGTGGGGCGGCGTTGGGGCACCGACGGCACCGGGCGCACCACGGCCATCACCTCGAGCGGGCGGACGTTGATCGGCGCGTCAGCCGAGTACGGCACCTTCGGCAAGTACTTCGGCCTCGGGGTGGTGGGCGTCACCTACCTCACCAACGCCGACCGCTATTCGATGAACGTAGGCCACACCATCGGCGCCGCCCAGGAGGTCATCGGCGGGATGACGGCCACCGACTTCATAGATCCGGTGCGCATCCACCTGGTGACGATCCGCGCGATCCAGCCGCAGGTGCGCATCTGCGTCTGGCGCTTTCAGTTCGCCCTGCAGCTCGGGCTCGAGTTCCGCACCGGCAACATCATCGAGCAGTCGACGACGCCCGCGTACAAAGACGGCTTCATGGTGCTGGACCTGATGGCGTCGGCGCATCTGTCCGTGCGCTTCAACGTCGCGGAAGGCTTCTTCTTCTTCGGGTCGGGCAACTACACCCAGTACATCATCGGAGAGAAGGCCGCGTCCGCCGACGACTCGGCCACCTTCCAGGGGCCCAGCACGGCCGGCTTCAACGTGGGGGTGGGCTATGGCTTCTAGGCTTCTCTTCGCCGTCGCGGTCCTCGGGGCGTCCGTCGCGAACGCCGAGCCCCTCGTCGGCCCGGGCGTGGGCAGCGCAGACACGCTCGTCTCCGAGGCCAGCAAGCTGTTCAACCGCAAGCAGTACCAGAAGGCCGCGGACCTCTTCCTCAAGGCCACGCGCGCCGATCCCTCCCAGGTGAACACCTACCTGCAGCTCGCCCGCGCGCAGACCCTGGCCAGGCAGCTCCAGCCCGGCTGCTACGCCTACCGCGTGTACCTCAAGTCCGTGCCCGACTCGCCCGATCGCAAGAAGGCCGTCGCCGAGAGCGATCAATGCGAGCGCCAGCTCAAGAGCTTGAAGAAGCCGCCGCCGGATCCCGGCCCCAGGTACGTGGAGACGCGCGCCGCCTTCTTCGCCGCGCTCGACGAGAACAGGATCGTGGGCGCCGGTGGCGCCGCCGAGTCCTTCACCGCGCTCGTGAAGGAAGGCTTCCTCGGGCCCGAGCTGGGGGAGATGGCCCAGAAGCTCGGCGCTGCGGCGTCGTCCGCTGCCGAGCTCGTGCACAAGCGCGCTCTCTCGGGCGAGAAGCTGCCCCCCGAGACGCTGCGCAACGCCAGGCCCCTCTTCCAACTGGCCCAGGACGTGGGCGCGCCGGTGACGGACGCCAAGGGGCGCATGGCCTTCCTCGACGGGATCGCCGACCTGCACGAGAAGGCCTACAAGAAGGCCGAGGCCCACTTCACCGACGCCGCCAGGGCAGACCCCTCCAACAAGGAATACGTCTTCTACAAGGGCCTCGCGCTCTTCCAGGCGGGCGAGCGTCCGCAGGCCCTCAAGGTGCTGGAGACCGAGCTCAAGGACGATCCGCGCACCGCCGTCTTGCGCGTGGCGATCTCGCTGAGTCAATCTCCGGACTCGGGGGCCGCGGAGCTCGAGAAGCTGCTCTTCACGGCGCGCTTCCCGAAGGAGAAGTAGTGGCCGTCTTCATCTGCCAGGGCTGCGGCGCCGAGCACAACTCGTGGGAAGGCAAGTGCCCCGCGTGCGGCACGTCCGAGACGATCCGCCTCGCCCCCAACACCGACCGGATGATCGACAAGGTGGTGAAGGGGAAGTTCAAGATCGTCCGCAAGCTGGGGCAGGGCGGCATGGGCGCCGTCTACCTCGCCGAGCAGCTCGGCATCGGCCACCGGGTGGCGCTCAAGTTCCTGAAGGCCGAGTTCTCCACCGACGCGGAGATCGCCCGCCGCTTCCTCAACGAGGCCAAGAGCTACGCGCGCGTCGCTCACCCCAACGCCGTCGCGCTGCATGACTTCGGGCAGGACGAAGAAGGCAACCTCTTCATCGCCATGGAGTACTGCGAGGGGGTCGACCTGAAGAAGGTCATCTCCGAGCAGGGGCGGCTGTCGTTGATCGAGGCCACCGAGGTGGTGCTGCAGGTCGCCGAGGTGCTGGCCAACGCGCACGACAAGGGCGTCATTCACCGCGACCTGAAGCCCGAGAACATCATGATCCGCCGGGGCATCCGGGGCGTGCACGCCAAGGTGCTCGACTTCGGCATCGCGCGGCTGATGGACGCCGGCACCAAGCTGACCGTCGCCGGCGCGATCGCCGGGACGCCCCGGTACATGTCGCCCGAGCAGGTGGAAGGCCGCGAGGTGGACCTGCGCGCCGACATCTACTCGCTCGGCATCGTCCTCTTCGAGGCCCTCACCGGCACGCAGCCCTTCGACGGGGCGACCATCGCGGAGATCCTCCGCAAGCAGGCCGTCGAGCCGATGCCGCACCTCAAGGACCGCGCGCCCGACCTCGACTACCCCGAGCTCGACGCCGTCATCCAGAAGGCCTGCGCCAAGAAGCGCGATCAACGCTGGCCTGACATGCTCACCTTCGCCAACGCGCTGTCCCAGGCGATCCCCACCCAGGCGCACCTCGGCCTCTCGCCCCTC
Organism: Myxococcota bacterium; assembly: GCA_040752975.1. Classification (GTDB taxonomy): domain Bacteria; phylum Myxococcota; class Myxococcia; order Myxococcales; family Myxococcaceae; genus JADLDB01. Next base: position 14,967 of record JBFMHF010000094.1, read on the forward strand.
CAACGCACCGGCTTGACCGGCGCCATCAACAAGGCCACTCCGCCGCCGGGTATGGCCACCCAGGCCGGCGTCGCGCCGGCCAGCTTGAGCGGCGTCGCGCCCGAGGGCGCCACCGACGTCGGCTCGACCGAGCGCACCCTGCTGCGCACCGAGGCGGGCACGGCGGCCATCGGCGCGCGGGAGCTCGATCACGTCCGCGCAGGGGAAGCGTCGCTGCCCCCCGTCGCGCCGCGATCGAAGGCTCCGGTGATCGCCGTGGTGTCCGTGCTGGCGCTCGCCGCGGGGGGGGCCTTCCTCGCCTTCAACCAAAACCCGGATCCCGGCTTGGCGACCGGAGGGACGGCCGGCGCCACCACCACCGCGCCACCGCAGCAGCCGAAGGCGCCGGAACAACCGGGCGCCACCACCGCTCCGCCGCAGACGCCTCCGCCCATCGATCCTGCGCTCGCGGTGCAGAAGGCCATGCACGAGCAGACGGCGCGCGAGAGCCTCGGCCGCGGCAAGACGGAGTTCGCCCTCGCCAACCTCGACGAAGCCGAGACGCGCCTCAAGGACGTCGCCGACGACACCCCGTCGTGGGCCGAAGCGAAGCCGCTGCTCGAGCAGATCGCTGACATCCGCGCCAAGCTGGCGCAGGCGAGGCAGTTGCGCGCGGCCGGACAGTGCGAGGCCGCGCTCCCGCTGTACCAGGCCGTGCTGAAGATCAACGCCAAGGTGGCCGAGGCCAACGAGGGCGTGCGCTTCTGCAAGGCCGGCACCATCAACACCACCATCGAATGACGCCGGCGAAGCCCGCCGTCACGCCCGGGGGCCCACTGGGGAGACTCGTGGTGGGCGTGGTGGTGCGGCTCGTCCGCGCGCTCTCCGTCAGCGGCCGGGAGCGCCTGGCCGCCTTCGTGGCCTTCCTCGCCTGGACCCTGCGCATCCGCCGCCGCGTGGCGCTCGACAACCTGGCCCAGGCGCTCCCCGAGAAGAGCGCGGCCGAACGGGAGGACATCGCCAGGGGCGCCTACCGCTCGATGGCGCTCGCGGCGCTCGAGTCCGTCACCAGCGATCTCCTGTCCGCCGACGAGGTGGCCAGCGCGGTGGAGGTGGTCGACTGGAAGGGGCTCGACGTGCTCCTCGACACCCGCCAGCCGGTGCTGATCGCCAGCGCGCACTTCGGCAGCTGGGAACTCTTCGCCGAGGTGATGGCCCGCCGCGGCATCGCCTTCGCAGCCGTGGTGCGGCCCCTCGCCGGCGCCTTCAACGAGTGGGTGGTGAAGAACCGCCAGCGCGCGGGGGTGGAGCTGATCCTCCAGCGCGGGGCCCTGGGCAACATGCTCAAGGCGCTCAAGCGGGGGCTCGCCGTGGTGCAGCTCATCGATCAGTCCCTCCCCGCGAAGGACGGCGTCTTCGTGCCCTTCTTCGGGCGTCTCGCCAGCACCACGCCCGCGCTCTCGATGGCGGCCATCCGCTCGAAGGCGCCGGTGTACGTGGTGCTGGCTGCGCGCGACGGCCGGGCCCTCTCGATGACCGTGGAAGGCCCCGTTCCAGTGCCCGACACCGGCGATCGCCGCGCGGATCTGGTGGCCCATACGGCCCGGCTGACGAAGATCATCGAGGACGCGATCCGCCTGCGCCCGGACCAATGGCTGTGGCTCCACCGCCGCTGGAAGGTGGCGCCGCCCGGCGATCTGCCCCCTGGCTCAGATGGCCAGGCGGAGCAGCACCCCGGCCTGGAGGATCGGCGGGTACCGCAGCGGCCCGAGTGAGTCGCGCACCTGGTCGCCGGTGCCCGGCTCCACCGCGTCCGACAGGTTGGCGATGTCGTTGATCAGCTGGGAGGAGACTTGAAAGCGCATCTGCCCGCCGGTCTGGCCATACAGGAGGCCCGCGAAGGCCTGCACGTTCAAGTAGTTCAGCACTCGAAAGATCACGTCGAGGCGGGAGATCGCCGCCGGATCATTGATGATCACCACGTTCGACAGGCTCACGGTGATCCAGTCGGCTCCCGGAATGCCCGGCGCCGCGAGGCTCAACGCCACGTTGTGCATGCCGCCGTACAGCGCCACGTTCTGAATCGGGTCGAGCGTGACACCGAAGAGGCCCGGGCCGAACGTCTTCACCTGGTAGCCCAGCACGTCGGTGTAGCCGGCGGGGTTGTAGAAGTACTCCAGCGTGAGGATGCCGAAGTTCTTGTCGGTGTAGTTGAACTGCCAGGACACGCCCCCCGACACCTGCACGAAGAGGCCCGTCGGCCGGTAGGGCTCGATCTCCGGCAGCTTGGAGATGATGTTGTCCGAGCTGAGATCGTCCGGGTACCGGAAGAGCACGAAGTCGCGCGCGTCGCGGAAGGCGGCCTCGGCGTACACGTCCACCGGGCCCACCGCGCTGGAGAGATCGATCGCGTAGCGCGGCCGCCGCCCCTTCTGCCAGATGCCGCCGAGCCCCAGCTCCGCGGGGCCCAGCACGAACTCGGCTCGCACCGCGCCGCCCAGCTCGCCCACCGTGATGCCGTTGTTGTCCACCGTCACCGCGTCCATGATCCCGTAGGCGTAGAAGTTCCAGCCCAGCGACTCGACCGGCACGTGCACCTTCACCATGTTCACGCCGAGGCGCACGTCGAACGGGTTGAAGGGATCTCTCGGCCGCGAGTTGAGGAAGTCCGTCGGGTACCAGATCCGCGACACGCCCCAGCGCACCTTCTGCCGGCCGATGGTGAGGAACACCTTGCGGGCGATGTCGAAGCGGAGCCAGAGCTGATCGAGGAAGAAGGCCGGGTTCTGCGGCGGCGTCAGGGTGAGGCCCACCACCGACGCCGTGCCCAGGTTCGCGTTGGTGAGCCGCTCCGTCTCTCCGGTGGGCCGCGTGGGATCGTACTGGAGCCGCACGCCGACATAGCCGCGCACGCGCTCGTTCGGCCGGCCGTCCAGGTACAGGTCGAAGAGCATCGGCGCAGAGAAGGCGCCCTCTTCGAAGGGCCGGCCTTCCTGCCAGAAGCCCTGCATGAAGAGGTTGAGGGTGCCGCCGATCTTGAGCGCGTCGCTCTGGATCTCTCCGGTGTCGAACTTGGACTCCACCGCCTTGCCGAAGAGCTGGCCGAGGTCGCGATCATCGGTGGGAATGGCTACGGCCGGCGCGCCGGCGTCCGCCGAGGGGACATCATCGGCGCCCCCGAACATCGAGTCCTCGGAAGGGCGCACTCCGGCATCGGCGCCCGCCTCTTCCGGCCCGCCGAACATCGCCGCCTCGTCGGGTCTCTCCTGCGCGAGCGCTGACGCCGCGAGCAACGACAGGACCAGCCACACGCCACGCATCGGCTTCCTCACCGGCTCTTCGACTCGAGCCACGCCTTGGTGAACATGTTCTGATCGAGCGGCGAGAGATCGACCGAGCGCATCAGCACCAGCGTCGAGTTCGACTTCTCCACCTCGTCGAAGATCCGGATCTCCCCGGGAAACCAGACGTCGGCCTTCTTCGACTCGGAGAAGAGCTTCTGCCACTTCGGGTAGTACGCGGTGCGCATCAGCCGGCCCGACAGCGCGAACTCCTGGCGCTTGAGGACATTGTGGTTGGCCTTGTCGAGCCACAGCTTCACCACGGGGTAGGCGACGTCGACGCCGGGCTTCACGGTGAGCTCGAGGCGAATCGTCTCGTACTTGCCCAGCTTCTCCTCGCCGTCGAACTTCGGCTCGTACTCCTCTGCGAGGCGGGACTCGTCGAAGTCGCTGCGCCGCGAGTTGGTGCCGCCGATGCGCTCCCGCTCGGTGGTGCGATCCCACTTGCCGCTGTTGGGATCGTACGACCACAGGTTCTTGTCGAGCCGCAGGTAGCCCTTGCCTTCCTCGCTCTTGGGCTTGGTGAAGAGCAGCATCAGCTTGTCGTCGGCGTCGCGCCGGAAGATCAGCAACTCCCGCACCACGTCGGCCTTGTCCTTCTCCTTCTGCTCCACGTAGGCCAGCGCCTTGTAGTCGCCGCTGGAGCGCTGCCGCTCGTCCTGCTCGACCAGGAGCGCGTGCAGCTCTTCCTTCGTCATGTCGGCGAGGGCAGGAGACGAGAGGGCGAGGACGGCGAGGAAACTGACGAAACGGTGCATGGTGCGTTACCCCACGTGGCCCATCGCGGTGATCGGCTTGAGCCGGGCCGCGAGGAAGCTGGGAATGATGGAGATGGCGGTGATCGCCAGGGTGATGAAGCCGACGGAGAAGAGCACCCACGCCGCGGTGGGCGACACCACCAGGCGCTCACTGAAGAAGACGAACTGCCAGCTCTTGGGCAGCGCGATCTCCGCGGCCGTCAACCCCAGCGACAGGGCGAGGCCCACCACGCCGCCGCCCACCGTGCCCAGGAGCCCGAGGAGGAAGCCTTCTGCCACGAACATCGCCAACACGCTGGTGCGCTGCATGCCGACCGCGCGCAGGGTGCCGATCTCCCGGGTCCGCTCGCGAATGGAGATCCACATCACGTTCATGATCCCCACGCCGATGATGGCGATCAGCGCGGCGATCAGCATGGTGGCCATCACCGTGAGCGCGGTGACGATCCACTGGACGAAGGCGGTCTCGTCTTCCCAGTTGGTGACGTCGAGCTTCTGGCCGGTCCAGCTCTCACGGTTGACCGCGTCGAACTTCATCCAGAAGGGGCGGGCGTCGGGGTCCAGCAGCTCGAAGCCGGCCCTGCCCAGCGCGACCCGCAGCCGTTCCTGCACGCCTGGTACCTGCTCGATGTCCTTCAGGTACAGCTGCAGGGCGCCCGTCGTCTCCTCGTTGAGCTGGTAGAGCCGCCGCAGCCCTTGATCGTTCATGTAGATGTTCCACGAGCTCAACATGCCGATATTCGACGCGATCGCGACGAGCGTCACGTCCAGCGTGTTGTTGGTGCCGCGGAAGGTGGGCGCGACGATGGTGAGCACGTCGCCGACCTTCACCTCGAGGCGCTTCGCCTGCTCCTCGAAGAGCAGAATGCCGTCCGGCCGGTTGAGATCATCGAGGTTCCCCGCCTGCACGGTGATCACCTTGCGGAAGCCGGGCTCGTGGGCGATGTCGATGCCGCCGATGCCCACCTGGGCGCTCCCGCGATCGCTCACCAGCTTGGCCCAGCCCCGCCCACGCTGGACGACGTAGTCGAGCTCGGGCACCGCGGCCTGCACCACTTCACGCACCTTCTTGTAGCCCGTCACCACCGGCGAAGACTGGCTCGCGGTCGCCTTGTAGAAGCCGGACACGTTGACGTGGCCGCTCATCAGCGTGGTCGCCGACACGAGCAGCGTGGTGCGAATGCCGACGTACATCCCCGTCACCGTCACCAGCAGCGCGGTGACGCCGGCGATCGCCGTGCCCAGCAGCAGGGTCCGCAGCCGGTGCTGCATGAGCGAGCGGAAGGCGATGAGCCAGAGCATGCGATCGAAGAGCGTCATCGCGTCACTCCTCGGCCTGCATCGCCCGCAGCGGCGAGATGCGGGTGGCGATCATCGCGGGGAAGAGGGTGGAGGCGACGGTGACGAAGAGGATGATCACCAGCGCCACCACCAGCGGCTCACCGGTCACCGTCGGCACCAGGCGCGGGCCGGAGAAGAAGAAGTACATCACGTCGTTGGGGGCGGCGATCCCCTTCGCGGCGATGGCGGCGACGATCGCGGTGCCCCCCAGCATCCCCAGCCCGCCGAAGACGAGCCCCAGGACGATCGACTCCAGCAGCACCATCCAGAGGACCAGCGAGCGCTGCGCGCCGATCGCGCGCATCGTGCCGATGGTCTGCGTCCGCTGGATGGTGGCCATCATCATCGCGTTGTTGATGATCACCATGGCGATGAAGAAGATGATCGCCACGCCCACGAAGAGGAGCACCCGGAAGACCTGGATGATCTGCCCCAGGAGGCCGGAGGCCTTCTGCCAGGACACCGCGCGAATCGGCAGCCCCTGGGCCTCGGCCAGCCGTTGGATGTCGAGGATCGTCTCGTCCAGCCGGTCAGGGTCCTTCAGCATCACCGCTGCGTTCAAGACCACGCCCTCGTCGATTTCCTGCTGGGTGTAGACGCGGCGGATCAAGTCTTCCTGGTGCAGCTTGCGCCCGGTGCCGGTGAGCTGCTCCTCGACGTTGATGACGCCCGGGGTGGCCTCGGCCACGACCTCGCCGCTCGCCTCGCCAAACAGAGCTGCTTCCGCGTCCTCCCGGGTCACCGCCCGCGCCCCGGTCTGCTGCTGCAGCTCCTTCAGCTCGGCCGCCTTGTCGCTGGTGAGGTAGCCGTAGAGATCCCGGAAGCTCATGATGTCCATGAGGCTGGTGTTCCCTGCCAGCGGGGACTTCTCCAGTCCGGTGAAGGCGAACGTGCCGTACACCTTCACGTTCACGTTCTGCACGTAGCCGGATCGGGTGAAGGCCTTGATGGTGAGCGTGTCCCCGATCCGCACGCGGTACAGCTCCAGCATCGGCGCCAACACCTCATAGAAGAAGGCGTACCGCTGCGCGAAGTTCTCGTCGGTGGTGGCGAAGAGCTGCTCGAGCAAGGCCTCGAGATCGTCTTCAGCGGTACCGAGGAAACGCTGCAGCGCCCCCACCGCGGCGCGCGTCTTCGTCGCGTCAAGCTGCAGGACGATCTCGCGGGTCTGGGTCCGGTTCTCTTTGACGAAGCGCTTGAGCTCGTCGTCGGTGGCGATCACGCGACCCAGCGCCAGCGCGTCCTTGATCTTGTCCAGCCGGCGCGCCGTCTTCAGCTTCATCTGCTCCTCGTAGAAGAGCTCGGCCACCAGGAAGCCGCGCTGCCCCTTCGGCACCGGTGTGCCCTTGACGATCCGCATCCGGTCGAAGGACTGCTGGAACGCGTCGAGATCGGTCCCGACGTAGCGCAGGAAGAGCAGCGGCGCGTCGGTCACCTGCGGAGCGATCCGGTTCTCGAGGAACTCCAGCGCGCCGTAGGGATCCCCGTCGAAGCCGTCCCAGAAGGCCTGCGTGTCCACCTTCGCCAGGGCGGCACGGTTCTCCGGGTCGACCGCCTTCGCGTCCATCAGATCGCGCGTGGCCTTCTCCACGTCGCCCCGCAGCACCTTGATGATCTGCCGCACGTGGGCCTTTTCGTCCTGAATCCTCCGGTCCAGCTCGTCAGGAGGCAGTGCCCCGAGCGCCGGGTCTTTCGCCTCTCCTCGCTTCACCCGGTACAGCCCGCGCAGAGACTCGAGCGTGCGGTCCAGCACGTTGCCGCTGGTAATCAGCGCGCCGGACAAGCCCATCGGCACCACCGCCTGCACGTTGGGAAGGCCTTCCAGCGCCGCCTTCAGCCTGGGGAACTCGGTCATCGCCGCGAGATCCGGGTCGCCGCCCATCTGCCCGAACAGCGCGAGCTCGTCCTTCGACTTCGCCGAGTAGATCTGCACATGCCCGGCGAGGCTGCCGACGACAGAGCGCGCCATGGACGTGTTGAGGGAGTCGAGCAATCCTCCCAGCACCACGAAGACGATGGTGCCGAAGAAGAGCAGCCCGCCGATCAGCAGGTTGATGGGGCTCGCCAGCAGGTTGCGCGTGGCGATTCGCACCAGCAGCACCAGCCGGTCGATCATGACGCGCGGGCCTCTTTGGGCACCTCCTGGCCCATCGCGTGCGCCACCGCCTCGGCCGGAGTCTCTCGGCCCAGCACCTTCCCGTCGGCCAGCCGGACCACCCAGTCGGCGTGGCGCATCACCTTGTGGTCGTGCGTCGAGAAGATGAAGGTCGTCCCCCGCCTCTCGTTGAGCGACTTCATCAGGTCGATGATCGCCTCGCCCGTCGCGGAGTCGAGGTTGGCCGTCGGCTCGTCCGCCAGGACGATCAGCGGCTCCGTCACCAGCGCCCGCGCGATCGCCACGCGCTGCCGCTGCCCGCCCGACAGCTCGTTGGGCCGGTGCTTCATGTGCGTGTGCAGGCCCACCTGCTCGAGGAGCGACACCACCCGCTGCTTGCGATCGGCCGCGTTCAACTTGTTCTGGAGGAGCAGGGGGAACTCCACGTTCTGAAACACGTTCAGCACCGAGACCAGGTTGAAGCTCTGGAAGATGAAGCCGATGGTGTTGAGGCGCAGGTTGGTGAGCTCCCGCTCGGAAAGCTTCGCCGTGTCCTGGCCTGCGACCTCGACGACGCCGGTGGTGGCGGTGTCCACACAGCCGATCAGGTTGAGCAACGTCGTCTTGCCGCTGCCCGACGGACCAGCGATGGACAGGAAGTCCCCCTTGTCTACCGTCAACGTCACACCGCGCAGCGCCTGCACCACCGTCTGGCCGAGGTGGAAGTCCTTCGTCACGTCGCGGATCGACACGATGTGGCTCATGGGGCGAGGTGGTAGCGCACTGCGATGTACGGCGCATGAAGAAAGGGTTGAGAAGCGCGAATCTCGGATTCGTTGCTCCACCCCACCGATTCTTCTAGCGTTCACCCGCTTCATGCGGGGAGGGCTCATGGACGAAGAGCAGATCGCCGAGAAGTTGGCCGAACTCGAGCCTGCCTGGGCCGGGCGCCCCAACTTCTTCGAGCGGGAGATCGCCCAGAAGGACGCGAAGTCGGTGGCGCGCAGGCTCGATGATCCCCTGCCGGGGGTGCGTGCCGACGCCGCCGAAGCGCTCGGTCAGCTTCACGACAGGACTTCGGTTCCGAAGCTCAAGGCGCTGCTCGCGGATCCCGAACCCGTCGTCCGTCGCTCTGCCGCAGTGGCGCTGGCGTCACTGGGCGATGAGGCGATGATCCAGGAATTCGTCAAACACCTGCTCGACCCGTCCGCGAAGGTCGTCGCCGGCGCCGCCGAGGCCCTGGGGCTGGCGCGCAGCCACACGGCCGTCCCGTATCTCCTCAAAGCCTACCGCACGGAGCACCCCCGCGTTGCCGCCGCGATCGCCACCGCGCTGGGGCGGATCGGTGATCGCCAGGCCACTCCCTGGTTGGTGGCCGCCATGAAGGCCGGCTTGTCTCCGGTGGAAGCCGCCGCTGCCCTCGGTGAGCTGGGTGACGCGGCTGCCACCCGGCCCCTCTGTGAGGCGCTCAGCCACGAGCTGCCCGCCCTTCGCGCCGCGGCGGCTCGCTCTCTGGGCCAGCTGGCTCGGCAGGGGAAGTTCGACTTCGTCCTCAAGGACACCGCCGTCTCCGCCTTGCACCGGCTGACCCACGACGATGATGAGCGCGCCCGCTTCTGCGCCGCTCTCGGGCTCGCCGGCTTCGGAGATCCCGTCGGCAAGGAGAAGCTCTCGCAGTTCCTCGCATCGCAGTGAGACCAACGCCATGGCCCCCAAGAGCAAGCAGCAGCAGCCCGAGCCCCAGCCCCAGAACGAAGCCCTCTACCCGGCCCTCGAAGGCTTCATCGAGAAGGCCTCGGCCGCCGACGTCGCCGCCCTCTTCTCGGGCGTGAAGGGCGAACTGTCGGGCCTCAAGGGCCCGAAGGCCGAGCAGGGAAAGAAGGCCCTCAAGTCCGTCGAGCGCACCGAGGAGCTGTTGTCCTACCTCCTGCAGGTACGCGAAAAGATTCAGGCCGAGCGGAAGGGTGGGGGCCGGGGTCGGAAGTAAGGACGCCTTCCACTACGCTGGACGCAACCGGCGGTGCCCACCGCCGATAACAGGACTGTGGGGCACCCCCGGCATGGGCCGGGGTGAATCGACCCCCTAACGGATTTCGCAGCTTCTTCGGAGGTAACGCACATGAGCATGAAGATTGATGGTGGCATGCCGAACCGCATCTCGATGAACGTCTCGGTGGGCAAGCAGACGCAGGGCGCCACGTTCGGTGAGCGGGTGAACGCGGGTCTGCAGCAGGCCGGCGCGGCGGTGGCCAGCGGCGCGGCGCTCGTCGGCGGAGTCATCCCCGGCGCGGGCATCGTCTCGGCGGCGGTCTCGTCGGTGACCAACCTCTCCAACATGCCCGGTGGCGCGGCGGCCTCGGCCGGTTATGCGGCCACCGGCGTGGTGAACCTGGGCTCGGGCGGCGGCGGCATGTCGACCACCGTGGGTGGCGGCGGCGGTGCCGTGACCTCGGGCACCACCTCGGGCCCCAACCTGTCCTCGGGCCTCGCGTCCAACGATGTCGGCATGGCCAACAACTCCATCGCCGAGATGTCCAGGCAGAACGCGCAGATGATGCAGGTTCAGATCGCGATGCAGCGTGAGAACCAGGTCTTCACCTCCGTGTCCAACGTGCTGAAGACCAAGCACGACACGGTGAAGAACTCGATCTCCAACATCCGCTGATTCGGCTCGAGGCTGAGTCTCGGAGTGCACAAGGGCGGCCGATTCGGCCGCCCTTCGTGTTATGACGGGTGCATCTCCCACCCGAAAGGAACCGCCCTCCCATGGCCGAAGCAGCGAAGTCGGAGATCGCCAACAGCCTGGTCCCGATGACGAAGCAGCAGGCGATGATCATGCTCGAGTCCGCCTACCTCTGGATGGACATGGGCAAGTACGACAACGCGCGCGAGCTGCTGAACGGCGCCGCCACGTTGATGCCCAAGAGCGAAGTGCCCCAGCTGGCGCTGGGCACGCTGGAGTTCAACCAGGGCAACCACGACAAGGCGCTCCAGGCCTTCCGGCGGGCCCAGCAGCTCTCTCCCCGCGCCTCGTTGCCCCGTGCGCACTGTGGTGAAGCGCTGCTCTTCATGGGCAAGGTGAACGAGGCGATGAAGGAGCTCAAGAGCGCGCTCGAGCTCGAGCCGAACAGCGACGGCGCGAAGTTCGCCCAGTCGTTGATTGACGCGAAGGAGGCCGGGGCGCTGCCGCCGCCGGCGAAGGCGGCGAAGAAGAAGTAGCCGCGAAAGTCGAGGGAAGCCGTATGTCGGTCCGGGGTGTCGGTCGCGGTGGAAAGGCCGGTGGCGCGCGCGGTGCCAGCGGCGCGGGCGGTGCCTCGAAGGCCGGCGGTGCCAGCGGTGCCTTCGGTGCGAAGGTCGATCGCTCGGAGTCGCTGGTCGGCCCGTCGGGCGCAGCGGGCTCGGCCAACGTCGGGGCCACCGCACCCGCGGATCCGGTGGCGGCGCAGGCGATGGATCTCATCCGCCAGCTCAAGACCGGACAGCTGAAGAGCCGGGACGAGGCCACCAAGAAGTTGGTCGCAGACATCTTGCGCGAGAAGGTCCGCAGCCAGTCGAAGAAGCTCACCGACAAGATCGTCGAGCAGCTCAAGGAAGATCCCCGTTTGAACCAGACCCTCGAGCGCCTGTGGGATCGCGCCGAGGAAGCGGATTGAGAGGCGACGCGCGTGGCACTCGGGGAAACCAGGCCGCAGATCCTCGAGAAGTACGGGCCCTACGTGCGCTCGCTCGCCGCCCAGGTGCGCAAGCAGTTCAACGCCCAGTTCGAGATGGAAGAACTGGTCGCCTGGGGCCAGGTCGGTCTCCTCGAGGCCGCAGAGCGCTTTGACGCGCGGGTTGGCGCCAACTTCCTCACCTTTGCCCACTACCGGATCAAGGGCGCCATCTATGATGGCCTGCGCAAGATGGGGGTGCTCAAGGGGCAGTCTGCCGCGTCCGAACGGGCGAACGCCTACCTGACCAACCTCTCGGATCGCGCTGGAGGCGGGGGCGGCTCGCTCGACGATGACGTGAAGGAAATCTCCAGTGCCGTCACAGGGCTGGCGATGGTCTTTGCCACCAGCCTCGAAGGCACCGAGGGGCTGCAGGTGTCGGATGACGCGATGCCCGCCGACGAGCGCCTTGAGCTCGAGCAGATGAGGCGGCGGGTGCGGGCTGCCATCGAGAAGCTGCCGGAAAAAGAGCGGAAATTGCTCCAGGGGTACTACTTCCAGAACCGCACGCTGGAAGAGGCAGGCCAGGAAATAGGACAATCAAAGAGTTGGGCGAGCCGGCTGCACGCTCGGGCCGTCGAGCGCTTGAAGCAACTGCTCGAAGAAGAAGACGATAATCTCGAAGAACAGAGGAGGAATGACCATGGCCGGACCACTGGCAGGAATCTCGGCAGCGCAGATCGCCCAGCAGAAGCTGCCCGACCAGGCCGCACAGCAGGTTAACAAGCAGGGCCCCAGCAAGTTCGACAAGGCCATGCACACCCAGGGCGCCGACAAGGCCCACGGTGTGTCGCAGGCTCAGCAGGTTCAGCACGCCCAGCAGGTCCAGAAGATCGATCAGGCGCGGCAGATCGACCAGGTCAACAAGACCGACAAGGCCGGCCTGCAGAAGCTGGACAAGGCCACGCCCAAGGCCATGGATCCGGTCACCCAGAAGACCGAGGTGTCCAAGTCCAAGTCCATGATCATGGGGATGATGGACAACATGGAGAAGGGTGGCCAGGCGATCGACAAGCTGATCAACGGCGGCCTCACCGGCAAGAACTTCTCCAACAGCGAGCTTCTCGGCCTTCAGGCCGGAATGTACAAGTACACGCAGGAGCTCGACCTGTGCTCGAAGGTTGTCGAGAAGGCCACCAGCGGTCTGAAGGACACGCTGAAGACCCAGGTCTGATTCGCGCAACGACGCGACATCCGAAGGCGGCTTCCGCAAAGGAGGCCGCCTTTTCGTTTGCCGCGTAGTATGGTTGCCGCCCACATGAGCCGGCTTCCCCGCAATCTGGTGTTCGCCGCGGCAGCGATGCTCCTCGGCGCGTGCTCTACCAACCTCCAGCACGACCTCAACGAGGACGACGCCAACGACATCTACGTGCTGCTGCAGAAGAAGGGCATCGCCGCCTCGAAGGTGAAGGAAGGCGAAGGGAAGGACGCGCGCTACGTCATCTCGGTGCCCAACGCCGACGTGGCGGCGGCGGCCGAGCTGCTGCGCGAGCACTCGCTGCCTCGCCCGAAAGCAGACGGCCTGGCGATCTTCAAGATGACCAAGGGCATGATCCCCACGCAGACGGAAGAGCGCGCGATGTTCATCGAGGCGCTGGCCGGAGAAGTGTCCAACGCGCTCAACCGGATCCCCGGCGTGCTCGAGGCGCGCACCATCGTGATGATCCCCGAGGTCAACGACCTCGCACAGCCAGACAAGAAGCCCCTGCCGTCAGCGTCCGTGCTGATCAAGTACATGCCGCAGGACGACAAGGGCACCCCCGTCTCGGTCGAAGACGTGCAGGCCTTCGTCGCCAACGCGGTGCCGGAGCTCAAGAAGGAGAGCGTGAAGGTCATCATGACCGAGGCCAAGTTCGTCACCGAGACGAGCAACGAGCCCCGGTTGCAGCGCGTCCTGGGTGTGAACGTCGACAAGGCCAGCGCTGGGACGTTCAAGGCGATGATCGGCGTCTTCGCGCTGTTGTTCCTCCTGATGGCGGGCGTCACGGCCTTCATGGCCATCCGCAAGCCTGGCGGCGGCAAGGCCCCGGCACGGGCTCGCACACAGGAAGGGTAATTCCGGAACTCGCCGGCTGAACTCTGACGGCGCGACGCACGAGAGGTGGTGGGCCACCCGGTGGAGCAGTTCTTCACGTCGCTCTCGAAGCGACAGACCATGCTGCTTCTCACGTCGCTCGCCTTCGGCAGCTCCGAGGCGTTGGAGGCGTACGAGCACCTGGCCGTCGAGGAAGAAGAGCTGCTGCGGCATCGCGCCAACGCGCTGCTGGGCATCCCCCGCGACAAGCGTGTCCCCCTGCTGGTGCAGGAGATCAAGCGCCTCGTCACGCAGCGGCGCCGGCAGCTGGCCTCGGCGGATCCCAAGCGGCTGGCGGCGGTGCTGAAGAAGGAGCGGGGCGCGCTCGCGGAGGTCGTGATGTCGGCGCTGCCGTCGGATCTCGCCGACGCCCTGCGCAGCGAACTGGGCGGCCGCACGGGCCTCAAGCTCAAGCGCGAGGTCAAGCCCGACATCCTCTCCATCGTCCGTTGGAAGCTGGAAGACGCGCTGAAGCAGGGCGCGCCACAGGTGGGCACTTTCCGGTTTACGGATCTCCTCACGCTCCAGCAGCGCGAGCTCCTCGCGGTCTGCGATCGCATGGGCGCCCGGGTGTTGGCGACGGCCGTGGCTGGCCTGCCAGACGAGGCGCGCAATGAGTGGCTGGGCAAGCTGCCGCCAGACCAACGGTCGCTCGCCGCGCGGGCGGCAGAGGCGGGCGCTGCGCGGCGGCTGACCGAGAAGGACGCCAGGCTGGTGCTGGACATGCACGGCGCCATGGAGAACCCTTCGGCCGGGATGCGCTCCGCCGGGGCGCAGCGCATCGCCCGGGCCTGCGTGGCCCAATCGCCCGAGTTCGCTCAGCGGATGATCGAGCGCCACCCCAACGAGTTCGGCAAACAGCTGCAGCGTTGGGTGCGCGAGGAGCGGAGCAAGCCCATCCGCGGAGATGGGGGGCGGCTGGACATCGTCGAGCAGCTCGAGCGGCTGGCGCAGAAGGGGATCATCGATCGCCCCGTGCGGTTGCCCCCTCCCTTGAAGCCCCCCCCGCCCGCGAGACCCGCTGCCC
>JBFMHF010000095.1:0-29094 GCA_040752975.1 Myxococcota bacterium
CCGAGGCCTCCACCGCCGCCGCCAGTCCCCGCGTCGTCCCCGCCGCCACCGGTGCCGCCGCCGAGGCTTCCGCCGTCATCTCCGCCGCCTCCCCCAGCGCCGCCACCCATGCCGCCGCCCGCGCCGCCGCCTCCACCGCCTCCGAGGCCGCCCCCGCTTCCGCCGCCGGCGCCTGCGTCCTCCGGCCCGTCAGAAGGCGGGTGGCAGTAGCCATCACTCCAGCAGGCGTAGCCGTCCTGCGCGCAGGTGGAGTCCGCCTCGCACCGGTAGAGCGCGTTGGGGTTGAGCCCGCACGCCGCGAGGGCGAGTGCGCAGAGTGCGAGGAGTCGGCGTGTCACCACAGAATCACCGCCGTCGTGGTGAGGCCGAGGCCCACTGCCGCTGCCGCGCCTGCGAGGCCGAACTGCACGCTGGCGGCCCCGGCCTTCGCCTGCGCCTCACTCGCGGTGAGGGGAGAGCGGACGCGGCCGTCTTCTCCGGGCGTACCGGCGTTCACCTGGCCCTGGGTGGACAAGCCCACCGCCAGCAGCGCGACGCCCGCCCCCAACGCCGCGATGCCCGCCGCGCCCAGCGCCCAGGACACGGCGTGGCTCCTGGGTTCAGGTGGAGGCGGTGGTGGGGGCATCGTCTCCCGGGGCGGGGGCGTCAACTCGGTGACGACGGGCGCGTCCGGCTGTTGGGGCTTCACCGGCACGTCGGGGGTGGCCGCGGGGGGCGGCGCGAGGCGGGCCGTCACCTTCCCCGCGAAGCCGGCGAGGAGGTCGGCCGGCAGCTTGTTGCCCTTCGGGAGGAGGAGAGAGTCCCGCTCGGCGACCTCGCCCTTCGAGACGTCAAAGAGCTCGAGCGCGAGGCTGCGCTCTCCGGCCACCTTGCTGACGCTGGTGAGGACGAGCCAGTCGGCGCCCAGCTGGCGGCCGAACTCGGAGAGGCAGGCCGGCTTGCCGTTGCAGGTGGTGGCGTCCTTGAGGCCCAGCTTCGCGAGGCTGCGGGCCGTGTCGGCGTTGCTGGCGACGGGGCTGCCGGCGGCGTTCAACGCGTCCGTCACCTGCGCGGTGAGGGAAGCGGCGTCCTTCGCGGGCACGGAGACGCGGCGCGAGAGGAGGACGGGCGCGCGAGGTCCCGGCGCGGCGCCGCTGGACGGCTCGACTGCGAGGAGGGCCGGGAGGAGGGCCGCCACGAGGCTTCCCATGAGGACTGGAAGTTTCGCACAGGGGCGCAGGGCCGTTCACGTTCTTCGCCGCGCACGTGGGAGGCGTCACCACACGCGCGGCCAGCCGCCCGATGGCGAAGGGGCGAGTCGACGCGCGCGGGCCGAGGCGAAACGGACGCTGCCAGTCCGGCCGACGAGGACTCGGCGGCGGCGTGAGTCTGAGGACTGACGGCAGATGCGAGGGCGGGCGCGGCGCAGCGGCGGGGCCAGCCGCCCGAGGGCGATGGGGCGAGTCGACGCGCACGGGCCGAGGCGAAACGGACGCTGCCGGTCCGGCCGACGAGGACTCGGCGCCGGCGTGAGTCTGAGGACTGACGGCAGATGCGAGGGGCGGGCGCGGCGCAGCGGCGGTCGAGTGAGTGACAGCGGACGACGGACGCTCAGCGCAGGAAGGTGCGCTCCCACTCGTCGAGGGCGCGGTTCAGCTTCGCGCGGCGGGCGGGCGTGTCGGCGGCGGTGGCCTCGATGCGGAAGCGGCCGAGGAACTGCAACGCGGTCGGGTCGAGGTTGGCGCGGCCCTTCGCGCGGGCCTCCAGCTTCTGGACGCGGGCGGAGAGGGCGGCGGCGCTGGGCGGCTCCTTCGCGGAGGCAGCCTTCGGCTTTGCCTTTACGCCGGGCAGCGGCGCCAGCTCCCCTTCGTCTGGCTCGGGATCGAGGGGAGGGGACGAACGCTGCTCCGGTGGAGTTGTTCCGGGAGCGGTCGCGCCGGACGGAGTCGCCCCTGACGGAGTCGCGCTAGGCGGAGTCGCGCCGGGCGGAGTCGTGCCGGGCGGAGTCGTGCCGGGCGGAGTCGCGGCCAGGGGAGTTGCGCTCGGAGTCGCGCCCAGCGGAGTTGCGCTCGGCGTCGTGCCGGACGGAGTGTTTGGCCCCCCCGTGGGCGGCCTTGCAGCCGGGTCGACCGCGGCGGTGAGGTCGGCCTCCTGCGCCGGGCCGAGGAGCGCCAGGGCGCCAGCGACGACGAGGCCCAGCCCGCCGGCCAGCGCGGCCACCACGGGCCAGCGCCGTGTCGGAACCCGGGGAGCTTCTTCCGAAACCTCTGGCGGCGGCGCAGGCGGCGGTGTCCGCACCTGCGCGCGGGCGGGCGGCGTCGAGGGGCGGGGCGCGGCCTCCCCGCCGGGTCGGGGCGACGACGGCCTCACCACCGCCGGCATCCCTGGACTGGAGAAGCGCCTCGGCGCGCCACCCAGGTCCAGCAGCACGTTCCCCAGCGCCTCCCGCACGGCCTCCACCGACGGCGGGCGCGCCTCCGGCTTCTTCTCCAGCATCCCCATCACGAGCTGGACGAGTCCGGCCGGAAGCCCCGGCACGCGCTCGGCGAGGTTGGGCGCCGGGGTGCGCACGTGCGACACCATCACGTCCATCGGCGTCTCGCCGCTGAAGGGCACCTCGCCGGCGAGGAGCTCGAAGGCGATGACGCCCAGGGAATAGATGTCCGTCTGGCCGCTCACGGCCAACGCCCGCGCCTGCTCGGGCGCCATGTAGTCCGGCGTGCCCGACACCTGTGTCTGGCTGGTCTGCGCCGTCTTCCCGTTCATCCCCAGGCCGCGCTTGGCCAGCCCGAAGTCGAGCAGCTTCACGAAGCGCTCCCCGCCGCTGTCGGAGCAGAGGAAGACGTTGGACGGCTTCAAGTCGCGGTGCACCACCCCCGCCCGGTGCGCCGCCGCCAGCGGAGCGCAGATGTCCAGCAGCACCTCCACCACGCTCTGCACCGTCGGGCGGCCCTGGGCCTTGAGCCAGAGGTCGAGCGGCTCGCCCTCGAGGTACTCCATCACGATGTACGGGCGCCCGTCGGGCAGCTGCCCGTGGGTGAAGATGTCGACGATGCCCCGGTGCCCGATGGAGTTGACGGCCTCCGCTTCGGCCAGCAGCTTCTGAATGGCCGTCGCCTCTCCCGCCGCCTCGGGTTTGAGCACCTTGATGGCCACGCGCTTCTTCACCACCGGCTGCACGCCCCGGTACACGAAGCCCATCCCGCCTTCGCCGATGAGCTCGAGCACCTGGTAGTCGCCCAGCTGCATCCCCAGCAGGGGGTCGACGACCTGGGTGGTTTCTTCCCGCGTCACGTCAGAGCACAGCGTAGCAGGCGAGACGCACGCATCACCTGCGCTGATGGCGGAAGTCGGTTTCTCCTCGACGCCCGCGCCCCGGCAGAGCACGTTGGCCCTCGCCATGGCCACCAGCTTCACTCCGATGACGAAGAAGGTGCGTCGCGAGGACGCGCTCGACTACCACTCGAAGGGACGCCCCGGAAAAATCGAGGTCATCCCCACCAAGCCCACCGGCACCGCACGCGACCTCTCTCTGGCCTACACGCCCGGCGTCGCCGAGCCGTGCCTGGAGATCGCGAAGGACCCGGACCTCTCCTACACCTACACCTCGCGCGGGAACCTGGTGGCCGTCATCTCCAACGGCACCGCGGTGCTGGGCCTGGGTGACATCGGCCCGTGGGCCGGCAAGCCGGTGATGGAAGGCAAGGGCGTGCTGTTCAAGAAGTTCGCCGACATCGACGTCTTCGACCTGAACGTCGACGCGAAGGACGTGGACCGCTTCTGCACCGTGGTGAAGGCGCTCGAGCC
This sequence comes from Myxococcota bacterium, assembly GCA_040752975.1. GTDB lineage: Bacteria > Myxococcota > Myxococcia > Myxococcales > Myxococcaceae > JADLDB01. The sequence continues at coordinate 3,787 of JBFMHF010000095.1, forward strand.
CACCTTCGGCGGCATCAACCTCGAGGACATCAAGGCGCCGGAGTGCTTCGTCATCGAGGAGCGACTCAAGGAAGAGATGCAGATCCCCGTCTTCCACGACGACCAGCACGGCACGGCCATCATCAGCGGCGCGGCGCTCCTCAACGCGCTGGAGCTCACCGGGAAGAAGGCCGAGACGGTGAAGGTGGTGGTGTCGGGCGCGGGCGCGTCGGCCATCGCCTGCACCAACTTCTGGGTGCGCCTCGGCGTGCGCCGCGAGAACGTCCTCATGTGCGACACCAAGGGCGTCCTGCACACCGGGCGGACCGACGGCGTCAACCAGTGGAAGAAGCCGTACGTGCGCGAGACGAGCGCACGGACCCTGGCGGACGCGCTCAAGGGAGCCGACGTCTTCCTCGGCGCGTCGGTGAAGGGCGTGGTGAACGGCGAGATGCTCAAGACGATGGCGCCCCGGCCCATCATCTTCGCGCTGGCCAACCCGGACCCGGAGATCGGCTACTTCGAGGCGAAGGAGGCGCGGCCCGACGCGGTGGTGGCCACCGGCCGCAGCGACTACCCGAACCAGGTCAACAACGTGCTGGGCTTCCCCTTCATCTTCCGCGGCGCGCTGGACGTGCGGGCGCGGCGCATCACCGAAGAGATGAAGCTGGCGGCGGCGCGGGCGCTGGCCGAGCTGGCGCGGGAAGACGTGCCCGACTCGGTGGGGCGCGCCTACGGCGGCCAGCGCTTCAGCTTCGGCCCGGAGTACATCATCCCCAAGCCGTTCGACTCGCGCGTGCTCTTGTGGGTCGCGCCGGCGGTGGCGAAGGCGGCCATGGACTCGGGCGTGGCGCGGCTGCCGGTGGACTTGAGCGCCTACCGCGAGCGGCTCTACCGCATGCAGTCGCTCGCCAACCAGGTGATGGGCACCGTCTTCACCAAGGCGCGGCAGGCCACCAAGCGCATCGTCCTCAACGACGGCGCGCACCCGCGGGTGCTGCAGGCCGCGCGCATCCTGAAGGAAGAGAACCTCTGCACGCCCATGCTGGTGGGCCGCCGCGCCGAGGTGGAGAGGGCCATCGTCGAGCACAAGCTGGAAGACGAGCTCGCCGGCGTCTCCATCGTCGACCCCGACGCGCACCCGGAGCTCGGGCGCTACATCGACGCGTACCTCCAGCTGCGGCGCCGCCGCGGCGTGGCCCGGGACAAGGCAGAGCAACGGATGCGGCGCGGCGGGTACTTCGGGGCGATGCTGGTAGAGAAGGGCGAGGCCGACGGCCTGGTGACGGGCCTGACGCAGAGCTACCCCGAGGCCATCAAGCCGGCGCTGCAGATCATCCGCACCCGCGAGGGCCGGCGGGCGGGCGGGGTGTACATCGTGGTGCAGCGCAACGACTTCAAGTTCTTCGCGGACTGCACCGTCAACCCGGACCCTGGCGCCGAGGTGCTCAGCGAGATCGCCATCGCCACCGCCGACCTCGCGCGCTGCTTCGACGTGACGCCGCGGCTGGCGTTTTTGTCCTACTCCAACTTCGGCAGCGCCGGCGGTGGGCCGACGCCGGAACGGATGCGCAAGGCGATGGAGCTGACGCGCGCCGCGCGGCCTGGCCTCGAGCTCGACGGCGAGATGCAGGTGGACATCGCGCTGGTGGAAGAAGAGCGCACCAGCCGCTACCCGTTCTCGGAACTGAAGGGGAACGCGAACGTCCTCATCTTCCCCACCCTGGACGCGGCGAACATCGCGTACAAGCTGCTCTGGCGCTTCGGGGGCGCGGAGGTGATTGGCCCCTTGCTGCTCGGAATGAACAAGCCGGTGACCGTGTTGCAGCAGAACGCCAGCACCGAGGACATCGTGAACCTCGCCGCCATCACCGCGGTGCGGGCGCAGGGTGGAGACCTGACGTACTGAAGCCTCACCCCTCCGCCAGGCTGAACAAGCGAGACGACGCTTCCGTCTGGCGCCGACAGGCGGTAAGGGCCGCCGCGAAAGTCTCCCGTGAGGCCACGGGGCAGGAACCTGAAAGGAACTCGTCATGTCGAAGTCGCTCATCGCCGCTGCGCTGCTCGTCGGCTCGCTCGCCCACGCCGGAGACTTCAAGGCGGCGTACGTGGACATCCAGCGCGCCGTGATGGAGGTGGAGGAAGGCAAGGCCGCCAAGGCCCGCCTGCAGAAGATGGCGGACCAGAAGCAGAAGGCCTTCGAGGCCGAGCAGGCCGCCATCAAGGCCGAGGTGGAGGCCTTCCAGAAGCAGCGCTCGATGATGGACGACAAGGCGCGCGACGCGAAGGAGATGGAGCTGCAGAAGAAGACCTTCGACTTCGCCCAGCGGGCCGAGAAGCTGCGCGCGGAGATCGCCGACGGCGAGCGCAAGGAGCTGTCCACCATCTTCCCCAAGCTGGAGCAGCTGCTCGGGCAGATCGCCCAGCGGGAGGGCCTGACGATGGTGTTCGACCGCTCGAGCTCCGGGCTGGCGTGGGCGCCGCCGTCGCTCGACCTCACCAACGAGCTGATCCGCATGTACAACGCCCAGAGCAAGACCTCGGCGGGCGACAAGGGCGCCGCGGCCCCGAAGAAGTAGGCTGCGTCGACAGGCGTGAGCTCCACCTCGCGGGCGCTGCTCGTGGTGTCCGCGCTCCTGTGCGTCGGGGCGGTGGGGTGGTTCGCCGGGCGGCAGAATGCCGGCGGCAAGCTGGGCGGGCGCATCTCGTGGCCCAAGCGGGTGTGGCTCACCTTCACCATCTGGAGCTGGCTGTTCGAGTGCGCGGTGTTGGCGCTCGACGCGGGGTTGCCTTTCGGCTTCCGGCTGTTGGTGGGGGTGCACGCGGCGTCGATGTGGACGCGCGGGCTGCTGGAGCTGGTGATGCTGTACCGCTGGAAGAACTGGAAGCCGCCGTACGGCATCGCGCACGACGCGCTGTGCATCGTCAGTACGGGCGCGCTGGCAGCGGCCTTCTCCCGCGACGTCGGGCCGGCCGGGCCGCTCGGGTGGTGGGCGCCGGCCTTCGTGGGGATGCTGGTGTTCGCGCTGGGCGTGGAGCTGATCTACGCGGCGCTCTTCTTCAAGGCGGTGAAGGGCAAGACGACAGGCGATGACGCCACCTGGTTCGCGGCGGAAGACGAGGCGCGCTTTCGCCGCATCAACCGGCTGACCACCGCGCTCAACGTGCCGCAGGTGGCCTTCCAGGCGGCCTTCGTGCTGCTGGCATGAAGACACTGGCGCGGCGCGGGAGACGTGCCAGAGTGCGCCCTCATGAGACTTCCGCTCGCGGTGGCCCTGGCGTTGTCGTCGTCTCTGGCTCTGGCGCAGGTGACGCCCGTTACTCCGACGCCTGTGAATCCTCCGCCCGCCGAAGGGACGCCGCCGCCCGCGGAGACGAAGCAGGAAGAGAAGAGCGCCTTCGACCGCAGCAAGTTCGTGGTGCGCGGTGGCCTGACGTTCGACTTCAGTGGCGCCATCAACCTCGGGGGCACTTCCACCGGTCCGCGCATCGCGCTCGGCCTCAACGGAGGCGTGGGCTACTTCATCCTCCCCCGGTTCGAAATCGACCTCGACCTGCGCCTGGTGATGCGCTTCTCGCCCAGCCCCGTGGCGGTGGAGTTGTTCGAAATCACGCCGGGCGCGCGGTGGCGGCCGATCGATCAACTGCAGCTGCGCTTCGGCGTACCGATTCCCCTGGTGCCGCAGGCGGGCGTCGGCATCCTCGCGGGCGCGGCCTTCATTCAGCGCATCAGCGGCAACGTCGCCCTCGTGGTGGGCGCGGACTACACGTACTACTTCACCGACTACTGGCGGCAGGTGGCGCCGAGCGGCCGCGTCGAGTTCCACGCGGGTGTGCAGGCGTACCTCTGACGTGAGGCGCGTCGTCGCACTCACGCGCAGCGCCGATGGCCTGGCGTTTCACCTGCTCGCGCCCTTCCTCGCGACCGAGGAGCAGCTTCTTCGCGCTGAGCTCGACGGGTTGGGTGAGGTGAGCCTCCTCGGCGAGCTGCTGTGAGGACGCGGCAGTCCGCCGCTGCTGAAGCTACAGCTTCCCCCCGTAGAGGATGAGGCGCTGCTTGAGCCGCTCCACCTGGGCCTCGAGGTCTGCGATGCGGTGGTCCTTCTTCTTGAGCTGCGTCTCGAGCGACCGCACCTGCTCGCGCAGGTCCTCCACCTGGACACTCGGCGCGGAAGGCACCAGCACGGGGATGGCGGGGTCCGTGCGCGACTCCGACGGCAGCACCATCGCGCGCACCGCCAGTGGATCCACCGCGCCCACCAGGCCCTCGATGCGCTGGCTGATGTCCCGCGGCATCGGCGCGAAGGCGATGCCCATGCCCGGGGACTGGCCGCCGCGCTGGGACACCACGCGCCCCAGCACGTTGATGGTCTGACTGGCGCCCGGCCGGTGAATCTCCAGCTTCACCTCGGTGCCCACCCTGAGCGGCGTCGGGCAGCGCACGAAGCAGCCGCCCAGCGACATGTTCTCCACCGCCAGGCCGATGTGCAGCGCGCCCGCGCCCGAAAGGCGCGTCGACACCTGCTTCAACTGGACGCGGCGATATCGGCGGCGGTTGCTCTCGGGCATGTGCGCCGAAGTCTAGCCCGGATGTTCACCCACCTCGCTCCCACGGCCGACACTCTGCCGGCTGTGGTGCGGCGCTTCCACCTCGACGTGCCACGCCGCACACCGACGGCGCCCCCAGGCGTCCAGCGCTCGGCGCTTGTCGCTCGCGCCGTGACCCATCAGCGACACCAGGATGACGGAGGCCATCGGGTCGCGCACCCTCCGAGAGTTCGGGAGGTCGCGCACGTATGGCAGGCCGGAGGATTTTCAACGAGCAGGACGCACGACGGTGCCTGGCGGCAGCGCGCTCATCACGAGGGGGCCTCGCCGCATGGGCAAGCGCACACGGCGTCGATGGGCGCTCGCTCAAACGCCTGGCGGGTGAATCTCGCGCGGCGGGGCACGGTGCGCGTGCGCGCCAAGACTCCGAAGCTGGCTCGCGCCCACCGCGCCCTCGCCGACGCGTCGTCCCGGCGACTCGACCGACAGGAGTGCGGGGACTTCTCACCGCCTCGGCCTCAAGGACGGCGTGGGGGCGCTGCGGGCGCCGCGCTGGACTCGGTCAGGTGCGGGCCCAGCCGGCGCCCAACTCCGACCCGCGAGGGATCGAGAGCTACATTTTCGACAATTCTCGTCGACTCTGTAGCACTCGATTCTGGGCAGCGGCCTCGGGGCGGCGCTGCAGGCAACTCTGAGGGCGCTGCAAGTGCCTCTGTCGGAGGGCTGCAAGTCTTCAGCGCTGCAGCTGCGACGGAGGGCGCGGGGGCTCGGTCCGCTCTGCCTGCCCTCCCGGCGCCTCCGGCACGCCGTCCACGTAGCGGACCTCCTGCCCGAGAATGGACGCCACGCGCGGCCCCGGCGTCACCACGCCCGTCAGGTTGAGCGGGTCGACGGCCGACACGCACACCACCTCGCCCCGCTTCGGCTCGCGACGCACCGCCCGGGCCATGTCCACGGCCTCTGGCAGCGCGAACTGCTCGCCCGCGAAACCGGCGAGGAAGCGCCCACCGCGGATTTCTCCGCGCGCCTCCAGCCTCCGGTACAGGGGCAGGAGGTCTCTCCACGCGGGCGCCAGCGGCTCGCGCACCACCAGGTCGCGGAAGACGACGCCGTAGCGGCGCAGGAAGAGCCACGCCAACTGCTCCTCCACGTGCGACGGCTCCACCTGCTCGAGCGGCTGGAGCAGCGACCAGCGCCCGGGCCCGCCACGCTGCAGCGCCCGCTGACGCCGCCGCAGCTTCGGAGACTGCAGCACGCGGAGGTTCTGCACCGCGTCCGCCGTGATGAGGCCGCGCGACAGCAACTCCCACAGGGCGTCCTCCACCTCGGTGGGCAGCCGGCGCGCGCCCGCCTGCAATTCCCCGAAGAAGGACGCGCCGCGCCGTTCCAACACCGCGAGCACGTCCTTCGCTGCGTGGGACAGGTCCTGGGGCCAGGGTCGCGGCCCGTCGGACAAGACGACGTTGGGCCGCGCCGCGTGGAGCAGCCACTCGAGGTCCACGCGCTTGACGAAGGTGAGCGACGCCGCCCGCCCCGGCATCGCGCGCCGCACGGGCTGCACCGGCTCCTCGACGACCAGTCCGCGCCGGGGCCCTGCCGGGGCCTTCGACTCCTTCAGCGTCAGGCGGCCCCACGCGACGTCGCCCGTGAAGCAGGCCGCCTCGAGCCACTCGCCCACGTAGTGCTTCATGCGCGCGGGGAAGAGGTGCTGTTCCCACGCCGCCGCCGGCGCCTCGAAGCCCTCGAGCAGCGAGATGACCTTGCCCAGCCCGCCCGGCCCGCGCGGCTTCTGCTCCGCGTCGAGGTAGTGCCAGCGGAAGAGGAAGCGCATGAAGTCCTGCGCGGACAGCGGCTCGATTTCCTTGCGCAGCCGTCCCAGCGTCAGCCGGTGGATGCGCTGGAGCAGCCGTCGGTCGCACCACTCCGTCACGTCCTCCGGCTGGCCGGCGCGGAACTTCCCCCGCAGCACCTGGCCCACCGACTCCAGCTTCGCCAGCGCCGCGTCAACGTCGTACCTCGTCAAGGACAGCCGGGCCTGCAGCTCGTCGGGGGTGACGGGGCCGACAATCTCCATCCACCCGCGGACCAACTGGCGCGCGGCCGTCTCGCGCTCGACTGGCCCATCGCCCGGAAGTGGAGTCACGGCCAGCGGAGTGTCCGGGAAGAGGGCCTGGATGAGCGGCGTGCGCTCGCGCGCGAAGGCGTAGGCGCCGGTGGGGAGCGTGAAGCGCGCCGCGCGGCCGTCGGCCTCCAGCGCCCGCAGCCACGCGCCGAGGTCCTTCCCCTCACTCTCTCCCCCGATGGGGGAGAGGGGATAGGCCACCAACTGCAGCAGCGCGTCGTGCAGCTCCTCGGCGTCCCGGATGACGGGCGCGGCGTCGGAGACGACCTGCGCGATGGCGGCGCCGTCCAGCGCCCCGAAGGCCACCTGGTCCGCCGGTGGCAGGGTGCGACGGACGGCCACGTTGCGCGCGCGGCGCTCCTCCAGCGGCGCGTCGTCGAGGAAGGTGTAGGGCGCGGAGTTGAGCAACTGGTGGGCGAAGACGCTGGGCTCCGGCAGGTCCACGGCCACCTTGCGAATCCGGCCGTCCTTCAGCCCCTTGAGCACCGCCACCAGCCCGTCGATGTCCATCAAGTCGGTGAGGCAGTCCTTCATCGTCTCCGTCACCAGCGGGTGGTCGGGCGGGACAATCTCCTGCCCGCCGTGGTTGTCCTGGCAGCCCACCTGGTCCGGAAACACGGCGGCGATGAGGTCCTCCGCGCGCGCGCGCTGAATCGGCGGCGGCACCCGCTTGCCGTTGCGCATCCGAGACAGGGCCAGCGCCCGCCCTGCCGCCCAGCGGAAGCGCGTGCCGAACATCGGCCCCTGCAGCACCGCCTGCGTCAACACCCTCCGCGCACTGGCTGGCGAGACGAAGTCGAAGATGTCGATGAGGGGAAAGCTGTGCTGCTCGCCCAGCGACAGGAGAATCCCGTCGTCCGTCGCCGCGGCCTGCAATTCGAAGTCGAAGGCCCGGCAGAAGGACTTGCGCAGGGTGAGGCCCCACGCCCGGTTGATGCGCGCGCCGAAGGGGGCGTGGATGACCAACTGCATGCCCCCGGCCTCGTCGAAGAAGCGCTCGGCCACCACCGTCGTCTGCGTGGGCACCGTGGTGAGCGCCGCCTCGCCGGCCTTCACGTAGCGCACGAGGAGGTCCGCCGCGCGCACCGGGAGGCCCAACTCCTTCGTCAGCCACTCCAGCGCGTCAGGGCGCTTCGCCACGTCCTCACGCAGCCGGGCCACCTCGAAGGACAGCTCGTCGGTGCGCGCGGGCGCCTCGCCATTCCAGAAGGGCACCGAGGGCGGCTGCCCGTTGGCGTTCTCCACCCGCACCTGTCCGTCGAAGATGCGGCGGATGCGCCAGCTGGTGCTGCCCAGCACGAAGACGTCGCCGGGCATGGACTCGATGGAGAAGTCCTCGTCCAGCGTGCCGACCTGCTTGTCCTCGGGCTCGGCGATGACGGCGTAGGTGAAGAGGTCGGGAATGGCCCCGCCGTTCTGCAGGGCCATCAGCCGCGCGCCCTTCCGGGGCTTGAGGCGCGCATTCACCCGGTCCCGGTGCAGGTGCACGCGGCTGCGCCCGCGGGAGGTGGACTCGCCTTCGCTGACGAGGTGCAGCACCTTCTCGAACTCCTCGCGCGTCAGCTCCGCGTAGGGGGTGGCGCGCTTCATCAACTGGTAGAGGCCTTCCTCGTCCCACTCTTGCGCGGCCACCTCGGCCACCACCTGCTGCGCCAGCACGTCCAGGGGCTTCACCGGCATGCGCACCTGGTCGAGGTGCTTCTCGTGGATGGCGCGCAGAAGCGCCGTCGTCTCCACCAGCTCGTCGCGGGTCAGTGCGAGGATGACGCCTTTCGACACGGCGGACTTGTGGTGCCCGCTGCGGCCGAGGCGCTGCAGCATGACGGCGATGCTGCGGGGGCTGCCCACCTGCACCACCAGGTCGATGGAGCCGATGTCGAGGCCCAATTCCAGCGACGCGGTGGCCACCATCACCTTGAGGCCGCCCGACTTGAGCCGCTCCTCGGCGCCGAGGCGCAGCTCCTTCGCCATGCTGCCGTGGTGGGCCGCGACGTGCTGGTGGCCCAGCCGCTCACCGAGGTCGTGCGCGAGGCGCTCGGCCAGCCTCCGCGTGTTGGTGAACACCAGCATGGTGCGGTGCTGCGAGGACAACTCACACAGTCGCTCGTAGAGCTGCCCCCACATCTCGTGGGTGGCGGCGGCGGTGAGTTCGTCTTCGGGCACCTCCAGGGTCAGCTGCCACGGGCGCACGTGGCCCACCTGCACCACTTCGCAGGCCGGCCGGCCCTCGCGCGGCACGCCGGTGAGGAAGCGGGCGAGGCCGTCGAGCGGTTTGGTGGTGGCGGACAGGCCGATGAGCTGCGGCGGCGCGGGCAGCAGCGCCTTGAGCCGCTCCATGGACAGGGCGAAGTGGCTGCCGCGCTTGTCGCGGGCCAGCGCGTGAATTTCGTCCACCACCACGGTGCGCACGGACTTCAGCGTCGCGCGGCTCCTGTCGGCGGTGAGGTAGAGGTACAGCGACTCCGGCGTGGTGATGAGGATGTGCGGCGGCGTCTTCACCATCTGCGCGCGCTCGGCGGGCGTGGTGTCCCCGCTGCGGACCATCACCCGGATGTCGGGGAGGTCGACGCCGGCCTCCTTCGCCCGGGCCTTCAGCTGCTCGAGGGGAAAGAGGAGGTTCTTCTGCACGTCGTTGCCCAGCGCCTTCAGGGGCGACACGTACAAGACGCGCGTCTCGTCCTTCAGCGTACCGGCTGCGGCCTGGTGGAAGAGCTCGTCGAGGCAGGCGAGGAAGGCGGTGAGCGTCTTGCCCGAGCCGGTGGGCGCGGCGATGAGGACGTCGCGGCCGTCGCGGATGAGGGGCCACCCGCGCACCTGCGGCTCCGTCGGCTCGCCCAGCGTCTGCTGAAACCACGCGCGCACCACCGGGTGAAAGGGCGCCAGCGCCTCGTGTACCGGCACCCGGGCGGCGTGCGAGAAGTCCATGGCTTCAACTGAACAAGAGTTCACCTGAAGATCAAGCCGGCCTGTCCGTCGAGGTGCGCCGGTTTCGCCTACGCTGCCCTGCCGGGGAGGTTCCACATGCTGCTCCACGCCATGTCGTTGGGCCTGTTGGTCCAGGGTGTCACCGTGTCGAACGAGTTCCCGGTGGACGCCCCGGTGTTCCGGGTCGTCAACGCGGAGAGGCCAGCCGTGGCCTTCGACGGCGTCAACTACCTGGTGGTCTGGTCCGACGAGCGCACCGAGGTGCCAGGCCGCATCTACGGGGTGCGCGTCGACGCCAACGGTGCGCCGCTGGGCCCCAACTTCTACATCGGCGCCGGCCGCAGCAACCCCGACGTGGCCTTCGACGGCGCCAACTTCCTCGTCGTCGCCCAGTCGGCGGTGGGCTTCCCCGCGCAGAACGACGTCTCCGGGGTGCGCGTCTCGCCGGCGGGCGTGGTGCTGGACACCACGCCCATCTCCATCGCCAGCGCCGGGACGGACGACGAGTTTCCCGCGGTGGCGGGCGGCAACGGCGGGTGGCTGGTGGTGTGGACCAACGGGGCCGGAACCAACGCCAACGTCCTCGGCGCGCGGGTGAGCGGCGCCGGTGTGCTGCTGGACACCACGCCCCTCACCTTGAGCAACGCCGCCAACGCGCAGGGAAGCGCCGACGTGGCCTTCGACGGCACGCGCTTCTTCGCGGTGTGGCGCGACTTTCGCGGGGCCAGCCCGGCCATCTACGGGGCGCGGGTGTCCACGGCGGGCGTGGTGCAGGACACCGCCGGCCTGCTGCTGGCGGGCGGCACCACGGGGCGAGACGCGCCGGCCATCGCCTTCGACGGTACGCGCTACCTGGTGGCCTTCGCCAGCGGGCCCGTGGGCACGAGGAACATCGACGCGGTGCGCGTGTCGACGGCGGGCGCGGTGGTGGGCGGCGTCTTCTCGGTGTCGGCCAACGCCGCCGACGAGTCGAACCCTGCCGTGACGTGGACGGGCGCCAACTACGTCGTGGGGTGGAACCGGGAGGTCCCCTTCGACGCCTGGGCCGCGCGCGTCGACGGGGCCGGCGCGGTGCTGGACGCTTCGCCGCTGGTGGTGGCCGGCCAGGCTTCGGCGGGCGAGCTGGACGTGGCGCTGGCGTCCAACGGCAGCCACGCGCTGGTGGTGTGGAGGGACACCGCTTTGGGCGTAGCGGCGCGGCGGTTGTCGTCGGCCGGCACCTTCCTCGACGCGACGGCGCGGGGCCTGGTGCAGGCGCCCAACGTGGAGTCCGGGCCGCAGGTGGCGTTCGACGGCGCCAACGCCCTGGTGGTGTGGCGGGACGGCCGAAACGGCAACGCCGACATCTACGCCGCGCGGGTGACGCCGGCTGGGGCGTCGCTGGACGGGACGGGCCTCCCCGTCGCCACCAGCGGGGCGGACGAGGTGACTCCGGCCGTGGGCTTCGGCGGCGGCAGCTACCTGGTGGTGTGGATGCGGGGAGGGAACATCTACGGGCGTCGCTACTCGCCCGCCGGCGCGGCGCTGGGGGCGGAGTTCGCAGTGACGGCGGCGGCGGCCACCGAGACGTTCCCCCGGCTGGCCTTCGACGGGACGAACTTCCTGGTGGTGTTCCGCAGCGGCGCGGACATCGCCGGGGTGCGGGTGACGGCGGCGGGGGCGGTACTGGACGCGACGCCCATCGCCATCTCCACTTCGGCCAACGACGAGTCGTCGCCGGACGTGGGCTTCGACGGCACCCAGTTCAAGGTCTTCTGGGACTCGTACATCTCCGCGGTGAATCGCGACGAGGTGTGGTGCCGCATCGTCAGCACGGGGGGCGTGCCGGCGGGGACGAGCCCGGTGACGTTCCGCGGGGTGTCGGGGAGCAGCTTTCGCTCGCCCCGGGTGGCGATGGGGCCGGGTGGGCAGGTGGTGGCGTCCATCAGCAGCGGCCGGGTGGTGCTGACGCCGGTGGGCGGGGGGTGCCTGCCTCCCGTGACGGCGGCGAGCGCGACGGTGGGCTCGGGGACGTCGGCGTCGTCGATGGCGACGGACGGCACCCACTTCCTGGTGACGTGGAGTGACACGGAGGGCGTGAAGGCGACGATGGCCAACGCCCAGGCGTGGCCGAGCCACCCGACGGGCTTCGCGGTGACGCCGCCGTATCCACCGAGGACGGCGGCGCCGGCGGTGGTGGCGCTGGGCACGGGCAGCTACCTCCTCGTCTACGAGAAGGCGGACCCGGGGCAGCTCCTCGGCGGGCGGGGCATGTTCCGGACGCTGGCGCTCACCTACGCGTCCAACGGCACGGCCTGCGCGGACGGCACGCAGTGCAACACCGGGTACTGCATCGACGGCGTGTGCTGCAACACGTCGTGCGGGGGCGGCGACACGACGGACTGCCAGGGGTGCTCGACGGCGGCGGGGGCGGCGGCCGACGGGACGTGTGGCTTCCTGCCGTCGACGCACGTGTGCGCCCCGGCGGTGGGGCCGTGCGACGTGCCGGACACGTGTCCAGGCAACTCCCAGTACTGCTGGCAGGACACGGTGGTGGACGCGGGGACGGTGTGTCGCGCCGCGGCGGGAGCGTGTGACGTGGCGGAGGTGTGTGACGGGATGGACGCGGGCTGTCCGGCGGACGGGCTGGCCGCGGCCGCGACGGTGTGCCGGGCGTCGGCGGGGGCGTGCGACCTCGAGGAGGTGTGCACGGGCAGCGACGCACAGTGTCCGGCGGACGGGTTGGCGTCGGCGACGATGGCGTGCCGGGCGTCGGCGGGGGAGTGCGACGTGGCCGAGGCGTGCACGGGCAGCGCGGCGGTGTGCCCGATGGACGGCTTCGCGACGGACGGGACGCCGTGCTCGGCGGGGACGTGCCAGGGAGGTCTGTGCGTGAGCGCGGACGCGGGCGCGCCGGACGCGGGGACAGCGGACGCTGGCGCACCGGACGCGGGCACAGCGGACGCGGGGCCGGGGGACTCGGGGACACCGGAGACGGACGCGGGGACGAGCGACGCGGGGACGACGCCGGTGGCGGACGCAGGCACGGGGGCGGACGGAGGCGTGGAGCCAACGACACCGGGCGGCTGCGGCTGCAGCGGGGGGCCGTTGCCGTGGGACGGAGGGGTGGCAGCGCTGGCGCTCCTGGGGCTGCTGCGGTCGGCGCGGCGCCGGCGGGGTTGAGGGCGGAAGGTCAGAAGGGGTTGGGCACGTCGGGGCCGAGCTTGAAGATGTAGATCTGGCCGCCGCCCAGCTCACCCTTCTCGCGCTCCTGCAGGGTGATGTACTTCGTCCCCTCGGGGACGGGGGCCGAGGCGCCGAGAACTTCCTCCGTCGTCGTCGCGCCGTGCTACTGGCAAGCGCATGCCGTCCGCTCTGTGGCCGCTGCTGCTCTACGTGTTCCTCACCGTCCTCGCGCTCGTCATCCCCGGGCACTGGGTGGACGGCTACGTGGTGAACCCGTCGACGGGGAAGCCGTACTGCTACCGGTTGAACGGGCTCCGGGTGCTGCTGGTGACGGTTGGGCTGTGGGCCCTGGCCTGCCAACAGGGCTGGATGCGGTGGGACACGTTCTACCTGCACCGCTGGTCGATGCTGGTGGGCGCCTTCGTGCTGGGGCTCGTCTTCACGTTCGCCATCGTGTTGCCGTACCCGAAGGTGAAGTCCTTTGCGGCGGACCTGTACCTGGGGCGACTTCCCAACCCCCAGTGGGGCGGGGGGCGCCTCGACGCGAAGATGTGGCTGTACCTGGTGGGCGCGGTGATGTTGGAGCTCAACCTGCTGTCGTACGCGGCGCACCACTGGCAGACGCACGCGGGCGCTCCGAATCCGGGCGTCTTTCTCTACGCGGCGCTCTTCAGCTTCTTCGTGGTGGAGTACCTCAACTTCGAAGAGGTGCACCTCTACACGTACGACTTCATGGCGGAGCGGGTGGGCTTCAAGCTGGGCTGGGGCTGCCTGGTGTTCTACCCGTTCTTCTACGGCATCGGCCTGTGGAACACGGCGGAGCTGCCGGACCCGGGCTGGCCGGCGTGGGCGCTGGTGCTCATCGCGCTGCTCTTCTTCACGGGGTGGGTGTTCGCGCGCGGGGCGAACCTGCAGAAGTTCTGGTTCAAGCGGGAGCCGACGAAGAAGGCGTTCGGCGTGCTGGAGCCGGTCGTGATTTCGGACGGACAGAAGCACGTGCTGGCCGGGGGCTTCTGGGGGCTGTCGCGGCACATCAACTACCTGGGGGAGCTGCTCATGGCGGTCGCGCTGACGTTGGCGCTGGGGCACCCGGAGGTGTGGCAGGCGTGGTTGTACCCGCTGTACTACGTGCTGCTGCTGTTCCCTCGGCAGTACGCGGACGACAAGCGGTGCGCGGAGAAGTACGGGCCGCTGTGGGCGGAGTACGTGAAGCGCGTGCCGTACCGCATCATCCCGTTCGTGTACTGAGGCCCACCGCTGCGCGTGTGAGGCGGTGTCTCCGTGCTGACTGGTTCGTCGACTTCGCGAAGTGTGCGAGAACCCCAGCGTGGCTGATCAACGGACACTCGACGCCTACCGGGCGCACGCTGTCGAGTTCGTCGCGCGCGCTGAAGCCGTCGAGAGTCCGTCGAAGAAGTACTTCGCCATCGCCTTCCGGCCGGGCGCCAGAGTCATCGACGTAGGCGCCGGCAGTGGGCGAGACGTCGCCGCACTGCTCAGTGAGAGATTTGACGCGTATGGCGTGGAGCCCGTTGAGGTGCTTCGCCAGGAGGCGCTCGCTCGAACTGGACCCGGCCGGATCTTCTCCGGCGAGTTGCCGAGTCTTCGGCTGAAGGGCAGCTATGAGGGACTGCTCTGCTCTGCCGTCCTGCAACATCTTCCGCGGAGCCAGCTCTTCGACGCGGTGCTGGACCTGCGTTCGCTGCTCTCAGCGCGAGGCCGCGCGCTCGTCTCGATTCCAGCGAGCGACCGTGACGGCCTGAACGCCGAGCGCCGAGCGCCGAGACGAGTGGGGTCGGCTCTTCTCGGTGCTTCGCCCCGAGGAGCTGCAGTTGCTCTTCGAGCGCGTGGGCTTCGCGACGCTCGCGCGCTGGGAGGACGCCGATGCAGGGCAGCGACCCGGCGTTCGCTGGGTCACCTTCCTCTTCGAGTTGGGGGCCGACGCAGGCAGCCGCCCCATCGATCAACTGGCGACGGTCATCAGCACCCGCGAAAGGAAGGTCGCTACGTACAAGCTGGCCCTCCTCCGCGCCCTCAACGACATCGCGATGACTCAGCCGCACATGGCGCGCTGGCGAGACGATGGCAGCGTGGAGGTGCCCATCGACGCGATCGCGGCGCGTTGGGTGACCTACTACTGGCGCCTCTTCGAGGCGCCCGTGTTTCTTCCGCAACAACAGGGAGAGCAGTCCAGGGGCACGCATGTCCTCGGCTTTGCACGCGAACTCACCTCGCTGGTGAAGCACTACAAACACGCAGGGGGATTCCTCGCCTTCACGCGAGACGAGCGTCAGGGCTTGAAGGACCGCGAGGCGGCGCTCCAGTCGGCGCTGATGAAGGCGCTCCGGCGGACCATCTTCGCTGGGCCGGTCACGTACGCAGGTGGTGCGCTCGGCACCGGGAGGCTCTTCCAGAAGTCTGGCAGCAACGTCGTTGTCCCAGGTCCGCTCTGGCGCGAACTCTCGTTGCTTGGCCACTGGATTGGTGACGCCCTGGTGCTCCGGTGGGCGGAACTGACGGAGCGACTGTCGGAGAAGAGAGTGACCGCGGGCGAGGTCCTCGACCACCTGCTGCCGATGCCCGAGCAGGAGCGCGATACCAACCACGTCCGGGAGATCTTTGCGGGAGGGGCCCACTGCGTTTGGACCGGTCAGCGTGTACGCGGAGCATCGCTGCAGATCGACCACGTCCTGCCCTGGGCGCTCTGGCACAACAACGACCTCTGGAACCTCGTGCCCGCCTCGAACCGCGCGAACAACTCGAAGTCCGACCAACTCCCCGAGCGAGGCTTCCTCAAGAGTCGCCGTTCGGCCTTCGTCGATGCGTGGACCGCGACCCGTGAGTCGCTGCCCGAGCGGTTCCGTCGTGACGCCGAAGGCCAGCTCGGCCGCCGCCTCGGGAGCGACGAAGCGGTGCTCGAGGAGTTGTTCGATGTCGTCACGGAGGCGGTCGAACGTACGAGGCTCCAGCGTGGCCTCGGCGCGTGGACGCCGTCCTGAGCGACCGTTGCCCAACGCGCCGGTCCAGCGTCATTCCAGCCAGAGGCACCTGATCCGCGCACCCTTTGCGCTCGCCGGCTTTCTCATTGCCCCCTCCCCCCCTCGGGGCTAGGCCCCTCCCGCTGCATCACCACCGCAGGGGGAACACCATGCTTCGCTTCACCGCGCCGTCCCTCGTCGCGCTCCTCCTGCTGACGGGTTGCCCGAAGCCCGCGGCCCCGGAGAAGGGCCCACAGAAGGTCCTCACCCAGAAAGTCACCAGGACGGACGTGCCCATCTACGCCGACTTCATCGGCACCGTGGACGGCTTCGAGAACGCGGAGATCCGCGCGCGCACCGCCGGCTACATCGAGGCCATTCACTACCAGGAAGGCAAGGCGGTGAAGAAGGGCGACCTCCTCTTCACCATCGACCCCATCCTCGCCCAGGCCTCCGTCACCCAGGCCGCCGGCTCCGTCGCCGACGCCCAGGCCGCGCTCGCCAAGGCCGACCTCGACGTCGCGCGCCTCAAGCCCCTCGTCGCCGTCAACGCTGTGTCCCGCCAGGAGTACGACAACGCGCTGGCCGCACAGGCCGCCGCGAAGGCCCGCATGCTGGCCGCTCAGGGCTCCATGGAGTCCTCCAGGGCCACCCTCGGCTACACGAAGGTGACCAGCCCCATCGACGGCGTCGCCGGCATCGCCAAGGTCCGCGTCGGCAACCTCGTCGGCCAGGCCGAGCCCACGCTCCTCACCACCGTCTCGTCTCTCGACCCGGTGCGCGTGCGCTTCAACATCCCCGAGACGCTGTACCTCAAGGTCGCCGGTCGCCTCGCGCGCTTCCAGAACGAAGGCCCCGACGCCGGCGTCATCGGCCCCAACCGGGGCACGCTCCAGCTGGTGCTGGCCGACGGCTCCCTCTATCCCCACCGCGGCACCATCGCCGTCGTCGACCGCCAGCTCGACATCTCCACCGGCACGCTCGCCTTCGACGCCCTCTTCCCCAACCCCGACTTCACCCTGAAGCCCGGCCAATTCGGCAAGGTCCGCGGCATCGTCGACACCAAGAAAGACGCCTTCCTCGTCCCCCAGCGCGCGGTGAAGGAGACCCAGGGCATCCTCCAGGTGGGCGTCGTCAAGGACAACAAGGTCGAGCTCAAGACGGTGCTGGCCTCCGAGCGCGTCGGCCCCAACTGGGTCGTCGAGAAGGGCCTCGAGGACGGCGACGTCATCATCGTCGAGGGCCTGATGAAGGTGCGCCCCGGTGACACCGTCGTCGCCGAAGACAAGGCCGCCGCCGACGCCGCGAAGACCGCCCAGGCCCCGAAGGCCGACGAGAAGAAGTCCGAGGAGAAGAAGGCGCCATGAGCTCCCCGTCTCCTGAGGGCCACGCGCCGGCGAGCCCCGCCGAGCCGAAGGGCAACTTCTTCGTCCGCCGCCCCATCGTGGCGATGGTCATCTCCATCATCACCGTCATCGTCGGCCTGGTGTCGATGTCCCGGCTCCCCATCGCCCAGTTCCCGGAGATGGTGCCGCCGATGATCAAGATCTCCGGCACGTACACCGGCGCCGACGCCCTCACCGTCGAGCAGTCCGTCGCCACGCCCATCGAGCAGCAGGTCAACGGCGTCGAGCGGATGATCTACATGCAGTCGACCAACTCGGCCGACGGCAAGATGGCGCTCAACGTCTCCTTCGAGGTCGGCGCCGACATCGACATCTCCAACGTGCTGGCGAACACCCGCGTCAACATCGCCATGCCGCAGCTGCCGCCCGAGGTGAAGCAGACCGGCGTCAGCCTGAAGAAGTCCCTGGCGATGCCCCTCATCGTCGTCTCCGTCTTCTCGCCCAACAACACCTGGGACGCGTCGTTCCTCTCCAACTACGCCGTCATCAACATCAACGACGAGCTCGCCCGCATCAAGGGCGTGGGCGAGGTCGCCATGTACGGCTCCTCCGACTACGCCATGCGCATCTGGGTGAAGCCTGACCGCCTCGCGCGCCTGGGCCTCACCGTCGGCGACCTGCAGAACGCCATCAAGAAGCAGAACGTCGTCAACCCCGCCGGCAAGCTGGGCGGCGAGCCCGCGCCCAAAGGCCAGGAGATGACGTACGTGGTGCGCGCTCAAGGGCGCCTCGTCACCGCCGAGGAGTTCGGCGAGGTGGTGGTGAAGGAGAACCCCGACGGCTCGCTGGTGCGCCTCAAGGACGTCAGCCGCATCGAGATCGGCACCCAGAACTACGACCAGCGCGGCCGCTTCAACGGCCAGCCCGCCGGCGTCATCTGCATCTACCAGGCGCCCGGCTCCAACGCGCTCGAGGTGGCCAACAACATCAAGGCCACCATGGCCCGCGTGTCGAAGAACTTCCCGCAGGACATGACGTACGACATCTCCCTCGACACCACGCTGCCCATCGTCGAGGGCATCGATGAAATCGTCCAGACGCTCTTCGAGGCGATCGTCCTCGTCATCCTCGTCGTCTTCATCTTCCTCCAGGGCTTCCGCGCCACGCTGATTCCTCTGCTCACCGTGCCGGTGTCCCTCATCGGCGCCTTCGCGCTCTTCCCCCTGTTCGGCTTCTCCATCAACACGCTGACGCTGCTCGGCCTGGTGCTGGCCATCGGCATCGTGGTCGACGACGCCATCGTCGTGGTGGAGGCCGTCGAACATCACATCGAAAAAGGCCTCGACCCGAAGGCCGCCACCAACAAGGCGATGAGCGAGGTGTCGGGCCCGGTCATCGCCATCGCGCTCGTGCTGTCCGCCGTCTTCATCCCCGTCGCCTTCGTCGGCGGCATCACCGGGCGGATGTACCAGCAGTTCGCCATCACCATCGCCATCTCGGTGATGCTGTCCGCCATCAACGCGCTGTCCCTCTCGCCCGCCCTCTGCGGCCTGTTGCTCCGGCCGAAGAAGGAAGGGAAGGGCCTGCTGGCGAAATTCTTCAAGGCCTTCAACACCGGCTTCACCAGGGCCACCAACGGCTACGGGCGCGTCACCCACCTGCTCCTGCGCAAGGGCATCCTCACCGCGGGCCTGCTGCTCGTCTTCTTCGGCGGCGCCGGACTGCTGGGCTCGCGGCTGCCCGGCGGCTTCGTCCCCGAGGAGGACCAGGGCTACCTGATGGCGGTGTTGGCGCTGCCTCCGGCTTCCTCGCTGCAGCGCGCCGATGCGGTGTCGCGGCAGGTGGAAGAGCTGCTCGAGAAGACCGAGGGCGTGAAGACGTACAACACCATCGTCGGCCTCTCCATCGCCACCAACACCTCGTCGACGTACCTGGTGACGTACTTCGTGCAGCTCGACGAGTGGAAGGAGCGCACGCCTCACGGCCGGAGCGCCGACGTCATCATGCGCGAGCTCAACGCCGAGCTGGCGAAGATGCCTGAGACCGGCGGCTTCGCCTTCGGGCCGCCCGCCATCCCGGGCATCGGCACCGGCAGCGGCTTCTCCATTTTCGTGCAGGACACCGTGGGCCGCTCCACCGACGAGCTCGCCGCCCAGACAGCGAAGTTCCTCGAGGCCGCGAAGAAGCGCCCCGAGTTCAGCCGCGTCGGCACCTCGTGGCAGGCCGCCGTGCCGCAAATCTTCGTCGACGTCGACCGCGAGAAGATGATGAAGCAGGGCGTCGAGCCCAGCGAGCTCTACGGCGCGCTGCAGACCTTCATGGGCTCGAGCTACATCAACGACTTCAACCGCTTCGGCCGGCAGTGGCGCGTGTACCTCGCCGCCGAGCCCGAGTACCGCGCGACGACGGCCAACATCGGCGACTTCTACGTGCGCAACCGCGAGGGGCACATGGTGCCGGTGTCCTCGGTGGCCACCGTGCGCACCATCAACGGCCCCGAGTACACCACCCGCTTCAACCTCTACCGCGGCGTCGAGGTGACGGGGCAGCCCGCGCCGGGCGTCAGCTCCGGCCAGGCGATGAAGGCGCTCGAGGAGGTGGCGAAGGAGACGCTGGAGGAGGGCTACCGCACCTCGTGGAACGCGATGAGCTACCAGGAGGCCACCGCGCCCTCGTCGGTGCCCACCTTCCTCATGGCGATTCTCCTCGTCTTCCTCATCCTCGCCGCGCAGTACGAGTCGTGGGCCCTGCCTTTCTCCGTGCTGCTGGTGGTGCCCGTGGCCGTCGTCGGCGCCTTCCTCGGCCTCGCCATCAACGGGCTGGACTTCAACGTCTTCGGGCAGGTGGGCCTCATCATGCTGGTGGGGCTGGCCGCGAAGAACGCCATCCTCGTGGTGGAGTTCGCCAAGATGCAGGTGGACTCCGGCAAGCCTCTGCTCGAGGCCACGCTGGAGGGCGCCAAGCTGCGCCTGCGGCCGATTCTCATGACGGCCTTCGCCTTCATCCTCGGCTGCATTCCGCTCCTTCGCGCGGCCGGCGCCGGCGCGGCGAGCCGTGTGGCCATCGGCGCGGTGGTGGTCTTCGGCATGCTGATGGCCACCTTCATCGGCATCTTCCTCACGCCCGGCCTCTTCGTGCTGGTGGAGCGCCTCAAGGCCTTCGCCTCGGGCGACAAGGAGAAGGCGAAATTCCCGGCTTCGGCGGGGGAGGGGTGACATGAAGCGCGCACTGTGGATGGGACTCGTCTTCCTCGCGTCGTGCGCCGTGGGCCCGGACTTCGCCCGGCCCGAGGTGAAGCCGCCCGACGCGCACCGCGGCCAGGACAAGCGCCCCGAGTCGCTGGCGGACCTGCCCTGGTGGAAGGTGTTCAAGGATCCGGTGCTGGGCGCGCACCTGCAGGAGGCGGTGACGAAGGGCTACGACGTGCGCGTCGCCGCCGCCAACGTGGAGAACGCGCGGGCCTACCAGCGCGCCGCCTTCTGGGCCTTCTTCCCCACGCTGGGCGCGGGCGTCGGCTTCGGCGGCGGCCAGGGCTTCCCCGGCGTGCCCACCATCGTCCCGGCCAACGTCTTCAACGGCAACGTCGGCGCCTACGCGGGCGCCTCGTGGGAGGCCGACGTGTGGGGGCGGCTGCGCCGGCAGAAGGAAGCGGCCGACGCGCTGGTGGAGGCTTCGCTGGCCGACCAGCGCGGGGCCTACGTGGCGTTGGTGGGCGACGTGGCGTCCACCTACCTGCAGCTGCGCACCTTCGACCTGCAGGCCACCATCACCGCTGACGCCATCAAGGCCCGCGAGGAGACGCTGCGCCTGTTCCAGGATCGCGCGAAGGGCGGCGTGGGGAACGATCTCGAGGTGGCGCGGGCCGAAGCCAACCTCGCCGACGCCCAGGCGCGCGAGGAGAACTTGAAGCGCGCCGTCTTCCAGACGGAGAACGTGCTGGGCGTGCTGCTGGCGCGGCCTCCGGGGCCCATCGAGCGCGGCGCGGGCCTGGCCGACTTCGAGACGCCTCCGCAGCTGCCGGCGGGGCTGCCCATGTCGCTGCTGGCCCAGCGGCCGGACCTGTTGTCGGCCGAGCACCAGCTCCACGCCGCCACCGCCCAGGTGGGCATCAAGGTGGGCGAGCTGTTCCCGAAGTTCCAGCTGTCGGGCAGCGGCGGCTTCGCCACCGACCTGTTCGCCGCCACCGGCATGAACCAGGGCACCACCGCCGTGTACCGCGGCGCCGTCGGGCTGGAGTACACGCTGCCGGTGCTGGGCGGCGCGCAGAACCTCGCCGCGGTGGACGCCGCGTGGGCGAAGGTGCACGCCTCCGCCGCGCTCTACGAGAAGGCCGCCACCAACGCGCTCAAGGACGTGTCCAACGCGCTGGTCGCGGTGGAGCAGTACCGGAAGGCCCGCGAGGCACAGGAGCGGCAGGTCGCGGCGCTGAAGAAGACGGAAGACCTGGCGATGATGCGCTACCGCGGCGGCGTGTCGAACTACCTCGAGGTGGTGACGGCGCAGGAGCAGCGCCTCCTCGCCGAGCTGGCGCTGGCCGACGCGAAGGGCGCGCAGCTGCAGGCGGTGGTGCAGCTCTACCGGGCGCTGGGCGGCGGCTGGCGCACGCAGGACGCGCAGGCCGACGGGGGCGTGCCGGAGGAGAAGGCGGAAGAAGCGCCGCCTCCCTTGCCGCCGGGCGCCGACGCCGGCCGGTAGCGGCGACTGGCTCCCTCATCCCCATCGGGAGTGGAGGCGGGGGCCCGACCTGGAGGGGAGATTCTCGATTCGAGCGCCGGGAGGCAACCTCGAAGGGTTGCGATGACCGTGGATCGTCCGGGGGTGAAGCGGCAACAGTCATGATGGCGCGGCCCGGCGCGCCCTTCAGCTCGGGGAGACACACATGCAGCGAGTCCTGGTGGCAGCACTGACGGTGGCGTTTCTGGTGGCCTGCGGCGGCACGTCCGGCACGGACGGCGGCACCGGCGGA
The DNA here is from genome assembly GCA_040752975.1 of Myxococcota bacterium. GTDB lineage: Bacteria > Myxococcota > Myxococcia > Myxococcales > Myxococcaceae > JADLDB01. Next base: position 25,816 of record JBFMHF010000095.1, read on the forward strand.
GGCAGCGGTGGTGGCGCGACGGGCGGAGGCAGCGGTGGTGGCGCGACGGGCGGAGGCAGCGGTGGCGGCGCGACGGGCGGAGGCAGCGGTGGCGGCGCGACGGGTGGAGGCAGCGGCGGCGGCGCCACGGGCGGCGGAGGAGGCTCCGGGATGCCCCTCACCATCAACTTGAACTACCAGGGCCAGTGTCCGGCCATCAACCCGCAGTGCGGCGGCGATCTCGTCGGGCGCTGGTTCTACACAGCCGCGTGCGTGGACTCCTCCGTGCTCTCGGGCGCCAACCAGGCGTGCTCGGGCGTCGGCGGCACCATCTCCGTCACCAACATCACCGGCACGACGCGCGGCGAAGTCACCTTCACCGCCACCAACGTCACGCGGGTCGTCAGCACCAACCTCACCGCGACCATCAACGTCCCGGCGGCGTGCGCGGTGGTGGGCTGCCCCACCATTCAGACGGCGCTCGACGCGATCTACGACACCGTCAGCTGCAGCGCGGGCGGCGGCGGCTGCAACTGCACCATCACCCACACCACCAACATCAGCGATGGCGCGGCCTACACCTCGTCGAATGGCGTCATCAGCGTCGGGGCGGGCGCCCGCACCTACGCGTACTGCCGCACCGGTAACTCGCTGGTGTACCGCGAGACGTCGACGCCGATGACGGAGCCCGGCACGCTGACGTTGGAGAAGCAGTAGCGCGCCCCGGAGGAGCCGTGCGCGTCAGTGCAGGACGACGCGCACGGACTCGATCTCGCGAACCCAGCCCACGCTGGACAGCGCGGCCAATTCGCGGAAGCGGCCGACGGCCTTCTTGCGCGCCTCGTCTTCGTCGTGCGCCTCCACGTCCTTCATCGTCCAGGTGAAGGGCTCGGTGCGCGGAAAGGTGGCCGCCTCATAGGTGGGCTCCCGAAACGCGATGCACACGGTGTAGCGCGCAGACATGACGACCTCCGGAGGTGGGTTGATTGGACACCCGGGGCGTGCAGGTAGGGAAGGGGGGCCGGCGCATTTTCAGTCCGGTTGAAGCGCGAACCCTTGCCGGCTGTCATCTTCCCGACCGCAGCGCCGCGTCGCCTCGCGGTGGCCGCGGGGCTTTGGATCGCCCATGCCCGGCGTGCCCGGGTAAGGTGCCGCGCTCTTCGATTCGGGGAGGCGGACCATGTTCTGCTGGCTGCTGGTGGCGAGCGCGTTGTCGGCGGCTCCGGGTTGCACGAAGGACACGGACTGCAAGGGTGAGCGCATCTGCGAGGCGGGCAAGTGTGTGAATCCACCGGCGCGCGACGTGGCGCCTCCAGAGGCAGCGGATGCCGGCGTGGCGCTGAGTGAGCCACCGCTGCCTCCCCCGCCGCCGCCTCCTCCGACGGGCCCCAACCCGGCGGACTACCCGAAGGTGACGCGCCTCAACGGGGTGACGTGCGTCGAGACCCTGGGCGGGGATGGGCAGGTGCAGAAGGACTGTCGTGCGGAAGGCGCCGCGTACACGGGTGCTCCGCGAGACGAGCAGGAGAGCCCGCCGGTGGGGACGACCGAGCGGAGGCGTGGCGAGACGGAGGAGGAGCGGTCCAACCTGGTGGGTGACTTCGCGGCGATGGGCACGTTGGGGCTCGCGGTCGCCGGGCCCGGCGTGGGCATCGGCCCCGGCTTCGGGCTGCACGCCTCGCTCGGGGGGCGGCTGAGCGAGTCAGCGGCCCTGGGCGGCATGTTGAACGGACAGTTTCTCTTCGGCGGCGGAACCGTCATCGCTGTCACGTTGGCGCCGGCGCTGCGGTTGGGAGACGTCGGCCACGCGACCCTGGCGCTCGGTCCCGCCCTCATCGTCGCGATGGTGGGCGGCCTGGGCACCGGGACAGCGCTCGCGGGCAGCTTCATCATCCACGGCGGAATTCCTCTCGCGGGAGGCTTCGGCGTTCACCCGCACTTCGGCGTCACCTTCTGGTCTGGAGGGGCGATCTTCACCTTCTCGTTCGGGTTCGGAGGCTCCCTCTTCTGAGGAGCGCAGCACCGGACAAAGCGGGGAGGCGCGACTCTGGCGTCGCTCGGCGGGAGAAGAGTGCCCAGGGCCGGAATCGAACCAGCGACACGGGGATTTTCAGTCCCCTGCTCTACCAACTGAGCTACCTGGGCGTATTCACACCGCGAAAAGCGCGGGACTTCTGCCGCACGCATCCACTCACGTCAACGGGAAACGGTCCCTGACGGGTGTGAACAGCCCCGCGAATCCGACACCACTCTTACCTGCGGCCTTGCCTGCGCCAGCGGCTTCGACAACTGCGACGGCATGGCCGCCAACGGCTGCGAAGCCGACCTCAGCGCGCGGCGGTGACGGTGTCGTCGGCGGGCACGTTCAACGTGGCGCTGCGGGCGTTCGACTCCTGCGCGGCGACGAGCTCGGGCAGCGCCCCCAACCGCGTCTTCACCGTGGAGTGGTTCGACTTCGCCTTCTCGGTCGGCGGTGCGCCCGGCGTTGAGCGGCTGCGCTTCCAGGCGAAGCTGTTCGAGACGAGCAACGTGGTGGAGCTGCATGACTGCGCGCTCCTTGCGAACGGCGGCTCGGCGGACCTGGTGTCGGGCGCCAGCGCGACGGTGGGCCTGGAGAACGCGGCCGGCACCGACGCCGTGCGCCATTCGTTCAATACGCCCGGGAGTGTCGTGAGTGGCGGAGCGCTGCGCTTCACGCCCCAACCGTGAGCGTCACCCTCAGGCGTCAGTGAGGCGCCGTCGCAGAGGGAATCGGTTGATCAGCGGCGGGACGGGCGGCTACAAGCCGCCCTCATGAAAATTCCCGCCCTGAGACTCGCCCTCTTCTCCGCCGCGATGGCCTTCGCCGTCGGCTGCGGAGGCACCACCTCCACCTGTAAGACGTCCGCGGACTGCGCGTCGGGCCAGGTCTGCTCCGCTGGCAAGTGTGTCGCTGGAACGGGCGGCGGCACCGGCGGTGGCGGAACGGGAGGCGGCGCCGGTGGCGGTATGGGCGGCGGAACGGGCGGTGGCGGAGGAATGGACGCCGGCACGGGTGGTGGTACCGGCGGCGGCATGGGCGGTGGCACGGGTGGTGGCACGGGCGGCGGGGGAGACGACGCGGGCACGGGCGGCGGCGCTGGCGGTGGAACGGGCGGCGGCGGAGATGACGCGGGCACTGGCGGTGGAACGGGCGGTGGCACTGGCGGCGGCACTGGCGGCGGCACTGGCGGCGGCACTGGCGGCGGAACGGGCGGCGGAACGGGCGGCGGAACGGGCGGCGGCGGAGATGACGCCGGAACGGGCGGTGGCACGGGCGGC
>JBFMHF010000096.1:0-28447 GCA_040752975.1 Myxococcota bacterium
CAGCGCTCCTTCGTCTCCGCGTTCTTGTACAGCTTGTCCATGGTGAGCGTGAGATCCGCCCGCGAGAAGCCCGGCGGCTCCTGCTCCTTCACCATGATGATCGCGTCGGTGGGGCACACCTGCACGCAGAGCTCGCAGATGATGCAGGCCTGCAGGTTGAGCGTGAAGTCGTCGGCGTACCCACGCGCCTTGCCCGTCACTGGCGACGGCTTCTTCGACGCCACCACGGTGATCACTTCCGACGGGCAGACCTTCTCGCACTTCTTGCAGCCGATGCAGTTCTCGTCGCCGGCCGCGTCCTTCGTCAGCGCGAAGCTGGCGCGAATCCGCGGCGCCCGTTCCCGCTTCACCTTGGGGAACTCGACCGTGCTGGGCTTCGACATCGCCTGGCGCAAGGTCGCGTAGAGGCTCTGGAACGTCGACAACAGGTAGCCCATGTCAGCCCCTCACCGAGACCTGGATGCCGGCGATCAACACCAGCAGGAGCGCGCCCGGCACCAGGTACTTCCAGCAGAGCGCCATCAGTTGATCGCTGCGGAAGCGCAGGAGCGACCAGCGCACCCAGGTGATGATCAAGAAGACGAAGCCCGTCTTGGCCACCATCCACACCAGCGGAGGCAGGTTCCACCACCCGTCCCACCCGCCGAGGAAGAGGGCCGACGCGATGGCCGCGGTGATCACCGAGTGCGCGTACTCACTCGCCGCGAAGATCGACCAGCCGATCGCGTTGTACTCGGTGGTCGGTCCCGCCACGAGCTCCGACTCCGCTTCGGGGATGTCGAAGGGGATGCGGTTGCCCTCGGCCAGCGCGGTGGTGAGGAACAGGAGGCACGCGGCCGCGCCCACCGGCGTCGCGATGATCCACCCACTCGCCTCCTGGTACTCGACGATGCCCTGCATCGACAGCGAGCCCGCCAGCGTCACTGGCACCAGCGCCGCCATCACCATCGGGATCTCGTAGCTGATGCCCTGGGCGACCATGCGCATGCCGCCCAGCAGCGCGTACTTGTTGTTCGACGCCCAGCCTGCGACCCACGTCGGGAACGCGAGCAGCCCCGAGAAGGCCAGCGCGTACAGGACGCCCACGTCCAGGTTCGCCGCCAGCACGTCCTTCGAGAAGGGGACCACCGCGGCCGTGGCCAGGGCGAACGCGATGGTGAGCGGCGGCGCCAGCCAGAAGAGGAACCGGTCGGCGTTCCTCGGGACGATGAACTCCTTCTGCATCGCCTTCACCGCGTCGGCCAGCGGCTGCAACAGCCCGAAGGGCCCCACCATGGTCGGGCCCAGGCGGCTCTGGATCCGCCCGGCCAGCTTGCGCTCGAACCAGGTGATGAAGGCCACCAGCGTCATCAGCACCGTCACCAGCACCGCGCCGAAGACGAGCCCGTGCAGCCAGGGATTTCCGAGGATGGTCGTCACCGGTCCACCTCACCCATGATCGGATCCAGCGAGCCCAGGATGGCGATCGCGTCGGACAGCGTGTGCCCGGGGAAGACGTACGGGACCGCGGCCGCGGCGTGCAGGCTCGGCGGTCGGATCTTGAAGCGGTACGGGCTGGTCGGCTTGTCCTTCGCGGCGATGAGCCAGGTGCCCAGCTCTCCCCGCGGAGACTCGATGCCCACGTACACCTGGCCCGTCGTCGCCTTGAACTGCGTCACCATGTTGAGTGGCTTGGTGGCCGACAGCGGCCCCGCCGGCACGTTGTCCACCAGGATGCGGGACAGCCGAATCGACTCGCGGATCTCGGCGAGGCGCACCTTGTAGCGGGCGAGGCAATCTCCGCCCCCGTCGACGGCGACCTGCACGTCGAGCAGGTCGTACACGTGGTACGGCGCGTCGCGGCGCAGGTCATGGTCGATCCCGCACGCGCGCAGCAGCGGCCCCGACAGTCCGAGTTCCAGCGCCAGCTGCGCGTCGATGGTGCCCACGCCCTTCGTGCGGTCCACGAAGATGGGGTGCTCCAGCATCGCGAGGTACGCGTCGAGCCGGCTCTCGATGGTGTCGAGCGCCTCGTTCACCAGCTTCGGCCACCCCGGCGGAATGTCGTGCCGGTTCCCGCCCACGTGGTGCGTGTTGTAATGGAAGCGGCAGCCGGTGAGGTCCTCGAAGAGGTCGAGGATGATCTCCCGCTCGCGGAAGCAGTACATGAACACCGAGGTGCCGCCGCCCAGCGCGCCGCCCAGGTCCATCGCGAAGGTGCCCAGCCACAGCAGGTGGGACGCGATGCGCTGCAGCTCGGCGAGCAGCGTGCGCAGGTACTTCGCGCGCAGGGGCACCTCGATGCCCATCAGCTTCTCGAACGCCATGTTCGCCGCCTGCTCGTTGAGCATCGGCGCGACGTAGTCGTTCTTGTCCAGGATCGGCGTGATGTTCGAGTACGACAGCTTCTCGCACAGCTTCTCGACGCCGCGGTGGAGGTAGCCGCAGTGCGGCACCGCCTTCACGATGATCTCTCCGTCGAGGTACAGCACCACGCGGAACACGCCGTGGGTGGACGGGTGCTGAGGCCCCAGGGACAGCGTCATCAGATCCGCGTCGGCCTCGTAGGTGTCGAGATCGAGGTAGGGATCCGGCACGAAGGCCTTCGTCGGCACCACCGGGGCGGGCGAGCCGGCCTCGACTGCTACCGCCATGGCTCGCACCTCGTGTCGATGGCGTAGTCCTTGCGCAGCGGGTGGCCTTCCCACTCGTCGGGCATCATCAGCCGTCGCAAGTCCGGGTGGCCGGCGAAGCGGACGCCCACCAGATCGAACTGCTCGCGCTCCTGCCAGTCCGCGCCGGCGAAGAGCGGCACCAGGCTGTCGATCTCCTCGCCTGGCGCCAGCTTCACGCGCCACGACACCTGCACGCTGCCCTTCCCCACCGCGCGCAGCACCGTGGCCACCTCGAAGAACTCCGGCTCCTCCCCCGTCTTCGTCTTCTGGGCCGGCCAGTGGCTCGCCGCCACGGTCACGTAGAAGGTGAAGCCGGCGTCCTTGAGGGCGCGCGCCAGCTCGAAGTGCCTGGCCCTGGGGATCAGCGGGCCGCCGTTGGCGAGGTCGAGGTCCGTCACGCCGAAGCGCTCCCTGAAGAGCGCCGCCACCGAAGCTTCACGCTCGGCCTTCGCCGCCGCCACCGCTGCCATGTGCTCCGCCGCGTGCGGGTTCTCCTTCGCCAGCGCGGCCTTCATCTCGTCGACCGGCTTGCCCGGCAGCACCGCCGCGGCCCCTTCGAGCAACGCGGGCGCGGGCGCAGGAGCAGCCGCTGGAGTCGTCGTCTCGCTCATGTCGAGCTCCCTCCCGTGGGCTTCGGCTCGGGCACGCCGCCTTCCACCGGCACACGCACATACAGCCGCTGCGCCGACTCGAGCTGCGCACGCCCCACCGGATCCTGCGCGTTGGCCTTGAGCCGCTCTTCCAGCCGTCCGATGCGCGGGGTGATGGTCTTCTCGAGCGCCTCGGGCCGCTCCTCCTTCGGCACCGGCAGGCCCGCGCGCTTGAGCCGCACCTTCTCCTGCAGCTTGATGAGGCCGGCCATCAGCTGCTCCGGGTTGGGCGGGCAGCCGGGCACGTACACGTCCACGGGGATGGCGATGTCGATGCCCGGGATGACGCTGTAGATGTCGCGGTAGAAGTCGCCCGAGATGGCGCACGAGCCCATCGCCACGCACCACTTGGGCTCGGGCATCTGATCCCACAGGCGCTTCACGCGCGGCGCCATCTTCACGGTGATCGTCCCGGCCACCACCATCACGTCGCACTGGCGCGGCGTGCCCCGGACGATGGAGCCCATGCGATCGAGATCCACTCGGCTGGCGGCGGCGGCCATGAACTCGATGCCGCAGCAGCTCGTGGCCATGGGGAAGATCCACAGGGAGTTGGTGGCGCCCCAGGTGAGCAGCTTGTCCACGCTGGTGACGGCCACGTCGAGGCCGGGCACGCGCTCGAGGTAGTCGTAGAGCGGGTGCTCGAAGGGGCGGGCGTCCTCGTTCACCTTCACTGCCATTTGAGGGCCTCCTTCCGCAGCGCGTAGCCCCAGCCCAGCATCAGGATGAGCGCGAAGATCACCATCTCCACGATGGCGAACGCGCCCAGGCGGCGGGTGTTCAGCGCCCACGGCACCAGGAAGACCGTCTCGACGTCGAACAGGACGAAGACCAGCGCCACCACGTAGTAACGAGGGTGGAAGCGGATCCACGCCTTCCCGGCGGGCTCCTCCCCGCACTCGTAGGTGGCCTCACGGGTGGGCGGCTGGTCCTTCGAGCGCACGCGCAACAGCCGCGCGGCCAGCAGCATCATGAAGCCCACCGAGAAGGCGATGAGCAGGTAGACGAAGACGACGATCCAGATGTCTGCCATCGGGGCGACGGGCTACTCCGTCTTGAGCCTGTTCGCCACAGGAACGTCGCGGCAGGTTCAGCTGGCGGCGACCCAGTCGACGATGTCGAAGGTGGACAGGAAGCCCACCAGGTTGTTCTTCGCGGACACCACCGGCAGGCCGTGCACGCGGAACTTCGACATGGAGATGGCGGCCTCGACCAGCGGCGCCGAGTCGGAGACGGTGCGGACCTTCCGGCTCATCACCTCGGCGACGGTGCGGTTGATGATCGTGTCCTCGTGGAAGCCGGCGGGCGAGTAGTTGACGCCCTTGCCCTCGCTGACGCGCACCTCCGACGCCTCGGTGTCACCGTCGATGAAGTACCGGCGCACCACGTCTGTCTTGGAGAGGATGCCCACCAGGCGACCGGCCTCGTCGATGACCGGGAGGTGGCCGATGTCCTTCGCCATCATCAGATCCATCGCGACGTCGAGGCTGGTGTCGGGCCGTACCGTCTTGACCCGCTTCGTCATCACCGCGCTCACCGGCACGCCCATCGGGTCCAGCGCCTTCACCTTCTTCGCCGCCTTCCGGGTCGTCATCGCCCGCTCGGTCCTCATCGGTGCTCCCTCCGTTTTCTTCGAGACAGCCACGAAACCCTGCGACTGCAAACAGGCCGCCACCACCTGACCCTGAGCAGGTGGCCGCCGCGGCGCGCAGAAAATGCGGAAGCGGGCCGCGGGGCGTCAAGGCTGCGCGATCGCCGCGCGGGTGATGCCGCAGCTGTGGGCGACCTCGTCGCGCCAGGCGAGCCAGGCCTGGAGCGCCTCCTCCATGCCCTTGAGGACGTGGGGACGCTCGAGCTCCGGGACGTGGTCGAGCATGACGCGCCACGCCGAGCGCCGGTGCTCGCCCTCGACGCCGCGGTGCGCCTTGGTGAGCGCGAGGGACTCCACGGGCATGCCGTAATGACGGACGAGCGGGTGCGCCTCCAGCGGCGGCTCGGGGCGGGAGGGCGCCTTCGGATCGAAGAGGGCGCGCTCGTAGGGTGTGCCCTCGATGAAGAGCGTCACCACCGCGGCGGCCACCGCCCAGCCCTGCGAGGTGGTGAGGCGATCGAGCACATGGCGGTAGTCGCGCGCGGCGGGGAGGAGCTCGACCGTCTCGAAGCGCCTCAAGTCGAAGCCGAGGCCCTTCGGGTACTCGAGGAAGAGCTCGGGGTGCGGGCGGCCGGCGTGGAGGCCGCCGGTCTCCTCTTCATAGAGGTTCTCGGCCAGCTCGCGGCGCACCGCGGGGATGGGGCACTGCACGTAGGCGCGGCCCACCAGCACGGGGAAGTCGCGGACGTAGACGGCGTACTCCTGCTCGAGGTGGAGGTGCAGCTTCGACTTCGGCACCAGGCCCGACGTGAAGGCCGGCCAGGCCCAGTGCTGCTTGCGCTCCATGATCTCCAGGAGCCGGTCGCGGAACTCGTCGCGCGTCATGGCGCCAGAGTCTAGCGCGGCGGCGCCGTCACTGCGGCAGCTCGGCCAGCCACGTGATCGGCTGCTTACTCGCAGCTCGGGGGCGTGAGGCCGCCGTCACTCAGCACGGCCTCGTCGACGCACCGCGATGGACAACGCTGCAGCTCGAATTCGCAGAAAGCGCCCGCGCGGCTTCGCCACACGCCGAGCGTCTGCGCGTCTCGACACTCGCTGTGCCAGTCGCAGTGGGCATTCCCCAGCGGCTCGCAGGCCAGAGGCGACGTGTCGGAAACGCAGAGGACCCCGTCGGCCTCGTCGATGCATGCGAGGCCGGTCGCGCACTCGCCCGTCGAGGCGCAGCGCTTCACGCAGGTCGCGGCCCAACCGACCTTCCGTGACGCAGGTGGAGTCAGCCGCGCAAACCTCGGCGCAGACGGACGCGCACTGAAGTCCCGCATCGACACCGGCGTCGCCCCCCGGTGGTCCGGTGCAGGCGAGAGACAGGACCGTCAGCGCCACAACTGCGCCGAACCTGCTCAATGCTGAAGCGCGGAGCGGAAAGTCCCGGATCGCCTGGCTCGTCGAGGGACGATCGAGAAAGGACACCAGCTCGTCGTGATCGAGGCCGGGGAGCGCCGCGCTCTCCTGGACCTCCTCGTAGGTCTCGCCGCGCAGGACGAAGATCTGGATGCGCCCGGACTTTCAGATCCACAGCTCAGGGACGCCGAGCTTCCGGTAGCGCTCGCGCTTGTTCAGGCCGCCATTCGTCCACTCGACCTCGATGGCGAGATCGGGCCGTTGGCGCGCCGCCGTCTCCGGCCCAAGGACGTAACACTCGTCGGGCTCGACGGCGCGTTCGACCGCCGCATTCTCGAGGATCCACGAGCCATCGCTTCCAAACTCGACGTCGTGCTCCAGGCACCAGGCCCGACCAATCCACGACTTGAGCTGCGGGTGCTGTCTCGACGGGCTCATGAACTCGATGACCCCTTCCTGGCATGCGCGGGCTACTCCGCCTCGGGCTCGTCGCGCTCGGGCGCCGCGGCCTCGGGATCCACCTCGATCGCCGCCAGCACCTTCTTGCGCACCGCCTTCGGCTTGAGCGCCCCGGTGTCCGCCACCACGCAGCTCACGTACGCGAGATCCGCCAGCGCGCGGATCGCCCGCGTCCGCCGCTCGGGGTTCTTCGAGCCCAGGTCGTCCGAGGCCTTCTCCACGAAGGCCCGCGCCAGCGACTCGAACACGTAGACGCGGTTCTCGATGGTGCTCTCTTCCTTCTCGTCGGCCATGGTCAGCTCCCGAACGCGTTGATGCCGGTGATCGCCTTGCCGAGGATCAGCGTGTGCACCTCGTGAGTGCCCTCGTAGGTGTACACGCTCTCCAGGTTCAGCATGTGCCGCACCGGCGGGTACTCGTCGGTGATGCCGTTGGCGCCGTAGATGCTGCGCGCCACGCGGGCGATCTCCAGCGCCGCCTTCACGTTGTTCCGCTTGCACAGGGACACCTGCTCCGGCGACACCTTCCCGTGCTCGTCGGCCAGCCGCGCCAGCCGCAGCGCGAGCAACTGCCCCTTGACGATTTCCTGCAGCATGTCGGCGAGCTTCTCCTGGGTGAGCTGAAAGCCGGCGATGGGCTTACCGAACGTCTTTCGCTCCAGCGCGTACTCGCGCGCCCCCTCGAAGCACGCCACCGCCGCCCCCATCGCCGCGAAGCCGATGCCCATGCGCGCCTTGTTGAGGCACGACAGCGGACCCTTGAGGCCCTGCACGCCCGGCAGCACGTTCTTCGCCGGCACCTTCACGTCCTGGAAGGACAGCTCGGCGGTGAAGGACGCGCGCAGCGAGAATTTTCCGTGGATCTCCTTCGCCACGTAGCCGGGCATGCCCTTCTCGACGAGGAAGCCCTTGATCGACTCCGGGCCGCCGTCGTCCACCTTGGCCCAGACGATCGCCACGTCCGCGATGGTGCCGTTGGTGATCCACATCTTCGAGCCGTTGAGGACGTACTCGTCGCCCACCTTCCGGGCGCGCGTCACCATGCCGCCGGGATCCGAGCCGTAGTCGGGCTCGGTGAGGCCGAAGCAGCCGATGATCTTCCCCGCCGCCATCCCGGGCAGGAAGCGCTGCTTCTGCTCCTCGTTGCCGTAGGCGTAGATGGGGAACATGCAGAGGCTCGACTGCACCGAGGCGAAGCTGCGCAGGCCCGAGTCGCCGCGCTCCAGCTCCTGCAGGATGAGCCCGTACGCCACGTTCGACAGCCCGGCGCAGCCGTAGCCCTTCAGCGTCGCGCCGAACACGCCCATGTCCGCCAACTGCGGCACCAGCTCCATCGGGAAGGTGCCGTTGCGGAAGTGCTTGCCGACGATCGGCAGGTACTCCTTGTCGATGAAGCGCGCGACGGTGTCGCGGATCGCGCGCTCCTCCTCCGTCAGCAGCTCGTCGATTCGGTACAGGTCGGTGATGGCGGCTCGGCTCATGGCACGACGGCGTGTAGCACGAGGACCTACCGGCCGGCGCCCGCAGCCGAATGGTGGAAAGGAGGAATGACTGGTAGAAAGGAAACATGGCGGTGAACCTCAAGAATCCGGACGCCGAGCGGCTGCTGTACGAGCTCGCTGAGGCCACTGGCGAGTCGCTGACGGAGGCTGCGGCCCGGGCGTTTTCGGAGCGCCTCGAGCGACTCAAGCGCCAGAAGGAGGCCGTGCAGCAAAGGCAGCGTCGGGCGCTGCTGGAGCTGGTGGAGGAGGCGCGTCGCCAGAAGCTGCAGCACGACGATCGTCCGCTCAAGGAGATCACGGACGAGCTGTGGGGCGACTCGACGTGAGCGGCTACGTCATCGACTCGTCCGCGCTCCTGGCGGTCGCCCTCGGGGAAGCGGATGCCGCAAGCTTCGTCGAGCGCCTGGTCGAGCCGGTGCGCAAGGTCGTGAACGCGGCGACGTTGTTCGAAGCCGCCATCGCCGCCGAGCGTCGCGCGGGCATCGAGGGCCGCGAGCGACTCGATCGCCTCGTCGAGCGCGTCGGCCCGGAGGTCGTACCCTTCAGCCAGGAGCTGCTCGGCTGGGCGCGCGAGGCCTTCCGCCGCTTCGGCAAGGGCCGCCACCCGGCGGGCCTCAACCTGGGTGACTGCATCGCGTACGCGACGGCACGTCACGAAGTGCTGCCCCTCCTCTTCAAGGGCGACGACTTCCCTCGGACGGACATCGAGCCGGCGTGAAGGGCTCGCTCTCAGCGCACGCCGCGCAGGATGATGGGCGCGGCGCTGTCATCCTCTCCGCCCACGTAGACGACGCCACCATCGAGGACCGCGGCCGCATGCGCAACGTACAGCGGGAGCCGCGGCTGCCGCTCCGTCCACTGCTGGCCGTCGAACACCCACGCGTTGGGTGCGCTGCCGTTCGGGCGGCCGCCGACGACCCAGGCCTCGCTCGCATCGACGACGGCCATCGCGTTGAGCTCCCCCGCGGGCGCGTCGTCGTAGCGCAAGGTGAGCAGCCCGGCAGCGGAGTGGGCGATGCGCCGGTTGGGCCCGGCCAGCACCTCGTCGCTGCCGATGACACCCCCGCACCGCCAGCGCTGCTGGGTGATGCCGGCCACGGAGAGGGACATGGGCGTCGGCGTGAATCCACCACCCGAATACCGGAGCACGGCGTCTACGCCGCCGAAGGTGAGCTCTCCCGAAGGACTCCGCCAGCAGCCTCGCGGCAGGTCCATGCCCACGTCGTTGCTCACCTTGGTGAAGGTGCTGCCGTTCCACTTGTAGGCGATGCCGGTGCTGAAGCTGCCGCGAGAGCCGACGGCGATGACGTCGGTGGCGCTGTTGCCGCAGACGCTCTCCAGGACCTCGGAGGCCTGGTTGATGTCATGGAGCGTCCAGCTCGTCGCCTGCTCGCACGAGGCGCTGCACACCAGCAACTGCACCGTGGTGAGGACGAGGAGCGTCCCGTCGGGCGTCGCGCTGAAGTCCTGCACCCAGATGCTGCTGCCCCCGCTCAGCCTCGTCTGCTCGACGAACTCCGCGCCCGTCGACTTGAGCACCTGCCCACGCTGCGTCACGGCCCACACGGCGCCGTCCTTCTCCGCGAAGCCCTTCACCGCGCCGACCGGCGACGTCACGGTCGAGACGACCACCGATGAGAACTGCCGCGGGGGCCGAGCACCTCCCCCGCCCGTCCCTCCGCCCGCGCCGCCTCCGAGTCCCCCGCCCATCCCGCTGCCGCCCGCGCCGCCTCCGAGTCCCCCGCCTGTCCCACCACCGCCCGCGCCACCGCCCACCGCGCCGCCGCCACCACCCGGGCCTCCGCCCACCGCGCCGCCGCCACCACCCGAGCCAGCATCATTCTTCGGGGGGCTCAGGGCACCACAGGAGAGCGCCGTCAGCGAGAGGAGCACCAGCGGCCACTTCATCGAGTCCCCTGGGGTCCCGAGGCGCGAGGCGGCAGGGTGCGAAACATGGCGACGCATGGGCGGGCAGACTGCCATACAAAGAGGCGCCGCTGCACAGCCGCCCGGCCGCAGTGACCTCGCGCGAGACCATGGGACTTCTCACCGCCACGCTGCACCCCGAGGGCTTCCACGGCCGTGGCAAGACGAAGCGCTTCTTCGAAGGCTGGTACGTGAAGCTGGTGTCGAAGGACCTCTCGCAGCGGTGGGCGGTCATCCCCGGGGTCTTCCTGGGCGCGGAGGGCGGCGGCGAGGCCTTCGTCCAGGTGCTCGACGGCCTCACCCATCGCAGCTGGTACCGGCCGTTTCCCCTGGCTGACTTTCACGCGGAAGAAGGCCGCTTCGACGTGCGCGTGGGCGGGTGTCGTTTCTCACCAGAGGGCGTGGAGCTGTCGGGCGACCTCCCGCTCCAGGGGAAGGTGCGCTTCGCGACGCCGCTGACGCCGTGGCCGGTGACGCTGACGTCCCCCGGCATCATGGGCTGGTACGCGTGGGTGCCCTTCATGGAGTGCTACCACGGCATCGTCAGCTTCTCGCACGCGCTCGAGGGCACGCTGGAAGTCGAGGGGCGCAGCGTGTCCTTCGACGGCGGCGACGGCTACCTCGAGAAGGACTGGGGCCAGGCGTTCCCTTCCGCGTACGTGTGGGCGCAGGCGAACCACTTCTCCACGCCGGGCACCTCCGTCACCGGCTCGGTGGCGATCATCCCCTGGTTGTTCTCCAGCTTCCGGGGGACCATCGCCGGCGTGTGGCACGAGAAGAAGCTGTACCGCTTCGCCACCTACACCGGCGCGAAGCTGGAGCGCTTCGAGCTCGACGACACGCACGTGCGCATGACGTGGGCGGACCGCGCGCATCGCCTCGAGCTCACCACGGAGCGCCGCAGCGGCGGGCTGCTCCACGCGCCCGTCCGCACCGAGATGCACAAGCGCGTCGAGGAGTCCATGGACGGGGAGCTCCACGTGCGCCTCACCACGCACGACGGAAAAGTGCTCCTCGACGACGTGGGCCGCGCCGCCGGGCTCGAGGTGCACGGCGATCTCGAGCGCCTCGTCCAGATGAAGTGACGCGAGCGCCCTCCTCGTCCGAGCTGGACGGCGTTCCCGGAAGCGATTGGGCCGCGCCGCCGGGACTCGGGGTGCACGGCGAGCTCGAGCGCCTCGTCCAGATGAAGGGACGCGAGCGCCCTCCTCGTCCGAGCTGGACGGCGTTCCCGGAAGCGATTGGGCCGCGCCGCCGGACTCGAGGTGCACGGCGAGCTCGAGCGCCTCGTCCAGATGAAGGGACGCGAGTCCGGCCTGTGCGGCGTCCCCGGAAGCGATTGGGCCGCCCACGAGACGCTGCGGGACGAGTCATTCCACGCCAGCTGTGCGGGAGGGACCTCAGGCGTCGGCCGCGCCCACCGCGGCCAGCACGGCATGGGTGATGCGATCGCAGCGCGCGCCGAGGAAGGGAAACAGCTCCCGCGCCTCGCCCTGGAACTGGGCGTCGAGGGACACGCGCAGCGCCTGCCGGGCCCGGTGGAGCCGCACGCGCACCAACTCCTCGGTGATGCCCAGCGCCTCCGCTGCCTCGGCGCCCGTCAGGCCCTGCACGTCTCGCATGACGAAGACGGTGCGCAGCGGCGTGGACAGCGCGTTGACGGTGCGCTCCAGCACGCGGCCCACTTCGGCGCGCTGCACCTCCTCATCCGGCGACGGGAGGCCCGCTTCGAGCTCCTCCGCTTCCTCGAGCGCCGCCTCGTCCCGCGCGCCCCGGCGGCGCTGCCGGCAGGCGTTCACCACCACGGTCGCCGCCCATGCCGCGAAGGAGCCGCGCCCGGTCCATTGCTCGAGGGAGGAGACGATCTGCACCCACGCCTGCTGGGTGATCTCCTCCGCCTCCGCGTCGTCTTTCAGTTGGGCTCGGGCGATGCGAAACAACGGCTGGTTGTACCGGCGGATCAACTTCTCCAGCGAGGCGCGCGCGCCGGTCTTCGCTTCGTCGACGAGCTGCTGCTCTTCGGAGGCGGCGGGGGCGAGATCCGTCATGGAGTCCATGCCCTCCTGAGTCTCGGGCGTGGAATTCGTTACACGGCCCCCAGCCGATCTCAAGGCGACGGGCACGTCCCCTCGGCGGGCATCGCGGCGGGCGCGTAGTCCACCGTCAGCTCGCCGACGCCGGACAGGCTCCGTGCGAACAGCGCGCCCCGGAAGGACGCGTCGCCCACCAACTCCACCGGCGCCTGCGGGGCGTAGAGCGCGCCCACGAAGTCATGATCTCCGACGGACTGCACCAGGGCGTCCTGGCCGCCCACGTAGAGGCGCACCACGCCGGCCTTCGTCGCGTCGCTGACCGTCCAGCGGCCGACGTTCTCCAGGCGACCGTTGACGTAGAGATCGAGGCTGGCGTCGTCCTCCACCGAGAGGCGCTCGTCGCCGACGGTCTCGAAGTCGCCCTCGATGAAGAGCGCCGAGGGCCTCGTCACCGTGAGCTCGAGGCGCCCCACGGAGCGCAGGCCCGAGAGGAAGAAGCGCCCACCATCGAGGGTCAGCTTCAAGTCGCCCACGTGGTCGACGCCGTCGAGGCCGATGCGCGCGTTGTCATTGCTGGTGCGCGCCGCCGCCACCAGGGCGGGCACGTCGAGGAAGGTGGTGGGATCGCACCCGCAGGGAGGACCAGCCGGCGCCCGGTAGCCGGCCGAAACGATCTTCGTATCAGAGCCGATCACGCTCACGTGGCCCGACACCCGCGCCACGCCGCCGACCTCCAGGGTCCCTACCGAGTCGAGATCGCCCCCAACGTTCAGATCGCGACCGATGCGCGTCGTGCCCACCACGGACACGGACGCGGGTGTCACCGCGTCGAGGCCCACGGTGAGATCGCCCGTGCCGGAGATGCCACCCCAGGACACCAGGCCGCTCACGAAGTTCGTCTCGCCGACGACGTGCGTGACGCCGTTGACGCCCACTGGGGCGTCGAGTGGGTCCGACGACGTCACCAGCAGCCCCCGCCCCACCAGGTGCAGGTCCTCGCAGAGGCAGAGCGCCGAGTTGAAGACGCGCGGCGCCGGGGAGTTGCAGGAGATGGCGTTGGGCGCCACGGTGAGGGCCGCGCGGGCCGCCTGGGGACGGTCAGGGCGATCGCCGGGCCGGGTGAGAGAGCTGGGCCCGCAGGCAGCGACCAAGAGTGCTGCGAACAGAAGTGCGACGCGACGAGTCATGAACTGGCCTCCTTGGACTCGTCTGTTGCCGGGGGGCCGGAAGGTGATCGCTCCTCCGCGTTATTCCCAGCGCACGTGCAGGAGGTAGTCGGTCGCGCTGCGCTGATCGACGCTCACCGTCCACTTCACGTTCATCCGCCGAAAGGCGGCGTCGATCATCCCCGCGACGAAGTCGCCGGGTACGGTGGACGGGTTGTGGACAGTCGCGTCGATGGCGCCGGCCACGTCGCGAGTGATCTCCATCACCAGCTTCTCGTCGCCGCGCCCGAGCCGAAAGTAGCCGGCGAGGCGGCGGACGAACGACGCAGGGGACATGAACTTGAGGGCGGCGGCGACCAATTTCCCGGGCAGCGTCTCGAGGAACCCTTCCGTGAATTCGCGGCCGATCTCCCGGTAGGCATCGGGAATGGAGTGCGTCGGCCATCGGTGCGCGCGGGCGATCTCCAGGCAGCGCACCCAGACCTGTGTCGGGTACACGGGGACGGCGTGCGCGGAGTCGTAGCCAGCGGCCCTCAGCTCGTCGGCGAAGGCGCCTCCGGGCTTGAGGCGGCGATCGAACAGCGCCTCAAACATGCTCTGGTTGGTGGTCGACCCCATGGAGCAGCATCATACGAGCGCTGGCTTCCGCGCCGACAGCCTCCGCGCGCCCACGCTCCACTCTCCCGCCGTGCCCTCGGGACGAAGGGGAGCCGGGCCCCATCTCCCGGCTCCCCTCCCCTCCGTCCTCGCCGTCACGCCTCGCGTGGCTGCACCTGCACGGCCGCCACCTTCTGCGTGCTCACGCGGGCGCCGTTGGCAGCGCCGCCCTTGAGCAACCGCGCCACCAGCGCCGTGGCCAGCGCGCCGTTGCCGCCACCCTCACTAGCGGAGACGGCGATCTCCGGCACCAGCTTGACCTGGTGCTCGCCGAGGATGCTGGCGAGCTGCACCGCCGTGTACGCATCGCCGCCCATCGCGTCGACGCCCACCTTGTAGGCTTCGGCCTTCGCTGCGCCGATCGCCCTGGTCGCCTCCGCTTCCGCCTCGCCGTGGAGGCGCGTCGCCAACGCCTGCGCTTCTGCCCGGTGCCGCGTCGCCTGAGCCTCGGCTTCGGCCGCGAAGCGCACCCGCGCCGCGTCACCCTTCGCCGTCTCCGCCACCGCCAGGGCGTTCTTCTCGCTGATGCGCACCATCTGCTCGCTGCGCACCACCTCGCCCTGCATGTTGGCGATCGACGTCTCGCGCTCGAGCTGCTGGCGCTTGACCTGCGCCTCGCGCTGCACCTCGTACGTGCGCTGCAGCTCTTCGGCGATCTTCCGGTCGGTCTGCGTCTTCATCAGCTCGGCCGGCGGCTGGATGTCGCCGATCAGCGTGTCGAGGCACTCCACGTCATAGGCGCCCAGCGCGCCCTTGATCGCCTCGAAGGCCTGCACCTGGCGGGTGGTGCGCGCCGAGAGGAACTCGAGCACCGTCACCTGCTGCGCCGAGTTGCGGAAGTAGTTCGCGACCGTGGGCTGCAGCACGTGATCGACCAGGTTCTGCATGCTGCCGACCCGCGAGATGACCCGCGGCGCCTGCTTCATGCCGATGTGGATGATCTGCGACACGTCGATGGTGAAGGAGAAGCCGTCCTTCGAGCGCACGGTGATGGGCGCCAGCTTCTCGTCGTACTTGTGCTGCTCCACCCGGCTCGCCCAGTTGAGGACGATGTTGGTGGTCGGCACCAGCTCGACCTTCATCACCCGCGGGTTGAGCGGGTGCTTGCCGGGCAGCAGCGGTTCGATCCACACGCCCTTGCGGCCCTTCTCGACGAGATCGCCGTGCATGAACTCGTCGCCCGAGAGATCGACGTGCTCCTTGCCGACGTAGCTCACCACCACGCCGACGTAGCCAATCGGGATCTCCGTCATCGGCACCTGCTCGACCTGGACGAACCAGGGGTTCAGGTTCCACGAGCCGGACAGGATCACCTGCTCCTGCAGCCCGCGGAACCCGCCCGCGTCGATGAAGGCCTGCCCGCGCTGGAAGGTGTCGTGGCCCTCCACCGGAGAGCCCGCCAGATCCCCCTGGGGGATCGGCCGGCCGTCGAGGGTCGTCACGATGCCCACGCGATCGGGCGCCACCGTGAAGACCTCGAGCTCGCGCGGACGCATGCCGAACTGCTCGGCGTTGTCGGTGGTGACCACCTGGAACAGCGCCGGGTTGATCCGGTACGTGCCCGCGGTGAGGAACGCGAGCTGCCTTCCCTTCTCTCCGCCGTTTTCGAGGAAGGCGCGCGCGTCCTGGAAGTCGTCGCACTCCACCTCATGACCGAGGATCCGCTCGGCAGGAATCGCCTCACCGTCGGCCGCCACCACCAGGGCGATCTCCCCCGGGCGGATCGTCACCACCGACACCTTCTCGACGCGGTACCTCCAGGTCCACAGGCCGAAGTGCCAGCCGGGGGGCAGCAGATCCGCCTGGTAGCCGGCCTCCCCCTTGAGCGCGATGAGGCGCCCTGGAGGCAACGCCCGGCCGAACTTCTTGATCACCAGGCCCGCCTCGTCCTCGTGGATGATCCACGTGCCGGCGAACAGCAGGAACAGCCCCAGCCCGCCGAGCGCCGCCAGCGTGGAGAGCACCCAGTGCTGCGTGATGAACGACCACATACACAGACCCTTCCTTTCGGTGACACGACTGCGTTGGTGAAATCGACCCGCGGCCTCAGGCCTCCACCTCGCGCTCCCGCACGGCGACGAAGCTCTGGTCCTTGGTGACGCCGAAGGCGGCGAGCCAACTCCACGTGGGCGTTCGATCGATCTGGAACCGCATGGGCCACCTCGAAGGCGACGAGACACGGCCCCACGGTGCACGGCACACGCCACGGGCCAGGCGGGCCGAACCCCGGGCTGGCACGAGGCCGCTCGTCATTCCATTCATGTCCATTCGGTGTTTGAATCGTGTTCATGCGTGCCGTCGCCTGGAGAGGAGAGAGCCCGCGGGGGCTGCTGCAGCAGACGTTGAAGGCCAACGGCTGGGAGCCGGCGCGCGAGGGCGACGTGGCGGTGGAGCGGACGGACGGGGTGGAGCCGCCGTCCGGCGCTGTGGGCACGCCGTGGGTCTGGCTGACGAGCGCACCGGTGACGGCGGCGATGGCGCAGCGGGCGGTGGAGCGCGGCGCGCTGGACGTGGTGTCGACGCGTCGCGCGGGGTGGGAGACGCGGCTGGTGGCGCGCCTGGAGGAGGCGGTGGTGCCCGCCCCTGCGCTCACGCCTCCGCCGGGCTTCGTGGCGCAGAGCCCGGCGGCGAAGGAGTTGCTCCGGCAGATCCACCTCGCGGCGCAAACATCGATGCCGGTGCTGCTCACCGGCGAGACGGGCACGGGCAAGGAGCTGGCCGCGCGGCTGATTCACCAGTGGTCCGCGCGGAAGAGCCGGGCCTTCGTGCCGATCAACTGCGCGGCGATCCCCAACGAGCTGATGGAAGGTGAGCTGTTCGGCTACGTGAAGGGCGCCTTCACCGGGGCCGCGCGCGACTACGCGGGGCAGCTCTCCGCGGCCGAGGGAGGTACGGTCTTCCTCGACGAGATCGACGACACGCCGCACCCGCTGCAGACCAAGCTGCTGCGCGTACTGGAAGACAGGGTCATCTCCCGGCTCGGGGAGAACGTCTGGCAGAAGGTGGACTTCCGGATCATCGCCGCGACCAACCGCGACCTGCGCAAGCTGATCGAGACGGGGCACTTCGGCGACGACCTGTACGAGCGCCTGGCCACGGTGCAGCTGGTGCTGCCGCCCTTGCGCGAGCGCCCGGAAGATCTCGAGCCGATGACGCTGCAGCTGATCGAGCGGTACTACGCGGAAGATCCCGGCGCGGCGAAGCGGCACCGGGTGCGAGAGGTGACGCCCGAGGCGCTGGAGGTGCTGCAGGGCTACGCGTGGCCGGGCAACGTCCGCGAGCTGCGCAACGTGATCTTCGGCGCGCTGGTGACGCGGCGGGCGGGCAGCGCGCTGTTGGTGTCCGATCTCCCCCGGCGGCTGTGGGCGAAGCCGTCACGCGACGAAGGGCTCTTCTCGGGCGCCGCGCTGGAGCAACGGCTCGCGAGCGGTGACTTCAACTTGAAGCACGAGATCGAAGCGCTCGAGCGGGCCGCGCTGACGGCGGCCCTGCGGCGCGCCCGGGGCAACGCGGCGGAGGCGGCGCGCCTCTTGGGTGAAGTCGGCCGCGGGAGCGCGAAGGATCCCGGCGGCACGGTGCGGACGATGATGAAGCGGCTCGGGCTCAGCCGCACCTGAGGATCAGCGCCGCGCCCACGACGGACACGAGGAGGAAGAACCCGGAAAGCGCTGCGATGACGAGGGGCGCTCCCCATGGCTCACCCCGCAGCGGCGTGCCCCGTCGCATGCGTCGCCAACTCCCCGCCTCCCCTCCGATTCCCCAACGAAGCTCAGCCGTCGAGCGGCACGAGCCGTGGCGCCGTCCCCAACTTCACGGATCTGAAGTGGCGCGCATCGAGCGTCAGGACGGTGTGAGCCTTGAGGCGCTCTGCCGCGACATCACGACCGCGTCGACCAGGCCAAGGGGCAGGCGCGGGTACCGCTTGGCGAGGGCCCAGGCCTCTCTGAGGTCGCCGGGGCTCGCCGCCTCCACCCGGAAGTGCGCCGTCAAAATCCGTCAGCCGATCACCTGCGGCTGGGCCTCCGTCACCTGCGCCTTCCCGAGCAGCCGGGGGATGTCACGGATGAACGCCTGCTGGTTGGAGAAGTGCTTCTGCTGCGGCCCGACGAAGATGGTCCGCGCCGTCCCGTCATTCAGCGTCAGCACGATGAGGTAGTCGTCTTCCACCGCGTTGACGATCGACGAGCGCTCGACCTCCGTCACCCCGTGGTTTTCCAGCACCGGCTTGAACGCGCCCACCTTCGTCTGCACGAAGAGCACCCGCTGGTTGGTCAGCACCGCGAACAGGCCGACGTTCCTCGCCGCGGTGATGGCGTCGTCGGGGCGATCTCGCACGCCGTACGCCTGGTGCTGCACCTGCTCGCCCGGCCGCAGCAACGGCCGCACCGTGTCCGAGATGAAGCGGTCGCCGTCCGTCGCGATGGTCGGTGGCCCCAGGCTGACCGGAATGGCCGCGTCCCTCGCCTTGCGCCGCTTCGTCCGCGCCGACTTGAGCCACCCGAAGCCGGCCACCAGCGCGATGACGAGCCACAGCGAGTAGCCGAAGAGGTACTCGGGGATGGGAATGGAGTAGCCCGGGAGAGGACTGGGCACGAGCCCGCGCGCCTGGAAGCCCTGGAGCTCGGTCGCCTCGGGCAGCGGGTAGTACGTGCCCTTCACCTTCGGCACGCCGAGCACGTAGCCGTCGTCCTTCATGTAGACGCCAGCGAAGACGAAGTACTTGCTCGTCTTGTACGCGAGGCAGAGATCCTCGCCGTCGGCGCCCTTCAGGTCGATGGGCTGGATGCACTCGATCTTCTCGTCCTTGCCGAACAGCACCTTGCCCATGCGTGCCTCCGAAGTGGGGCGAGACCATCGCACGGCTGGTGCGTCGTGGTAGAGGCCTCCTCATGACCACCCGACAGGTCGCCATCACCGGCGCCGGCCGCGGCATCGGCAAGGCCATCGCCCAGCGTTTCCTCGAGGACGGGTGGCGCGTCTGGGGCCTGGTGCGCACCGAGGCGTCGCTGGAGCCGCTCAAGAAGCTGGGCGAGCTGCGCTTCGTTCCCTTCGACGCGGCGAGTGCAGAGTCGGTGCTGGCCGCGGCGCACCGCCTCACCACCGACGCTGGGCACCTCACCGCGCTCGTCAACAACGCCGGCATCGCGCTCGCCGCGCCCCTGGCCCGCACTTCCACCGAGGACTTCCTTCGCCTCCAGGCCGTCAACGTCACCGCGCCCTTCCTGCTGTGCCGCGAGCTCATCCCCGCGATGGTGAAGTCCGGCGCCGGCCGGGTGGTGAACCTGGCCAGCACCGCCGCGCGGAAGGGCTTCAAGTACACCTCGGCCTACTGCGCCTCGAAGCACGCGCTCCTGGGGCTCACCCGCGCGCTGGCGGTGGAGCTGGCGCCCCGCGGCGTCACCGTCAACGCCGTGTGCCCCGGGTGGACGGACACCGACATGCTGCAGGCCAGCGTGGACAACATCGTGAAGGCGACCGGCCGCAGCGCGAAGGAGGCGCGGGCCGAGCTGGAGAAGCTGAACCCCATGGGCCGCGCGGTGAAGCCCGAGGAGGTGGCCGAAGTCGTCCACTTCCTCTGCGCCTCGCCAGCCGCCGCCGCCATCACCGGCGCGGAGTACGTCATCGACGGAGGTGAAACGGTATGAGCACCACCATCCAACCGGCGGGCTGGGCGAAGCCGCGCGGCTACTCCAACGGCCTCGTCGCCGAGGGCAAGGTCCTCTTCATCGCGGGCCAGGTGGGGTGGGATCCGCGTTCGGAGACGCCGAAGTTCCCGGCCACCTTCGCCGCTCAGTTCGACCAGGCGCTCTCCAACGTCGTCGAGGTGCTCACCGCCGCGGGCGGCAAGCCCGAGCAGCTCGCCCGCCTCACCATCTACGTCACCGACAAGCGGGCCTACCTCTCCTCGCTCAAGGAGTGCGGCGCCGCCTGGAAGAAGCACATGGGCAAGCACTACCCGGCGATGGCGCTGGTGCAGGTGGCCGGCCTGGTGGAGGACGCAGCGCTGCTGGAGATCGAAGCCACGGCGGTGCTGTAGAAGTCCTCGACCTGGGCAGGGCGCGCAGGCAAGAAGTCGGCCCATGAAGACGCCGACCTCCTTCCGCTTCGAGGTGAAGGGCTCCGTGGGAGTCATCACCTTCACCCGCCCCGACACGCTCAACTCGCTCACCTTCCAGGTCTACGCCGAGCTGAGAGATCTCTTCTTCGAGCTCGAGCGCGAGGCGGCCGTGCGCGCCGTGGTCATCACCGGAGAGGGCCGCGGCTTCTGCTCGGGCGGAGATCAGCACGAGATCATCAAGCAGCTCTTCGCGCGCGACATGCCGGCGCTGGTCGACTTCACCCGCATGACGTGCGACCTGATCCGCAACATCCGTACCCTGCGCAAGCCCGTCGTCGCCGCGCTCAACGGGACGGCCGCGGGCGCCGGAGCGGTCATCGCGCTCGCGTCCGATCTCCGCGTGGCGTCCGAGAAGGCGAAGATCGGCTTCCTCTTCACGAAGGTGGGACTCGCCGGCGCGGACATGGGCGCGGCGTACCTCTTGCCGAAGGTGGTGGGGCTGTCGCGCGCCACCGAGATCCTCTACTTCGGCGACGTCCTCGACGCGGCCACCGCCGAGCGGTACGGCCTCTTCAACAAGGTCGTCCCGCCCGAGAAGGTGCTGGAGGAGGCGTTCGCCTGGGCGACGCGCCTTGCGGAAGGCCCCACCTTCGCGCTGGGCATGACGAAGGAGCTCTTGAACGGCGAGCTGAACATGGATCTCCACGGCGCGCTGGACACCGAGGCCCGCGCGCAGGCCGTGTGCATGCAGACGGTAGACTTCCGCGAGGCCTACGACGCCTTCTCCAACAAGCGCACGCCGAAGTTCCAGGGCCGCTGACATGAGCGCCACGTTCCTCTCGCCAGCGCACCTCGAGCTCAGGGCGAAGGCCCGGGCGGCGTTCGCCCCGCTCGAGCCCACCGCGCACGTCGACGACGCGGCGCTGGCGCGGGCGGTGGCCGAGCTCGGCTTCTACCCGTACCTGGTGCCGGCCGACTTCGGCGGCGCGCTGCCGAAGGTGGACGTGCTGTCGGTGTGCGTGCTGCGGGAGGAAATGGCGTACCGCAACGCCGCGGCCGACTCGCTCTTCGCGGTGCAGGGCCTGGGCAGCCACCCGGTGTTGCTCGCCGGCAGCGCGGCGCAGAAGGAAGACCTCCTCGCGCGCGTGGCCACCGGCTCGGCGCTCTTCGCCTTCGCGCTGACCGAGCCCGAGGCCGGCAGCGACGTCGCGGCGCTCGCCACCACCGCCCGCAAGGACGGCGACGGCTACGTGCTGGATGGAAGGAAGCGCTTCATCAGCAACGCCGGCGTCGCCTCGCACTACACCGTCTTCGCCCGCACCTCCGAGGGGCCGAAGGGGATCTCCGCCTTCGTGGTGCCCGCAGGCGCGCCCGGCTTCCGCGTCGTCGGCCAGATGCAGCTCCTCGGCGAGCACCCCATCGGCGAATTGGAGTTCAAGGGTTGCCGCGTCCCCGCCAGCGCGCGCCTGGGCGACGAAGGCGCGGGTATGAAGCTGGCCCTGTCCACCCTCGACGTCTTCCGCAGCACGGTGGGCGCCGCCGCCGTCGGCATGGCCCGCCGCGCGCTGGACGAAGCGCTCTCCTATTCGAAGTCCCGCAGGCAGTTCGGCGCGCCGCTGTCGGAGCTCTCCGCGGTGCAGGCGTTGCTCGCCGACAGCGCGGTGGAGCTGGAGGCGTCGCGGCTCCTCGTCCACCAGGCCGCGCTCACCAAGGACCTCGGCCAGGCGCGCGTCACCTACGAGGCCGCCGTGGCCAAGCTGTTCTCCACCGAGGCGGCGCAGCGCATCATCGATCGCTGCCTGCAGATCCACGGGGGCAACGGCGTGGTGAAGGGCTTCGCCGTCGAGCGGCTGTACCGCGACATCCGTGCCCTGCGGATCTACGAAGGCGCCAGTGAAGTCCAGCGGTTGGTCATCGCCCGGCACCTCCTCGGCTGATTCTCAGGACCGCGAAAATCAGGCCGCGGATGTCTGGATCGCTGACAGTCCGGTCAAAATACGGGGTTGGCGGCGCCACCGACAACACAGGTGAGGAGCCGCCCCATGATCATCAAGAGCGCATCGATCCAGAGGCCCCCCGCGCCGAAGCCCCCGGTTCGCCGCGAGGTGAGCCGCGCCGCCGCGCTGCGCCGCAACGACGAGTTCTCCGCCGGCCGAGGCCGGGCGCTCCGCCAGCAGGCCGCGCAGTCTGCGCCCCCTCCGACGCCGACGCCACCGTCCCAGGCCGCGTACACGGTGCAGGCCGGCGACAGCTACCACCGCATCGCCGAGCGGCGCGCCACCGAGCTTCTCGCCCAGCAGGGCCTGTCGCCGAGCGACCCGTCATACTCCGCCACCTGGCACCGGCTCGCGCACCGCATGGTGCAGGACTTGATGGCGTCGAACGGGAGCCGCCCGCTCCACCCCGGCGACCAGCTCCTCCTGCCGGATCCGTCGAAGTACGGGCTGGTCCCCGGCGCCCCCCCGGTGCAGCCCGCGCCCGTGACGCCCCCGACGACGCCGACCGAGCCAACGGTTCCTCCGCGCACGCCGGAAGTCCCGACCGATCTCGGCGGGGTGATGGTGAACCAGTTCGTCGGCGACTCCGACGGCCGCAACGCCAACTGCGGCTTCGCCTCGTCGCTGATGGCGCTCAAGGCGCTGGGCGTCGACTCGCCGGCGCTGCGGGGCCTCTCTTCCGACTACGAGCGCGCGATGAAGCTGCGAGCCCTCGGCGGAGGAGGCTCCAACGATCGCGCCTGGGGCACGGTGAGCCAGGTGGTGAAGGGCCTCAACGCCGCCGGCGCGAACGCGAGCGCGGTGCCCAACACCTGGGGCAGTAACAAGGCAGCCGCGGTGGACGTGATGCGGCAGGCCTTCCTGTCCGGTGAGGCCACCGCCTTCGTGGTGGCGGGCAACCCGGCGCTCGGCTGGAAGGACCAGGTCTCGTACGACGGCGGCCACTTCGTCACCGTCGCGAGCTACGACGCGAAGACGGACACCTTCACCGTGCTCGACCCGGTGGCGCGGCAGCCGTTCCAGGTGAGGCCTGAGCAGCTCGCCGCCTACCTGAAGGACGGCAACGCCGAGGCGGGAGAGCTGATCCAGGTGAGGCGCTGATTCCTCTTCGCGGGGCTCGCCACGCGGTGCGCCCTCGACACGGACTCCGTCCAGCGAGCCACGGCTGTGTCAGGCAGGCCCCGACGGCCCTCGCGAGTTGCCCCGGCGCGTCACTCGTGGCGCCCGCGGTCCACCGTTTTCACCGAGCCCTCGGCCAGAGCACAGACGACACCCCGGCAGAGGCAGCACACGGGCCGAACAACCGGACCAGGCGGGCGGACGAGCCCGCTCCGATGGCCGCACATTCTGCGACCCGGCGAACCTTCGCGCAGCGGCTGCGGACTCGGCAACGCTGTGCGCGGTGGATGAGCGTGGGGCATGTGGCTTGCTCCGGCTGTCTGGAGCAGCCTTCACCGGAGGCCCCGTGGAACGCGCGCACGACCGAGAGGACGAGATCACCACCGTTGCCCGCCGGCGCTCTCCGCCCAGGAGCCCCCGCCGTGTGAGGCAAGGGGACATCGCGCCCGATCTCTCGCCGCAGGCGCTCGAGGACTTCGCGGCCGACCAGGCCAGCGCCGCCGCCGACGAGGTGAAGGAGCAGGCGATCCGCGATCTCCTCGAGGGGACGCCTCCGGCCGACGCAGTGCGGATCCTCCGCGGAGTGCTCGACCAACAGAAAGGCCTGTCGAAGCTGGCGCGACGGCAAGCCGACAAGGAGCTGGCCGACGACTGGCAGAAGGGCGGCTACCCGTACAAGAACCTGCTGTCGCGCAAGAGCTACGAGCGGCAGAAGTACCGTCTGCAGGTCGAGCTGCTCAAGCTGCAGGCCTGGGTGAAGGAGACGGGCGCGCGGGTCATCGTCCTCTTCGAGGGGCGTGACGCGGCCGGCAAGGGCGGCGCCATCAAGCGCTTCACCGAGCACCTGAACCCCCGCGGCGCGCGCGTCGTGGCGCTCGAGAAGCCCAGCGAGACCGAGCGCGGCCAGTGGTACTTCCAGCGCTACGTCGAGCACCTGCCGACCGCGGGTGAAATCGTCCTCTTCGATCGCAGCTGGTACAACCGGGCCGGCGTCGAGCGGGTGATGGGCTTCTGCAGCGAGGCCGAGTACCAGGAGTTCATGCGGCAGGCGCCTGAGTTCGAGCGCATGCTGGTGCGCCAGGGCATCCACCTCTTCAAGTTCTGGTTCTCCGTGAGCCGCCGTGAGCAGCGCCGCCGGTTCCGCGAGCGCGAGGTGCACCCGCTCAAGCAGTGGAAGCTGTCGCCCATCGATCTCGCGTCGCTCGACAAGTGGGACGAGTACACGAAGGCGAAGGAGGCGATGTTCTTCCACACGGACACCACCGACGCCCCGTGGATCGTCATCAAGAGCGACTGCAAGAAGAGGGCGCGCCTCAACGCGATGCGGTACCTCCTGCACCAGCTGCCCTACGCGAAGAAGGACGTCGATCAGATCGGCCACGTCGATCCGCTCCTGGTGGGACGAGCAGGCGTGGTGTTCGAGCGCGGCGAGCACGTGCAGCCGGCCGCCGGAGGGTGACGAGACGAGGAGTGGCGCGTCGCAGCGCGGGCGCGGGAGACTCGAGGGCGCATGCACGAGTACGAGCCGTACATCTCGCTGGCGCTGGCGCTCGCGGCGGGGCTGTTGATCGGCCTGGAGCGGGAGCAGTCGCGGCCGGTGACGGAGACGCGGCGGGGCTTCCCGGGCGGCATCCGGACCTTCCCCATCATCGCGCTGGCCGGCGGCGTGGCGGTGATGTTGTCGAAGCAGGTGGGCCCCTGGGCCCTGGTGGTGGCGGGGCTGGGCCTCTCTGCGCTGCTGGTGGTGGTGCACTGGCGCGACGAGCAGTCGGGGCACCCGGGGCTCACCAGCGAGGCCGCGGCGATCGTCACCTTCCTCCTCGGCGCGTTGGCGCTGGCGGATCAGGCGATCGTCCAGGTGGAGCGGAGGATCTTCGTGGTGGCGTCGGTCGCCGTGGTGACGACGATGCTCCTGTCCACCAAGGCGCAGCTGCGGGAGTTCAGCACGCGCGTCTCGAAGGACGATGTGATCGCCACGCTGAAGTTCCTGGTGGTGGCGGTGGTGATGTTGCCGATCCTCCCCGACGCGCCCTACGGCCCCTACGGCGCGCTCAACCCGTACCGCATCGGCTTCATGGTGCTGCTGATCGCGGCCATCGGCTTCGTGGGCTACGTGGCGATGCGGCTGTGGGGGCACGGCAAGGGGCTGCTGGTCACCGGCGCAGTGGGCGGGCTGGTCTCGAGCACCGCGGTCACGCTGGCCTCGGCGGCGCGGGCCAAACAGACGCCGGAGCTGGCGGGGCTGGCGGGCCTGGCGGTGGTGCTGGCGTCCACCATCATGTTCGCGCGGGTGCTGGTGACGACGTTCATCGTGGAGCGATCGCTGTTCCTGGCGCTGCTCCCACCGCTGGCGGCGATGGGCGGCACGGGGCTGGTGTTGTCGGCGGTCCTCTACTTCCGGCAGAAGAAGGAGGAAGGCCCG
Source organism: Myxococcota bacterium (assembly GCA_040752975.1). Taxonomy (GTDB): domain Bacteria; phylum Myxococcota; class Myxococcia; order Myxococcales; family Myxococcaceae; genus JADLDB01. The sequence goes on from JBFMHF010000096.1 coordinate 25,635, forward strand.
GCCACCACCGTCCAGTTGACCAACCCGTTCGAATTGACGCAGGCGCTGAAGTTCGGCGCGTTCTTCGTGGCGATCCTCGTCGTCTCGCGGTGGGCCACCGACACCTTCGGAGAGTCGGGCAGCTACGTCACCGGCGCGCTGGCGGGCCTCACCGACGTGGACGCCATCACCCTGTCCATGGCCAACCTGGTGAAGGGGGGCGCGCTGGACGTGAAGGTGGCGGAGCGCACGGTGGTGCTGGCGACGTGCAGCAACACGCTGGTGAAGGGCGGGCTGTCGCTGGTGCTGGGCGGCACGCTGTTCGGGAAGAAGGTGCTGGCCGTCTTCGGAGTGGTGCTGGCGATCGGGCTGGTGACGATGCTGCTCGTCTAGATGGTGGTCTCGTCCCAGGTGCCCTTCTTCTTGAGCGCCTCGTCGAGCTTCGCGTCGAGCGTGTCGAGGAGCACCTTGTTCCCGTCCTGCGAGTAGTTCTGCAGCGCCTTCTCGCAGTCGGGCACGGCCTCGAGGAATGAGCCGAGGGCTTTTCCATCGAGCGCCACCGCGTGCCGGCCGTAGTTGAGCTTCTGCAGGTAGAGGGCGTTCAAGACCTGCTCGAACTGGCCGCCAACGGGCACGGAGAGCATGGGCTTCTTCAGGTACACCGCCTCGCTCATCAGCGTGTAGCCGCCGCCGCCGATGACGGCCTTCGCGGTGCGCAGGTCGTCGATGAAGCCGGCCTCGCTGAAGGGGCGGAAGAGGAGGTTTCCGTCGCGCTCGTCGGCCTTCAAGTCGCGCTTGAAGCCGTACACGCGGCACTCGCGGCCGGACTTCTTGAGCTCGTCCATCAGCGCGGTGTTGGTGGTCATCGTCTGGTAGACGAGGAGGTGATCGCCGGGCTGGGACTTCGCGTCGAGGATCTCCGGGCGGAGGATGGACGGGACGAGCGTGGTCCGCTCCTTGCGCACCGGCGGGTAGAAGAACGTGGTGATGAGGTAGTGGAAGGCGCCGGGCAGCTTGGCCTTGACGATGGACTTGGTGAGCTCGAACTGATCCTCGTAGCCGGCGAGCACGTCGGGCTCGTGCTTGCAGCGGTTGATGATCTGCATGTTGTCCACGCTGATCACCGGGAGGAAGTGGTTGCGGGCGAACAGGTAGCTGAAGGACTCGAAGTCGCTGATGACGACGTCGGGAGAGAAGGTCTCCACCAGCTCGAAGTACTTCTTCACGTTCTGCGGCCAGCCGGTGATGGCCCCTTTGAGGTTCTGCAGGAGCGTCTGCCACTTCTTCACCGAGTTACCTTCGTACTGGATGGTGAAGCCCCAGATGTTGTGGACGTTCTCGAAGCGCTTGGCGAGGTAGTCGCGCGCTCGGCCGGAGACGACGATGTGCACGTCGTGCTTCTTCACCAGGTGCTCGAGCACCACGCGTGAGCGGGTGGCGTGGCCCATACCCTCGCCGACGACTCCGTAGAGGATCTTCATGGTGTCCCTCCCGGCGGCGAGTCTGCCTGCGTGGCGAGGGGACCGCCATCACGGTGTCACTCAGGGCGATCGGCGATCTTCACGTCGGTCTTCGAGAAGTCGTCGCCCTTGAAGAGCAGCGGCTCGTCCAGCGCGCGCGCGACCGCGTACGAGAAGCAGTCGCCGAAGTTGAGCCCGGCCGGGTGGCGGCCCCTGCCGAACCGCCGGAACGCCTCGAACGCGAGCTTCACCTGCATTTCGTCGACGGTGACGACCTCGGGCGCGACCAGGTCGAGGAGCTCCGCCAGCTCGGCGTCGATTCGGTAGCCGAAGGCGACGATCCGGGCCTCGCACAGGGTGGCCGCCGAGAGGCGGGGCCTGGCATCGGCGAGGAGGAGTTCGATGAAGCGCGCCTCCTCCGGTTCTTGCCTGAGGATCGCCACCAGCGCGGACGTGTCGGCGATCATCGAGGGAGGCCGGCGTCGTCGTAGCCGACGATCTGATCCGGAGTGAGCTTGACCCGTGCCGCCTTGCGCGCCGCCTTGCGGGCGATGGCCTTCATCGCGTGGTGCCGCCAGCCGGTGATGGCGGCAGCGGCTCAACGCTTCGACGGTTTCTTTTTTCTGGCGGTGCCCACCGCCGCGGCGAGCTCGCGCACCAGCTTCAGCTGATCACCCGAGGCACGACCGAGGGAAGGGTCCGCGCCAGCCTCGAGCAGCAGCTGTACGCACTCTCGCCGGGCGGCGGTGGCGGACCCGAGCCCCGCCTTCGCCAGCACGCTGACGCCCCCAGCGTCGACGTGGTTCGGGTTGGCGCCGGCCGCGAGCAGCGCCTGCACGCACTTCCGGTGGGCGTGGTTGACCGCGGCCATGAGGGGCGTCCGCCCGTCTTGATCCTGCGCCTCGAGCGTCGCGCCGGCCTCGAGGAGGACAGGAATCACCTCGGCGCGTCCGAGGCTGGCGGCGAAGTGCAGTGGCGTCTCCTGCTTGACCGTGCGCGCGTCGGGAAGGCTGCCGAGGGCGAGGAGGCGCCGCGCGACGGGCGCCGTCTTCGCTCCGTGCAGGGCGATGGTGAGCGTCACCGCGGACGGGGCGAGCGCCGCGGCCTCTCCACCCGGCTCGGCGAGCAGCGCCTCGAGGCACGCCTCGGCGCCGACGGCGGCAGCGCGGTGGAGCAGCTCGCCCAGGTTGGAGTTCTTCCGGGTGCGCTGGAGCTTCTTGAGGTCATCTTTTTCGAGCGCGTCGAGGACGGGGGGAAGCAGCATGGTGGGATTGTCGAAGGCGCGAGCGCACGCACCATACTTCACCCGCCGCCACCGGCGTCGAGCACGCCTGCGCCCCGCCCCGGCTCCTCAGAGCACCCCCACGCCCCCTC
>JBFMHF010000097.1:0-28318 GCA_040752975.1 Myxococcota bacterium
TGGCATCGGAGGAGGAGGCGGCGGCGGCGACGATGGAGGCGCCGGCGGCGGCGCCGGTGGCACCGGAGGTGGAGCAGGCGGCGGCCTCGGGGGTGGTACGGGCGGAGGGGGCCCCCTGCCGGACGCCGGCACCTGTCGGGCGGCCGGGCAGCCGTGCTCGACGACGCTGCCGTGTTGTGGCGGCCAGTGCGTGAATTTCGTCTGCACCGCCAGCACCTTCTGCCGCGACGTGGGCGCGCAGTGCACCACCGGCGCAGACTGCTGCAACAACCGCTGTGAGAACGGCGTCTGCGCGGCGCAGGGCTGCGGCCAGGTGAACGCCGCATGCACCTCCAACGCGCAGTGCTGCAGCGGCATCTGCAATGGCACGTCCTGCCAGCCTCTGCCCGCGGCCGGCGGGATGAGCTGCGGCGTGCTGGGCGAGAGCTGCTCGACAGGGCTCCCGGACGGCGGCACGGGGAACGGAGGCTGCTGCTCCTCGCTCTGTCGCAACGGCGCCTGCCAGAAGGCCTATTACTGCCAGCCCAACGGAGACATCTGCCACGCCAACTCCGACTGCTGCGGCAACGTGTGCAGCGTGACGGACGGCGGGGCGGGGCGCTGCCTCTTCATCACCGGCGGCGGCGGCGGGGGCTGCATCCAGGAAGGGAACCCCTGTGACGACGGCACCAACTGCTGCTCGCGCATCTGCTTCGATCCCGGCTCGGGCGCGAAGGTGTGTCTGCCGGCGGGCGGTTGCCGCCTCACCGGCACCTCGTGCAGTGACGCCAACGCCTGCTGTGGCGGCGGCGTCAACCCCAACGGCACCGTCGAGTGCATCAACGGCCGCTGCGACAACGGGCAGGCGTGCAACGGCGTCGGCAACATCTGCAGCCGCGCATACCTCCCGGACGGAGGCATCGTGCAGATCAACGCCTCCACCAACTGCTGCAACGGCGGGCCCGGCAACGGCCTCGACGTGTGCAAGCTGGACAGCTCGGGCATCCCGCGCTGCTTCGGCGGCTTCTCGGGGCAATGCCCGACCGGCTTCACCGGCACGGCGCCCTGCTGCATCGCTGCCGGCGACACGTGCCAGTTCAGCGATCAGTGCTGCAACGGCCAGCTCTGCCTGCCCCAGGACGGGGGCCTGCGCTGCAGCGCCCCCACCTGCCGGCCGCTGGGTGACACCTGCGCCACCCAGGCGGACTGCTGCGAAGGCACCTTCTGCGTCCAGGGGGCGTGCCGGCCCTTCCCCGAGACAGGAGGCGACGCTGGCGTGACGGACGGAGGCGCCTCCGACGGTGGAATGGTCTGCCGCGCGAACGGCCAGACGTGCCAATTCTCCGCCGAGTGCTGCTCGCAGATCTGCACCAACGGCACGTGCAGCCCGCCCATCGTGTGCCAGCCCGTCGGCGCGACGTGCACCACCACCGCCGATTGCTGCAGCGGCAACGCCTGCATGATCCCCGGCGGCTCCACCACCGGCACGTGCCAGCCCAACTCCTGCGTGGGCCCGGGTCAGACCTGCTCGGCGGGCGGCACCTCCTGCTGCGCGGGCCTGTCCTGCCTCGATGCGATCCTCAACCCCTGCGGCGCGACGGGCGCCTGCACCTGTACGGTGCCGCTCAACTGACGAACCGACGGCGCCTGCCCGGAGGCGCCTTCAAGGAGACGACGACATGGCGACGCGACTGTGGGGTGCGCTGACCCTGGCGGCGGTGCTGCAGGCCTGCTCCTGCGGCGACACCAACCCGACGAGGGACGGCGGCACGGACGGCGGCACCGGCCAGCTCCCCGACGGTGGCATGTGCGTCGGCGCGGCCCAGCCGTGCTCGACGACACTGCCGTGCTGCGACGGGCAGTGCGACAACGGGCTGTGTCGCTCCTCCACCTTCTGCGCGGGGGCCGGCGCGGCGTGCACGCAGGGCGCGGACTGCTGCAACAACCGGTGCGCGGGCGGCGCGTGCGCTTCCGTAGGGTGCGTCGACGTGGGGGGCGCCTGCGCGGGCAACGGCGACTGCTGTACGGGCGTGTGCACCGGCGGCACCTGCGCCCAGCTCGCCGGCGGCACCTGCAAGGTGCTGGGCCAGGCCTGCGGCGCCGGGGCGGAGTGCTGTTCCACCCTGTGCCGCAACGGCGTCTGCCAGAAGGCGTACTACTGTCAGGCCAACGGCGACGTCTGCCACTCCGACGCCGAGTGTTGCGGGAACGCGTGCTCGCAAAATGACGGCACTGCGGGCCGCTGCGAGTTCGTCACCGGCGGAGGCGGAGGCGGCTGCATCCAGCAGGGCAACCCCTGCAGCGGCGGCACCAACTGCTGCTCGAGGATCTGCGTCGATCCCGGCTCCGGCGCGACGGTGTGCCTCCCGGCCGGCGGCTGCCGTCTGACCGGCACGTCCTGCGCCAACGACGACGCGTGCTGTGGCGGGGGCGTCAACCCCAACGGCAGCGTGCAGTGCACGCAGGGCCGCTGCGACAACGGCCAGTCGTGCAACGGGGTGGGCAACATCTGCAAGGAAGCGCGGCTCCCCGACGGCGGGCTGGTGCAGATCAACGCGTCCACCAACTGCTGCAACGGCGGTCCGGGCAACGGGCTGGACGTCTGCAAGCTGGACAGCGCCGGCATCCCGCGGTGCTACGGCGGCTACTCCGCCCAGTGCCCCACGGGCTACACCGGGCAGGCACCGTGCTGCATCGGCGCAGGCGACGTCTGCCAGTTCCGCGAGCAGTGCTGTGGCATGGCGCTCTGCCTGCCGGGCGACGGCGGTGTCCTGCGCTGCCAGAGCCCCACCTGCACCCCGCTGGGGAGCGCCTGCACCACCTCCGAGAACTGCTGTGACGGCAGCCTGTGCATCGCTGGCGCGTGCCGGCCGCTCGAGGAGGGCGGGGGCGACGGCGGCACGCTGCCGGACGGGGGGAGCGGCGGTGGAGGCGACGCGGGCCTCTGCACGGCCAACGGGCAGCCGTGCCAGTTCTCCGCCCTGTGCTGCTCGCAGATCTGCAGCGGCGGCACCTGCCAGACCCCGGTCGTCTGTCAGCCGCTCGGTGGCACGTGCACCACCTCGGGCGACTGCTGCACCGGCACCGCTTGCGCGATCACCCCCGGCATGACGACGGGCACCTGTCAGCAGGCCACCTGCGTAGGCCCCGGCCAGACCTGCGCCGCGGGAGGCGCCTCGTGCTGCGCGGGCCTGTCCTGCCTCGATCAGACCCTCGCCCCGTGCGGTGGGGCCGGCCAGTGCACGTGCACGGTGAACATCAACTGATTTCCCGTTAGAGGGCGGGCGTGGCCGACTCCTCGACCCTCACCGCCATCGTCTGCTCGCTGCAGGACAGCGTGATGCTGCTCGCGCCCCGCGGGTGGACGTCGCTCGAGCTGCGCTTCGCCCACACCGCGCACGGCCCGCGCCTCGAGGAGCTGGAGACGAAGGGGCAGGGTGCCGCGCAGCCGAAGCCGAAGCCCGAGCTGCACGTCGAGCAACGCCACGAGGTGCAGCGGATCAACGAGGGCGTGGGCGAGCTGGCCCAACTCCTCGCCGCCGCTGGCAAGCGCTGGGCGCCGGGATCGATCCGCGTGGAGCGGCCGAAGCCCGAGTTCGTCGACTGGCGATTGGTGAGCGACGAGGGGCAGGTGATCTGGTTCACCCGGCTCGGGATGGAAGAGCTGGGCGCGCTGATCGTCACCGACGAGCTGTTCGACGTGCTGTTGGGCACCGAGAAGGCCTTCGGGGTGCTGCAGGGCCAGGTGGAGGCGGCGTTGGGCCACGTCACGGGCTTCGCCTACGACGCGCGCGCGGCGGTGCTGAGGCTCGAGCGGCCGGGCGGCGTGGTGGAGCTGTCCGCGGATCTCGTCGGGCAGTACCACCTCGCCGACTTCACCTGGGTGTGGGGCTGGAGTGACGAGGCGACGCCGCGAAAGGCCGTCGAGCGCCTCGAGCGGCTGTGCGCCCCGGACGTGCAGCAGGAGGGCCTCTCCGCCTTCTGGCGGCCCGGTCTCCATTGCGACGAGGGCTTCGCCTGGGCGGTGGCGGGCAGCGCGGTGGTGAGCACGGGCGCCCGCGGGCTGTTCCGCGCCGAGCCGCCGGGGCAGGGCGCGGCGATCTTCTTCGCCCTGCGCGAGCTCCCGCAGGCCACCTGAGCAGCGCGCGGCTCACCAGCGGCTTTCGGCCTACAGGACCGGCTTCAGCGGATCATGCTCGGCGATCAGCTTCGACACGCGCGCGTCGTCGATCCGCTTGCGCAGGCTGTCGGCCTCGTGCTGATCGCGCACCGTCTTGGCCAGGGAGAAGGTCGAGCCGACGGTGAAGAGCAGCCCCATGCCGAGGAAAGCCTTCATCCACCCGTCGATGGGCAGGAACCAGATCCCCATGGCCGTCACCCCGAAGGCGACGACGAAGGAGATCCAGGTCTGGGCGACCCAGGCGCTGGAGTGGGTGGGAACGGCGTCAGGCAGCTTCGACATGGTGTCCTCCCGAGGTGAGGTGGGCGCTTCATCAGGAAGAACACCACGCCCATCGATTCCGTGCGGAAACCAGTTGTCGGCGGATTGATGACGGGCAGCAATCGATGCGCCAAACAAAACCCCCGAAAGTCCGCTGGTGCAGACGTCCGGGGGCGGCGGTTGACCCCAACGGGATTCGAACCCGTGTTACCGGCTTGAAAGGCCAGCGTCCTGGGCCACTAGACGATGGGGCCGCTATTCCGACTGTGCCGTCCTGCTTGAGTCGCGGGGGACTCGAACCCCCGACCCTCGGCTTAAAAGGCCGGTGCTCTACCAGCTGAGCTAGCGACTCTCAAACCCTACTTCTTCTTGTTGAGCGCTGGGTCGACCTCCACGGTGAACTTCACCGACGTCTTCACCCCGTCAACCTGAACGTCGATGGTGGTAGTGCCCGGATCCAGGGGGAGAATGCCGCCCTTGCCGACGATCTGCGCCACCTGCTTGTTCTGGCTGGACAGGGTGGGCGTGCGATCAGTGATCTCCCGGCCGTCCTTCCCGAAGGCCTTCACCCGGAGCGTCGCGGCGTCGGCGCCCTCTTTGGTGACGATCTCCTTCGGCTCCACCTCGATGCGCTCGACGAAGATCACGTGCACCGGAGCGCGGGCCTCCACGTCGCCGTAGGTCGCGATCACCTCGGTGTCGCCCGACGCCTTCGGCTTGAGCAGGCCCTTCTCGTTCACCTCGGCGATGGCCGGATCCGCCACGCGCCACGTCACCCGGGCCTTCACCGCGCGCACGCCGTTGCGGGCCATGCAGGCAGCCTCCATCCACACCTGGTTGTTGGGCTGCTTGAAGACCACGTCACTCGGCTTGAGCTCGATGTAGTCGACCTTCTCGCAGGCGCTGAAGACCAGGGCGGCGAGCACGAGTCCAGTCAGGGAGAGGGGTTTCATGGCGGTGCGCCGCATAGCACGATTCCCCCCGAAGGATCGTGTATGGGGACGCGCCCATGAAGAAGCCGTTGGACCAGCAGGTGGAAGAAAAGCCCCTGTCCTTCGAGGAGGAAGAGGACGAGGACCCGGGCCCGCGGGGCACCCTCTACATCACCGCCGCCGGCGCCGAGGCCATGCGCGCCGAGCTCAAGCACCTCCTCCACACCGAGCGCCCGAAGGTGACCGCCGAGGTGTCGCACGCCGCGTCCCTGGGGGACCGCAGCGAGAACGCCGAGTACATCTACGGCAAGCGGCGCCTGCGGGAGATCGACCGCCGCCTCCACTTCCTCCAGAAGCGGCTCGAGAAGCTGACCGTGGTCGATCCGAAGGAGCAGAAGGACACCGGGAAGATCTACTTCGGCGCCACCGTCTCGCTGGAGAACGAGGAGGACGGCTCCCGCGTGACGTACCAGCTCGTGGGCCCCGATGAGACGGATCTCAAGACGGGGAAGATCTCGGTGGACTCGCCGGTGGGCCGGGCGCTGCTGGGCAAGAAGAAGGGCGAAACCGTCACCGTCAACCGCCCCAGAGGCGAGGTGGACTTCACCGTCACCGCCATCAAATACCGCTGAGGGCTTTGCTTTCCGCTCTCGTATACTGGCGGTGCTACAGGTAGCCACAACCCACCCAACCGGGGGCCTTTTGGCGCGAAAGAACTTCGTCCTCGACACCAACGTCCTGCTGCACGACCCGCGGTCGATCTACAGCTTCGACGACAACACGGTCATCATCCCGATCTACGTCATCGAGGAGCTGGATCAGTTCAAGAAGGACATGAGCGAGCTGGGCCGCAACGCCCGCCAGGTGGCCCGCTACCTCGACGCGCACCGGGCCGAGGGCACCGTGGCCGAGGGGGTGCCGCTGCCGAACGGCGGGATCCTCAAGGTCTCCTTCGTCGAGCACGATCTCCCCAAGTCGATGGCCGACGGGGGGTTGATGGACAACCGGATCCTCGCGGTGGCCATCGAGGCCCGCAAGCGCGAGCCGGGCACGCAGACCGTCTTCATCACCAAGGACACCAACCTCCGCATCCGCGCCGACGCGCTCGGCCTGCAGGCCCAGGACTTCGAGCCCGAGCGGGTGGAGATCAGCGAGCTGTACACCGGCGTCGCCGAGCACCTCGTATCGGCGGACGTCATCGATCAGCTCTACAAGCCCGGCGCCGAGGTGGACTTCCCGGGCCAGAAGGACCTGGCGCCCAACCAGTTCGTCCTCTTCAAGGACCAGGCGAACACCTCCCACACCGCGATGGGCCGCTACGACGGGGCGAAGCAGCGCGTCGTGCCGCTCAATCGCCAGGTGAAGGACGGCGTCTGGGGCGTGCGCCCGCGCAACATGGAGCAGTCCTTCCTCATCGATCTGCTCCTCAACGACGACGTGAAGCTGGTCACCATCGTCGGCAAAGCCGGCACCGGCAAGACGCTGATGGCGATCGCCGCGGGCCTTCAGAAGGTGACCGAAGAGGCCGCGTACCAGAAGCTGCTGGTGAGCCGGCCGATCTTCCCGCTGGGGAAAGACATCGGCTACCTCCCCGGCGACGTGGAGCAGAAGCTGAACCCCTGGATGCAGCCCATCTTCGACAACGTGGAGTACCTGCTCAACCTGTCCCGCAGCGACAAGAAGGCGGGGCGCGGCTACCACGAGCTGATGGACCTGGGGATCGTCGAGATCGAGCCGCTCACCTACATCCGCGGGCGCTCCATCCCCAACCAGTACATCATCGTGGACGAGGCGCAGAACCTCACCCCGCACGAGGTGAAGACGATCGTCACCCGCGTGGGCGACAACACGAAGATCGTCCTCACCGGAGATCCCTTTCAGATCGACAACCCGTACGTCGACTCCACCAACAACGGGCTGGTGCACGTCGTGAACCGCTTCAAGGATCAGAAGATCGCGGGTCACATCGTGATGTCCAAGGGCGAGCGCAGCCAACTGGCGGAGCTGGCCACCAACCTCCTCTAATGGCCGAAGACGCGAAAGACCCCGGCGAGAAGAAGCCGCTCATCGACTACCCCACCATCTACGAGTTCAAGGTGATGGGGCGGCGGGAGAATGGCTTCGAGGACTGGGTGCGGCTGCTCTTCGGGCGCCTCCTCGGCTCGGAGGTGTCGAGGGACTCCATCACCGAGAACGTCTCGAAGCAGGGGAACTACGTGTCCTTGAGCGTCACCGTCTTCCTGCAGTCCGAGGAGCAGCGGCAGATGATCTACGGGCACCTGCACAAGGAGAAGGAACGGATCCTCTACTACTTGTGACGACCGCCGGTTCGCGTGTAAGGGAGGGTTCAACACCACAATGTCTTCTCCGTTCCCGCTGTATTTTCCACCCGACGCGCGCCGGCTGTTCCAGTCCGAGTCGCTGGTGCGTCGCGTGGCGCAGCTGGCCCACTGGGACAGCAAGGCCCGCCTGGTGGAGCTCTTCGGCAGCCTGACGGGGATGGCGCTGGCCAAGTCGCTCGACTGCGAGCTGACGGTGGTGGAGCCGCAAGGCAGACAGCTCGACTGGCTCAAGGAGCGGGCGCGCGCCGCGGGGGTGAACGACTTCGTCAGCTTCGAGGCGGCGGATCCCCTGGCGGTGTCCCTGCCGCAGCGGAAGTTCGCCGGCATCTTCAGCCTGGGGCGCATCACGGGGCTGGTGGGCCCGGAGTCGAAGCGGCTGCGGCCCTTCCTCGCGGAGCGCGGGCGGCTGGGCCTCACCGCGGTGGTGAAGGTGAGCCGACAGCCGGTGGAGCGTGCCCTCACCGCATGGCAGGGGCGCCTGGGCGCGCCGTTGCCGCTGCCCCGAGAAGCGCTCCTGGCCATGGAGGCCGAGGGCTTCGAGCCCGAGCTGGTGGAGACGGTGGGGGAGGGCGAGCTGGACGAGCACTACCAGGCCGTCGAGCAGGCCCTCTCGAAGCTGGACGCCGCGAAGGACGACGGCCCGGTGAAGTCGGCCCGCGAAGAGCTGGCGTTGTACCGGGAACTCGGCGGGCGCACCGGCGTGACGTTCGCCTTCATCCTCGGGCGGCGGAAAGAGCCGGGCGAGAAGCCGCCGATGTCGCGCGACAGCGGGTGACGTCCCGGACTGGGCTGCGGCGGCTCGCGATCGGGACTGCCACCGAGACGATCGGCCACCCTGCCGGCCGCTTCAGTTCACCGTGCCGGCGAAGTCGACGACCTCGATCGGCTCCGGCGCGACGGACAGGTGCAGCTCTTCCCGGTAGCCCTCCGCGTCGCCCGCCACCTGCAGCGGCATCGGCCGGCTGAAGCGGATGGTGGCCTCCTGGGTGAGGAAGTCCTTGATCCCATCGGGGAACCAGTCGCCGCGCCACATGCGGCCCAGGTTGGCGAGGATCGCCGTCGCCGGTACCGTGGCCACGCGCAGGTTCATCATGCCGCGCCGCTTGCCCGCGAACGGGAACATCTTGAGCTGGAACCCGTAGAAGGGCACCGTGCCGGCCGCCGCCATCTTCAGCGGTCCGGCGTAGATCATCTCACCGGGCTTGATCGGCTCGCCCACCGGCTTGCCGTCGGGCCCCATGCGGTACGCGGTGCCGCGGCCGTTGATGATCTCGCAGTCCACCGCGGCGGAGTGCGTCAGGTAGTACGGCACCGTCTTGAAGGCCACGGAGGTGAAGTACCCGCCCGCGCCCGTCATCCACCGCGAGAGCGGCCCCTGGGCCAGGTTCTTCTTCACCCAGAGGTAGTCGTTGAGCAGCTTCCCATCCATCCCCAGGCCGGCGAACGGCGCCCGCTTCCCGTCCACCAGCAGGAGATCGACGGTGCGGTAGCCAGGCACCTCACCCGCGCGCGCCCGCAGCACGTCGTCGACGATCCCATCGCCCTTCAAGTCAGACGCGTGCACCAGCGCGGCCACCGAGTTGCCCGTGCCCAGCTTCAGCACGCCAAAGCGTGGCGTCGGGGTGGGGTGGTGCTGTCTGCGCAGCGCCACCTGGTTCAGGATCTCATTCACGAAGCACGTCACCGTGCCGTCGCCGCCGCCGAGGAAGACCGTGTGGTAGCCGCCGTCCACCACCGCCTGCGCGATGCGGCGCGCGTCCAGCTCGGAGCGCGAGAGGAAGAGATCGCCTTCGGGCACCACGTGCGTCAGCGCCCGCACCACCTTCGGCGTCACCTTCCGGGCGTTGGCGTTGAGCAGCACCGCCACCCGGTGATCCACCGCCAGCCGAGGGGGGACCTGCTCCAGCTCAGCCGTCCGAAAGGGTTGGACCCACATGAATCCGGCCTCCTTGGGTCGGCCCCCCGCCGACGCATCACTCAACGTGTGTCAGCGCCCCCTCAGCACAACCCTTGCCACTTGACTCAACGCGTTAAGCCTCTGAAATGACGTGGATATGGGCGCCGCGTCACGGCCCGGTTGCAAAAGCGCGGTGGCAGGGGCCGCGAAGGCCGCTTCGCACCTCGTCCCGCCGGACTGAAAAAAACGGGCGTTGACGCCGAAGGTCGGCTGGTTAGGTTGCGCTCGTCGACGGCTCGCGAAAATCATCCGTCAGATCATAGGGTTTGGAGAACACACACATGGCGAAGATCATTGGAATCGACCTGGGCACGACCAACTCGGTGGTGGCGATCATGGAGGGCAAGGAGCCCAAGGTGATCGTCAACGAGGAGGGCAACCGCATCACGCCCTCCGTCGTCGCGTACACGAAGGACGGGGAGCGCCTCGTCGGGCAGGTGGCCAAGCGGCAGGCGATCACCAACCCGGAGCGCACCATCTACTCGGTGAAGCGCTTCATGGGCCGGCGCTACAACGAGGTGACCGAGGAAGCGAAGCTGGTGCCCTACCACGTGAAGAAGGGCCCCAACGAGGACGCGCGCGTGGAGATCGACGGCAAGCTGCTCTCGCCGCCGGAGATCAGCGCGCAGGTGCTGCTCAAGCTCAAGCGCGCCGCGGAGAACTACCTGGGTGAGAAGGTGACGGAAGCCGTGATCACGGTGCCCGCGTACTTCAACGACGCCCAGCGCCAGGCCACCAAGGACGCCGGCGAGATCGCCGGCCTCACGGTGAAGCGCATCGTCAACGAGCCCACCGCGGCGGCCCTCGCCTATGGCCTCGACAAGAAGAAGAACGAGAAGGTCGCCATCTACGACTTCGGCGGCGGCACCTTCGACATCTCGATCCTCGACATGGGCGACGGCGCGGTGGAGGTGCTGGCCACCAACGGTGACACCCACCTCGGCGGCGACAACATCGATCTGCGCGTCATGGAGTGGCTGATCGCCGAGTTCAAGAAGGACACCGGCATCGACGTGTCGAAGGACAAGATGGTGCTGCAGCGCCTGAAGGAGGCGGCCGAGAAGGCGAAGATCGAGCTCTCCAGCTCCATGGAGACCGAGATCAACCTGCCGTTCCTCACCGCGGACGCGTCGGGTCCCAAGCACCTCAACGTCAAGCTGTCGCGCGCCAAGCTCGAGTCGATGATCGACGATCTCATCGAGCGCTCGCTCGAGCCCTGCCGCAAGTGCCTCAAGGACGCGGGCCTCGACGCCTCGAAGATCGACGAGGTGGTGCTGGTCGGCGGATCCACCCGCATCCCGAAGGTGCAGGAGGCGGTGAAGAAGCTGTTCGGCAAGGAGCCCAACCGCACGGTGAACCCGGACGAGGTGGTCGCGGTCGGCGCGGCGGTGCAGGGCGCGGTGCTGTCCGGCGAGGTGAAGGACATTCTGCTGCTCGACGTCACGCCGCTGTCCCTGGGCGTGGAGACGCTGGGCGGCGTGTTCACCCGGCTCATCGAGCGCAACACCACCATCCCCACGCGGAAGTCGGAGACCTTCTCCACCGCCGCCGACGGGCAGACGCAGGTGGAGATCCACGTGCTGCAGGGTGAGCGCGAGATGGCGGCGGACAACCGCAGCCTCGGCCGCTTCCACCTGACCGGCCTGCCTCCCGCCCCGCGCGGCGTGCCGCAGATCGAGGTGACGTTCGACATCGACGCCAACGGCATCCTGAAGGTGGCGGCGAAGGACAAGGCCACGGGCAAGGAAGCCAACGTCACCATCACCCACTCCTCGGGCCTCGCGAAGGACGAGGTGGAGCGGATGGTGAAGGACGCGTCGGCCAACGAGGCGGCGGACAAGGAGAAGCGCGCCGTCATCGAGCTGAAGAACAAGGCGGAGAACCTCGCCTACCAGCTCGAGAAGTTGGTGAAGGAGAACAAGGAGAAGCTGTCGGCCGACGCCGCCAGGGGCCTCGAGGAGGCCGCCAAGGAGCTGCACGAGGTCCGCGAGAAGACGGACAAGGCGGCGATCGAAGCGGCGATCCAGAAGGCGGAGCAGCTCAGCTACAAGGCCGCCGAAGAGCTGTACAAGGCGGGCGCTGCGCCGGGCTCCACCGCGACGCCGGGTGCGCAGCCGGGCGCCGCTCCGGGCGCTGCGCCGGGCTCGCAGGCGAAGAAGGACGACGTCGTCGACGCCGAGTTCCGCTCGAACTGATCCCGTGAGGGACCTCTCCCCGGGCGACCAGGGAGGGGTCCCCACCGTCAGGGCGGCCTGAAGGAGTCGAGGATGCCGTCGAGTTCCGCCTCGTGCTTCTTCATGGCCTCCACAAGGCCGAACGTCATCGACTGGACGAGCCGCCCCGCCCTCGTCTACCGGCGAGAGACGGAGGGGATCCGCGTCGAGGCCCGCTTCCACGACACCGGTCCCTCCGGGCCACACCTTCGGCTGCGCCGCGCCACCTCCTGCTTACGAGAAATCACACACTCTGACCGACGCCATCATCAGGCCGATTTCATCCTCGTTGAAACGCTTTGTGGGGGGCGTGGGCAACGGAGTGTCGTCCCCACCTCGGGGCACTTCGCCCCACGAGGACTCGGCGAAGTGGCCGAGAAGTGACAGCACTGTCGTGTGCGCCCTACATCTCCTCCGGGTGGCGCCGTTCCTGCGCATGAGGGGCGGCCGCTACAGTGCGGCGCGAAATGCTCGGACTCGAGGTGGTGAAGAAGGTGGCGGAAGGATCCGCCGTCGAGGCGTTCCTCGCGCGGACGGGCGAGGGGCAGGTGTTGGTGCAGGTGAGCCGGCCGGAGCTCGCGGGCGATCCCGAGCTGTACGGCCGCTTCCTCGATCAGACGCGCACCTCGACGAAGAACCTGGCCCACCCGGCGCTCTTGAGCGCGCGCACGGCGACCTGTTCGGCCGACGGGCGCTTCGTGTTGACCAGCCAGCCGCTCAGCGGCCGCACGGCGAGGGATCATCTGCGGGAGCGCGGCCCGCTCTCGCTCGAGGAGGCCGCGCGGTGGACCTTCACCCTCGCCGATGCGCTCGAGTACCTGCACGCGCACGGCGTGGTGCACGGCCACCTCTCCCCGGCCAACGTCTTCCTCGACGGCGATCCCTCGCGGCCCGAGGTGAAGCTGCTCGACACCGGGCTGTTGCTCTTCCGCTCCTCGCGCAGCTTCAAGTCGTCGCCGGGCCTGGTGTTGGTGCCCGCGGAGTACCTGTCGCCCGAGCGGGTCGCCGGCCAGCGTGGCTCGGCGCGCAGCGACGTGTACGGGCTGGGCGTGCTGGTGTTCGAGCTGCTCACGGGGGCGCCTCCCTTCACCGCCGCCACGCCCGACGTGACGAGGGATCTCCACCTCACCTCCCCGATGCCGGAGCTGCCGCCTGGCGTCTCGCGCTTCGCGCCGCTGCTCGAGCGCTGCCTCGCCAAGGATCCGCGGGCGCGCTTCGCCACCATGGTCGAGGTGCGAGAGGCGCTGCACGCGTTGATCGCTCCTGCTCCGCCCCCGTCCGCCCAGCGTGTCACGACGCAGCGCGCGCCGCCTTCGCTCGCGAGGCTCCCCGCGCCGCAACCGCCGCCACCTCCCCTCGATTCTGAGGTGGATGACGTGTCCTTCGTCTCCGTACCTGCGGCGGCGCACAGCGGCGCGGGGCTGGGTCCCGGTGGCACGCTGGGCAGCTACCTGCTGGAGGCGCAGCTCGGCGAAGGTGGCATGGGGCAGGTCTTCGTCGCCACCCACCGCACCCTGGGCCGGAAGGTGGCGATCAAGGTGCTGCGCCCGGCGCTGGCGCGCGAGCCCGAGCAGGTGAAGCGCTTCGTGCAGGAAGCGCAGGCCGTCAACCGCGTGCAGCACCCGCACATCGTGCAGGTGCACGATCTGGTGCAGGAGAGCGCGGCGGAGGGTGGCCGCGTGTACTTCGTGATGGAGCTCCTCGAGGGGGACTCGCTCAAGGCACTCGGCAAGCAGCGGCCGCTCGAGCTCCCCCGCGTGCTGCGCCTCATCCGCCAGGCCGCCGACGCGCTCGCCGCGGCGCACCAGGTGGGCGTCATTCACCGGGACATCAAGCCGGACAACCTCTTCGTCACCACCGACGCGGGCGGCTCGGAGCAGCTCAAGGTGCTCGACTTCGGCGTGGCCCGGGTGCGCGACGCCAACCGCGCCAGCCCCCGGCAGACGCAGACGGGGCAGGTGGTGGGCACGCCCTTGTGGATGGCGCCGGAGCAGGTGCTGGGGGGCGACGTCGACGCCCGCGCCGACATCTACGCCCTCATCACCGTGCTGTACGTGCTGCTGGCCCGCCGCTTCCCCTTTGACGGGGTGGCGATGAGCGACGTGGTGATGCAGCGCCTCGAGCGCGAGGCGAAGTCGCTCGGCGCGCACACGTTCCTCGGCGAGCCGGTGCCGCCCGCGCTGAAGCAGTTGGTGGCCGAGTGCCTGGCGCGCGATCTCTCGCGGCGTCCGTCATCGATGGCCGAGGTCGCTCACCGCCTTCGCGACATCGAGGCCGGGCTGCAGACCCACGTCACCAGCCCCTTCGATTCACCTCCCGGCAAGAGGCCGTCGCGCCTGCTTCGGTGGATCATCGGCGGGGCGCTGGCCGGCAGCGCGATTGCCCTGGGCGTGCGCTTCCTCGGTCACTGAGACGAAGAGAGCCGCTCCAGCAGCGCGCGGATCGTCAGCGGGCTCGAGCCCTCCGCCTTGTTGTTGACGATGACCGTCAGCCGCCGCCCAGCGGCCCGGCAGGCCTTCCACAGGCCCACCACGTCGGCGCGCATCGCCTCGTCGGGCGCCTGGATCCGATCGAACGGGGCGAAGGCCTCGCGGGCCTCCTCGTAGCCGACACCCTGCGGCAGGAGCAGCCGCGTCATCACGTGAGGCCCCGTGAGGATCCCCTCCATCGCCAGCTGCTCGCGGATCGGCGGCATCCGCTCCCAGTGGTTGAGGACGTGGGCGACGCCGTGGCGCCTGAGCGCGGCGAGGTACGCGGGCGTGAGGAGCTCGGAGTTGCGCAGCTCGACGGCGTACTCGTAGCCGCGGGGGAGCTGGCTGAAGAAGCGCTCGAGCTTGCCGGCGAAGTCGTTCGGCCGCGGCAGCTCGTGCGGGCGCAGCGGGGGGAACTGGAAGAGCAGCGGGCCGATGTGCGCGCCGAAGGCAGCCTCGATGGGCAGGAGCACCGCGTCCTTGAAGAAGGCGGGATCGAGGTGCTGTGGGTTGGGCGCGCGGGACCTCGGATCGACGGGGCTGGTGACGGCATTCCACACCTTCACCACGCAGCGAAAGCCATCGGGGAGCTGCTTCGCGTAGCGCGCATAGTCCTCGGTGGTGAGCGGCGCGTAGAAGGCGCGATCGATGGAGACGGTGTTGAAGAGCGGGTGTCGGGAGTACTCCTCGAGACCCCGGTCGACCAGCTCCTCCTGCGAGGGCGCGCCGCGGTAGACGATCCCCGCCCAGCCGCGGAAGGTCCAGCTCGAGGTCCCCAGCGACAGGCCGGGTGGTCGCTTCGCGGCCAGCGCGGCGTCGGCGCCCGTGTCCAGCGGTGGCGGAGGGAAGAGCTCGAACTGGGTCAAGCGGGCGGAACTCCGGACCAACTCGAGGGATCCCGCGGGCCGGCGGCCGGCTTTACCTCGACGTCGAAGCCGGTGAGGTGGGCCATGCCCGACACGCGCTCGATGCGATCCGGTCCGTCCGCCGCGAGCAGGTTGACGTTCACCCCGTGCGTGGCGCTGGCGACGGACAGCCCGGTGGCGTGTTGGTGACCCCAGCCGTGGGGGAGGGCCACGGTGCCCGGCATCAAGTCGGCGAGCAGCTTCACCGGCACGCGGACGGTGGCGGTGTCTGTGGACACGTCGGCCAGCGCGCCGTCGGTGAGGCCCGTCTTCGCCGCGTCGGCCGGGTGCATGTAGAGGTGGTTGGTCTTCTCGTGCACGAAGTCCGCGTGGTTGTGAGTCCACGAGTTGTGGGTCTGCACGGCGCGCTTGGTGATCAACTTGAGGCGCGCGCTGGCCTGCCGCTCGCGCTCGAAGTCGGCCGGCAGCTTCTTCGCCTGCTCGAGGAGGATCGGCGAGTCGAGGCGGACCTTCCTGGACGCCGTGAGCACGCGCTCACCCACGAAGTCCTGGGCGACATGGCCCTCGCGCAGGCGGCCATGCGGGTGCTCGAGCAGCGCCTCGAAGGAGGGCTGCCCGGTGATCCGCAGGAGGAAGGACAAGAGCGCCTCCGCAGGCAAGGCCGGCTGTCGGCCCCGGCGGAAGAAGCGGGAGTTCACCCACAACAGCCCTTCGAGCAGCTTCTGGGCGATCGATGAGCCGAAGAGGTTGATGCCCGCCGCGCGGCACAGCTGGAGGTAGATCGTCGCCTCGTCGCGTTGCTCCCCTTCGGGCTCGACGACGGCGCGCGTGGCCTGCAGGTACGGCTTCCGCTGAAGCCCCAGCATCAGCGGAAAGATGAACGGGAGATCCGGGCGCTCCAGCGGCGTGGTGGCGGGCAGGACGTAGTGCGCCAGCGAGCCGGTCTCGTTGCGGAAGAGGTCGAGCGTCACCAGCAGCTCGAGCTCTCCGAAGGCCTTCTTGAGGCGCCCCGCGTTGGCCATGGTGATCAACGGATTGCCGCCGGTGACGAAGAGCGCGCGGACCTGCTTGTCGCCCGGCGTGAGGATCTCGTCCGCCAGCACGCCGCCGGGGAAGGCGTCGTTGACGGACAGAAAGTCCCCGATGCGGGAACGATCGGTCCGCATCAGCACGCCGTTCTTCGCGCCGAAGGCGGGGAAGTCGATGACGCCCCGTCCCACCAGCGTGCCGCCGCGGCGATCGAGGTTGCCCGACAGCGCGTTGATCGCCTCCTGCAGCCAGAAGGCGAGCGAGCCATTGCTGCCCATGTTCACGCCGGTGGACGAGTAGAGCGCGGCGCCGCGAGCCGTCCGGAACGCGTGCACCAGTTGTCTGAGCGTCGTGGCGGAAATCTGCGTCACCTCGGCCGTGCGCTCCGCCGGCCAGTCGCGCGCCAGGGCGAGCACGGCTTCCATCCCCTCGGAGATCGCGGCCGCGCGCGCGCGATCGACACCTCCCTGCGCCTCGAGCTCGTGGAGGAACGATAGGTAGAAGAAGACGTCGGTGTTGGGCCGGATGAAGACGTGCTGATCCGCCAGCTTCGCCGTCTCGGTCCGCCGGGGATCGACGACGATGACCCGCGCGCCGCGCTCGCGGAGCTCCTGAAGCGTCCGCCCCGGGTTCGGCACCTGGAGGAAGCTCCACTTGGAGATGACCGGGTTGGCGCCGACGATGATCAGGCACTCCGTGTGATCGAGATCGGGGAACGGCTGGGTGAAGGGGAAGCCGTAGATCTCCCGGGCCACGGCGAACTTGTTGGCGCAGTCCTGCGTCGCCGAGGCGTACATCGACTTCGAGCCCACGCCCGTCATGAAGCCCTGGGCGAAGACGGGGTGCAGCACGCCGAAGCCCGCCGCGGTGCCCACGTACATCGCCACGCTGTCGGGCCCGCGTGACGCGCGCAGCGCCTTCACCTTCGCGCCGATCTCCTCCAGCGCTTGATCCCACGAGACGCGATTCCACTTCGTGCCCACGCGCTTCATCGGGAAGCGCAGCCGATCGGGCGAGTCGTACAGCTGCGCCTGCTTGAGACCCTTGGGGCACGAGAAGCCGCGCGTGGCGAGGTGCTCGTGATCCGGGTGGATCTCCAGCACGCGGTTCTTCTCGACGGTGACGCGCAGGCCGCAGAGGGCCTCGCAGATGCGACAGAACGTGAAGTGGGTGCCGTCACTCATGAAGCGGCCGGTCTTTAGCGGCCGGTTCGCCAGCCCGCACGGGAGAAGTCGTCAGCGCCGTGCAAGCGCGGCCGCCAGGGTGCCGACGGTGGCGATCGCCTGGGCGGTGCGATCGCTCCAGGGAAACCCGCACGAGAGCCGGATGTGGTTGGTGTACCTCTCGCGCGGGCTGAAGATCGGCCCGGGGGCGATGGAGATGCCGCGCTCCAGGGCGCGCGTCTGCAAGGTGTAGGCGTCGACGCCCGGCGGGAGTTCGACCCACAGCACGAAGCCGCCCGCTGGGGCCGAGATGCGAGTCCCCGCAGGGAAGCTGTGCGCCACCGCGGCCCGCGTGCGCTCGACCTGCGCCTGGAGCTGGCGCCGCAGGCGCCTCAGGTGTCGATCGTACCCGCCACTGGCGAGGAACTCCGCGACGGCCATCTGCAACAGCGGTGGCGTGGAGACGGTGAGGGCGTACTTGAGGCGCTCGATCCGCTCCTGGTAGCGGCCGCCGACGATCCACCCGATGCGGTAACCCGGCGCGAGCGTCTTGGACACGCTGCCGATGTGCAGGACGTGCCCGTCCCGGTCCCAGGACAGCGCCGAGCGGGGCCGCCCTTCCCACGCGAGATCGCCGTACACGTCGTCTTCGATCAGCGGCACGTCGAAGCGTGCGCACAGGCGCACCAGCCTCTCTTTGTCCTCGTCGGACATCACCGCGCCGCCCGGGTTGGAGACGTTGGGCGCGGCCACCACCGCCTTGACGGGGCCGGACTTCAGGACCTCGCCGAGCGCGTCGAGATCGAGCCCCTGCCGCGGCCGGGACGGCACCTCGATCGCCTTGAGGCCGAGCTGCTCCACCGCCTGCAGCACGCCGAAGTAGGTGGGCGACTCCACCGCGACCGCGTCGCCCGGCTTCGCCACCGCGCGCAGGGCCAGGTGCAGCGCCTCCATCGCGCCGACGGTGATCACCAGCTCGCTCTCGTGCAGCGACAACCCCCAGTCCACCGAGCGCCGCGCCAGTTGTCTGCGCAGGGTGAGGACTCCGGTGGTGTCGCCGTAGCTGGCGCCCACGTCCTGCAGCTCGCGGGCGATCGCCGCCAGGCGCCGGTTCAACTGGCGAATGGGCAGGAGGGTCGGCGACACCTGCGCAGCACCGAGGGGGACGACGTGGGGGTCGCGCATCGACTCCATCAGCGCGCGCACGCCGGGCGTCACCGACACGGTGGCGGGAGAGAGGTTGCGCCGGGGCGCGCGCGGCTCTTCCACCCGCGTGGTGGGACGGCTCTTCACGAAGTGGCCCGAGCGCGGACGCACCTCGATGAAGCCGTCGTCCTCCAGGCGGACGTAGGCTTGCAGCACCGTCGCCACCGCCACCTTCCGTTGCGTCGCCAGCCCGCGGACCGACGGCATGCGATCGCCCGGGCGGAGCGAGCCCTTGCGGATCGCGCCCGCGAGATCGTCAGCCAGTTGCTCGTAGAGGAGGGCGCCGGTCATGGTGTCCTACTGTACCGGTCCAGGAGCGTGTGCACCGGTACAGATGGGCGGGCGGCGGCACCGGAACAGGCC
This sequence comes from Myxococcota bacterium, assembly GCA_040752975.1. Lineage (GTDB taxonomy): Bacteria > Myxococcota > Myxococcia > Myxococcales > Myxococcaceae > JADLDB01. The sequence continues at coordinate 18,963 of JBFMHF010000097.1, forward strand.
CGGCTGTGCTGGTCCGGAGTGAGTGACCGTGCATCTGTGCCGGTCCGTGGATACATCGGAGGCTGCTTCAACCGGACATGAGCTCCTCGACCTCCTCCGTCGCGCCCGCTGCTGCCACCGCTGCTCCCACGCGCAGCTCCCTCGTCGTCCCCGCGCTGGGCGCCGTCTATTTCATCTGGGGCTCGACGTACCTGGCGATGCGGGTGGCGGTGGCCGGGCTGCCGCCCTTCTTCATGGCATCGACGCGGTTCATCCTCACCGGGCTGGTGCTGCTGGCGATCCTCAAGGCGCGAGGCGCCGCGTGGCCGACTCGCAGGGAGTGGCTCTTCTCCACGCCCGTGGGGGTGCTGATGTTCGTGCTGGGGAACGGCACGGTGGCGGTGGCGGAGCAGCGGATCTCGAGCGGGGTGGCGGCGGTGGTGTGCGGCACCATGCCGCTGTGGGTGGGGGCGATGGCGCCGCTCTTCGGAGAGAAGGCGACGCCGCGGGAGTGGCTCGGGCTGGTGCTGGGCTTTGTGGGCGTGGCGGTGTTGAGCCTCGGCGGAGAGCTCCGGGCGCACCCCTTCTACGCGGCGATCCTCTTCGTGGCCCCGGTGAGCTGGGCCCTGGGCTCGCTGCTGGCACGGAAGCTCCCGCTGGCGAAGGGCCTCATGTCGGCGGCGACGCAGATGCTGACAGGCGGGTTGGTGATGGGCGTGGTGAGCCTGGTGGCGGGTGAGCGCGTGCCGACCGCGCCTCCGGCCTCCGCGGTGGTCGCCTGGATCTACCTGGCGATCTTCGGATCGCTGGTGGCCTACTCGGCCTACACGTGGCTGTTGCGCAACACCCGGCCCGCGGTGGCGACCAGCTATTCGTACGTCAACCCGGTGATCGCCGTGCTGCTGGGCGCGGTGCTGGGGAGCGAGCAGGTCGGCCCGGAGGTGATCGTCGCCGTCGCGCTCGTCGTCGTGGCGACGGTGCTGGTCGTGGTGCGGCGCGCGCGCTGACGCGGGTGCGGCGAGGTCTCCCATACGAGGAAGCCGCCGTCCGTGGGGGGGGAGGGGAGGTGCGGCGCTCCTCGACGGCACCTTCAGCGGCTCCACGCCCCCAACTCTCCGGCGGGGGAGGACTGCTGCCTCGGCGGACGAGCGCGGTATCGCCGAGCTCGCTCGTCGCACCAGCGCGGCGGAGAGAAGGTTCCCGCCGCCGCCCTCAGCCCGTCTTGCCGCGCGAGAGGATCATCTTCACCCAGCGGACGGCGATCTTCCGGCGCGCGCCCTCGACGAAGAAGGCCGGGATGGAGCCGCCTGGATCCGAGTGGATGACGTAGACCACCTTCGTCTTCCCCTCGGGCAGCGGCGTGAAGGTCCATGAGCCGTGCAGCTTGACGATCCGTACCCAGCCCTTCGGGAGCGGCGGCGCCTTGTCGTTGGCGGCGGCGAAGATCATCGCGCAGCTCCCGTCACCGGCGCGGACGCGCTTCGCCCGCACTGCGTAGTCGCGATTCGACACGACGGCCGGGGAGATCTGATCGTACGTCACGCGCTCGTCGGCGCTCTCCTCGAGGATCGTGCGTGACTTGAGATCCGGCTCCTCGGGGTCGAACTTCCCGTCCCCGTAAGCAGCGTCGCAGAGCGAGGTGGGCGTCTTGTCCGTGGTGGTGGTGAGGCGCAGCTCGACGAAGCTGGATGAGGCCACCGGACGCGACTCGATGACGATGCCGTCGATCTCGTCGACTTTCGCGTAGTCGCCGTCGGCGGAGAGCAGCAGCAGGGACGCGAGGGCGAGGATCATGACGGGAGCTGCAGCTTGCGTGTCTGGTCGCCCATGATCGCGATGGTGGCTCGCCGCGGCAACAGCCGGCGCAGGAGGAAGGACGCAAAGCGGTTGAAGGCCCCGGGGATGGTGAGCGGCCCTCGCCCCAGCGCGTCGAGGGAAGCGGCGACCACCGCGCTCGGCTCCAGCATGCCCGGGGCGCCCTTCGGCGCGGCGCGCAGCAGGCCCGGGGTCCTCGTCGCTCCCGCGCAGACGGCCAGTACGTCGACGCCGTGCCTCTCGAGCTCGAACCACAGGCCCTCGGCGAGCGCGAGGTTGTACGCCTTGGTGGCGCCATAGGTGGCGAGGAAGGGAGAGCCCTGAAACGCGGTCAGCGAGGAGAGCAGCACCACCCCGCCTTTGCCTCGCGCGCGGAAGCGTGCGGCGAAGTGGTGGGCCAGCGCCGTGGGCGTGCGCACGTTGAGATCGATCGCGCGCAGGTTGTCCTCGAGACGCTGGCCGGTGAACTCACCCTGCGGCGAAAGTGCGGCGTTGTAGACCAACAGGCCCACGTCGAGGGCGCGCGTCGCCTCGACGAGGCGCTCCGCCGCGTCGTGGGCGGCGAGATCCAGGGGCACCGCCTGCACCGCGATCTGGTGGGTGGACTCGAGTTCGACCTTCACCGTGGTGAGCAACTCAGCGCGGCGCGCCACCACGACGACGTTCAACCCCCGTGATGCGAGCTGCCGCGCGAACTCGGCGCCCAGCCCTTCGGACGCGCCGGCCACCACCGCCCACGGGCCGTATCTCTCGCGGAAGGTCGCCATGCCGACTCAGTAGGGCTTTTGCCCCACGACGTTCCCCGGCGGCGCATAGTCGCAGACCCAGAACCACCAGCTGCCACCGCCGAACGGGTTGTTGACGGTGCATTCCCTGCGGGCGCAGCCGACGCTGGTGGTCGCCCGCCAGACGATCTGCGTGTAGTGCCCGCACGCCTGTCCGGCGGCGCAGGTGTTGGTCGCGTAGTTGTAGTCCGACGCCTCCGACGCCCAGTTGCTCACCACCTCCGTTGGGGTCGACACGCCACTGGACGCGAAGATGTTCTCTCCCCAGGTGTTTCGGGTGTTGGGGTTGTGGCGGAAGTCGCACCCGTCCACCCACGCCTGGGCGAAGGCCTGCGCCTGCGGATTCCAGGAGAGCGCGGGCAGCGCGGGACTCGGGGTGGGTGACGCATTGTTCCGCACCTGGTTGTGGGCAGTGAGGATCTCCTGCTGCCAGGGCTCGAGGCTGGTTCCGCCACCGCCGCCGCCACCTCCGACGCCCGAGGTGCGGCACGCACCGTCCACGCAGAGTTGACCGCTCGCGCACGACACGCACGCCGCGCCGCCCAGTCCACAGGCCGTGACGGCTGGCGCCTCGACGCAGGCCCCGCTGGAGTCGCAACACCCCGCGCAGGTGCTCGCGTCGCACGGCTTCCCCGCGCAGCCGGCCAGCAGGACGCTGAAGAGGAGCAGGGCGGTTCTCATGGGTCCTTCGGCGCCGGCTTCTTCCCGCGCAGGATCTCGTACGACGCCTTCTTGCCGTCCACCGTGAAGAGCGCGGCCAGCCCGTAGGCCGACGAGCCGTCGTTGAGGCGCCAGATGAGCGGATTGGCAGAGCCCTGGTCGACGAAGAGGGCAGGGTGCGGCTTCTTCTGCGGCAGCGGCCGGCCTTCGAGATCGACGCCCGAGCCGCCCGCCTCGAGGATGTGGCCGTGCAGGCCAAAGGGGATCTTCAGCTTCTGGATCAACTTCGTGAGGCGCGGGTCGCCCACGTTGTCGGCGCCAGGCACGAAGTCGATCGCCTTCTGCCCGCGCTGCCGGGGTGGCCCGTGGGACAGGAGCACCACCGGATCGTCCGCCGCCGCCGCCGCGCGCTCGAGCACGTCGAGGTCCTTGTCCGAGTAGATGCAGCCGCCGGTCAGGTGCAGGTAGGCCTTGTCGTGGTAGCCGCCGATGCTGGCCACGTCCACGCCGTCACCGTCGTAGCGGCGGATCAGGTCCATGTTGAGGAGGTGCGTCGCTCCGGCCTTTCGCAGCTTGGCGATCGCGTAGTTGAGTGCCGCGCCGCGCTCCATGTTGCCGGCGATCACTAGGAGCGGCCGCTTCGTCGCGCCCACGAGGAAGCCGAGGATCGCATCGAGGCCTTCCGGCTCGCTGGACGTGTCGCCTCCGATGACGATCGCGTCCACGTCGGCCTTCTCGAAGGCAGCGAGGAAGGTCTCCAGCATCGCCTTCGTCTCGGGCTCGAGATCCTTGATCCCGGCCAGCACGCCCAGCGTGACGCGCTTGCCCGCCTTCGGGGTGATGCGTCGGACCTTCACGGTGCCGCCGGTGTGCTCGTAGCGGAAGCCCTCGTGCTCGCGGACGTCGGCGGGTGAGAAGTGCTCGAACGGGCCGTTGCAGTCGAACTGGTACTTCTCTTCCCAGGCGTTGAAGTCCTGAGCGGCGGCGAGGGAGGAGAAGGCGAGGGCGAAGGCGAGCGCGTGGCGGGTCACGGCGTTCTCATAGCAGCCGGTGAGGCCGCCCGGTGCACTGGAGTGGCAGCGAAGTGTGGCGCCGGGAACGTCGTGGCGAGGGGGTCACGGCTTCTTCTTGGTCGCGGGCACGACGTTGTGGGGCTCCGTCGTGGGTTCATGCGGCGCGGCGATGACAGGCACCTCGGTCTCGGTCGAGGCGGCGGCGGGTCCCAGGCGCTCGCGCAGCGCATCCCGCTCGGCGACCGCGCGGGCCCGGGCGCTTCGTTCACCCTCGAGCTGCCGGCCGAGGGCCTCCACCTGCAGGGCGAGACGGTCGCGCTCGGCGGACAGCTTCGAGAGCTGCTCCTTCGACGGCCCGTCTGGTCCCTTGCCGAGCTTCTGGTGGAGCTGCCGGGCGATGCCACGCGCCTCGTCGCGCTCGGCTACCGCCTTGTCCAGTTGCTCCTTGAGCTGCCGGGCGATCTCGCGCGCCTCGGTGGTGGCGGCCTGCTCGGTGGCCAGCGCCGCTTCCCACGCCTTCACCACCTCGTGGCTCTCGGCGAGCTGTTGCTGCAGGGTCGCGAGATCGGCCTGGAGCTGGGCTTCGTTGCCTCCACCTGAGGCGGCCGCCTGGCGGGCCTCGAGGAGCGCCTGTTCCAGCTCCGCCTCGCGGGTGCCCGCGGCCAGCTGTGCATCAGCGAGAGACTGCTCGAGCTCGGCCACGCGATCGGCCTGGGAGCGGCGGGCCTTCTCCACCTCCGCCTCCAGCTCGGGGAGGCGCGCGACCTTCGCCTCGGCCTCGGCGAGCGCGGCCTCCAGCCCCGAGACACGTCCGGCCTCCGCCTGCGCGCGCGCGAGGTTGGCTTCCAGCTCCGTCAGCCGGCTGGTGCGAGACTCCGCCTCGGAGAGCGAGGACTGGGCGTGCTCCGCCTTCACCCGCGCCTCCTCCAGCGCCGCCTCGAGGAGCGCCACGCGCCCCGACTCCTTCTCGTACAGGGCCTCGAGCTCTCCGACGCGCGTCCTGGCGGCCTCGAGATCTCCCTGCTGGGCGTCGAGCCGCGAGGCGCGGTCCTTCGCCGCGGCGAGCTCCGCCTCCAGCGCCGCCACCTTCTGGGCGTGAGCCTGCGCCTGATCTTCAGCCTGCTCCGTCTCGCCCTGCGACGACAGGAGCTGCTCTTCCAGGTTCGATCGCGCGGCGCGCACGTCGGCCAGCTCGGCGCTGAGCTTCTCCAGCTCGGCCAGCGCACGGGCGGAGTCGGCCTCGGCGAGCTCGCGCAGCTGCGCCTCTTCCTTGAGGCGGATCTTGAGGCTCTCGAGCTCCGACTTCACCTTCTCCTTCTCAGCCAGGGCCTCGAGGCGCGCGGCCTTCGCGATCTCCAGGCTCGCGGTGGCCTCCTCCAACGACTTCTGCAGCGCGTCGCGGCGCGTGCCGACGGAGGTCTTGAGCTCGAGGAACTTCGCGTCGAGGTCCTTCTTCTCCTCCATCACCAGGGCGGCGCGATCGCGGGCCTCGTTGCGCTCACTCTCCAGCAGGGCGGCGCGATCCTCGAGGGCATGGAGGCGGGAACGCAGCTGGGCCAGCTCACGCGCCGTGCCTGCGTCGGCGGCCTGCATCGCCCCTTCCTGCCCGTCAGCCAGCCGCCGGGAGATGGAGGTGAGGCGCGTCACACCCTTCTCGTCGACGTCCAGCGCGAGGCGGATCTGCCCCAGGTGGGGCGCGTCGACGATCAGCCCGACGGCGGACGGCTCCACGGCCAGCCCGACGTCGATCGGCCCCACGTCGCTCTCGGCGTGGAGCCCTGCTTCCCAGGAGTCGGCGGCGCGGGCGCGGCTGGTGACGTCGGCGCGCGAGGTGGTGTCGGCCATGGGCAGCTCCTGGCGGGGGACCGCGCCAAGCGTAATGCCGATCGACCGGGCCTTCCCGCAAAAGGCCCGGGAGCCCTGCAACAGGTCGCTACGAGAAATGCGTGAATTCGGCGCGTCGGGGTGCGTAACCTCGCGCACCATGCTCGCCCTTACGCTGCTGCTCCTCGCGCAGGCCCCGGCTTCGAAGTGTGTCACCGTCGATGGCACCCGCGTCTGTGGCTACGACTGCAAGGACGTCGGCGGCCGCGCCCAGTGCGCCCAGACGCCTGCCGGGGTGTGTGAGGTGGGCGTGGGTCCCACCCTCTTGTGCTTCGATCCACCGGTGTGGCTGACGCGGGTGATGAGCGCCATTCCGAAGCCGGCGTGCATCTGGCGAGGGGCGAAGGGCGCGTGCGGTTACGACTGCAAGGCGCAGGGGAACTCGGTGGGCTGCGCGCAGACGCCGCGGGGGACGTGCATCGCGGAGTACGATCGCGTGGTGTGCGCCGATCCACCGCCGGCGGTCTACGGCGTCTTCGGCGGCGAAGCGCCCAGGCCGATGTGCAAGGCGAAGGACGAGATGATCGCCTGCGGCTACGCGTGCAAGAGCTCGGGCAGCGTGCACCTGGCGTGCGCGGCGACGCCCTTCGGGGTGTGCGACGAGCGTGGAGGGAAGGTCACCTGCTTCGATCCCGACGAGCAGGTGATCTGCGCGGGCGACAAGCAGACCCCCCTGCCGAAGTGCATCGCCGGCGGCAACCGGATCGCCTGCGGCTACGGCTGCGTGGAGGGCGGCGGAACGGTGGTGTGCGCCGCGACGCCGGCGGGCAAGTGCGACGCGAGCCAGGCGGGCGTGCCGGTGTGCTTCGATCCTCCTGTGACGGGCGGCTCGAAGCAGTGCCTGTCCGTGCTGGGCGCGCGCTGACCTCCCCCGGGGCCAAAGCCCCCAAGACAAGCCGGGCGCTGCGCGGTAGGAGCCCAGCCGCCCGATGTCGTCGCCCCTCCGCTACGAACTCAACGCCACCGCGCCGTCGGGCGCGCGCGCGGGGCTGCTGCACACCCGCCGGGGGGTGACGCCCACGCCCAGCTTCATGCCGGTGGCCACGCACGCCCACGTCCGCGGCCTGTCGATGGACGAGGTGGCGGCCTCGGGCGCGAGCATCTGCCTGGCCAACACCTACCACCTGCTGCTGCGGCCCGGGACGGAGGTGTTCGAGAAGGTGGGCGGCATTCACCGCTTCATGAAGTGGGACGGCGGCGTGCTGACCGACTCGGGCGGCTTTCAGATCTTCTCCCTGCCGGGCTTCCGGCAGATCTCCGAGGAAGGGGCGCGCTTCAAGAGCCCGTACGACAACCACCCGCACCTCTTGTCTCCCGAGACGAGCATCGCCACGCAGCAGGCGATCGGCTCGGACATCATGATGGTGCTGGACGTGTGCCCGCCGTCGACGTCGCCGGCGAACGAGATCCTCGAGGCGATGGAGCGGACGCACCGCTGGGCGCTCCGCAGCCTCGCCGCGCGCGACGCGAAGGCCACGGGCCAGGCGCTCTTCGCCATCGTCCAGGGTGGCGTCGATCCGCGGCTGCGCACCGAGAGCGCTGGCTTCCTCACCCAGTACCCCTTCGACGGCTTCGCGATCGGCGGCCTGGCGGTGGGCGAGGCCCGTGAGCTGCTCTATGCGACGACGGCTCACACTGCGCCGCTCCTGCCGAAGGATCGCCCCCGCTACCTGATGGGCGTGGGCACGCCGATCGATCTCGTGGAGTGCGTGAACGCCGGGGTGGACCTCTTCGACTGCATCATCCCGTCGAAGATGGCGCAGCAGGGCTACGCGTACACCTTCGAGGGGCAGCTGCGGGTGGCGCGCACCGAGTACCGCCTGGCCGACGAGCCGCTGGACTCGACGTGTGCCTGTCCGGTGTGCCGGAAGTACTCGCGCGGCTACCTGCGGCACCTCGCGCAGGGCGGGCACCAGCTCACCATGCGGCTGCTCGGCATCCACAACCTCTGGCACTACGAGGCGCTGATGCGGCGGATGCGCGAGGCGATCCTCGCGGGCCGCTGGGCGGAGGAGCTCAAGACGCTCCGCGAGCGCCTCACGCCTCAGTCCGCGAAGCCGCGCTCAGCGGGCGTGCGGCACGGCGACTTCGAGCTGGTGACGCTGAAGACGGGGGCGCGCGCGGTGCGGCACCTGGGGCATGGCGAGGTGATGCACCCGGTGGGGCCGTGGGAGGAGGCCAACCGGCTGTACGTCGATCAGCTGGGCCTCGAGCGGAAGCTGGCCGAGCGCAGCGATGATCCAGTGCGGATCCTCGACGTGGGCCTGGGCGCGGGGACGAACGCGGTCGCGGCCCTGACGCGGGCGCAGGCGATGGGCGAGCTGCGGCAACGCGATCTCGAGATCGTCAGCCTCGAGGTGGACGTGACGCCGTTGCAGCTCGCGCTGGGCGACTCGGAGGGCTTCCCCTTCCTCGTGCCGTGGCGCACCGCGGCCGAGGCGCTCCTGCATGTCGGCCACTGGGAGACGCCGTCGTTGTCCTGGCGGCTGCTCAAGGGCGACGCGGCCGCGATGATCGACGAGGTGGACGGCTACTTCGATCTCGTCTTCTTCGATCCGTTCTCTCCCGAGGCGAACCCGACGATGTGGACGCCGAAGGTGCTGAGGACGATCCGCTCGCGCATGCGGCTGCAGGGGGCGCTCTTGGCGACGTACAGCGCGGCGACGCCGACGAGGGTGTCCTTCCTCCTCGCGGGCTACTTCGTGGGGAAGGGCGTCTCGACGGGGACGCGGCAGGAGACGACCGTGGCGGCCTCGGAGCTGGAGCTGCTCGCCGAGCCGTTGGGGGAGCGCTTCCTGCAGCGGTGGAGCCGGTCGAGCGCGAAGGCGCCACACGGCGTGGAGCTCACTGCCGAGCTCGAGGCCGAGCTCCGTGCGCACCCGCAGTTCCGGAGTGTGCCACGCCCGCAGCGCCCCGAGCGCGCCGCGGGTTGACGAGGCCAGTTGGGCGAGACCTCGTTCGCCGAAGGAGCGCCGCGGGAGCCTGGGCCTGCCGACACCGTTCCCCTGCGCGGCGATGCTGACGCCAGCTTGCGCCGCCACTGCGGTTCCCGGTGGGACCCGACCTCACCAGCGCCGACGTCACTTGCCAGGGTGTGCGCGAGTGAGTGCCTGGAAGCGGCTCCTCCGCTTTGCGTGTCTCCGTCCTGCGTGTCTCCGTCCTGCGTGTCTCCGCCCTGCGTGTCTCCGCCTGCGTGTCTCCGCGCTGCGTGTCTCCGCCT
>JBFMHF010000098.1:0-28169 GCA_040752975.1 Myxococcota bacterium
GCGGAGGAGTGGGCGGCGGTCTCGGCGGTGGCGGCGGCGACATGGACGGAGGCGTCGAGCCGCTCGAGCCGGTCATCGGCTTCGTCGGAGGCGGGTGCACCTCTGCGCCAGGGAGCCTGCTGCTCGCGCTGGGGGCCCTGCTGATCGGCCTGCGGCGCCAGTGGTGAGTGGTTTCATGTAGGAGTGGCCTGTCGAGGCGTGCGGAAGAAGTCACGCCGCGTTGGAGGAAACTCGACTTCGGAGGACAGAGAGATGCCCAGACACAGCATGGCTGGACGGTGCTGCCTCGCGTTGGCCGTAGTGCTGTCTGCCTGCCATCGGCAAGACGCCGAGCACCTGCCTTCGCACGTGACACGAAGCCAGCCGCTCACCGTGGATTCGGAGCAGGACGTCGACACCCCCGTTCTCGGAAACGCGCCGTCCTCGCAGGGAACGTCCTGCTCGGCCTCGAATGGGTCCTCGGCCCTGGTGGTGTGGAACGACTCGCGCGGCGCTCCGTATGCGGCGCGGGTGAGCCTCGCCGGGGCGCTGCTCGACACCCAGGGGGTCCGTCTCCCCTCTGGTTTCACTGTGTCGGGTGTGGCCAGCAATGGCACGGACTTCATGGTGGTGGGCTTTTCGACGAGCCAGGTCGCGACCGTCCGTGTTTCGGGGGCGGGCATGCTGGTCGACTCCGCCTGGTCCCCGGTGGGCACCAGCTCGTTCGCCTTCGAACGGCCGACCATCGCGAGCGACGGGACGGGCTACCTCGTGGTGTGGGGCGACGTCGGGGCGGCGCGCGACGTGGTCGGCCGTCTGGTCAACGCCGCCAACGTACCCGTCGGACCCGAGTTCAATCTGGTACGCGGTACGGCTGCGAACCTCGCGGCGACGCAGCTTCGCGCCACCGTGACGTACGGAGGCGGCGTCTACCTCGCGACGTGGATCGACACCCGCACCGGTGGGCAGTACGCGCTGTGGGGTGCGCTGGTGACGCCCGCGGGCCTGGTGGTGGGCGACGTCAACTTCGCGATCCGCGCGACGGGGACGACCTCGGCCAACCCAGCGCCGGCGGCCTTCAACTCCGGGGCCAGCGAGTTCCTCGTGGTGTGGGTCGGCAACAGCGACATCGAGGGCCAGCGCGTCGCGCTCACCGGATCGACCTCGGGCCCCCGGCTCACCTTGAGCGCACCGGGCGGATCGACCCTCGCGTCTCCCAGCGTCGCTTCGGACGGGACCGACTGGTACACGACGTGGAGCCACCAGACGGGCGGCACGCCAGACGTCGCCGGCGTGCGCGTGACGGGCGCGGGCGCGGTCCAGGCCAATGACGCCATCACCTCGGGAAGCTGGGGCGAGACCGAGCCTCGCATCGCCGTACTCGGCGGCGGTTCCTACCTCCTCACGTGGACCGACACGCGCTCGGGCACCAGCGACATCTTCGCCAACCGGCTGAGCGGCCTCGGCGCCAGGCTGGATGCGGCGGACCTCCTCGTCTCACGCGGCTACAACTCGCAGGGCTCGCCGCAGGTGGCGTTCGACGGGACGAACTGGCTGGTGGTGTGGGCCGATCAGCGCGCCGGGCAGTCCGACATCCTCGGAATGCGCTTCGACCAGAGCGGCAATCGCCTCGATGCGACCCCCATCTCCATCGCCGCCACCCCCAACGTCGAGACTGCTCCCGACGTCACGCATGATCAATCCGGCTACCTCGTGGTGTGGGAAGACAACGGTGCGCCCTGCTTCTTCGTTCCCTGCGCCTCGACGTCAGACGTGCTCGGCCGGCGCGTGACGCAGGCCGGCGCGACGCCATCGCCGGCCTTCGTCGTCAGCAACGCCGCCAGCAGTCAGTTCCGCCCTCGCGCCGCGAGCGCGGGAGCCTCCTCACTGGTGGTGTGGGCGGACGCGCGGCAGGCGAGCACCAGCTCGATCGACATCTTCGGAGCGCGGATCAGCGGCACCACCGTCCTCGACCCCGGGGGCCTGGCCATCAACACCGCCGCCGGAATCCAGGAGACGCCGGAGGTGGCGTCCAACGGTGTGCAGTTCTTCGTGGTCTGGAGCGATCAGCGCCCGGGGGGAAATTCGAGCAACAAGATCTACGGCACGCGCGTCCAGACGAACGGCACGGTCAACTCGCCCACCGGCACGCTCGTCTCCGACGTCGTGCAGCGAGTGCCCTTCGGTCCGTCCGTGGCATCCAATGGGCTCGATGCCCTCATCGGTTGGACGTCAGTCACCGTGAGTGGAGACGTGATGTACGGGCGCCTCATGTCTTCGACCGGCACGGTGATGGGCGCGGCGGACACGGTGCTGGTGTCGAGGGCTCGCGAGATTGCCCTCACCTACGACGCGCCCAATTACTTCGCGGCCTTCCGAGACGAGCGGGCGGACATCAACGGAGACATCGGGGCGGGGCGGTGGAGCACCGCGCTGGCTCCCCTCGACGGGACGGGCTTCACGGTCACCGCGTCGGCGGAGCCTCAGCAGGTGCCAGCGCTCGCCGCCGGGACGCAGGGGCGGGTGCTCGTGGTCTACTCCACCGTCGATCCTGCGCTCTTCACGCCGCGCGTGAAGGTGCGGCGGATCTCGCGGCTGGCCGACGGCGCGGTATGCACGAGCGCGGGGGACTGCCAGAGCGGCTTCTGCGTCGACGGGGTCTGCTGTGCCAGCGCGTGCGGCGGTGGCGCGACGGGAGACTGCCAGGCCTGCTCCATCGCCGCGGGCGCGGCGGTCGACGGCACCTGCGGTCCTCGCTCGGCGGGGACCGTGTGTCGCGCGGCCAGCGGGGTGTGTGACGCCCCGGAGACGTGCAACGGCACCGGCGTGGCCTGCCCCGGCGACCTGTTCTCGCCCTCGACGACGGTATGCCGTCCCGCCACGTCGGTCTGTGACGCCGAGGAGCGGTGCACGGGCACCTCGGCTGCCTGTCCGGCAGACGGTTTCGCGTCTTCCAGCACCGTATGCCGCGCGGCTGCCGACGTCTGCGATGCGGTGGAGCGCTGCACCGGTACCAGCGCGCTCTGCCCGGCAGACGTGAAGCTCGGAAGCTCGACGGTGTGCCGCTCCGCCAATGGCGCCTGCGACATCGCCGAGCGCTGCGGGACGGCCGGCGACGCATGCCCGCCTGACGGTGTGCGACCGGCCGGCTTCACTTGCAGGTCTAGCGGCGGCGCCTGCGACGTGGCGGAGACCTGCGATGGCGTCACCTCCGCGTGCCCTGGTGACGGCTTCGCGGCCTCTGGCGTGACCTGCCGTCCTGCGGTCGGCGAGTGCGATGTGGCCGAGACGTGCTCGGGCGCATCCGCGTCGTGCCCGGTCGACCTGCCGGCCGCCGACGGTACCGTTTGCTCCCTCGGGGTGTGCGGTGCCGGCGTCTGCTTCTCCCTGGACGGGGGCCTCCCCGACGCGGGTGTGGATGGGGGAGGCGCCGACGCGGGCTCGGGAGACGGGGGCCTCCCCGACGCGGGTGTCGATGGGGGAGGCGCCGACGCGGGGGCTCTCGATGGCGGCGACACGGACGGCGGCTCGAGCGGCGAACCCGATGCAGGCGCCCAGGACGGAGGCGGATCCGATGCAGGCCTGCAGGACGCAGGGGCCCTGGTGCCGGACGGAGGAGACGAGGACGCGGGGAACGCCAGCGACGGCGGCCCGCTGCCAACCAGTGACGCCGGGCAGATGGGCGCCGACGGAGGGACGGAGCCGACGGCGGCAGGAGGCTGCGGATGTTCTCAGGTGGACGCCACCTCGTTCCTTTGGGGGCTGGCCCTGCTCCTGAGGCGGCGACAAGGCAACCTCCGGGCGGGTGATGGGTCCAGGGCCCTCGAAGGGCGAGGAACTGGCGCCCCACCTTGACTTCCGACTGCGCACTTGAACAAGGTGCCGTGTTTCAAAGGGGAAGGTCTTGAGTATCCGTGCATCCTCGTCCGACCCCTGCCTTGCACCCGGCTGACTGGCCCACCGACGGCGCGATCGATCTGCGCGTGCACGATCTCCCGCACGCCTCGTCGACGACGGAGTGGTGGTACGTCAACACGCACCTGAAGTCCGCGTCAGGTCGGGACTTCTCGCTGTTCGCCGCCTTCTTCCGCGTCCTGACGAAGAAGCACCCGGACGGCCGCGCCGAGTACGCGCACTCGCTGACGTGGGCGCTGTCGGATCTCGAGAACCGCGACTACATCCCCTGCAGCCTGGTGGACGCGCAGGCCCCGAAGCTGGGCCTCGAGAAGGTGAAGCAGGGCCACGCCTCGAAGGACGAGCGGCTCAACCGTGCCGTCACCGAAGTGCTGGAGAAGAACCTCGTCCCCCGGCCGGATCGCTTCTTCCCCGGTGAGGTGGCGGTCGCCACCGATCGCCTGGCGCTCGACTTCGCCGGTTGTCGCTTCGAGAAGCGCGAGGAGGGTGAGTACTTCCTCCGCGTCAGCACCGACGATCTGCGGCACGGCCGGGTCGAGGCCGAGCTGACGCTGACTTTGCGCAAGCCGCCAGTCCGCCACGGCGATGACGGCGTCGTCCGCGGAGTCCACGGCGAAGACATGTTCTACGTCTTCGTCCCGCGCTGCGGCGTCGCCGGCCAAGTGCTCCTCGACGGCCAGCGCCACGAGCTGAGCGGGCAGGGCTGGTACGATCACGAGTTCGGCTGTCCTCCTCCGCAGAGGGAGCAGGCCCCGCAGAAGGACCAGGGCGTGGTGGCCTGGAACTGGGTGGCGGCGCAGCTGGACGACGGCACGGACGTCAGCGTCTACGATCTCGTGCACGGGGAGTCCGGTCAGTCCGCCGGGCGCTGGGCGGTGCTGTCGGATCCGAAGGGCCGGCGCTACGCCTTCCAGGACTTCACGCTCACGCCCACCGGCGTCTGGCGCAGCACGCGGACCTTCGAGAAGTACCCGACGGCCTGGAAGCTCGAGATCCCCGAGGCGCGCCTCTCGCTGGAGATCACCGCGGCCTTCGCGGATCAGGAGTTGGTCACCGTCATCTCCAAGCCGGCCTTCTGGGAGGGGCGCTGCGAGGTGAAGGGCACTTTGGCGGGCAGGGCCGTGCAGGGCCTGGGCTTCGTGGAGCGCAGCGGCTTCGGCGACGCGGAGACGCTGGACGACTTCTTCAAGTCCGTGGGTGAGGCGGTGCGCGAGCAGGTGAAGGTGCACTACCCGCTGGAGCTCTCGCGCGATCACGCGAACAAGCTGGTCTCTGCGCCCGGGCGCGAGGACGTGGTGGACGGCGTGGATCTGCCCCAGTTGGCGCGCACGCTGATCGCCCCGGTGCGGCAGATCACCGATCGCGGCGGCAAGGCCTGGCGCTCATACGCGTCGCTGGCGTGCTGCGATCTCGTGCTGGGCGACTCGCGGAAGTTCGCCGGGTGGCTGGCGTTCCCCGAGTTCATGCACGTGGGCTCGCTGATCGTCGACGACGTGCAGGATCGCTCTTCCGTACGGCGCGGCGGGCCCACGGCGCACCTCACCTTCGGGGAGCCCCTGGCGATCAACGCCGGCACCGCGGCCTACTTCATGGGCGAGCGGCTGCTCACGCGCTCGCTGGTGAAGGACTCGGACAAGCTGAAGCTGTACGACCTGTACTTCGAGGCGCTGCGGCAGGGGCACGCCGGGCAGGCGATCGACCTCGACGGGCTGGCCCAGTTCGTCCCCGAGGCGCTGTCCACCGGTGACACCGCGCTGCTGGAGAAGCGGGTGCTCGCGGTGCATCGGCTCAAGACGGCGGCTCCGGCGGCGGCGCTGGCGCGCATGGGAGCGATCGTCGGCGGTGGCACCGAGGCCCAGCAGGACGCGGTCGGGCGCTACTTCGATGCGGTGGGGCTCGCGTTTCAGATCGTCGACGACGTGCTCAACCTGCGCGGCTTCAAGGGCGGGCTCAAGGAGACGGGCGAGGACATCAGCCAGGGCAAGGTGACCTTGCCGGTGGCGAAGGCGCTCGGCCGGTTGGGGCCCGAAGAGCGCACCGCGCTGTGGGCCACCATCGCCTCGAAGCCGACGGATCCGGCGGTGGTCCGCAACGTCATCGAGCAGATCGAGGCTTGCGGCGCGCTGGACGATTGCGTGAAGGAGGCCAACGCCCTGGTCGACTCCGCGTGGAAGGCGCTCGACCCGCTGGTGGAGGCGTCGATGCCGAAGATCATGCTGCGGGCCTTCGGCTGGTACGTGCTCGAGCGGCACTACTGAAGGAGCCGGCTTCCCCGGCGCGAGACGCCACAGCCCCTCATCGAGGTCAGTAGAAGCGGGAGTCGGGCCGCTCGTGCGCGTTGACTCACCCGAGGTCGGCTCTTACGGTCCCGCCCCGGGTAAGACACTCACCGACAAGGAGCCGCACATGGGCATCAAGTTCGCGATCAACGGGTTCGGCCGCATCGGCCGCATGGTGTTGCGCGCCGCGCTGCAGCGGCAGGAGAAGGACATCGAGATCGTCGCCATCAACGATCTCGACAGCCCGGAGACCCTCGCCCACCTCTTCAAGTACGACTCCGTGCACCGCAACTGGCCGGGCAAGGTGACGCACAGCGAGAACTCCATCACCATCGACGGCAAGGAGTTCCGCGTGCTGGCCGAGAAGGACGGCGCCAAGCTGCCCTTCAAGGACCTGGGCGTCGACGTGGTGCTGGAGTGCACCGGCAAGTACACCGAGCGGGAGAAGGCGGAGCTCTTGCTGAAGGCCGGCGCGAAGAAGGTGCTGATCTCGGCCCCGGGCAAGGGCGCCGACCTGACGATGTGCTTCGGCATCAACCACACCAACTACGATCCCGCGAAGCACCACATCGTCTCGAACGCGTCGTGCACGACGAACTGTCTGGCGCCGGTGGCGAAGGTGCTCGACGAGGTGTTCGGCATCGAGCGCGGCCTGATGACGACCATCCACAGCTACACCAACGATCAGCGCATCCTCGACCTGGTGCACAAGGACAAGCGGCGCGCGCGCGCGGCGGCCTTGTCGATGATCCCCTCCTCCACCGGGGCGGCGAAGGCGATCGGCGAGGTGCTGCCCAACCTGAAGGGCAAGCTGAACGGCGCGGCGATCCGCGTGCCGACGCCGAACGTGTCGCTGGTCGATCTCACGGTGAACCTGAAGAAGGCCGGCACGGTGGACTCGATCAACGCGGCGATGAAGGCGGCCGCCGAAGGCCCCTTGAAGGGCGTGCTGCAGTACGACGACGAGCCGACGGTGAGCATCGACTACAACGACAACCCGCACTCCTCGATCTTCGACTCCACGCAGACGAGCGTGATCGACGGCACCTTCGCCAAGGTGTTCGCCTGGTACGACAACGAGTGGGGCTACTCCAGCCGCATGGTGGACGTGGCGAAGTACCTGGCCACGAAGCGGTAAGTCGCCTCGAACAGTGCACGCACAGCGGCCGGGCCCTGTTCCTTCGGGCCTGGCGGAGCGCCGGCCATGGTCAAGTACATCGACGACATGCAGCTCACTGGGAAGCGGGTCTTCATCCGGGTGGACTTCAACGTCCCGCTGGATGACGCGCAGCAGGTCACCGACGACACGCGCATCCGCGAGGCGCTGCCCACCATCCAGAAGGCGCTGTCGTTGGGCGGAAAGGTGATCCTCGCCTCGCACCTCGGCCGGCCGAAGAAGGGCGCGGATCCGAAGCTGTCGCTGGAGCCCGCGGGCAAGCGGCTGGCGGAGCTGCTGGGCAAGCCGCACGAAGTGTTGATGGCCGACGACTGCGTGGGCGAGGGCGTCGTCAAGATGGCGAAGGAGCTCAAGCCCGGGCAGGTGCTGCTGCTCGAGAACCTGCGCTTCCACAAGGAAGAGGAAGCCAACGACGAGGGCTTCGCGAAGCAGCTCGCCGTCCTGGCGGACGTGTACTGCAACGACGCCTTCGGCACCGCCCACCGGGCGCACGCGTCCACCGCCGGCATGGTGCCCTTCGTGAAGGAGAAGTGCGCGGGCCTGTTGATGCGCAAGGAGATCGAGCAGCTCGGCAAGCTGGTGAAGGGCGCGGAGAAGCCCTTCGTGGTGGTGCTGGGCGGCGCGAAGGTGTCGGACAAGATCAAGGTGATCGAGAACCTGCTGCCGAAGTGCCAGGTGATGCTGATCGGCGGGGCGATGGCGTACACCTTCCTGAAGGCGCAGGACGTGCCGGTGGGCAAGTCGCGGGTGGAAGAGGACAAGCTGCCGCTGGCGGCGAAGCTGCTGGAGACGGCGAAGCGGCTCAACGTGCAGCTGGTGCTGCCGGTCGATCACGTCTGCGGGACGTCTCCGGACGAATCGTCGAAGGCGGTGGACGTGCTCGATCGCGCCATCCCGGCGGACCTGATGGGGCTCGACATCGGCTCGAAGACGCGGGCGCTGTTCACCCAGCACATCCGCGACGCGAAGACGGTGCTGTGGAACGGCCCGATGGGGCTGTTCGAGGTGGCGAAGTTCGCGGAAGGCACGAAGTCGGTGGCGCAGGCGATGGCGCAGAACGAGGGCGCCCAGACGGTGGTGGGCGGCGGCGACAGCGCGGCGGCGGTCAACGACTTCGGCCTGGCCGCGAAGATGACTCACGTGTCCACCGGCGGCGGCGCCTCCCTCGAGCTGCTCGAAGGCAAGGAGCTGCCGGGCATCAAGGCGCTGGACTGACTGACTCCCTCTCCCCCTGGGGAGAGGGCCAGGGAGAGGGGACTCGACATGGCTCGCCGCACCTTCATCGCGGGCAACTGGAAGATGAACAAGACGGTCGCGGAGGCGACCGCGCTGGTCCGCGAGTTGCGGGGCGCCGTCTCGATGGTGCGCGATCGCGTCGAGGTGGCCGTCGCGCCGCCCTTCACGGCGCTGCACGCGGTGGCGAAGGCGCTCGAAGACTCCAACATCCTCCTCGCGGGGCAGAACTGCCACGCGGAGGCCTCGGGCGCCTTCACCGGAGAGATCGCCGCGCCGATGCTGAAGGAGGTCGGCTGTGCGTACGTGATCCTCGGCCACTCCGAGCGCCGCCAGTACTTTGGCGAGACGGACGCGGGGGTCAATCGCAAGGTGGCCGCGGTGCTCAAGGCGGGCATGCTGCCCATCGTCTGCGTGGGCGAGACGCTGGCCGAGCGCGAAGCGAGCCGGACGCTGTCGGTGGTGGAGACCCAGGTGAAGGGCTGTCTCTCGGGGTTCGGCAAGGACGAGGGCGCGAAGTTCGTCATTGCCTACGAGCCGGTGTGGGCGATCGGCACGGGGAAGACGGCGACGAGCCTGCAGGCGCAGGAAGTCCACGCGCACATCCGAGAGCTCCTCCGAGGCCTGTGGGGGAAGGAAGCGGCCGAGGCCGTCCGCATCCAGTACGGCGGCTCGGTGAAGGCGGACAACGCGGCCGAGCTGTTGAGCCAGCCCGACATCGACGGGGCGCTGGTGGGCGGCGCGAGCCTCAAGGTGGCGGACTTCGCGGCCATCGTGAAGGCGAAGGCCTGATCGGCTGAAAGCCGGGGCCGGCTGTTGTCAGGCCCCTGGGCCTGTGCTTAAGGAGCCGGCCTCTATGCTGGCATTCTTCTCGACGATCCACGTCCTGCTGTGCGTCTTCATGATCTTCGTGATCCTCCTGCAGCCCGGGAAGGACGCGGGCATGGGCGCGGCCCTCGGCGGAGGCGCGGCGACGAGCGCCTTCGGTGGGCGCGGCGCGGTGACGTTCCTCTCCAAGGTGACGGCGGCGTCGGCGGTGGCTTTCTTCCTCACCTCGCTGGGCCTCTCCTTCGTGGGCCTCAAGTCCTCCGTGGGTGCGGAGCTGGGGAAGGAGGACGCCCAGACGCCTCCGCCGGCGAGCGCGCCGGCCGTCCCTGGCGCCACGCCCACGGCGCCGGCTCCTCAGGGGTCGGCTCCGTCCACTCCCGCGCCCGAGGGTGCAGCGCCCACCGCGCCGACGGTTCCGGCTCCCACGGCGGCTCCCACCGCGGGGCAGGGTGATCCGACGGCGGCTCCCGGGGCGCCGACGCCGACGGAGCCGAAGCCGGGTGCGACGGACGCGGTGCCCGCCGAGAAACTGCCCGCCAAGCCCTGATCCCTCTGGCCTCGGTCAGGGGAAGTGGTATGGGGACGTCGAAAATCGAGCTGTGAGAAGCCCAGGTGGTGGAATTGGTAGACACACCAGCTTGAGGGGCTGGCGCCGCGAGGCGTGAGGGTTCGAATCCCTCCTTGGGCAAGCCGAAAGCCGCTGAGAAATCAGCGGCTTTCTTCGTTTCTGCGGGTCACTGCGCCGGGGCGACGAGGGGCGGCTCGGGGCGGGCGGCGTGGCGCGTGCCCATCCACCCGACGAAGGCCGCGCCCAGGGGGATGAGCCACAGGGTGAGCTGCAGGGCCGCGCGGCCCTCACTGGCGACGCCGACGGAGAATTCCACCAGGAGCCACGGCGCGACGCTGAGCGCCGTCGGCCACCCGCTCTTCACCACCGCCTGCACCGCGCTCAGGACGAGCCAGGGCAGCGACACCACCATCGCCACGAGGAGCGCGCGCAGCGGGCTGAAGTCGGACGCGCCGAAGGCGGCCTCGGTGAAGAGGAGGAAGAGCAACATGGCGGGGGCCGTCATCAGCCAGGCCGACGCCTGCCGGGCGGCCTTCCTTCTGCGCGCAGCGATCACCTCGGGGAGGCCCTGGCACTTCATGCACTCGAGGCCGGCCTCGAAGCCCCGCGCCGGCGCACACCTCGCGCAGCCGAAGCTGCCACACCTCGGGCAGTTGCCGATCGACGCGTACTGCGGGTGCACCGCGCAGCGCGCGCGTGGATCCTCGGGCGCGAGCTCCACCATCGTCCGCCGCGCGGCCGCCCGCCGCGCCACCAGGCTGCGATCCGCCTGGAGCGCCGACACCACCCGGACGATCCCCGAGCCGATCAACACCAGCGGCAGCGCGCGCACGCCGGTGCCCAGCAGCACCACCACGCCCGCCGCGAGCAGGAGGAGGCCGAACAGGAGCTGAACGGGGACCCCCGACCCCTCGCCAGCGGCCGGAGGCTCCGCGCCATCCGGCGCCTCGTCGATGAGCAGCGCCTCCACGTCGGCGCGGGTGTGCCCCTGCGCCACCAGCTCACGGACGATCGCCTCGCGCGGGAAGCCCTCCGCCCTCAGCTTCTGCACCAGCGCCCAGGGGGTGCCCTCCGCCGCCGGGGCGCGCACCTCCGCCTCGGGCGCGAGGCCCGGCCCCAGCACCGGCTCGTCGAGGAGCAGCGCCACGTCGGCCGAGTCCAGGCCGCGCGCGAAGAGCTCACCCTTGAGCACCTCGGCCGTCGCGCCCTCGGTACGGCGTCGCTTGACGAACTCCCACGGCGTCTCGTCGCTCACGCAGCTCGATCATGAACCAGGCGTCGCCGCCTGTCAGCCCGCCCCGGCCAGTGCTTCGTCGATGCTTCGCTACAGCCGCATGGGCCGCTGCGCGCCACCGAGGAAGGACGTCACCTCGCGCACCATCGTGGCCAGCTCTCCCTTGCGCACGAAGCCCGCCGCCCCCAGCTCGCTGGCCTTCGCCCGCAGTTCGGCCACCGGCAGGCGCGAGTGGAGGAAGACCGGCACCACCACCTGGCCGTGCGTCCGCAGGGCCTGCATCACCACCGCGCCCTTCATCGTCCGCAGCTCCGGCTCCAGCAGCACCAGATCCATCGGCGTCCGCCGCAGCACGCCCGCCACCATCAGCGGGTTGTCCGACAGGTGGACCTCGAAGCCGGCGTCCACCAGGGCCTTCCGCGAGGCCTCCATCGCGTGGGCGTCGTCGTCCACGAGCAGCACGCGACGCTTCTCGGGGACCAGCGCCGGCACCGACGGCTGGCGCGCGCTCGGCGTCTTCTTCGTGACCTCGACGAGGTAGCGGGGGATCTCGTCGAGCGACAACACCACCTCGGCAGCGCCCACCTCGATCGCCGCCTTCGGCATCCCGAAGACCGCGCAGCTCGCCCGATCCTGCACCACCGTCCGCGCCCCGACGCGCCGCATGCGCAACAGGCCTTCGGCGCCATCGTCGCCCATGCCCGTGAGCAACACCCCGAGCCCACGCGCCCGGAAGGACGACGCGAGCGAGAAGAAGAGACTGTCCACCGAGGGGGTGATGCGCGCGGTGGGCGGCGCCGGCGTCAGGCGGATCATCAGGTTGTCGCGCACGAACAACTCCTGGCGGGGCGGCGCGACGTGCACCACGCCTGGCTGCATGAGGATCCCCGACTCGGCCTGAATCACCTTTCGCCCGGACGCGTCCCCGAGGAAGCGCACGAAGCTGTCGAAGAAGTCGTCGGCCATGTGCTGCACCACGGCGATCGGCAGCGGGTAGTCTTTGGGCAGCTCGCCCAGCACCTTCGCCAGCGAGCGCGGGCCTCCGGTGGATGCGCCGACGCCGAGGATGGCGGGAGGCTCGTGAGGCGGGGCCGTCTCGGTGGGCTTCGGAGCGACGGCCGGCTTCGAGTCCCGCGTGCCCTGGGCCTCGGCGAGCTGCCGCATGCGCTCGGCGAAGCGACGCGCGTCGTCCGCCACCGCGCCGAAGACGGCCGACTTGGGCACCAGCTCCAGCGCGCCGCGCGAGAGCGCCTCGTAGTTGAGATCGACGCCGGCGGTGGACGAGCGCTCGCTGATCACCACGATCGGCAGCCGTCGCTCCCGGATGATCGCCTCGATCGCTTTCAGCCCGCCCATGCCGGGCATGTTGAGATCCATCGTCACCAGGTCGGGCCGCATCGCCCGCACCAGCGCGATGGCCTCCTCGCCCGTCTTCGCCTCGCCGGCCACCTGGAGGCCGGGATCCAGCTCCAGCACCTGCTTGAGCGCCTGGCGGCTCAGGGCGGAGTCGTCGACGATGAGGACGCGCAGCTTCGCCATGTCAGTTGCAGGTCGACCCGGTGCGCTCGCCGGAGATCACCGCGCCCGAAGTCGTGCACGTCCCCCCGGTGACGTTGATGCGAATGAGGCCGACGCCCGCGCCGCCGCCTCCTCCACCCTCGGATCCGCCGCCGTTCGAGCCTCCGCTGCCCGAGGCCGAGAGCACCGCGCCCGCGCCGCCCGTTCCTCCGGCGGTGCCGCCGATGTTGCCGCCGTTTGCCGCCGTGGCCGACGCGGTGCGGCCGTCCTCTCCATTTCCTCCCGCGACGGGGGCGCCGACGGGGCCCTTGCCGCCCTGGCCGCCGCCCCCGCCGTTGGCGGTGAGGGCGCAGTTCACCAGGTTGACGCGGTTCGCCTCGAGCAGCAGGGTGCCCCCGCTGCCGCCTCCACCGCCCCCGCTGGTGTCGCCGCTGCCACCGAGGCCGCCCGCGCCCGACACCGTGAGGACCCCTCCGTCACCCACCGTCAACAGCCCGGACACCGTCAACTGGAGCGCGCCGCCGCCGAGTCCTCCGTCGCCGGGCGCCGCGCCGCCGCCCCGTCCGCCCTGGCAGCCGCCGCGCAGGAAGATGCCCGTGGCCGAGCCGTTGGTGGTCGCCACGGCGGAGTTGTTGCCGCCCCGGCCTCCCTCCGTCCGGTAGCCGCCCCCCGGGCCGCCGTGCTCGTCGGTGGTGGCGTCGACGGCCGTGCAGTCCGCCGAGCCCGTGCCGGCCGGGGCCTCCGCGCCGATCGCCGCGGCGGCGTTCAACGTGCCATGGACGGTGGCGTCGCCGAAGACGGCCAGGACCGCGGGCCTCACGCCCACGAAGCGGAGCTCCACGCCCTCCGGGACGGTGAGGGAGGTGGCGGCGAAGACGGCGAGATCCACGCCGCCGTCCGCCTGCGGGACGACCTGCCCGACGCCGAGGAAGCCACAGTTGGCCCCCACCTCACGCGGGCCGGGCGTCGGCAGCGAGGTGTCGAGGACGCACGCCCCTCCGTCGGAGCCGCGTGTCGCGATCCACGCGGCCGTCGGCTGACGCAGGGCCAGCACGTCATCGGGGATGTTGCTGGGCCGGAAGGGGAACCACGGCACACAGCCGCCCGCGTTGTCGCAGCGGTTGCCCCCGCCGCACGGCCCGTTGACGTTCGCGGGCACCAGCACACACCCACCGTCCGCCCCGCACGCCAGCGGCTGCTGGAAGGAGCCACAGACCGGGTTCAACGTGTTGGGGCAATCGCCGCGGCACTGCATCCCGCTCTGGCAGCGGTCGGCTGTGGTGCACGCCAGGCCGTCGTCGCAGCCCGCGCCCGCGTCGGCGAAAGCACACACGTTGCTGCCGCACTGTCCGGATCCGTTGCAGACGCCGCCGTCCCCGCACGGTGTCCCGCCGTTGGCGAAGGCGTAGCTGCACGCCCCCGAGACGCAGGTGGCCGGGGTCGCGTAACAAACGGGAGGCGTGGTGCAGGCCGACGGCTCGCAGCCGCCGTCCATTCCGCCATCGACGCCGCCGTCGACACCCGCGTCCCCGCTGCCAAAGGTGATCTCGAAGTTGACCGAGGTGAGGCGGTTGGGCTCCAGCACCACCGCCTGGGTGACGGAGTGGTATTGGGTGCCCGAGCAGTCCGGGGTGGAGAAGAGGCTGACGCCCACGGTGACCTGCCCGGTCAGCTCCGCCGAGCCCTGGACGCCGAAGACGTACGTCGAGCCGACGCGCGGGACGAACTCGGAGTAGCTGGTGCTTCCCAGCTCCGTCTTCGCCCACGCCTGCAGGCACTGGGTGCGGGTGTCGTTCACCAGGGTGACGTTGATGCGCACGCCCCCGAGATCCCCCTTGCACGCCACGACTCCGACGGCGAGGAGCAGCGCGGGCAGGAAGAGGCGGCCGGCGGGCAGGTGACGCGACATCGAGGGCTTGAAGTGTAGCCGACGCACGCCGCCAAAGGGACTTTCCCAAAGTGGGAGCCACACCGACGGACGTTCGGCCGTGCGCGTGGACTTCGCTACAGGTCCGCAGCAGGCTTGTGGCGGGAAAATTCACGCGCTTTGCTCAGCCCGTATCCTCCACGACCATGACGAAGCGCGACGAGCGGCAGCTGAACCTCCCGCTGAATGAGCGGCCCCGCCTCAAGGTGATCCAGGGGCTCGGCCAGAAGAAGGAGGAGCCGCTCGTCGATCGCGACGCCGTGGCGCGCGTGCTGGTCGAGGCCGGCGCCGATCTGCTGCTGCGCCGCATCTCGCCCGAGCGGGCGCAGGTGATCGAAGGCCAGGTGGACGAGATCCTGAAGCTCTTCGATCTCGTCGATCGCAACCAGCTGGTGATGCCCGTGCTGCAGCGCAAGCTGGACGAGCTCGAGGCCTTGATGCGCGACACCCGGGAGCGCCGCGCACAGCGCCGCCGCCGCTGAAAATCCCCCTGTACGTTCGGCGTGACGCGGGGTGTCCGCGGGTTTGCTGGGGTGGACGACGGGGCGTAGCATGAAGGCCCTTTCCACACCTCCCTGTGTCACTCGAGACCTACGGCCGGTACCAGCTGCTGAAGAAGCTCGCCACGGGGGGCATGGCGCAGATCTACCTCGCGCGGCAGCTGGGCCCGGAGGGCTTCGAGAAGCTGCTGGTGGTGAAGCGGATCCTCCCGCACCTCGCCGAGAACGAGGACTTCATCACCATGTTCCTGGACGAGGCGCGGATCGCCGCGCGCTTGAACCACCCGAACGTGGTGCAGATCTTCGACCTGGGCGCGCAGGACGACAGCTTCTTCATCGCCATGGAGTACATCCACGGTGAGGACGTGCGGCGCGTCTGGAAGCAGGCCGAGAAGCAGGGCCAGCCGATCCCCACCGCGTTGATCTGCCGGATCATCATCGAGGCGTGCGCGGGCCTCGACTACGCGCACAAGAAGGCGGATCCCCAGGGGCGGCCGCTGAACATCGTGCACCGCGACATCTCGCCGCAGAACATCCTCGTGTCCTTCGAGGGCGGGGTGAAGATCGTCGACTTCGGCATCGCCAAGGCGGCGGATCAGGCGACGGTGACGCGCTCGGGCGTGCTGAAGGGCAAGTACTCGTACATGTCGCCGGAGCAGGCGGGCGGGCAGCACATCGACTGCCGCACCGACATCTTCGCCCTGGGCGTGGTGCTGTACGAGCTGCTCACCGGCGCCCGGCTCTTCAAGCGCGCCACCGACATCCAGACGCTGAACGCGGTCACCGAGTGTCGCGTGGCGCCGCCGTCGGAGATCAACTCCCGCATCCCCACCTCGCTGGACGCGATCGTCATGAAGGCGCTCGCGAAGGATCGCACCCAGCGGTACGCGGAGGCCCGCCACCTCGCGGCCGAACTCGAGGCGTGGCTGCTCGCGCAGGCGCTGCCCTCGTCTTCGGCCGCCCTCGCGGAGTTCCTCCACCGCATCTACGCGGAGCGCCTGGCCCGGGAGCAGGAGGAAGGGCGGCTGATGATCGAGACCGCCGACGCGTCGCTGGCCGACGAGTCGGAGCGGGACAAGGCGACGCCTTCCCAGGTGGGCAACGGGAAGGCCACGCGCACCGGGAAGAGCGCCGCCGTCCAGACGAAGTCGAAGCGCGAGCCCGAAGCGACGGCCGCCGAACGCCCGGCCAGCCGATCCGGACCAATCAGCAAACCGCGCAGCCTGCCGCCCGCGCTGGACGTGGAGCCGCCGCCGGCGACGGACCAAAGCCTCCCCACCCAGTCGGACGGGCGAGGGGCCCGCGCGGTGGCCATCGCCGGAGGCCTGGTGGCGCTGGTGGGCGCGGCGGTGGCGGCGGGCGTCTACTTCGTGGGCGGTGGGCCGGCGCTGGTGCAGATCACCTCCACCCCGCCCGGCGCGGCGGTGCTGGAGGGCGGACAGGAGCTGTGCAGGACGCCGTGCGCGCTGTCGTCGCTGGCCGCCGGCCGGCATGCACTGGAGGTCCGCGCGCCGGGGCGGGTGACGGCGACGCTGTCGGTCGACGTACCGGCCTCGGGGAATGTCGTGGCGCCCGACGTGGTGCTGGAGCCCGAGGCGGTAGCGAAGCCCGAGACGACGGTGGACGCGGGCGTGGCGATCGCAGCGCCGGCGAAGGTGATCCTCTCGGTGGAAAGCGAGCCCGGCGGGGGCCGCGTGTACCTCGACGACGTGGCGGTGGGGGTGACGCCGTGGCGTGGCGAGGTGACGGCCGGCGCGCGGGTGACGATCAAGGTGGAGAAGGACGGCTACGTGGCGCAGGCCGAGAGCTTCACCGTCGGCGACGGCCCCGAGGACACCCGCCGCTACACGCTGGCCCCCGAGAAGGTGGCGGTGCGACCGGTGAAGCCGCAGGTGAAGCAGACGCCGAAGGAGCCCGCGGAGCCGAAGGGCGGCGCCACCGGCACGGTGCGCTTCGTGGTGAAGCCCTGGGCGACGGTGGAGTGCGGCCCATACCGCTTCGGCGACACCCCCTTCCCTGACAAGCAGCTCCCGGTGGGCGAGTACCGCTGCATCTTCACCAACCCGGATCTCGGGCAGAAGTCGACGCTGGTGAAGGTGGAGGCCAACACGCTGGTGAAGGTGCCCATCTCCTTCTGAGGGCCTTGCCCCTCGAAGACGAAGCCCCCGCTCCCCAATGAGGGCGCGAGGGCCTGTCGATACGGCGTGGAGTGAGCCTCTTACTTCTTCTTCGCCAGCTCCTGATCGATGACGTTCTTGAACGCCTCGAAGGGCTGCGCGCCGACGACCTGGCGGCCGTTGATGAAGAAGGTGGGGGTGCCGTTGGCGCCCACCCGCATCCCCTCGTTGGAGTCCGCGGTGACGTAGGCGTCGTACTTGTTCGAGTCGAGGGCCGCCTTGAACTTGCCCATGTCGAGGCCGATCTCCTGCGCGTAGCGCTCGAGGCTGGCGCGATCGAGGGCCTGCTGGTTGGCGAACATCTTGTCGTGCATCTCCCAGAACTTGCCCTGCTCGTTGGCGGCCATCGAGGCCATCGCGGCCAGCTTGGCGTTCTGGTGGAAGGGCAGCGGCTGGTGCTTGAAGGCCACCTTCACCTTGCCCCCGTAGGTGTCCTCGATCTGCTTCAGCGTGGGCACCACGCGGCTGCAGAAGGGGCACTGGAAGTCGGAGAAGGCGATGATGGTGACGGGCGCGTTCTTCGGGCCCTTCACCGGCGCGCCGGTGATGTTGATGTCGGTGACCACCTTCTCGGGCTCCGGGGCCCCCGGCGCGGCCGGAGGAGGCGCCTTGCCGGCGTCCTTCTGGAGCTCGGCGTAGACGTTCTCCAGCTTGATGCCCTTGGCGAGCAGCTCGTCGGCCTTCTTGATCTCCGCGTCGATGGCCGCCTTGAAGGACTCGAAGGGCTGCGCGCCCACGAACTCACGCCCGTTGATGAAGAAGGTGGGGGTGCCGTTGGCGCCCACCGCCATGCCCTGCGCCGAGTCCTCCTCCACCTTCTTGGTGAACTTGCCGGAGTCGAGCGCCGCCTTGAACTTGCCCATGTCCAGGCCCAGCTCCTGCGCGTAGCGCTCGAGGCTGGCGCGATCGAGGCCCTGCTGGTTGGCGAAGAGCTTGTCGTGGTACGGCCAGAACTTGCCCTGCTCGTGCGCGGCCATCGACGCCTCGGCGGCGATCTTCGCGTTGTTGTGGAAGGGCAGCGGCTGGTGGCGGAAGACGATCTTCACGGTGTCGCCGTAGGTGTCCTGGATCTGCTTGAGGGTGGGCACCACGCGGCTGCAGAAGGGGCACTGGAAGTCGGACCACTCGACGATGGTCACCTTGGCGAACTTGCCGCCCTTGGCCGGCGAGTCAGCGGGGACGTCCACCTTGCGCACGGCGGGCGGAGGCGGCGCCGACGGCTGGGAAGGCTGCTGCGGCGTGGGCGGCGGCGCGGCGACGGCCGTGGCCATCACCTTCGTGTACACCTGATCGGCCGGGGTGCCCGCGGCCACCATCGCCTGGGCCTTGCCGAGCTCCTCGTCGATGATCCGCTTGAAGTTCTCGATCGGCTGGGCGCCCGACAGCTTGCGGCCGTTGATGAAGAAGGCCGGGGTGCCGGTGGCGCCGATCTGCATCGCCAGGGCCGTGTCCTTGCTGATCTGCGCCTGGAACTTCGGCAGCTGCATGTCGGCCTTCCACTTCTCGACGTTGAGGCCGAGCTGCTTCGCGTACTGCTCGAAGTTGGAGTCCTCCAGGCCGCCCTGCTGGTTGGCGAAGAGGAGGTTGTGCATCTCCCAGTACTTGCCCTGCTCACCGGCGGCCAGCGCGGCCAGCGCGGCAGGCTTGGCGCGGGGGTGGAAGTCCAGCGGGTGCTGCTTCATCACCACGCGGATCTTCCCCTCGTAGTCCTTCTCCAGCTGGGTGATGGTGTTGTGGGCGCGGCTGCAGAAGGGGCACTGGTAGTCGGAGAACTCGACGATGGTGACCAGCGCGGTGGCCGGGCCCTTCACCGGCGACTCTTCCAGCGGCACCTTGAAGACGGTGTTGTCACCGGCGGGGGCGGCCCCCGGCGGACGCGGCGCGCCTGGAGCCGGCGCCTGGGCGGTGGGCGAGGGGCCGGCGCCCGGGCCCTGGTTCTTGAACATGCTCCCCACGGCGAAGCCGACGACGCCGCCCACGAGCAGGGCGATGATGACTGACGGTTTCATGAGTATTTTTGCTCCTTTGGAAAACGGCCGGCGGGTTGATAGCAGACGAGCCGCCAGACGCAATGCGGGAAGTGAATGAGCCCACCCGGCTGTCGGTTTCAGCGCACCTCGTCGATGCGCGGGGGAAGGCCTGCCCGGCGCCGATCATCGAGCTGGCGAAGGCGCTCAAGGGACACGTGCACGTCGAGCTCTGGGCGGACGATCCCGCGGCGCGGGGCGATCTCGACGCCTTCGCCGCGGCCACGGGGCACCGGGTGCTCGAGCTTCAAGCCGACAACGTCCTCCGGGCGCTCGTCCAGCGAAGGGGGTAGGCGCGCGTCGCACCGTTGCTTTTCGGGCGTGAGGCGGCGGGGTGGGGGTACGCTTCTGCGCCCGAAGGCCGGATCGAGGAGGAGCCGTACGTGGACGTGGAACTGAGTCGGGCCGAGGCCGAGCTGCAGCAGGAAGAGACGGCGCTCCAGACGGAGGCCTCGAAGCTGGCGACGGTCAGCAGCCAGTTGGGCGCGAGGTTGAGCGCCGCGCGCGAGCTGGTGACGCAGGCGGTGGCGGCGGGGGTGCCCGACGAAGGGCTTGCCGGGCGGCTGGAGATGACGCAGGTGCCGCCGCTGAACGTCGCAGGGACGCTGGGGAAGAGCCGGGCGGCGCGGGAGGCGGCCCTCAAGGCGCGGCTGGAGGCGCACGCGCTGGCGAAGCAGCAGCTGGCGGCGGCGAAGGCGCAGCTGACGAAGCTGACCCAGCAGTTCCTCGCCGACGAGCAGGCCGCGCACGCGCTCGCGGCGAGGGCGAAGGAAGCAAGGGCCCGCCCGGCGGCGCCTCCTCCTGCGCTGGCGCCCACCCTGGTGTCGCGGCCGACTGGCGCTCCCGCGCAGCACCAGACGGTGACGGCGCGGCCCTCGGCGATCACCGCGGCGTCGGCGGCGCCCACGGTCACGGCCCGACCGCAAGCTGCCGACGGGAAGGCCTTCGACGGCAAGCAGAGCCAGCGGCTGCAGCACCGGGTGAAGATGCAGGCGGCGGTGGACTTCGGCAGCGACAACAACTTCTTCAACGGCTTCTCGGCGAACATCTCCGACGGCGGGCTCTTTGTCGCGACCGTGAAGCACGTGCCCATCGGCACGCACATCGACCTGAACTTCTCGCTCCCGTCGGGCGAGCGGATCCAGGCGCAGGGCGTGGTGCGCTGGGTGCGCGAGGTGAACGACAAGGATCCGGATTCGATGCCCGGCATCGGCGTGCAGTTCACCCGGCTCGACGAGAGCGCGCAGGCGGCCATCGAGCGCTTCGTGGCGTCGCGCGAGCCGATGTTCTACGTGGAGTGACGCGAGGGGGGGGACATGACGAACCGAAGCGTGGTGGCGCTCACCGTGGGCGCGGTCATCGGCCTGGCCCTCGGCGGGGCAGTCGGTGGCGCGCTCCACTTCGTCCTGAAGGTGAAGGGTGTAGCCGAGGCCCGGCGCGGGTGGAACCTGGTGCCCGTGGTGGTGGCGGCGCGGTCGATCGCACCGGGCGCGATGGTGCGGATGGAGGACATCTCCCAGAGGTCGATCCCCGAGCAGTTCTTCACCCAGTCCGTGGTGAGGCCGGACAGCGCCAGCTACGTGGTGAACCAGGCGGTGCTGGTGCCGGTGGCGGCAGGCGAGCCGCTGCGCTGGGCGTACTTCGAGGGCACCAGGGCTGCCCAGGACGAAGGACCGGGGGGCTGGTTGGCGTCGGAGGCGGAGCGCGCGGCCTGCGCGGCGGAGCTGAAGGCCCGCGGCCTCAGCCCGAAGGCGACGAGCTCCGAGGCGATCCGCCAGGCGCTGAAGGGAGGCGCGCGATGAAGCCGCTCGTCCTGGGGGTGCTGGCCTTCGTGCTGGCGCTGCCCGCGTCGTGCGGAGGCGTCTTCCTGTTGACGAAGTCGAACCGGGTGGCGGCGACGAAGGGCTGGGCGCTGACGCCGGTGGTGGTCGCGGCGGTCGACGTCCCCGAGGGCGCCGTCCTCACCACGGACATGATCTCGCAGCGGTCCATTCCGGAGCAGTTCGTCACCGAGGCCCACGTTCGACCGGTGGACGTGCAGTTGGTGATCGGCCGCAAAGTGAACTTTCCGCTCCTCGCTGGCGATCCGATCACCTGGGGTCAGTTCGCCTCCCTGGAGTACGCCCAGGCGGCTGACGCGTGCCGCCGAGCGATTCACGCGGCCGTGGACGCGGCGGCGAAGGCGGCCGAGCAAGAGGCCCTGCGGAAGGCGTCCGAGGCGCCGGAGACGGGGCCGGTGGAGCCCTTGCCGGCGCCGGTGTCCGATGCGGCGAACACCGTGAAGGTGGTGGTGGCCTCCGAGGATCTCTCCGAGGGCGCCGCGCTCCAGCGCAGGCACCTGGCCACCGCCGACTTCCCCGCGCACCTGGTGACGGCGAGCCTGGTCCCCGCGGCCGAGCTCGAGGCGTTGGTGGACGCACAGGTCGTGGTGCCGGTGCAGAAGGGCGATCCGCTCTTCTGGGTGCAGCTCGCGCGGCCCGGCGGGCCGGAGACGGTGGCGGGCTGTGCCTTGCGCGTGGAGGCGGCGGTGGCCGCGGCGAAGCGCCTCACCTCCGAGCGCGAAGCGAAGGCCTGGAAGCCAGGCGGGAAGGAGGCGCCGTGAGCGCTCGCCTCGCGATGCTGGCGTTGCTGGTGGTGGCGTCCGCGGCCCGCGCGGAAGAGCCCCTGGTGCCGGTGGTGGTGGCGGCGGTGGACATGGGGCCGGGGCAGACGGTGACGATGGAGATGATCTCTCAGCGCAGCGCGCCCAGGCGGCTCATCACCCCGTCGGTGGTGAAGCCGGACAGCGCGTCGTACATCGTCAACCAGAAGGTGCTGGTCCCGCTGCTGGCGGGCGACCTGCTCTTGTGGAGCCACTTCGAGACGACGAAGGGCGAGCACCACCGCGTCTGCCGCGAGGTGATCAAGGTGACGGGCGACGCGAAGGAGCAGATCGCGCGGGCGCGCGCGGCGATTCGAGCCGGCGCGAAGAGGAAATAGCGAAGCTCAGGTGAGCTGCAGCACCTTCTCTTCGAGCCGCTTGCCGCGCCACACGCCGAGGATCAGCACGTTCCGCTCGGCCAGCAGCTTCACCACCCGGGTGATGATCTCCTCGGGCTTCACGCCCTGGCCGTCGAAGAAGACGCACAGCACGTTGTTCGCTTCCAGCTTCGCGTCGCGGCAGCCCGACAGCGCCTTCACCTCGTCGAGCGGCACCGCGCCCTTCGCGATCTGCACGCGGAACTCGGCGGTGGCGCCGGTCATCTCGGCCATCGTCGCGGCGCTGACCAGCTTGCCCTTGTCGAGGATCGCCGTGGCGTCGCAGAGCTCTTCCAGCTCCTGCAGGTTGTGGCTCGACACCACCACCGTGTGCTGCCCCTTCAGCTCGCGGATCAACCCGCGCACCGACGCGGCGATCTTCGGATCGAGCCCGGCGGTGGGCTCGTCGAGGAAGATGACGGGCGGGCTGCCCATGAGCGCCTGGGCCATCGCTACCCGCTTGGCCATGCCGTGCGAGAGCGCGCCGCACTGCACGTTCCACGTCTCGGGCAACTGCACCCGCTCGAGCGCGGCGCGGGCCTCCTTCTCGGGGTCGGCCAGGTTGGACAGCTTCGCGTAGTAGACGAGCAGCGTGCCCACGGGCCAGGCCGGCGGGAGGATCGCGTCCTGGGGCAGCACGCCCACCTTGCCCTTGATCGCGCCGGGCTCGGACGGATCCACGCCCAGCACCCGGATGCTGCCGGCGGTGGGGAAGAGGAAGCCCGTCATCATCGAGAAGGTGGTCGTCTTCCCCGCGCCGTTGGGGCCGATGAGGCCGTACGTCTGGCCGTCCTCCACGTCGAAGGTGACGTCGTTGACCGCCACCTTGGACCCGAAGTGCTTCGAGACGTGCTTCAGCTCGATGGCCGCGCTCACAGGTCCCTCCGCTTCATCGCGACCTGCGCGAGCCCGAGGAAGACGAGCATGAAGCCGACGTGCGCCACCAGCCCGGTGTTGAACTCGAGGATGGCCGGGGACAGCAGCGCGTCCTCGAAGTACCCCGGCGCCAGGTAGCGCACGAAGGCCAGCACCGACTCCGACTTCAGCACGTCGAGGCCCGTCGGCGGGTGTCCGGGGATCCTCCAGGCATTGCCGATCAGCCCGATGAACCAGAAGGCGAAGAGGATGATCAGGTTGAGGAACAGGGCGAGCGCGCTCACCCGCATCAGCGAACTGCACAGCGTGGTGAGGGCCGCGTAGGTCGCGCCCATCACCACCATCGCGGCGGTGAGCTTCACCGTCCAGATGAGGACGTCGTTCATCGCGAAGTCCGCGTTGAGCGCCTTCGACACCACCACCATCGCCAGGACGCACAGCGTGAGCAGCGCGGCCAGCATGGTCACCTGCGAGAGGAACTTCCCGAGGATGATGCTGTTGCGCCGCGCGCGGACGATCAGGTACCGGATGGATTTGGGCCCGAGCTCGCCCGACATCTGATCGAAGCCCATGAAGGCGATCAAGAGCGGCGCGAAGAAGGTGGTCAGCGAGTACACGAAGAGCAGCACCAGCGGCAGCACCGAGATCGCCTCGATGGTCCGCTCGTCGCTCGACGAGGCGAAGAAGGCCAGGAACTTCTTCTTCTGCGTCAGCAGGCCGGCCCGCGCCTGCTCCGGATCGACGCCCTGCGCCGTGACCATCTGATCGAACTGGTCGTTCGCCTGCTTGTTGAGGAAGCCGACGATGGTGAGCGACAGCGCCTCGGCCATGAGGAACAGCACCACCAGGGCGACGAAGCGGCCACTCTTCATCGCGCGGGCCGTCTCCGCCCGCCACACCACCAGGATCTCCGAGAAGTCCTCCATCGGGCGCGGCACCCTAGCGCCTCCCCTGCGCCTTGGCGCGTTCCTTTCGCGTCCGCGTCACCAGGCGCAACGTTTGCGTGACCGCGCCCGCTTCGCGAAGGGAGCGGCGCCACACGCTTCTTGCACGGCGGGGCGGCACCATGAGCCACTCCATCTCCGGGTCGATCCGTCGTCCACTGTCCCCGCGCAACGGTCGCTCGCCCCGCAAGGGCAAGGGCAAGAAGACGGTGACGCAGTGGGTGTACGGCTTCGATCAACTCAAGGCGGCGCAGAAGAAGGCGAAGAGCTGGGACGACGTGAAGGGCCTGCTCGGCGGCAAGGGCGCCAACCTGGCGGAGATGACGCGCATCGGGCTGCCGGTGCCTCCGGGCTTCACCGTCACCACGGACGCGTGCCGCGCCTACCTGAAGACCAACGCCTTCCCGAAAGGCATGTGGGAAGAGGAGTTGGCGGCGATGGCGGCGCTGGAAGCCGCCACCGGCAAGAAGTTCGGCGACGCGGCCAACCCGTTGCTCGTGTCCTGCCGCTCGGGCGCGAAGTTCTCCATGCCCGGGATGATGGACACCGTCCTCAACATCGGCCTCAACGACGAGACGGCGGCGGGCCTGGCGGCGCTGTCGGGTGACGAGCGCTTCGCCTGGGACGCGTACCGGCGCCTGGTGCAGATGTACGGGCGCGTGGTGATGGACGTGCCGGACGAGCCCTTCGAGCACGTGCTGCGCGAGTACCGCGCCAGACGGGGCGTGAAGAACGACGCCGACCTCCGCGCGCAAGACCTGAAGGAGATCACCCACACCTTCCGCGACCTCGTGAAGAAGCACGCGGGCCGCGACTTCCCCGTCGATCCCTTCGAGCAGCTCAAGCTGGCCACCGAGGCCGTCTTCAAGAGCTGGAAGGGCAAGCGCGCGCAGGACTACCGCAAGGCCGCCGGCATCTCCGACGATCTCGGCACGGCGGTGAACATCGTCGCCATGGTGTTCGGCAACCTGGGCCAGGACTCCGCCACCGGCGTGGCCACCACCCGCAACGTGTCCACCGGCGAGAATCGGCTCGAAGGCGACTACCTGATCAACGCCCAGGGCGAGGACGTGGTGTCCGGCACCCGCGAGACGAAGGAGATCAACGAGCTCGAGCAGGAGATGCCCGCGGCCTACGCCGAACTCGAGCGGATCGCCCGGCTGCTCGAGAAGCACTACCGCGAGGTGCAGGACATCGAGTTCACCGTGGAGAGGTCGAAGCTGTGGATGCTGCAGACCCGCGACGCCAAGCGCACGGCGCGCGCGGCGGTGCGGATCGCGGTCGAGCTGACGAAAGAGAAGTTGATCACGAAGGAAGAGGCCGTGCAGCGGGTCAAGCCCGAGCACGTCGACTTCTTCCTCCACCCGCAGTTCGACGCCGCGGCGGTGAAGAAGGCGCGCAGCGAAGGGCGGCTCATCGCCAGCGGCCTCAACGTGTCGCCTGGCGCGGCCGTGGGCCAGCTCGCCTTCGACGCCGACACCGCCGAGGCGTGGGCGAAGCAGAAGAGGGACGTGATCATGATCCGCCCCGAGACGAAGCCCGACGACGTGCACGGCATGCTGGCGTCGAAAGGCATCCTCACCTCGCGCGGCGGGAGGACGTCGCACGCGGCCCTGGTGGCGCGGCAGTTCGGCAAGCCGGCGGTGGTGGGCATCCTTTCGATGGAGGTGGACGATCAGGCCCGCGTGGCCGAGGTGAAGAAGCTGGGCGTCACGCTGAAGGAAGGCGACTGGGTGTCGCTCGACGGCACCACGGGAGAGGTCTTCACCGGCAAGGTGGAGATGATGCAGCCCAGCCTCGAAGATCCCTTCCTCCTCGAGATCCTCAAGTGGGCGGACGGCTTCCGGCGCCTGGGCGTGTGGGCCAACGCCGACTACCCGCGTGACGCCGAGCGGGCCCGCAAGCTGGGCGCCGAGGGCATCGGGCTGTGCCGCACCGAGCACATGTTCTTCGAGACCGACCGCCTGCCCTACGTACAGAGGCTGATCCTCGCGGGGACGCAAGAGGAGCGCGACGAGATGCTGGCGAAGCTGCTACCGATGCAGCGCAGCGACTTCGACGGCCTCTTCCGCGCGATGAACGGGCTGCCCGTCACCATCCGGCTGATCGATCCGCCGCTGCACGAGTTCCTCCCGCGCTTCGAGGAGGTCTGCCACGACGTGACGGTGCTGGAGACGCGCCTCGAGTACATGACCGGCAACAAGGAGGAGCTGGAGCAGGAGCTGGCGAAGAAGCTCAAGCTCAAGGCCGCCATCGAGCGGCTGCGCGAGCAGAACCCGATGCTCGGCCTGCGCGGCGTACGGCTGGGCATTCACATGCCCGAGCTGGTGAAGATGCAGGTGCGGGCGATCTTCGAGGCGGCCTGCGACTGCCAGAGGGACGGGATCAAGGTCTTCCCGAAGATCATGATTCCCCTGATCGCGCACTCCAACGAGCTGCACCTCGAGCAGACGATGCTGGAAGAGGTGGCGCAGCAGGTGATGGCGGAGAAGCAGCAGAAGGTGAAGTTCAAGTTCGGCACGATGATCGAGATCCCCCGCGCCGCGGTGACGGCGGATCAGATCGCCGAGGACGCGCAGTTCTTCTCCTTCGGGACGAACGATCTCACCCAGACGACGTTCGGCATCTCACGCGACGACGCCGAGACGGGCTTCCTCACCGAGTACCTGCAGAAGGGCATCCTCGCGGAGAACCCCTTCGCCACCCTGGACGAGCGCGGGGTGGGCGCGGTGATGGAGCTGGGCGTGCGCCTCGGGCGGAAGACGCGGCCGGGCCTCGACATCGGCATCTGCGGCGAGCACGGCGGAGATCCCAGGTCGATCGATCTCTGCCACCGGCTGGAGCTGGACTACGTGAGCTGCTCGCCCTTCCGCGTGCCGGTGGCGCGGCTGGCGGCGGCGCACGCGGCGCTCAAGCACGCGAAGGGGAAGAAGAAGGGCGCGAAGCGCTGAGCAGGCTCGGCGGGCGGCGTCCCCTTCCGGGGCGCCTACTTCAAAACGAGCCGCGCCGTTTCGCGCTCGAAGTACCTCTTGATCGTCTCCCATTCTTCCCTGGTCAGCCCCGAGACACGCGGGTCATCGCGCTCGGCGTCCTCGAAGTACGCGAGCGCGCGAGCCACGTGGTACAGGTCGGCGGCAGCCCGGCGGTAGCGCTTCACGTACGCCTTCATGACGGCCTCGAGAGAGAACTTGCCGCGCGTGAGGATGACGTGAAGGGCCCAGAAGTCGCGGCGGAGGCCACGGCGGGCAATGGCGGCGAGCTTCATCACTGCGAGGTCGAGCGGGGCTGCGATCCGGAAGTCGGCAGGTCCAGGCTCGGTCGGCTTCAGCGGCCCATAGGGGTACTGGACGACGTCGACCAGCACGCCGTCCAAGTCCACTGACACCACGGCGTCGGTCTCTGCACGGACGGTGGCTCCAGCGGCGACCAGCTGTTCGACGATGCGCGAGAGCGCCACGGGCGAGGAAGGCGAAAACAGATCGAGGTCCATCGACCGTCGGTGGCCATAGTGCCAGCCGACGGCGCTGCCACCTGCGAGATAGAAGTCGCGCAGCGCGGGAATGCGCTTCAGGCGACCCAGTAGGCTGAGCTGCTTCGCCGAAAGGCGGGGGGCTTTCGCCACGTTCCCTTCCTTGCGCGGAGAGCTGCGCGCCAGAAAGCG
Organism: Myxococcota bacterium; assembly: GCA_040752975.1. Lineage (GTDB taxonomy): Bacteria > Myxococcota > Myxococcia > Myxococcales > Myxococcaceae > JADLDB01. Next base: position 27,862 of record JBFMHF010000098.1, read on the forward strand.
AGGGTGCGCTCCGACAGCTCTGGGTGTCCGGAGGTCGCGAGGAAGCGGTGGATTCGTTGGAGTCCATAGTGGCGGAGCAACCACTTGATGTCGACCAGCCGGCCGAACTCGAGAACTCGAGCGAGGATGTAGTCGGCGTCCCGCACGGGGTCGATTCGCTCCAGCGACGAATCCCAGAAGAGTGAAGACATCCGTCTGGGGAGACTCCGTTTCACGGCTCGAGTCTACCACCGCGCGAGGGGCCTCAGCGCCGCTTGTCGCGGGGCGGCGCCTTCGCCCTGGTGCCCTTCTTCGGCTTCTTCGTCGTC
>JBFMHF010000099.1:0-28109 GCA_040752975.1 Myxococcota bacterium
GCGACGGCGCTCGCCTTGAACTCGTCGGTGAACGTCCGCCGCGTCCTCCGCATCGGTTTGTTTTCCGGCTCCATGGACTACCTCTACTTGCTTCGAAAGGTGTCCACCAAACTGGATCAAGCCCAGGAGGGCCTTCAGCGCACCGGAGGCGGCGGCGCCGGTCCCCAGCACGGCGACGTTGGAGGCCTCGGGGCGGGCCAGCACGTCGGCGGCCAGCGCGCTCACCAGGGACGCGCGGAGGGACGTCAGGTGCTCGGCGTCCATCAGGGCGAGCAGCTTGCCGGTGGTGGACTCGTGCAGTTGCAGCACCTGGCGGGCCGGCGTGGCGGGATCCTCGAAGTCGGCGCGGACGGTGATGGAGTAGGCGGGCAGGCCGGGCAGCGACGCCTGGCGCACCAGGGTGGAGCCGTTGGGCACGGGCGCGTCGAACTGCAGCGTCTGCACCGAGGAAGGGTGGACGCGCGCGGTGAAGGCCTCGCGGAAGTCGCGCAGGAGGGTGAGCGCCTGGGTGTGCCGCGACACGTCGGCGCGGGAGAGGAAGGCCGTCAACATCGCCGCGGCCCTAGCAGACCCACCCGGGGGCGTCACCCGGCTCCGCGTGGAGGCGCCTTCGAGGGCCACCGTCCGAGGGTCCGGCAGCCGGTGAGCTGGGCGCTGTTCCTTCGCCTGCAGTTCGACGCGCGGGACTTCTTCGGCACGCGGGAAGACCTTCAGCAGCCCCAGTCAGGGCGGCGGGGAGTTCACGGGAGCACTGCGGGCACCTCGACGACGAAGGACTGACTCACGATCGCCGGCAGGCCCACCGCGTCCCCCAGGCCCGGCGTCAGCTCGTTCGGCAGCCGCCACGTCTGCCCTGTCTGCTGGATGATGGTCACCGCGTACTTCCCGGCGGGCACACCCTTGATCACCTGGGGCCGCAGCGGATCGGACGCGTCGATGGCCCGTGGCTGCACCACCAGCTCCAGCCGCGTCACCGGCGTGGGGGCGGGGTTCGGACGGCCCATGGAGTCCACCAACTGCGGCAGCAGCGCAGTGAAGTCGAAGCCCGCGGCCAGCACGCAGAGGTCCGGCTTCCCGTCCGCGGGGATGGTCGCGCCGCTCATCGGGTTCACGTGCTCGTAGTCCACGCCCTCGCTGTCCAGCACGCCGTTCTTGTCCAGGTCGTTCTCGTCGAGGAGCACGCTCTGGCCCTCGGCCAGCTTGCGCACCACCACGCGCGGCCAGAAGTCCGGCACGCCATCGCCGTTGGAGTCGTCGGGCACTCCGTCGCCGTTCGCGTCGACGAGCCGCGCGAGGAAGATGGGCGCCGGCTGGTACACCCCTTCCGCGTCGATGGGGAAGGCGTCGACGAGGAGGCGGATGGCCGTGGACCGCAGCGTCGCCGAGGTGGCCCCCGTCGTCTCCTGGAAGACGGGGCGATCCACCGGCACCCGCGCGGCGTCCGAGAAGCTCACCGTCACCCCCAGCGCCGGAATGGGCACCTGGTTCGCGTCGACGCCCACCTCCACCACCTTCGCCGCGCGCGTCACCGGATCCACGTACGCCCCGCCCACGTCGCCGGTGTTGGTGTCCGCCGTGACGCCGTACCAGGGCACGAAGTCCTGCGAGGCGTCCACGAAGCCCTTGATGAGGTAGCGGCCCGGCGGCACCAGCGAGAAGGCGTAGGGCGCCACGTGCGGGCCGAGATCTCCCGGCGCGGCGTGGGCGAACAGCACGTCCTGCGGCACGACGGTGAAGGTGATGGGCCGGCCCGTCCCCTCGGGCGGAGGCGGCCTCGCGGCGTCGTAGAGGAACAACACCACGTTGCCGCGCGCGGCGCTGGCCACCACCACCTCGCCCTCGATGCGGCCGGTGACCGTGTTGGCGCGCTTGTCCGCGCCGGGGAAGACGGGCGGCGGCTCGCACGCGGTGAGGACCAGGAGCGACGAGAAGAGGAGGGCGCGCGTCATGGCGTCACCGAGAGCTGCGCGTAGATGCGCCGCGAGACGAGGTTTCCGAAGGGGTGCTCCTGGTGGTTGGGCGCCAGCTGGCTGGCCACCACCGCCACCGTCACCTTGTCGCTCAAGAAGCGGTACGCGATGCGCGCGTTCAGCACCGTGTACGCCCCGAGCGGGTTCTGCAGGTTGACGATCTGCGTCGGATCCTGCGCCGACGGCTCGCGCTCCACCCAGGTGGTGCCGGTGACGAAGGACACGTCGCTCGAGAGGTCCAGCTTCACCGGCGTCCGGTAGACGAAGCCCGCATTCATCTTGAAGGTGGGCGCCTGCGTACACGGCCCGCACACCGCCATCGACGTGTTGGGGACGATCTGCTGAAGCGCGCCCGAGAGCCGGAAGTCGAGGCCCGACACGGCGTTCCAGGTGCCGCCCACCTCCACCCCGCGCGCGGTGTACGTCTGGCCGTCATTCGAGAAGAGGGAGCGCCCGAGCAGAAAGCTGCCGCTCTGGGGATCGAACGCCTCGGCCGCGGGCACAGGGTTCACCGCCGACAGCACGATGAGATCGCTCACGATGTTCCAGTACCCGGCCACGTCCCACGACAGGCCGTAGCGCGCCGCCTCGCCCCGGTAGCCCACCTCGAAGCTGATGAGCCTTTCGGGCCGCAGGCTGCGGTTGCCTTCGGTCAGCACCGACGCGCCGTTGACGCCCGGCACCGGCGTGCGGATGTCCATGTAGCTCTCGAGGAAGGTGGGCTGGCGGAAGGCGGTGGCGAAGGCGCCGCGGAAGGCGTGCCCTTCGAACGGCCGGTACACCAACGAGACGCGCGGGCTGTGGGCGTAGCCGGGCTGCCCGTTGTTGAGCAGCGGGTGGCGATCGAGACGGTAGCTCGCCACCAGGGACAGCGGCTTCACGATGCGCCACTCGTCCTGCACGAAGGCGGCGAAGTGGACCTCCTGGATCAACGCCGGGCCGATGTAGCCCCAGTGCACGCGCTTGATGCGGCCCGACACACCCGCCGCGAAGAGGTGCGTGCCGGCGAGCTGGAACTCCTGCTGGAAGAGCGCCTCGAGGTCGAAGACGTTGGTGTCCAGGCTCGTCACCAGCGAGCGCTGGCCGATCGGCTCGTACTGCGGGCCCGCGTCGAAGGTGGCGTGGTTCCAGAAGAACTTCAGCTTCACCGGGCCGCCGGTGAAGTCCACCTTGGCGTAGCCGGTGACGCCGTCCAGCCAGAAGTTGCGCAACAGGCCGATGGCGTAGAGCTCGGTGTACAGCCGATTCACCCCGCCCGAAGCGGCGAGGCTGAAGTCTTTGTTGAAGGCGTAGAAGGCGGTCAGCGACGCGCGGGCAGATCGCACGCCGAGGTTCTCGTCGGTGATGACGGGCGCGACGTCGGGCCGGCCCGAGGCGTAGTCCCGCGAGTACTTGTCACCCTGCAGGTAGCCCACCGACGCGCGGTACTTCAGCTTGTCGCCGCCGGAGCCGATGAAGTTCCCGCCGGCGAGGTTGGCGTTGCCCACCAGGCCGTTGACCTCGGCGCGCGGCCCGGCGCCTGGCGCCCGGGTGATGATGTTGACGACGCCCAGCATCGCGTTGGAGCCGTAGAGCGCGCTGCCCGGCCCTCGGATGACCTCGACGCGCTCGATCTCCTCCAGCGCGATGGGGATGGCCGGCCACAGCGTCAGCCCGAGGAAGTCCTGGTACTCCGGCCGGCCGTCGATCAACACCAGCACCTTGTTGGAGATGCGCTGGTTGAAGCCTCGGATGGACACGTTGTGGTTGGTGAGGCCCATCGCCATCACCTCTGCGCCGGGTACGCGGCGGAGGATCTCCGGCAGGCTGAACAGCCCGGTGGCGCGGATCTCCTCGCCGGAGATGACGGTGATGGAGTTGGGCGCCTCCAGCGTGGACTGCGACCGCCGGCTCGCCGCCACCACCGTCTCTTCGTAGGGCACCTCGAAGTTGGTGGGCTCCGTCGTCGCGGCCGCGGGCTTCTCCACCTCGGCGGGCGCGGGCAGCACCTCTTCGCGCGCCTCCGCCCGCTCCACCGCGCGCTCCAGGCGGTCGGCCAGCGCGGCCAGGCGGGCCATGGTGGCCTCGTCCACCTGCGGCGCCACCGGTGTGGCCTCGGGCTTCGGCTCCGGCTTCACCTCCGGCTTCGGCAGCTGCGCCTCCAGCTTCTCCACCTTCTCCTTCACCGGCCCTGAGTCCGGCGGGTTCGCGTCGAGGTAGCGGCGGTAGTAGTCGATCGCCTGCTGCGGCCGGCCCGCCGCCTCGTACGCCTTCGCCACGTTGAAGAGCACGTTGGGGTGCGGCTTGATCGAATACGCCTCGAGCAGCTCGCTGATGCCGTCGTCGTATTTTCCGTCGGCGATCAGCGCCATGCCGTTCTTGAAGTGGCGCTTCGCCTCCACGCGCGGATCGGCGCGGGCGACGAGCGGGAGCAACAGGGCCACCGGCAGCACCGCGGCGCGAACCCACGCGCGCGGCGTCGCGAGTCGTCTCATTGGTACGGGTCGTCCTTGTAGCCAGGGGGGTGGTCAGGCTTCTTCGTGCCCTTGGGCGGCTTCTTGCCCGGCGGCTTCTTCGCCAGCGTCTCCGACACCTTCACGGCGCCGTCCTTCCCTTTCGCCACCACGGACTTCGGCTGGTAGCCATCGAGGGAGAAGGAGAGCTCGATCTCCACCGCGTCGTCGCCCTCGCGCTCACGGGAGAACGAGAAGGGCGTCTCGCCCAGCACCGCGCCGCCTGCGGACACGGTGGCGCCGGGGGGCTCGCTGCTGACGTCGAAGCGCACCTGCACCTTCGCGGGCGGCGCCGGCTCCACCTTTGCCGGCTCCTTCGGCCGGGGCGGCTCGACGACGGGCTGAACGGACACCACCGGCTTCACCGGCTCCTGCCGGAAGAGGCCCAGCGCCGCCGCGGCCCCGAGGCCGACGCCCAGCACGGCCACCGCGACACCGGCGAAGAGGAGCCGCTTCGTGCGCGCGCGCGTGCGTGGATCCGTCGCGTCGGACTCGGTGACGCGCTCATCGGCGGTGGCCTGCGGCACCGGGCGCGACTCCGCCGCGGCGGGGGACACCACCTGCACGCCCGACGACGAGATGCGCGGCATGAGGCCCGACATCGATCGGGGATCGGCGAAGACGCCCGACATGCCCTGGCCCGCGGTGGCGGCCCGCATCGCGTCGAGCAGCTCCTCCATCGACTGGAAGCGCGCCGCCGGCTGCTTCTCGAGGCACTTCATCACCAGCGCGTTGACCTCCAGCGGCACCTCCGGCGTCAGCTCGCGCAGCTCCGGCGGCTTCTCGCGGATGTGCTTGACGATCAGGTCGATGGACTCCTTGCCGACGAAGGGCGGCCGCCCGGCGATGGCCTGGAAGAGCAGCACCCCCAGCGCGTAGATGTCGGTGCGGGGATCGGCCTCGTTGCGGGCCTGCTCGGGCGCCATGTACAGCGGCGAGCCCAGCAGCACGCCGGCCTGGGTCAGCTCCGTGTCGGACGGTTGTTTGGGGCGATCGGGCGTGAAGCTCTTCACCAGTCCGAAGTCGAGCACCTTCACCACGTCGCCGCCGGTGCCCTCGGTGAGGAGCATGATGTTGGCGGGCTTCAAGTCGCGGTGGACCAGGCCCAGCTTGTGCGCCTCGCGGAGGCTCCGCGCCACCTGCGCGCCCACGTACAGCGCGCGCGGCCAGGGGAAGGGGCCGGCCTTGAGCGCCTGGGCCAGCGTCTCCCCTTCCACGTACTCCATGGCGATGAAGTAGATGCCGTCTTCCGTGCGGCCGTAGTCGTGCACGGTGATGGTGTTGGGGTGCTTCAGCTTCGCGGTCATCGACGCTTCGAGGAAGAAGCGCTTCTCGAAGCCGGGGTCCTTCGAGCCGTCGTAGCGGGGGTTCAACACCTTCAAGGCCACGACGCGATCGAGCGGCTGCTGCAGGGCCTTGTACACGCGGCCCATGCCGCCCACGCCGAGGGGCGCGATGATCTCGAAGCGTCCGTTGAGGACCTTCCCGACCAGCGGATCGACCTCGGACTCGGCCATGCATCCCCCGCGGCGAGGAAGTCGCCCGCGTGGGGGACAGTCCTACCACGACCGCTCCCCCGACGGCGGAGTCGTGTGGCGCGCTTCCTCGCCGCCGTTGGCGCCCGTGTCCCGGCGCTCGCCCGGGCGGTGTCAGCGCTCCCTCGCGGAGCTGCGGAACGGCGCCAGACGGGAGCAGAGGAGCCGCACGCCCGCGGAGACGACAGCGTGATGGCCACCCGTGCGGTCGATCAACAGGTGCGCGCCCAGGACAGTGCCCGAGGCCGAGTGGCCTGGGCCCGTCAGCCGAACAGGCCGAGGGCGCGAGGCGTGAAGCCCGGGAAGGCGGCCGTCGCCAGCCCCGGTCCCAGCGCGCGCTCGATGGCCTCGGTCAGCACCTGCCGCACGTCGGTGGTGACGGCCAGATCGCGCCCCTCGAAGAGCGCGGAAGGGGACAGCCCGGGCCAGTCGGCGAAGACGCGCCCGCCCCGCACGCCGCCACCCAGCACGAACATCGCCGATGCGGTGCCGTGATCGGTCCCGCGCGTGCCGTTCTCCTTCGCCGTGCGGCCGAACTCCGTCACCGTCAGCACCGTCACGTCGTCGAGGCGCGGGCCGAGATCCTGCGCGAAGGCGGCCAGGCAGGCGCCGAGGTCCTTGAGCCGGTTCGCCAGTTGCCCTTCGTCGCCGCCCTGCGCGAGGTGCGTGTCGAAGCCGCCCGCCTCGGTGACGCCGACGCGCAGCCCCACCTCGGCGTGCAGGAGCCGCGCGAGGTCCTTGAGGCGCTTGCCCAGCGGAGAGTTGGGGTAGGTGGCGCCGTTTCGCGGCTCCTGCGTGGCGAGGCCCTGATCGCGCACGAAGGAGATCGACTCGAAGGCGTCGTGGCCGGAGGTGCGCAGCGCCTCGTCGAGCGCGGTGTCATAGAGCGCCTCGAAGGTGGTGTGCGCCGCGCTGCCGCCCGCCACCTTGAAGTCCTTGAGGGCCGGGAAGGCGAGGGCGGGCGTCTCGCCGGCGAGGGACATCGGCAGCGCATTCTGCAGGGCCACCGCCTGGAAGGGAGGGCGCGCTCCGTCGAGGCCGCCCAGCGCGCGGTTCAGGTAACCATCGCCCTGCTTCTGGCCCGGCGTGCCGGACTCGAGGAAGTCCTGCGCGTCGAAGTGGCTGCGGCTGGGCCGGGCCTGGCCGACGGCGTGGAGGACGGCGAGGCGCTTGTCCTTGAAGTACGGGAGGAGGGGAGCCATCGCCGGGTGCAGCGAGAAGCCGGAGTCGAGCGGCACGCCGCGCACCGTGAGGGCGCCGCGCAGGGAGGCGAGGGCGGGGTCCTTCAGCGGCGGCGCCATCGCCAGGCCGTCGACGCCTCCGCGCAGGAAGACGGTGACGAGGGCACGGGAGGACGGCGTCGGGGCGGCGAAGGTGCGGCCGGCGACGAGGAGGGGCAGCGCGCCCAGGAGGGTCCGGCGGCTGAGGCGGTGGGCTTGCTCGCGGGGAGTTTTCGTGGACGAGCTCATTGTTTCTGAAAGTCCGGCGAGCCCAGGAGCAGGCCCGCGATGAGGGCAGGGGAGGCGGCGCGCACCTCGTCGACGGCTTCGGTGTCTCGCGCGGCCAGCGCCCGCAGCAGCGAGGCCCGTGTCGCCGGCGTGGGAGGGTGGCCGAGGACGCGCAACGCCACCGCGTCCAGGGTGGCCTCGGTGGTGGGCTGGGCCGCCGGCAACTCCACCAGCACGCCGGGCACGCGCCCCGTCGCCAGCCTCAGCCCGAAGTTGATGCGGGACACCAGCGCCCCGGCGCTCACCCACGGACCCGCCACCTCGGCGTAGCCCGTCGGCGGCGCGCAGCGGTACAGGGGCTGCCCCAGCGCCTCCAGCGGCTGCGCCAACGCCCGCTGCACCTCGTCCAGGGTCCCCACCGCGCGCACCGCGGACACGACGAACTCCAGCGGCGTCTTCGTCTTCGCGCCGACGGCTTCCGCGCTCCAGAACTCCGGCGCCTCGAAGATGGCCCGCACCGTCGCGCGCAGATCCCCGTCGGTGCGGAGGAACTCGGCAGCCACCCGCTCCACCAGCGCGTCGGGCGGCGCGTCGGACACGAAGCGCACGCACAGCTTCTTCGCCACGTGCCGCGCCGTCGCCGGGTGCCGCGCCAGGTAGTCGAGCAGCTTCTCGCCGTCGGCCTGTCCTCCGCCCGCCGGGAGGGTCAGCCCGAAGACGTGCTTCTCGCCGTCGTCGTGCACCCGCGGCCGGAAGAGGAACTGGCCGAAGGCCTGAGACTTCGGCCTCACCTCGATGGTCCACCCGGTGAGCGCCCGCGCCGCCTCGCGCACGTCGTCCTGCGTGTAGCCCGCGTTCACGCCGAGGGTGTGCAGCTCGAGCAGCTCGCGCGCGTAGTTCTCGTTGAGGCCCCGCGGCATCGCCTCGGCGTTGGGCAGTCCCTTCGGCGGCTCGAAGCCGTCGCGCACGCTCATCCAGTTGTCGAGGTACCAGAGCATCGCCGGGTGCTTCGCGGTGGCGCCCAGCAGGTCCCGGAAGCGTCCGAAGACGTGCGGGCGAATCGCGTCGCGCTCGAAGGCCGTCACCATCCATCGGGCGCGGTTCTTCTCGGCCGAGACGTTGAAGTGATTGAACCAGAAGTCGACCAGCACCTCTTCCAGCTGCCGCTTCGACTGGACCGCGCGAATGAGCTTCGCCTGCGTCGCCTCCACGAGGAGCTGCACCGGCAGCTCCTCCTTGTTCTCCTTGATCAGCTTCTTCAGCCGCTCGCGCGCCTCCTCGTCGCCCTCCAGCTTCTTCGGGTCGACGCCCATGTCCTTGAGGCGCTGCTGCACCGGCGGGTAGGCGTGGAAGGCCTCGGCCACCGAGAGCGTGAGCGTCTTGAAGCCCGACAGCCGGTGCGCCACGTCGGCGTCGACGTCGGGGGAGAGCTGCTCGGCCAGCCACGCCGCCTCGCCCATCGACTGCACGCGCGCCACGTCTTCCGGCGAGGGTCCGAAGGCAGCGCGGTTGAGCAGGTGAGCCACGCGCTGCTGGGGGCCCAGGGCGTGCGGCGGCAGCGTGACGGTGGGACTGGGCGAGGGTTCGGCGCGACTGGAAGGGCCGCTCGCGCAACTGGCGGAAAGGACGAAGGCGGCTGCGAGGACGACCCGCATGTCCGGTGGATACACCCCGGGCGGTGAAAAGTTGTGCGCGGCGCTTCAGGCCGTCACTCAGACAGCGCCGTCAAGGTGACGGACCAGGCGCCGTCGTCGAAGTACTCGTCGTGGATCCCCGACGCCGAGGCGGTGGCGCCGTCTCTCGCGTCCAGCACCAGGTGGTAGGGCAGCGCCGTCGGCTGCGTGATGCCGATGCTGTCCAGCAACCAGCCGGCGCCGCAGTCGCTGTGACGTGGGTCGTCCGCCTCGTCGGTGTGACAGCAGTCGGCGCCTTCGCAGTTCTTTCCCGGCCCGTCGCACGCGGGTGGATCGAGCGAGCACTGGCCGAGGTTGCAGCAGTGGATCCGGTAGGAGCACGGGTGGTAGCGCCCAGCGAGGACTTCTTCTCCCACGCTCAGCGCCAGGTGCAGCCGGCCCTGGGCCTCGTAGCCGTACGCCCGCACGGTGAAGGCGTTGAAGCCGAGCTGCACGAGGTCACAGCGGTAATCCGGCTCCGGGAAGAGCTCGCTCGCGCTGCCGCCCATCGACGCGCTGCCGATGCCGCACGCGGTGATGCGGCTCGTGTCCGCGCCGGCGCCCAGCCAGTTCTTCGCCAGCGCGGCGCAGGCGGGATCGCTGGACGTCAGCGTGAGGCTCCCGGTGAGCGTGTTCTTCCACTCCATTCCGATGGGGTTGTGGTGCTCGTACCGGCCGTAGGACGAGAACGCGAGCCGCCAGCGCAGGGGCTGGTCCTTCTCGCGCACCGAGATGGACGTGGAGGCCTCGGCCGTCATCGGCGTCCACTCGGTGCAGACGGGCGCCATCAACGTCACCGTCGCCACGCCCTTCGCGGTCGCCGAGTAGCTGGTCGCGAGCTTCCCCTCTGCGTCCGTCGGCCCCGCCTCGCCCAGCTGGCCTGGGCCCGTGAGGGAGCAGCTCACCGGCACGCCCGGAAGCGGCTCGCCCGCGCAGGTGAGCGCCCCGCGCACGCTCGTCGACTCGCCCACCTCCAGCACCGGGTGATCCGCGGACGCCGTGAGCTCGGGCTTCGCGCAGTCGCTGTGTACGATGACCCACAGCTCGGCCACGTACACCGAGACCTCTCCTTGCCATCGCAGCTGGAGATCGACTGGGAGGATGTACACCACCATCTCCACGGCCCCCTTGCGGCCCTCGACGTACACCGCGGGCGGCGCATTCTGATCTCCCTCGAAGGCACGCAGCTCGAGGCCCACCACCTCGAAGCACTCCACCGTGGGCTTGTCCGGCGCCGTCCCCGCCAGCTTCCTCCCCAGGGTGACGAGGTTCTGCGTGATGAAGTCGGCCAGCTGCTGCAGGCGCAGCTGCATGGGCAACTCGGGCTTCTCGAGGAAGCGGTCGAGGATCGCCAGCTCGGCCCGGCGCGCGGTTCCCGGCAGCAGGAAGTCGGTGAAGTGGTCGACCTGCACCACCGCGACCGACGCGTTGGAGGAGATCTGCGCCTCGAGGGCCTCTTGTCGCCACGCCCTCGCCGCCTCGTCGAAGGAGAACACCGGCACCTGCGCGCCCGCCGCGTGACCGGCCGGCGGCAGCTTCAACGTCACCGGCACCGCGAACCGGGTGCCCGTCGGCAGCAACCGCGCTCCGCTGCCAAAGGTGAGGAGCGGCCTCGCCGGGCGCGACAGCTGCGCGGCGTCGGTGAGGGTCTGCACTTCGATGAGCGTGTCCTCGGCCAGGGCGCCCCTGGGAATCTCCACCGACGCGCCGCCCCTGTCGCTCACCGTGCCACCGCCCGGACCGATGACCTTCTTCCCGGGCTCGCCGCCAGGAGAAGCACAACCCGCCACCACCGCCGCCGCCAGCCACCACAGCCTCGTCGACGCACACCGCATGGCTCGTCCTCCCGCCCGCCCACAGCGGCGAAAAGCCTGCGGGGGACCGCTGCGCGAGCTGCACGAAGCGCCGCGGCCCCGACACCCAACCCTGCGACCTCGCGACTCGACACCGGCCGCGTGCCTCACCGGAAAACAGGAAGCACCGCGTATGCCAGTGGGGGGTCACAACCGCTCGAAAAGACGGCGGCTTCTCGAAGACCCGGCACCGGGCGACCCGTTGCGGTAAGAGCCGCGCGTCTATGAATGACAGCCCCGCGCCCGCCGCCCCCGCCACCGCTCAGCCCACGGCGGCCCACGGCGACGCACATGCGCCCCACGGCAAGCTGCTGCCGCTCGCGATCGGGGCTCTCGGAGTCGTCTACGGCGACATCGGCACCAGCCCTCTGTACGCCATGACGGAGTGCTTCGCGAAGAAGCCCACCGGCCCCAACGGCGCGCTGGAGACGGCGGCGCACGCGCTCGACGTGAGCCACGCCAACGTGCTGGGCATTCTGTCGCTCGTCTTCTGGTCGCTCACCATGGTGGTGACGGTGAAGTACATCGGCTTCATCCTGAAGGCGCACAACCGCGGCGAGGGCGGCATCTTCGCGCTGCTGGCCCTGGTGCCCGCCAAGGCGACGTCGCGCGTGCGGACCGGCGTGGTGCTCTCGGCGCTGTTCGGCGCGGCGCTGCTGTACGGCGACGGCGTCATCACCCCGGCCATCTCGGTGCTCTCGGCGGTGGAAGGCCTCGGCGTGGCCACGCATGCCATGGACCAGTACGTGGTGCCGCTGACGCTGGTGATCCTCTTCGGGCTGTTCATGGTGCAGAAGCGCGGGACGGACCGCATCGGCAAGGCCTTCGGCCCGGTGATGATCGCCTGGTTCATCGTGCTGGCCGCGCTGGGTGTCCGCGCCATCGCCACCAACCCCGAGGTGCTGCAGGCGATCAACCCGATGTGGGCGGTGCGGGTGTTCGAGACGGACACGACGCGCGCCTTCCTGGTGCTGGGCGCGGTGGTGCTGTGCATCACCGGCGGCGAGGCGCTGTACGCCGACATGGGCCACTTCGGCGCGCGGCCCATTCGCGTGGCGTGGTTCGGCTTCGTCTTCCCGGCGCTGCTGCTCAACTACTTCGGGCAGGGGGCGTACCTGCTGGCGCACGGCTGGGTGGAGAAGCCTTTCTGGGCGATCGTCCCTGCGCCGCTCCTGTACCCGATGGTGGCCCTGGCGACGGCGGCGACCGTCATCGCGTCGCAGGCGCTCATCTCCGGCGCGTTCTCCCTCACCCGCCAGGCGGTGCAGCTGGGCTACATGCCCCGCGTCACCATCGTGCACACCTCCGAGAAGGCCGAAGGGCAGATCTACGTCCCCGAGGTGAACTCGGCGTTGATGGTCGCCTGCCTGACGCTGGTGCTGATGTTCCGCGAGTCCAGCGCGCTGGCCGCGGCGTACGGCATCGCCGTCACGGGCACCATGGGCATCACCTCGCTCGTGTATTTCGTGGTGGTGACGAGGAACTGGGGCTGGAGCACCGCCAAGGCGCTGCCGTTGTTGGTCCTCTTCCTCGCCTTCGACACGCCGTTCTTCCTGGCGAACATCGTGAAGTTCTTCGAGGGCGGGTGGTTCCCCATCGTGGTGGGCGTGGCGATGTTCGCGCTGATGACCACCTGGAAGCGCGGACGCGCCGAGCTCGCCGAGCGCTTCAACACCTCGGTGATGCCGCTGTCCGCGCTGCTGGAGGACATCGAGGCCACCAAGCCGTACCGCGTGCGCGGGACGGCGGTGTTCATGTCGGGGAACCCGGAAGGCACCCCGCCCGTGCTGCTCCACCACCTCAAGCACAACCAGGTGCTGCACCGGCAGGTGGTGCTGTTGTCGATCATCTCCGAGAACGTGCCCTTCATGCAGAAGGACGAGCAGCTCGAAGTGCAGGACGTGGGCTCGGGGTTCTTCCGCGTCATCTGGCGCACCGGCTTCATGGAGACGCCCAACGTCCCCGCGATCCTGAAAGCTGCGCGGGAGCAGGGGCTGGTGTGCGAGCCGTCGACGACCAGCTACTTCCTCGGCCGCGAGACGCTGCTCACTGGCGGGAAGTCGAAGATGATGCGTTGGCGGAAGTTGTTGTTCGCGTTTGTCTCGCGCAACGCGCTGCCGGCGACCAGCTACTTCGGCCTGCCGCCCGGCCGCGTGGTCGAACTGGGCATGCAGGTCGACCTCTGACCGCGGGGCCTGGGGTGGACATGGACGCGCATCGGGAGCGCTGCCCTGCGTCGACGCCTCGAGCAGGGAAGATCCACGCGCTCCTCTTCGCGAGGACGTGTCGAGCGGTCGGCGGCCGTTGAGCGGGACCGCGACGCGCGCGTGGCCCAACGACGCCCACCTTTCGGGGCGCAGCGTTTCACCGCGTCGCGCATTTCCTTCGCTCCGCGCGCCTGCACCCGCGCGGAATGTCGTGAGCCCGTTGGCCTCCGGGATGCAGCCACAAGGGGGCGATGGAGGTGCGCCATGACGTCGTCCTTCGCGTGCAGGAGTGTCCTGGCTGCGGCGCTCTTTCTGGCGGCGGAGGGCTGCACCTCCACGACGGCCCTCCGCCCCGGCGCCGGCGCGGTCAGCCCGCCGGGACAACCCGCCACCGTGTACGCGGAAGCCGAGGGCGTCCGGGTGTGGGCCTTCGGCGACTGGGACGGCGACCCGATGGGCCTGGCGGAGGTGATGACGCCAGTGCACGTGGCTTTCGAGAACCAGGGCACCCGCTCCGTGCGGGTGAGCTACCGGGACTGTCAGCTCGTCGGCAGCTCGGGCTTCCGCTACTCGGCGCTCCCGCCCTTCCCCGTGACTGCGCCTCAACCCCCGCTGGGGACCGCAGACGATGACTTCGGCCGCGTGGTGCTCGCGGACTACCATCGCGCGGTGGCGCCCCGGCCCGCGCCGCGTCCGCCTCCCGGCCCGATGCACGTCCACCCGCCGCCGAGGCCGCCGCCGCCCCCGGTGCGCTTCTACATCGCCCCACCGTATTACCCCTGGTACCCGGGCTGGGTGGTGTGGCCGCACCCGTGGGTGTGGGACGTGCACTACTCGACGCTCTACTCGACGTGGCCGCAGCCGCTCCCGACGCGCGAGATGATCGAGCACGCGCTGCCGGAAGGCGTGCTGCAACCCGGCGGGCGTATTTCCGGCTTCCTCTACTTCCAGCACGTCGGCCGTGAGGCGGCGGTGACGCTGGAAGTGAAGGTGGTCGACGCTGAGAGCGGAAAGCAGCTCGCGGTGCTCCAGCTCCCCTTCGCGGTGGTCCACTGACGCCCCGCCCCTCCCGCTCCCCGCGCCCCGCTCGAACGGCGTGCCCGTGGGCCCCCCATCCGCCACCGGGCACTTCGGGTCGCGTCCGGTATTTCGGCGCGGCGAACGCGGATCCACCTCCCGCCAGCCGTCGTGCCAGAGGACACGCATCGGCGCGCGAGTCCCTCGCCAGCAGCAGCTGCCGGAAAAAGCCGAACGAAGAATCTCCACCGGAGACGACACCGGCGCTGCCGTCGATGGACGCTGCCCGGCTCCCTCGTTGCCTGGGCGGCCGTGCAGGATGCAGCCCCCGTCAGGGCGATGCCCGGCGATCAGAGGCGCTTGGCGAGGATGATCAGGTCCTCGCCCGGCTTGTAGAAGTCGCGGAAGCGCGACTCCTCTTTGTACTGCATCGCCGCGTAGAAGCCGCGCGTGGGCCCGTACGCCTCCATCGCGCTCGTCTCCACGCGGATGAGCCGCCCCTGCCGCCGGCGAATGTCGCCTTCCATGCCCGACACCAGCGCCGCGCCGACGCCCTGGCCGCGCACCTGCGGATCCGACGCGATCCAGTAGAGGTCGAAGGTGCCCTGCGTCATCGGCGTGGGCCCGTAGCAGCAGTAGCCCACCACCTTGCCTTCGCGCGCCGCGACGAGGATCTGGTAGTCGCGGTTACTCGGCTGCAGGGCCGCGTCGATGAGCTCGAGCGCGCAAGCCACCTCGTCCGGCGTGAAGGTCTCGATGCGGCTGAGCAGCTCGGCGAGCTGCGGTCGGTCTGCTGCGGCGAGCGGCCTGATCTCCATTGCGTCGTTCCCACGCGAGATCCACCAGGTGAAGCGCCAGCTCCGCGTAAGAGCGGCCGGCGGCCAGCGCCGCCTTGGCGAACCCTGCCTGCGGGTGGAGATCGCAGTTGGGGTTGATGTCGATGACCCACGGCTGGCCGTCGTCGTCCACGCGCAGGTCGACGCGGCCGTAGTCGCGGCCCTCCAGCGCCTCGAAGGCGGCGGTGGCCACCTCCACGCAGCGCGCCTCGAGCCGCTGCCCGAGCTGCGCCGCCACCGAGGGGCTGTCGAGGCACTCCTGCGAGTCAGCCTGCCACTTCGCGCGGTAGGTCAGCACCGGCGGTCGGCCCTCGAAGACGCCGCCGAAGCGGATCTCGGTCAGCGGCAACGGCCGCAGCGGGTGGCCCAGCAGCGGCACATAGATCTCCCGGCCGGTCACGAAGCGCTCGACCAGCGCGGGCTGCTTGAAGGTGCGGCGCACCTTGTCCACGGCGCGCGCCAGCGCCTTGCGATCGCCCACCACCGAGTCGAAGTCGATGCCCACCGAGGCGTCCTCTCGGCTCGGCTTGACGATGAGCGGCCAGGGGAGGTCGACGTTCTTCAGGGCGTCGGCGGAGTCGACCAGCCAGAACTCGGGCGTCGGCACGCCGCGCGCGCGCAACAGCTCCTTCGCCTTGTTCTTGTGCAGCGCCAGCGCGAGCGTGAAGGCGGTGTTGCCGGTGTAGTGCACCCCGAGGAGATCGAGCAGCCCGGGCACCAGCATCTCCCCGCGGCTGTCGCCGTTGAGCGACTCGCAGAGGTTGACCACCACGTCGGGCCGGCGCCGCGCGAGGGCCTCGGTCACCGCGGACAGGTCCCGCTCCACGGGGACGAGATCGACTGTGTGGCCGGCCTGGGTGAGCGCCCCGTACACCGCGCTCGCCACCCGCTCCACGTCCTCGCGCGCCTCGCGCCCGGGATCGTCCTCCAGCACATCGGCATCGCGGTTGTGGAGGATCGCCAGACGCATGCGGGGTCACGACTCGTGTACCAGAAAGGCGCGGTGCCTGTCGTCACCTCTCGCGCTACAAGAGGCGCGTGCGAATCAGAGATCCGATCCACGGCACGGTGCTGGTGTCCGACGAAGAGGCCGAGGTGATCGACAGCCGCTTCTACCAACGGCTGCGACACGTGCGGCAGCTGGGCTTCGGAGATCTCGCCTTCCCCGGCGCCACCCACACCCGCCACGCCCACTCGCTGGGCGCGATGCACGTCGCGTCGAGGATCTTCGACGCGGTGAGCGCGCGGGCGTCGCTGTCGCACGAGGCGAGGGAGCGCTTCCGCGCAGCGGTGCGGCTGGCCGTGCTGTGTCACGACCTGGGGCACATGCCCTTGAGCCACGCGTCGGAGAGCATCGCGCCGCCGCGCGCCGCCCTGAAGCTGCCCGGGTGGATGGGGCCGTCGAACGGCCAGGCCTCGCACGAGGACTTCACCGCCCGCATCCTGCTGGACTCGTCGCTCACGCCGATCATCGCGCGGGCCTACGCGCGGACGGGCGTGTCGCCGGCGCAGGCCGCGTCGCTGGTGACGGGGAAGCTGGCGCCGGGTGAAGCGCCCTTCGTCGACGGGGGCATCGACTGGACGCCGCTGTTGCGCGCCATCGTGTCGGGCGAGCTGGACGCGGATCGCATGGACTACCTCCTGCGCGACTCCTTCTTCACCGGCGTCAACTACGGCCGGTACGATCTCGAGTGGCTGGTGCAGAACGTCTCCGCGGCCGAGCGCGACGGGAAGGCGGTGCTGGCGCTGTCCAAGGCGGCCATCTTCGCCTTCGAGGACTTCCTGCTCTCGCGGTACCACATGTTCCTCTCCGTCTACCTCCACCACACGTCGGTCAGCTTCGACTGGATGCTGCGGCGCTACTACGAGGAAGCGCCCGGCGAGTTCCAGATCCCCGCCGATCCGGAGGCCTTCCTCGACTGCGACGACATGGCCCTGCATCTGTCGCTGCGCCGCTCGAAGAGCCCCTGGGCGCAGCGCATCGCCCGTCGCCAGGGCTTCCGTCGCGTGGCCCAGTTCACCGAGCTCGACGAGGACTACGACCTGAAGGCCCTGTCCGACGCGTTGACGAAGGCCGGCGTCGAGCACTTCACCGTGGAGTCTCGCGGCGTCCTCTCCCGCTACCTCGACGAAGGTGAGACGCCGTCGCTCTTCGTGCTCGACCAGGCCACCGGGAAGCTGACGCAGGTGTCCACCTACACGCCGCTCTACCAGCGCTTCTCCCGCGGCGTGCGGCTCTCGCGCGTGTACGTCCGGCCCGACCAGGAAGACGCCGCCCGGCCGGTGGTCGCTTCCCTGACAGGGGGAGGGCGCCGTGAGTGAGGCGATGGCCGGCGTCGAGCTGCCGCGCGCCCAACCGGCGACGCCCCGCGACGCGGCGGCCGTCATCCTCTTCCGTCGCGGCCCGCACGGCGCTGAGGTCTTCTGGCTCAAGCGCGACAAGACGCTGCGCTTCGGCGCCGGCTTCTACGCCTTCGCCGGCGGCAAGGTGGACAAAGACGACGCGTCGATTCCGGTGGAGGGCGCCCACGGCCTCGACGCCGCCCTCATCGCCGCCGCGGCGCGCGAGCTCTTCGAGGAGACGGGCGTGCTGAAGGCACGAGGCGCCGAGGCGCTGGCGCCGCTGGAGCTCGACGAGCTGCGCAAGGCGGTGCTCGAGCAGCGCGTCCGCTTTGGCGACGTGCTGGCGCGCGGGGGCTACACCCTGCGCGCCTCCGACTTCGTGCCCGCGGGCCGCTGGGTGACGCCGCCGTACCTGCCCGTGCGCTTCGACGCGCGCTTCTTCCTCGTGGAAGCTCCTCCCGGGCACGCCGCCGCTGTCTGGCCCGGTGAGCTGACGTGGGGTGGGTGGGCGCGACCGCGCGAGGCGCTCGCCCAGTGGGAGGCGGGGACGGCGCTGCTTCATCCTCCCAACCTGCACGCGCTCCAGGTGTTGGAGCGAATGACCGATGTCGCCGCCGCCGCGCAGGCGCTGTGCGGGCCCACGCACTGTGACGACTACGTCAGCGAGCGCATCGAGTTTCAGCGCGGCGTCTTCCTCTACCCGCTGGTGACGCCCACGCTGCCGCCGGCGACGCACACCAACGCGTACGTGCTGGGGACGGGCGACTGTCTCCTCGTCGATCCCGGCGCCCCTGACGACGCCGAGGCCGATCGGCTGGTGCGCTTCGTGAAGTCCCTGGCGCCCGAAGGCTACCGGCCGCGCGCGGTGGTGTTGACGCACCACCACGGCGATCATGTCGGCGGCGCGAAGCGGGTGTCCGAGGCGCTGGGCGTGCCTGTCTGGGCGCACGCTCGCACGGCCGATCGATCCCCTGTGGCCGTCGCGCGGCTGCTCGAGGACGGCGAGGTGCTGTCGCTGGACGGGCCGCGTCCGATGCGCTGGCGCGTGCTGCACACGCCCGGTCACGCGCGCGGACACGTGACGCTGGTGGACGAGGCGACGAAGGCCGCGGTGGTGGGAGACATGGTGGCGGGCGCCGGCACCATCGTCATCGATCCACCGGAGGGCGACATGGGCGAGTACCTGCGCCAGTTGAAGCGCCTCGCCGACCTCCCCGTGGGCACGCTCTACCCGGCGCACGGCCCCGCCATCCCCGACGGGGTGGAGAAGCTGAACGAGTACCTCGCCCACCGCGCGTGGCGCGAGGCGAAGGTGCTGGAAGCGGTCGCCTCCTTCGCGCGGCCCGCGTCGGTGGAGGAGCTCGTCCCGCGTGCGTACGACGACGTGGCTGCCTTCGTGCTGCCCATCGCCGAGCGCAGCACGCTCGCCATCCTCGAGAAGCTGGCCGCCGACGGGCGGGTGGCGCAGGAGGCCGGCGGCTGGCGCCTGAGCTGACTTCAAGTGCACCTCTCGCGCGGTTCTGCCGGTCAGGCCGGGTACGTGCCGGTGATGTAGTGCACGAGCTGCTCGATGGTGGCGTCCTGCGCGGTGATGATGAAGTTCACCAGGTCTCCGATGGAGACGATGCCCACCACCCTGCCGCTCTCCACCACCGGCAGGTGACGCACCCTCAAGCGCGTCATCAGGCGCATGCACTCCTCCACGTCGTCGCGCACAGACACGGTGACGGGGCCGCGGTCGACGATCTCCTTGACGCGCGTCGTCTTCGAGTTGCGGCCCTCCAGCGCCACCTTGCGGCTGTAGTCGCGCTCGGACAGCACGCCCACCAGGTAGTCGCCTTCCATCACCACCAGCGCGCCCACGTCGTGCTTCGCCATCACGCGGATCGCCTCGAAGACGGTGGCCTCCGGAGAGATGGTGAGTACACCGCCGCCCTTCGCGGCCAGGATTGCTCCAATCGACTCGTTGAGCCTCATCGTGACGCCTCCTTCGTTCGTACAGCGGGGAAGGCCGAGAGAACGATCGCGTCGGGGCCGCGTGACGTGCCACGAATGCGCCCGCGCGCGACGCCGCGCAAGACGAGCTGCGTCACGCCCTCGGACGGAAGGGCCTTGACGCCGCCGCGCAGGAGAGCGCTTGTCAGGGGCAGACCGCTGGCTTAGGGCGGCCGTCCCGTGTCCACCGTCACCGCGCGCAGCCCCGACGAGCTCTTCGGCCACCCGAAGGGCCTCTTCATCTGCTTCATGACCGAGATGTGGGAGCGCTTCTCCTTCTACGGGATGAAGGCGCTCCTCTTCCTCTACCTGACCAAGTACCACCTCTTCGGGGACGGGCCGTCGTACGACCTCCTCGGCGCCTATGGGGGCCTCGTCTACGCGGTGCCCGTCATCGGCGGGCTCCTGGCCGATCGCTACCTCGGCATGCGCAAGGCGGTGGTGCTGGGCGGCGTGCTGCTCGTGCTGGGCCACGCCGGCATGGCGGTGGAAGGTGTGCAGGCGCACGTGGTGAACGGCGTCACCGTCCGCGACGACCGGGCGCTGCAGGTCTTCTACCTGTCGCTGTCCCTCATCATCATGGGCGTGGGCTTCCTGAAGCCGAACATCTCCACCATCGTCGGCAAGCTGTACGCGGAGAACGATCCCCGCCGCGACTCGGGCTTCACCATCTTCTACGCGGGCATCAACCTGGGCGCCCTCTTCGCCAGCCTGGTGTGCGGCTACCTCGGCGAGACGTACGGCTGGAAGTACGGCTTCGGCGCGGCGGGCGTGGGCATGCTCGCGGGCCTCGTCTTCTTCCTCTGGGGGCAGAAGCACCTGCACGGCCACGCCGAGCCGCCGAAGCCTGAGGCGCTCGAGGAGAAGGTGCTGGGGCCGCTCGATCGCGAGCGCGGCATCTACCTGGGCGCGGCGCTGGGCGTGGGGGTGGTGTGGCAGCTCATCCAGCGCACGTGGACGGTGCACAGCGCGATGCACATCGTCGCGGTGGGCTTCCTCATCTGGTTCGTCTGGTTCGTCTCGCGGTGCTCGAAGGTGGAGCGCGAGCAGATGGTGGCGCTCGTCATCATCATCTTCGCCTGCCTCGTCTTCTTCACCCTGTACGAGCAGACCTACGGCAGCTGGGTGGCCTTCACCGACCGGCTGATGACCAAGAAGCTCCTCGCCTGGGAGATGACGGCGGGCTCGCTCACCTTCCTGGGCGCCCTCTTCATCGTGGCGTTGTCGCCGGCCTTCGCCTGGCTGTGGCCCTGGCTCGAGAAGCGCGGCTGGAACCCGTCCAAGCCGGCGAAGAGCGCGCTGGGGCTGGCCATCGGCGGGCTGGGCTTCGTGCCGCTGTACCTCGCTGCGAAGGGCATCGACGGGTCCGGGCTGGCCAGCGTCTGGTGGCTGGTGGCGGCCTACCTGGTGCTCGAGGTGGGTGAGATGTGCCTGTCGCCCATCGGCCTGGCGGCGGTGACGCAGCTCTCGGTGAAGCGCGTCGTCAGCCTGATGATGGGCGCGTGGTTTCTCGCCACCGCCTACTCCGAAGTGCTGGCCGCCGCCTTCGGCAAGCTGTCGTCGCTCGAGGTGCCCGAGGGCGCGGCGCTCGACCCCATCGCCGCCGCGGCGAAGTACGCCGATCTCTTCTGGCTGATGACGTGGATCGGCCTGGGCTCGGGCCTCGTCTTCCTGCTCCTCACCCCGCTGGTGAAGCGGTGGATGCACGGCGTGAAGTAGTAGCCGGCAGTCCCCCAGCGGGGGGCCGGGCCGCGCCTCGAGGCCTGGAGGTGCGCGTCAGCGCTGTGCCTGCTTCGCCCGCTCGGCCGCCTGCGCGCGCTCGATGGACTCGAAGAGCGCCTTGAAGTTCCCGCCCCCGAAGCCCTTGTCGCCCTTGCGCTGGATGACCTCGTAGAAGAACGGGCCCGCCTCGCGGTCGCCCATCAACTGCGACGCCTCTTTCATGAAGATCTGCAGGAGGTACTGGTGCTCTTTGTGCCCGTCGATGAGGATCTGCAGCTCGCGCAGCTCTTCCAGCTTCTCGTCGATGCGCTTGATGCCGCTCTTCTCGATCCGCTCCGGCAGGTAGTCGTAGTAGGCGCCCGGCGTGCCGAGGAAGTCGAGGCCTTGCGTCGCCCGCATCGCCTTCACCGCGGGGACGATGTCCTTCACCTCCAGCGCGAGGTGCTGGATGCCCTCGCCGCGCTGATCCTCCACGAAGACGTTGATCTGCGACTGCTTGAAGCGCGGCCGGCTCGGCTCGTTGTTGGCGAACTTCACCTGGCTGTGGGGATCCCACATCACCGTCGACTTGAGGCCCGTGCCGTGCTGGTTGCCCTTCTCGATCTCCTCCTCGGTGTGGAACTGGATGTTCCAGAACTCCTCGAAGCCCATCACGTGCTTCATCCACAGCACCATCGGCGCCAGGGTGCGGAAGTTGGACGTGATGTGATCGACCTTCACGAAGCCGAAGCGGTTCTTCCCGCCCCTGGGCGCGGCGTGGGGCACGTAGCCCGGGTAGAGCGCCGCGTACCCGTCGCGCTGCACGAAGCGGAACGTGGTGTTGCCGAACGGCGTGGTGATGCTGAAGAAGGCCAGCTTGCCGCCGCGTTCATCGGTGAAGCGCTGGATCTCGTCGTCGATGACGGTGCCGCCGCGCGCCTCCAGCAGCCGGAAGGCCTTGTCGACGTCCTCCACCAGGAAGTTCACCGTCCCCACGCCCTCGGGGTGCTTCTGGAGCCACCGCCACGCGCGCCCGCCTTCACCCACCGGCGCAGAGCAGGTCAGCGTCACCTCGCCGGCCTGGAAGACGACGGACTTCTGCCGCCCGCGCGTCGTCAGCTCCTCGCTGGACTCGCCCAGCTCCGCGAAGTCCATCAGCTGTGTGTAGAAGCGGCGCGTGCGCTCGATGTCGCGGACGTACCAGTGCACCGACTCCACCTTCTTGATGCCGAGCGATTCCATGGGGCGTCTCCTCGTTGAGCTCTCAGGCAGGTTGTGCGTCGGGCTGGGCTTCGGGCCTGGCCTTCTGCACGAAGTCCAGCGCGAGGCAGGTGGCCTCGACGCGGATGAGGGTGGGGTACTTCTCGGGCGCGACGGTGGCGAAGCGCCGCGCGCCGTACAGCTGCGGCACCAGGCACGCGTCGGCAAAGGTGAAGGAGTCGCCCACCAGGAAACGGCCCGCGGTGGCCTTCGCCTGCGCTTCCAGCGCCTCGAGCCCCTTGCCGACCCAGTGCTCGGCCCAGGCCTTCGAGTCTGCCTTGAGGACGTCCTTCACGAAGTTCAGCGTGGAGAGGTTGTGGAAGGGCTGGATGGAGGCGTTCACCAGCTCCACCATCGAGCGCATCACTGCCCGTTGGCCCGGTGACTTCGGGAAGAGCGGCCGCTCGGGGAAGCGCTCCTCGAGGTACTCCACGATGGCGACGGACTGGGGGATGTGCAGCGTCTTCCCGCCGTCGTCGACTTCCAGCACCGGCACGGAGCCCCACGGGTTGCGCGCCTTGTGCGGGGCCTCGTGCTGCTCGCCCTTGAGGAGGGCCACCGGCACGTACTCGTAGGCGAGCTGCTTGAACTCGAGCGCCAGGCGCACCCGGTAGCTCGAGCTCGACCGCCAGTAGTTGAAGAGCTTCACGAGGGCGGAATCTCAGCGCACCTGACTCAAGTCAAGCCCCCGCTCCCCGTCGCGCGGCATCCGCTCAGCTCCCGCCACCGCCGATGCCGCCACCGCCACCACCCCAGCCTCCGCCACCCGAGCCTCCCCCGCCGACGCCGCGCGAGTACGACGCGCCGCTGTCGCCTCCGCCGATGCCGGGACGCCGCGGGTGGATGGACGGGCCGTCGCTCCCGCGGCCGCCCACGCCCCGCCCGCCGCTGCCGCCGCCCCCCACGCCAGGCCTGCGAGGGTGAATGGAGGGCCCGCTGCCGCCACCTCCCACGCCGCGCCGGCCGGGCTTCGGCTTCCACCCGGTGGACTTCGTCTCGGTGCTCTTCGCCTTCTTCTCCGTGGGCTTCTTCGACTCGCTCTTCGACGTCTTCGCCGTGCTGGCCGGGCGTCGTCCGCTGACTCGCGTCACGTGTGCCTCCCCGTAGGTGGGGCCGGGACTATGCCGGCTGCGCACCGCAAGGCACAAGCGCGCACGGCAAATGCTGCCCGAGTCTGACGCGGCGCGTCCCGAGCACCGCTTCGTCGTCCAGGTGTCGCCGGCTGTCGGCGATAGGAGGGACTCTCCTCCACAGTGTCGTTGTCACGGAGGTGGGCTTCAACCGCGTGCGCGACTCGCTCCTGTGGCTGGCTGCTGCCTTTCGCTGTGCGCTCCCTCGCATCCGGGGGCCCACGCGCCCTGCCTCCGCGAACGGGTAGATCGCCTGGGCCAGCGGAGGCTGCACCGGTGTTTTGCCTGAGGCGTCCGGCTGCAGGGTGCTCCGAGGAGCCCGTCATCGGATGCTCTGACACCCCTGGCGGCGCCGACTCATCAATTCATCGAGTCTCTCCGAGCACGCCTGCAAGGCCGATTTGCCGCGGCGTGTCGTCCCCCGCGCGCCTCTCAGGTCGGCACGCGCTCACCGTGCCCTCGGCCGCCCGTCGTACGCCGGCTCCACGTCCAGCCCGACACGAGCACCGTGGCGAGCAACGCCTGGGGCACGAGGCTGACGGCGTCGGGGTACACGCCCAGCACCTCGACGGTGATGAAGCGCACTGGCGCGAGGGCCAGCACGCCCAGCTCCTGCAGGCCGTGGAGGCCTTTGCCCAGCAGCGCCACCGCGGTTGCGAGCAACAGCACGGTGGACGCGGAGAAGAGCGTCTTCATCGGCAGGACGAAGCCCACGCGCCGCACGACGAGGAGCAAGGCCCCCAGGACGCCGAGGCCGGACACTGCCCCCCACGCCACCGCCGCCACCGAATCCGTCGCCAGGCCCTCGAGGAAGAGGGCCGTCTCGAGGCTCTCGCGGCCCACCGAGGTGAAGGCGACGACGAAGAGGCCCAGCGCGCTGTTGCCCGCCACCGCGCCGGACATCTTCGAGCGCAGCGACCCCATGGACTGCGAGAGGTGCGCCCGCGTGTTGAGCCACAGCGCCGCGTACAGCAGCATGCCCACCGCGAAGAGGGCCACCACGCTCTCCAGCCACTCGCGGTTTGCGCCGGCCACCAGCGCGTGCCCCGAGGCGAAGGCCAGCGCGCCGGCTGCCAGCGCAGAGCCCCAGCCCAGATGCACCACGCGCGCGTGTCGCGTGGCCCCCAGCTTCTTCAGCACCGCCAGCAGCGCGCCCACCACCACCACAGCCTCGAAGCCCTCCCGCAGGAGGATGAGGAGCGCCGCGAAGAAGACGGACCAGAAGCCGCCCGAGTGCGCCGGGTGTGAGGCCTCGTCGAGGAGCGCCTGCGTGGCGCGGATCTCCGCCTCGAGGCCCCGGCCGTCCTGCGCGGCGAGGCGGGTGCGGGTGAAGGCCGCCTCCAGCTTCGCCACCAACGCGGGGTCGCGGGCGCGCAGCAGCGGCTCCACCGGCTCGAGCCCTTCGAGGTAGGCGTCCACCACCTGCTGGCGAGCCGCGTCGTGCTGTCCTCTGGAGGAAAGGCGCAGCGCCTCGTCCAAGAGCCCTCGGGCCAGCAGCAGCGTCGAGTCGTCTGGCTGCGGCAAGACGCGACGAAGGCACGCCACCTCCCCGGCACCGAAACGCGCAGCGAGGTGATCGTCCGTGGCCGTCGCGAGCTCTTCGAGGGTTGTCCGGGGAGGGGCGTCAGAACAGGCAGGTTGCCGAAGCGTGAAGAGGTGGAAGGCCAGCGCCCAGCGCGTCTCTTCGCGCAGGTGCGGGAAGCCGGGCATCGCCGTGCCGGGAATGCCGAAGGTGAGCGTGTTGAAGGCCTTGTACGGGGTGAGGCTCTTCATCCGCTCCGTGTCGTGGAAGCTGGCGGGCGCGGGGCTGAGGGTCCTCGCCGTCTCCGTGTCCGCGCGGCCGTCCAGGCCGTGACAGGCGCCACACGTCTTCTCGAAGGCTGCCTTGGCCTCGCCCAGATCCGGCGCACGGCGCGGCGCCTTCGTCAGGCGTTGCTCCTGCGTCACCGCGTCGACGAGCTCCCGGGCCGCCCTCGTCACCTCCTCCGCGGGTGCGGACGACGTGATGGCCGCCTTCAGCGCCTCCGCGCGCGGCAGGTACGTGGCCCCGTCCGTGCCGAAGCGGGCGAGCTGCTTCACCACCTCGTCCGCGAGGCCTCGTTGCTCCTCCAGCTCTGCCGCGTCCTGCGTGGCCAGCGCCGCGCCGTAGTCGCCTTCCAGGTACTCCAGCAACGACACGACGCGGTGCCAGTCTCCGGGCGTCGTCGCCCCCGACGCTGGCGCCGCCAACAACCACAGCCCAACCAGGAAGCCCATGCCCATGCGGACAGTGTCCTCGAAATTGAGAATCAAAGTCAAGATGGCGATCCCAGTCATGCCTGCGCGCGGTCGTCCCGGGTGGTAGAAGCCGCGCATGTCCGAGGCCGCCTATCTCGACCTGTTGAAGACGGTGTTGGAGCAGGGGAAGGAACGGAAGGACCGCACCGGAGTGGGCACGCGCGGGCTGTTCGGCGGGCAGCTGCGCTTCGACTTGAGGCAGCGCTTCCCGCTGCTCACCACCAAGAAGGTGCACCTCAAGTCCATCATCCACGAGCTGCTCTGGTTCGTCCGGGGCGAGACGCACGTGCAGCCGCTCAAGGACGTGGGCGTCACCATCTGGGACGAGTGGGCCACGCCCGAGCAGACGGCGCGCTTCGGGCGCAAGGCGGGAGACCTGGGGCCCGTCTACGGCCACCAGTGGCGGAACTTCGGCGCCACGCCGCGCCCCGACGGCGGCTGGGAGAAGGACGGCGTGGACCAGCTCGCCAACGTGGTGCGCGACATCCGCGAGAGGCCCTTCAGCCGGCGCCTCCTCGTCACCGGGTGGAACCCGAAGGAGGCCGACCAGGTGGCGCTGCCGCCCTGCCACACCCTCTTCCAGTTCCACGTGCAGGACGACGAGGTGTCCTGCCACCTCTACCAGCGCAGCGCCGACATCTTCCTCGGCGTGCCCTTCAACATCGCCAGCTATGCGCTGCTCACGATGATGGTGGCGCAGGCCACGGGCAAGCGGGCGGGAGACTTCATCCACAGCTTCGGTGACGTGCACCTGTATTCGAATCACGTGGACCAGGCGAAGGAGCAGCTCACGCGCGCGCCGCGCCCCTTCCCGGTGATGCGCCTCAACCCCGAGGTGAGGGACCTGTTCGCCTTCCGCTTCGAGGACTTCACGCTGGAAGGCTATGAGCCGCACCCGGCCATCAAGGCTCCGGTGGCGGTGTGACGACGCGCCCGACGCTGCTGCCCCTGGCGCTGGTGGTGGCGATGGCGAGGAATCGCGGCATCGGCCTCGCTGGCAAGCTGCCCTGGCACCTGCCGGAGGACCTGAAGCGCTTCAAGGCGCTCACTCTGGGCCACGCGCTCATCATGGGGCGCAAGACGCACGAGTCGATTGGCCGACCGCTGCCGGGGAGGAGGAACATCGTCGTCACCCGCTCGGGAGCCTCATTCCCGGGGTGTGAGACGGCGGGCAGCCTCCTCGAGGCGATGACGCTGGCGCGGACGACGGACCCGGAGCCCTTCGTCATCGGGGGCGCGGAGCTCTACGCCCAGGCCCTGCCGTACGCGACGCGGCTGTGCATCACCGAGGTCGACCGAGACGTGGCCGCTGACACGTACTTCCCCGCGCTGGTGACTGCCGAGTGGCAAGAGGTGCGGCGCGAAGCCATCACCGAAAACGTCACCTTCACCGAGTGGGCCCGGCGGTAGTTACTCCGTCATCCACTCCGGGATGGGCTGCGGGCCCGGGGTGATGTGCGCGATGTCGGGGTCGACGCCGGCAGCGGCAGGAGAGCGCTCGGCCTTCTCACGCTTGCGCTCCTCGCGGCGTGCCTCCTTCTCCTTCTGCTTCTCCTGCCGCGCCAGCTCCTTCTGCCGCTTGTTCCGTGCGGGCTGCATGTCTGACTCCTTGGTCGTGGTGCGTCGCGTCGCACGCTACCGTTTCGGGCGTCGGAAGTACCTTTTTCAGCCGGCTACGTCGAGTGATTCCGCCGAATTCCCCGCTGTCCGGGCGGTGAGGCCGTGCGGGCGGGTGTGGGCGCCTCGCCCGTCCCCCGGTGCAGGTCCACGTGAAATTTGCGCCCACGCAGCTTCGTTTTCCGCAGCGCGTCGATGATGCGGGCGGCGTCGACCGCGGGCACCTGCACCCGCGAGTTCTCTTCTCCCACCAGGATTTCGCCGATGGAGCGCGAGTCGATGTCGGCCTCGTTGCTGATGGCGCCCACCAGGTCCTGCGGGCGGATGCCCGCGCGCTCGCCCAGGGAGATGAAGAGCCAGGTGGTGTCCCCCTCCGTCTGGCGAGGTCGACGCGTCCCCCGGTCGTCCGGGGAGAAGCGCGGGGCCCCCGAGTGGGTGAAGCGCGCCTTCCCGGCCCGCTCGCGGCGAGGTGCGGAGGGGCGCCCCTTGCGCTCGGCGTCCGCCGCTCCGGCGTACGGGTGGCGTCGCTCGTCACGCGGCGACGTGTGCGAACCAGGCCCGGCGCGGTCATCGGCAGCGGTTGCCTCCGGTGAGTGACGGTCCTCGCCAAAGGGGCGCTCGCCGGTCACGCGTCGCTCGTCGCGGGCGGGGCGCTCGTCGCGGGCGGGGCGCTCATCGCGGGCGTGGCGCTCGCCGGCAACGCGTCGCTCGTCGCGGGCGGGGCGCTCGTCGCGGGCGTGCCGCACATCGCGGGC
>JBFMHF010000100.1:0-28032 GCA_040752975.1 Myxococcota bacterium
CTGGCGTATTCCCCCCCCCGCCGGGGGGGGGGGGGGGGGGGGGGGGGGGGGGGGGGGGGCGGGGGCGGCGCCGGTGGTGGGCCTGCGTGTCCTGCCTTCACGGGGCTCGCCGGTACCCAGCGGATCCTCACCGGCACGGCACGCACCGCGCACTTCACAAAGGACGCCCTGTTCCTCACCACCGAGCCCGGGCGGGAGGCGTTCCGCGTGGAGCTGCCGGGCCTCGCCACCACTCGCATCGCCACAGACGCAGACGACGCGACGCCGCTCGGGGAGTCGGGCCGGGTGTTGCTGCAGAAGGGGACGTCGTTTGGCTACGCGCTGCGCGTCCTCGACGGCGAGACGGAGCGACCGCTGGCCGAAGACGTCTGCGGCCACCTCGCGACGGCCACGGGCGAGGTGCTCTTCGCCGTCAGCCGCTGCGACGTGAGCTGGAACGGCACGCTCGAGCGGATCGAGGTGGCGTCGGGGCAGCGCGCCACCATCGCCACGCAGGTCAGCGGCTTCTCCCTCGTCGTCTCGGGCGATCGCCTGGTCGCGGTGACGGGCGGCGGCGTGGACGAGCGCTGCTTCTGGGGCAGCGCGCGGTGCGAGCTGCGCACGCTCGCGGGCGGTCTCGTGGTCACCTCGGGGCTGGGCTGTCACCACCCGACGATCACGCGTTCGGGCGACGTGCTGGCGCTACGCCAGCCGGCCGGCTGCCTGGACGTCACGGTGCAGGATCTGCTGATCCGTCGCGCCACGGGCGGCGCCTTCGACGTCCTCGCCCGCGGCATCAGCCCAGGTCCCTCGCAGCGGTGGGAGGCGGATCTGTCCCCCGATCAACGGATCCTGCTCGCGCAGCGGCAGGACGCGACGGGCTTCGCGCAGCTCGCGATCGACCTCCCGGACGGCGTGAGCCGCGTGCTGGCGACGGGCGTCGTCGGCGCCGATCAGGTCCCTTCGGAATTCGTCCTTCGGCGCTTCACGTCCTCTGGGGACTCGGTCGGCTTCCTCGCCAACACCGCTTCGGGCATCGAGCTGCGCGGCGTGCCCACACCGGGCGGCAGTGAGGTACGGGTGGTGGGTGGGCTGGGCTTGTTGTTCTCCGCGTGGCCTGGCGCCGAAGCGCTGCTGCTCCACCGTCCCGGCCCGGTACACGATCTCCTGCTGGGCGATGTCGCAGGCGGAGGCTTCACCCTCTTGTACCCGGCGAGCGGCGAGACGGTGGTGGTGGGGGTGACGCCCGATGGACGTGGCGCGGCGATCATCGACGTGCTGCCGTCGGGGGGGACGGTGAACTTCGTGCCGCGAGGCGGGCCCGCGCAGCCGCTCGGCCGCTTCAGCGTGTCACACCTCCCACTGCCGGTGATGGATCCGGATGGCTGCGCCGTGGTGTTCGACACCGATCTCGACGGCGGCGGGACGTTCCTCGCGCGGCTGCCGTGAGGTCCGTCACGGCAGGTCCGGCCGCAGCGTCTTGATCTGCTTCGCGTTGGGGAAGCCCTTCACGCGGAAGCGCTCGGGCCCCGGGTACGACGCCGGCTGCACGGCGCGACCCAGCAGCTTGCGGAAGTCCTCCCAGGGGGCCACGCCCACGATCTGGGCGTTTTCGGGCCGGTCGAGATCGACGAACACCACCCAGTCGGCTTTCGGCATCAGCGAGTCCACGGTCTTCGTCAGCACACAGTAGGTGAAGCGCTCGCCGGTCTGCTTGCTCTCCACGCGGAACAGCGTGCCCACGAAGACGTCCAGCCCGTCGGCCTCGAACTTCTCGTCGAGCGCCTGCTTCTGATCATTGGCGTCCACCACGCGCGCGTCGTCGGCATAGTCCTTGAGATCGGCGTAGGCCGCGGAGGACGGCGGTGGAAGAAACGGCTCCCAGGTCTCGCCTTTGAGCCGCCAGGCGCGTCCCGTCGTCGCGCGGGGCAGCTTGAACGCCTGGTCCACCTCGTCGAGCGCGGCGAGCAGGCCGTCGTCGTCCTTCGAGCCGGTGACGATCAACACGTCGCGGTGCGGGAGGAACACCACCGGATCTCCCTTCACGCGCAAGCGCTTGAGCCGCGCCGCGGTCAGCACCCGCGCGGTGTCGTAGTTGTCCTTCCACGGCGACCGGTAGACGCCGTCCACCACCTTCACGAAGCGCTGGTTGTCGTCGCGCGCCTCGAGGTTGGCGATCGCGTCGGCCCAGGCCTCCTCGGCGGTGACGCCCCAGTCCTGCAGGTGATCGCTGGTGACGAACTGCATGCTGGACTCGCCGTCGTAGACGAGCGCGGCGGTGAGCTGCTCGGCGACATGCTTGCGGACGATCTTGTTGTCCGGCTGCCGCAGATCGAGCAGGTCCAGGTACACGGAGTCGCGCACGCTGGGCATCAGGAACTTCTTCGCGTCCGCGTACGTCTCTTCCATCGGGCTGGGGAAGAGCCCGCGGGCGGTGCGGCCCACGAAGTCGTCGCGCTCCACCGTCGGCGTCGCCTTGTACTCGCCGTAGAGGTTGGTGAGCGACATCACCACGCCCGCGTCGGAGCGCAGGGTGTGATCGCCCTTTCGGTACTCGAACTCGCCGTGGCCCGCGTCGGCGAGCGACGCCATCAGGTGATGAGCGAAGTCCTCCTCGGTGGGGGCGGGCTCGTCCCCGACGGCGCCTGCGTCTCCCAGGAGCGCGACCGGCCCTCCGACGGTGCTCTTCCGCGCCTCCTCGTCGACGAAGTACGAGAAGCCGGCGGCGATCAGCCCCAGGCCCAGGCAGCCCACCACTGAGAGCCCCAGCCCCAGGGCGATCGCCAGGCCCGTCTTCTTGTTCTGCTCCATGGAACCCCTGCAAACGACGACGGCCCGCCGGGGTCAACCCCCAACGGGCCGCGGCCGGTCGAAATCGTCTTCGCGTTCAGCGCCGGCGGCCGAACAGCCGGAGCAGCGCGAGGAAGAGGTTGATGAAGTCGAGGTAGAGGATCAGCGCGCCGTGGATGGCGAGGGACTGGGCCGACGAGAAGCCGCTGGAAGCGTGGTACTGCCGCAGCTTCTGCGTGTCGTAGGCGGTGAGGCCCGAGAAGATCACCACCGCGGCGGCCGACTTCACGAAGCCCAGCATGTCCGACTGCAGGAAGATGTTGACGATGCCCGCGATGACGATCCCGATGAGGCCGATGAAGAGGAACGGCGCCCAGGCCGACAGGTTCTTCTTCGTGACCGTGCCGTAGACGCTCATCGCCGCGAAGCCGCCCGCGGTGATGAAGAAGGCCGAGGTGATGCTGCCCAGCTCGTACACGTAGAAGAGCAGCGAGAAGACCAGGCCGTTGATGAAGGCGTAGATGAGGAACATCGCCGCGGCGACAGGCCCGCTCACCTTCTGGGCGACGAAGGAGAAGGCCACCACGATGCCGAAGCCCACCAGCATCAGGAGCATGAAGTTGGGAGCGAGGGCCGCGAAGAGGGACTGGCTGGAGGCGACGACGAAGGACGTGGCGCCGGTGAGGCCGAGGCCCACCGTCATCCACCAGTACACGCG
Organism: Myxococcota bacterium; assembly: GCA_040752975.1. Taxonomy (GTDB): domain Bacteria; phylum Myxococcota; class Myxococcia; order Myxococcales; family Myxococcaceae; genus JADLDB01. The sequence goes on from JBFMHF010000100.1 coordinate 3,488, forward strand.
CTGCATGAAGACGCGGGCGGACTCCTGGGCCAGCACGCCGCCCGCGGAGTAGTCGCCGTACGCGCTCTGTCCCTGAGGTTCAAAAGCCATGTGTGCGCTCCTTTGAGGTGCGGGCCCTACTTAACCCATGCGCGGTGGGACGCCAGCAGGGCCGCTGCCACTTCGGCGGTGACGAGCGGCAACACGCCCCCGCCCCCGACGATGTTGACGATGTGTGACAGCGAGCCCCGGCACACGCCGCCCCACGCGGGCTGCTCGGGCAGGCCCACCGAGGCGTAGGCCGAGAAGTCCACGAACAGCTCCGTCGGGTGTTGGCTCTTTCCGCTGCACAACAGGTGCGTCTCGGGGCTCGTCTCCACGACCTCCTGGACGACGAAGCCGCCGCCCACGGGATCTTCAACCGCGCGGGCGCAGACTTGATTCCAGTCGAGCACCTCGCCGTAGGCGGCCTTCACCCGCTCCGCGAAGCCAGGCTCGTCCCTGGTGCGGCCCACGAAGACGGCCCGTCCGCCGTAGTCCCAGCTGCGCTTCAAGACGTAGCGATCCGGCTCGGCCGCCACCTGGGCGCGCAGCGCTTCACCCCGGAAGTGCCGCGTCCATGGCACGGCCTCGGCGATCGCCGACAGCTCCTCGTCAGACAGGCCCGCCGCCTTCGCCAGGTGAGGATCCGCCTGCGCCTCGGACAGGAGCGCGAAGACGGCCTTCACCTCCACCTGCGAGGCAGGCGGGTTGAGCACCACCGCGCGTTTCCCGTTCTGCTCGGCCAGGAGTCCCTTCACGTAGTCCGCGCCCCGCAGGTCCGGCTCTTCCAGCCGGCGGACGAAGAGGTGCCGGTACACCAGCTCGTACGCCTTGCCGTTGGCGCGCACCGCGTCGGCGCCGGACAGCTCGTCGGGGAAGACGACGTCGGCGTCGGCGCCGTACTCGCGGAAGCGCTCGCAGAGGTAGCGCTGCTCCGTCAGCTGCGCGTCGTTGCGGCGGCAGAGCAGGGCGATGGTGCGCGGCGTCTGGCCGGGCCGCGCCCGGGCGTAGCCGGCCAGGAGCGCGTCGTAGAGGGCTCGCGCGTTGGAGCCGTTCTCCCGCTTCCAGCCCTCGATGGTCGCGGCAGAGGCGCCCCACGCCCGCCCCACCACCTCGAGGAAGGTCCGCGCGGCGATGTCGGAGTAGCCCTGCATGGCGGGGATGGTGGCATTGACTTCGAGCGCGGTGACGGCCCGCCCCACGAAGAAGTCCACGCGCGTCGTCACCAGCGTGGAGAGCGACGCGAAGGTGGCCTGCGCCAGCTCCCGCTCCAGCGGCGACAGCCCGTCGAGCACCAGCCCCGCCCGCTCCGTGGACAGCACCAGGCGCGACAGCTTGAGCGTCGCACTGGCGATCCGCGCGGCGAGCCGCTGCCGTCGCGCCAGCTCCTGGGCCGGGAGGATCACCGGCGTGGCGGTGATGGGGATCGGCCTGGTCGATCCGTCCTCCTTCTTCGTCACCGCGAGGCCCCGCTGGTACGCCGTCGCGGCCAGCTCTTCACCGAAGCGTCCGGCGTCGCGTTGGAGGGCGGAAAGGAGCTCCTGCTGATCGCCGGCGGACCACGTCATGGAGGCCCTGTCTAACGCATCGCCGCGCGAAAGCACTCCGGCCCGGCAACCGTTGCGTCAGGGCGGCCTTTGCGCTTTGTCGCGGAAAGAAATGTCGCGCACCGTCGAGTTCTTCTTCGACTTCATGAGTCCGTACTCCTACCTCGCGTCCACCCGGATCGGCGCGATGGCCCAGCGGGTGGGGGCGAAGGTGCGCTGGCGGCCCTTCTTCCTCCCCGGGGTGATGAAGGCCACGGGGAACCGCGCCCCCATCGACGTCCCCGCCAAGGGCATGTGGATGTTCAAGGACCTCCAGGACTGGGCGAAGTACCTCGGCCTGCCGCCGCTGGTGATCCCCGAGGCCTTCCCCTTCCTCACCGTGCTGGCGGATCGCGTCGCCCTGGTGATGGACGAGAAGGACCGCGTCGAGGCCTTCGCGATGCCCACCTTCCGCCGCATCTGGGCCGACGGCCACGACGTGAGCGATCCCGCCACCGTGTCGGCGATCCTCAGTGGCCTCGGAGAAGATCCCGCGCCGATCCTCGCCCGCGCCCAGAGCCAGGAGATCAAGGATCGCCTGCGGGCCAACACCGACGAGGCCGTGGCCCGCGGGGCCTTCGGCGCGCCCACCTTCTTCGTCGGCGATGAGCTCTTCGTGGGGAACGATCGCCTCGACTTCGTCGAACGCGCCCTCGCCGCGCAGCCCGCTTGAAAGGAGCCACGTCATGATCCACCGCTTCACCCGGGAGCAAGGCGCGCTGTTGGTGATCGATCTCCAGGAGCGCCTCGCCGCCGCGATGCCTCAGGACAAGCTGGCGCGTGTCATCAATCGTTCCCGCGCGGCCATCGAGGGCGCGAAGGCGCTCGGCCTGCCCATCGCCATCACCGAGCAGTACCCGAAGGGGCTGGGGCCGACGCTGAAGGAGATCGCCGAGGTGCTGCCCGGCGCCTCGCCGCTCGCCAAGGTGGAGTTCTCCGCCTTCCTCCCGCCGATCCGCGAGCAGCTCTCCGGCCGCGCCAACATCCTCGTGGTGGGCATGGAGGCGCACGTCTGCGTCTTTCAGACGGCGCGGGCGATCAAGGAAGCCGGGTTCACCCCCTACGTCGCCGTCGACGGCGTCTTGTCGCGGAACGACGCTGACTACCGCGCTGGGCTCGAGCTCTGCCGCGAACTCGGCGCGCAGCTGACGACGGTGGAGACGGCGCTCCTCGACGCGGTCGGGCGCGCGGGCAGCCCCGAGTTCAAGGCGATCTCCGCGGCGATCAAGTGACGGCCGGCGACTTCGTCGACGTGCTGGCAAGCGACGAGCTGCCGGAGGGCGGCCGACGCGTGGTGACGGTGGCCGGGCGAAAGGTGGCGCTCGTCCGCGTGCAGGGCCGCGCCTTCGCCGTCGACAACGCCTGTCCGCACCGCGATGGGGAGCTCGGCCTCGGCGCCCTCGAGGGACACCACCTGTCCTGTCCCAAACACGCGTGGTGCTTCGACGTCCGCGACGGGCGCGCCTTCTTCCCGCCGGGCGTCGCCATCGCCTGCTTCGAGGTGAGGGAGGAGGCTGCGCGGCTGTCGGTCTCCCCGCACGGACGCAAGGCCGCCGTGTAGGTGCGGGTGCTCCGTTGCCGGCCAGGCACACGCCGTCAGCGGAAAACCGTGCGAGACTTCCGCTCCATGCGCACGAGTCGCTGGCTGGTCTTCGCGGGAGTGGCAGTCGCAGTCCTGGCAGTCGGCTGCTCGGGGAAACCGTCGACGGGTGGACTCCAGGTGAAGGTACACCTCGAGCCGGGCTTGCGATCCACCTGCGTGCGCGTGGAGGTCCGCCCCGCGGGAGGTGGAGGGGCCGTCGAGAGCGGGCCCATCGTGCTGGCGGGGAAGACCTCACCGTTGATCGTCGGCGTGGCCAACACCGGGCAGGCGCAGCCGGTGACGGTGCAGGCCGTGGGCTACGCGGACACCGACTGCAACTCGAGGACAGCGCCGCCGGAGGTGAGCAACACGGCCTCGGGGAGCTTCGCCGATCCGGTGACGGTGCTGGAGGTCACCCTGGCGCCCGCCTCGACCGACGGCGGGACGGACGGCGGCGCGGACGGGGGGATGGATGGGGGCGTGGACATGGACGGCGACGGCTTCTTTCCGCCCGAGGACTGCAACGACAACGACTTCGACATCAAGCCCGGTGTGCAGGAGCTCTGTACGGATCGCGTGGACAACGACTGCGATCAACTGACGGACTGTGCCGACTCCACCTGCGATCAGCAGATGTGCGGGGTGGTGATGAGCGGCGGCGGCCAGTGCAATGCGGGTGTGTGCCAGGAGATCGCCTGTGGCGACTCCGAGGACAACGACGGCGACGGCGTCACCGATTGCCGCGATGTGGCGGACTGCGCGGGGCAGATGTGCGGAGTCGGTGGGACGTGTGACGGCGCAGACGGAGGCCGCTGCGTCGCACCGAACGAGACGTCGCTGTGCGCGGACGGCATGGACAACGACAACGACACGTTGATCGACTGCCTCGATCCGGACTGCCCCATGGGCTCGGCCTGCAGCGATCTCGATGCCTGCACCTCGCCTGACACCTGCGGCTCGGACGGCGGCTGTGTCCCCGGATCTGGGCTGATGTGCACCACCCCGCCCAACCAGTGCTTCGACACGGCCGGCTCCTGTCGCCCCGACGCGGGAGTCTGCGAGTACCCCAAGGTGGTCGCAGGCGGAGCTTGCGATGACGGCCGCGCCTGCACGAAGGCGGAGACGTGCGACGGCGACGGCGGCTGCGTGGGAACGCCGAAGTGTGACGCGCCGCCCAACAGCTGCTTCGCGGCGCTGGGCACGTGCAACGAGGCGGACGGAGGCGGCTGCGACTACACGCCGCTGGCCACCGGCCCGTGCAGCGACGGGAACAACTGCACCATCAACGACACCTGCGACGGCGACGGCGGCTGTGCGGGCGCGCCCGTGACGTGCACGTCGACGGATCAATGCCAGGCGCCGGCCGGCTGCACCGACGCCGGGGCGTGCCTCTTCGCGATCACCGTCGGCGCGAGCTGTGACGCGGGTCCAGGGCCGATCGGCGCGTGCACCGACGCGGGCACGTGCGTGGTGCCGCCCACCAGCATCTTCCCCTTCACGCCGAGCAACTTCACCGAGATGCAACTGCCTCCCAGCGCGGGGGCGCTCAACTTCAACTGTGTGACCACCACGCTCGACACGCAGGCGGCGGACGGAGGCATCGGTTGGACCAACGCCTGCGGCGCCGGGAGCGCGCCCTACGCGCTCGTCAGCGTCGGCACCCAGACGGCAGTGCTGATCTTCGCCGACTCGCTCGATGTCGCATCCAATTCGACCCTGAGAGCCATCGGCGCGCGACCGCTCATCCTCGCGGTGAGGAATGGCGCCACCATCAACGGGACGATTGACGTCGGCTCGACCGACGTGGGCGGCGCTGGCTCCGACCAGGATTGTGGCGGGGGATTCGGCATGCCGGGCGGGACCGCCACACCCGGGTCGAACCTCACGGCCGGGGGAGGTGGCGGGGGCGCCTTCGGGACGAACGGCGCGCTCGGCGGCCCGGGAAACGGGGGAGCGGCTGGCGGCGACGCAGGGGTCGCCCTGGGTGGGACACGCCTCGAGCCGCTGCGCGGAGGATGTCGGGGTGGCCACGGAGGACGGCAGGCAGGCGCCAACGGACTGCGCGGCCGCGGAGGAGGCGCCGTGCAGTTGACCGTGGGCGGCACGCTGCAGATCGCCGCGACGGGGCGGGTCACCGCCTATGGGGCGGGGGGCACCGGGGGTTCTTCCACCAGCGGCTCCGGAAGCGGCGGTGGAGGTGGCGGCAGCGGAGGAGGAATTCTCCTCGAGGCCGCGACCCTCAACCTCCTGATGAATGGCGCCATTACCGCCAACGGGGGGGCGGGCGGCGAGGGAGGAGGTGTCGACTCGACCGGCAGCGACGGCCCTGGCGGTTCGCCCAACACGAGCAACCCTGCCACGACGATCGATAGCAGCTCGTGCGGTGGGACAGGTGGGAGCGGTGGCGCCGGAATGGCGGCGCCGACAGGTGGCGGGGGGGAGATCTGCAACAGCTCCAACTCGGGTCAGGGCGGCGGCGGCGGCGGTGGCGTCGGGCGGATCTTCCTCCGCGCGTCGACGGCGTGCATGTTGAACGGCGTCATCAGCCCGCCAGCGCACGGCAATGGAATGTTCGGCTGCCCCGCTCCTTGAAGATCACGCGCTGGGCGTCGCGCTCATCCCCGGCACGGTCGCCAGGCGCTTCACCAGGTAGTCGACGAAGACGCGGGCCCGCAGGGGAATGAAGCGCGCGGACGGGAACACGGCGCTCACCTCGATGGGTGAGAGGGGGTGGGCCGGCAGCACCTCCACCAGCCGTCCCTTCTTCAAGTCGTCCGCCACCAGGAACTCGATGACGAGGCCGATGCCCAGCCCGCGCAGGAGCGCTTCGCGCAGCACCACCGCGTTGTTCGACAGGAAGCCCGGTGACATCGAGACGGTGGTCCGCCCGGCTGTGACTTGATCTCCGGTCGGCAGGCCGCTGAAGCGCACGGAGCGATGGCTCGCCAGCTCCCCGGGCTGCTTCGGCGTGCCGTGGACCTTGAGGTACCCGGGGCTCGCCACGAGCAGCCGGCGCATCGTGCCCAGCCGACGCCGCACCACCGACGGGTCCTTCACCTCGCCCAGCCGCAGCGCGAGATCCGCCCCTTCGGCCACCAGATCCACGAAGGCGTCGAGGCAGGTCACCTCGCACCGCACCTGGGGGTGATCGCGCTGGAACTCCGCGGCCACGGGCCCCAGGAACATCTCGCCCAGCACCACAGGCCCGTGCACCTTGAGCGTCCCGCGTGGAGCCTCGCGCTCTTCCAGCTCGGTGTCCGCCTCGTCCAGCGCGTCGATGAGGGATCGACACCGCTGGTAGTAGCGCTGGCCCGCCTCCGTCACCGTCACGCTGCGGGTGCTGCGCAGGAGCAGCTGGCTGCGCAGCCGCGCCTCGAGAGCCGACAGCGCCTTGGACACCGTGGGCTGCGTCACCCCGAGATCCCTCGCCGCCTTCGACAGGCTCCGCCGCTCCACCACCTTGGCGAAGACCCGGATCTGCTGCAGTTGGTCCATGGATTCATTCCACTTCGGAATGAGTCATATCGCCAGCGCTCGTCTTCTGAAGTCGCCGGGCGGCGCCTAGTTTTCCTCATCACCAGGGCGCTCGCGTGGCGCCCGTCACGACGAGGGGCAGGATGAAGATCGCCGTCTTTGGAACGGGAGACGTGGGGCAGGCCATCGCCACGAAGCTGGTGTCGCTGGGGCACGAGGTGAAGCTCGGATCGCGCACCGCGAACAACGAGAAGGCAGCGGCCTGGGTCGCGAAGACGGGGGCGAAGGCCTCCGCCGGCACCTACGCGGACGCGGCGAAGTTCGGCGAGCTCGTCTTCAACTGCACGCTGGGCTCCGGCACCATCGAGGCGCTCAAGATGGCAGGGGAGGGCGCGCTGGACGGGAAGATCGTCGTCGACATCTCCAACCCGCTCGACTTCTCGAAGGGCATGCCGCCCAGCCTCTTCATCTCCAACACCGACTCGCTGGGCGAGGCCGTGCAGCGCACGTTCCCGAAGGCGAAGGTGGTGAAGACGCTCAACACCATGTGGAACGGGATCATGGTGAACCCGCGCATGCTGCCGGAGAGCACCGTCAACTACCTGTGCGGCAACGACGCCGCCGCCAAGGGGCAGGTGAAGGACCTTCTCAAGACGTTCGGTTGGAAGGACGAGGAGCTGCTCGACCTGGGCGACATCACCTGTGCTCGCGGCACCGAGTCCATCCTGCCGTTGTGGCTGCGGGTCTTCGGGGCCACGAAGAACGGCGCCTTCAACTTCAAGATCGTCGCGGCGAAGAGCTGACGAAGAACTTCAGGGGGAACCTCTCGGCCGTGGCCGCGGTGGGTGCTTCGACGCTCCACCGCGGTCCACGGCCGATGTCTTTTCCAGCGCGGCCACAGTGGCGTTCCTCGCGCCGTCGCCGTACATCTGGGGCCAGGGCTCGGAGGCGAACGCGGCGCATGACTCGGAAGCTGGATCGGCTGTCCCTCAAGGGCATGCGCTTCGACTGCATCGTGGGCTTGCGCGAGGTCGAGCGCACCACGCCGCAGCCGGTCGAGCTGGACGTGACGCTCCACTTCGACACGCGCGACGCGGCGAAGCTGTCCCGGCTGTCGCAGACGGTGGATTACGCGCGCCTGTTGGGGGAGCTGCGCTTCATCCTCGTGGCCTCGCGCTTCCGGCTCCTGGAGAGCGCGGCGGAGGCGGTGGCTGCGTGGCTGCTCGCGCCCCCCAGCCAGGACGTGCCCCGGCCGCAGGTGGAGGCGGTCGACGTGACGCTGTCGAAGCTGGTGGCGCTCTCGGGGGCGGCGATTCCCTCGCTGGAGATCCACCGCGTCCGCGACGACTTCAAGCTGATCACCGAGCACAAGTCCTTCGGCTTCGTGGACATCATCTTCGAGACGAAGGAGTGCGGCGTGTACCGCGAGCGGATCCACCCGCGCACGGTGTTGCCCACCCACGTGCACCACCACATCGACGAGTCGGAGCTGGTGCTGGGCGACGGCCTGCTCCTGCAGGGGGAGCCGGTCGCTGCGGGGATCGCCCACGTCTGGCCGCGGGGCTACGCACACCGCTACGAGAACCCCACCGACGTGGAACAGAGCTTCCTGTGCATCGATCGCCCGGCCTTCATCCCCACCGACGAGGTGGAGGTGGACGTGCCCCTGGCCTCGCTCAAGCGCACCGAGCCCCTGCGCTTCTTCTGACGGTCAGAGCGGGCGGGCCCCCGTCGACAAGCGGGGAAGACCGCCGTAAAGGAGCCCCGCCATGGAGATGTCGCTGTCCGTCGACTTTCACTTCAGCGCCGCGCACGCCCTCCCGTTCTACGACGGCCCCTGCAAGCGCCTGCACGGCCACAACTACGTCCTGCGGGTGACGCTCGAGGGGCGCCCCCAGCCGAAGGACGGGATGATCCGCGACTTCGACGAGGTGAAGAGGACCGTCTGGGACAAGGTGCTGGTGAAGGTCGATCACTACCACCTGAACGAGATCATCGAGAACCCGACGGCCGAGAACCTGGTGGTGTGGATGTGGGAGCGCCTCGCGCCGCTGGTGCCCGGCCTGAAGGAGCTCAAGCTGTGGGAGACCCCGGAGTACTGCGTCACCTATCGGGCATGAGCGCCCGCCGGAGGAAGGGCAGGGCCGCTGCCACGCCCGACCGCGCGAAGATGGAGCGCGCCATCGCCGACTTCCTCTCGGCCGCGGGCCTCGATCTCACCGACGAGAACCTCCGCGAGGCGCCCGCGCTGGTGACGAAGGCCTGGGCCGAGGAGTTCCTCACGGGCTACGGGAAGACGGCGAAGGACGCGCTGACGGATCGCTTCACCCTGTCGAAGCCGGCCGACCGCGAGCTGGTGGTGGTGACGGGGCTGCACTTTCGTTCGATGTGCCCGCATCACCTGATGCCGTACGCGGGGACGGCGCACCTCGCGTACCTGCCGGGGAAGTTCGTCGCGGGCTTCGGGCGGCTGGGCGCGCTGGTGGACGTCTTCGCGCACCGCCTCATCCTCCAGGAGGAGCTCGCGCGCGCCATCGCGTCGGCGCTGATGACGGAGCTGGGGAGCCAGGGCGCGGCGTGCCTCATCTCCGCGGAGCAGTCGTGTTTCCGGCTGCGCGGGCAGGAGCAGCACCAGGCGGTGACGTACTCCGAGGCGTATGAAGGTGCGCTGAAGGAGCCGGCGCTCCGGGCCGAGCTCTGGCAGCGCCTCGCGTCGTCCTCGAGAAAAACTGGCGACTGACTTCTCTGGGCCGTCATCTCCGCCAGTCGTACGCCACGTCGAGGAATCGCACCGCGGCGAAGTCTGGGCTTGATGATGGGGGGCGGTGTCCGCGGCGTGCGAGACGCCGGCCGGGCCCTCAACAGCGTGCGAGTCCACCCGAAGGGCGAGGCGCTCCGGAATCGCGCTGCGCACGGACGTGCGGGAGGCCAGGCCGGCTGAGCCGATCCGGTGTCCGTGCGGCGCGGTCGGGAAGGACAGCCGGCGGGCCGCGCGCTACACCGTGCCCATGGTGGATCGCGAGCAGCTCGAGGCAGTCCGTGCGGCGCTGAAGGAGATCGACTGCTCCGACGCGCCGCAGACGCTCGACGCTTTCTCCCGTGACGAGTCGCTCCTCGGCGACTTCCCCCCGCAGTTGGTCGTCTTCCCGAAAGACACCGGCGAGGTGCAGGCCGTCTTCCGGGCGTGCCAGGCCCACGGCGTGCCGCTCACCCCCGTCGGGGCCCGAAGCGGGAAGAGCGGGGGGAGTCTGCCGGTGCACGGCGGCGTGGCGCTCTCGCTGGAGCGGATGAACCGGATCCTCGCGGTCCACCCCGAGGAGCTGATCGCCATCGCCCAGCCCGGGGTGGTGCTGGACGCGCTCCACCAGGCGGCCGAGGCGCACGGCCTGTTCTACCCGCCGGATCCAAACTCCTCCGACTGGTGCACGCTGGGCGGCACGGTGGCGGAGAACGCCGGGGGCCCCCGGGCGCTCAAGTACGGCGTCACCCGCGACTACGTGCTGGGCCTCGAGTGGGTGCTCCCCAACGGAGAGGTGTTGCGCCCCGGCCGGCGCACGATGAAGGGCGTCGCCGGGTACGATCTCGTGGGCCTGCTCGTCGGCTCAGAGGGCACGCTGGGCGTCGCCACCGAAGTCACCGTGAAGCTGGTGCCGCTGCCGCGGGTGGTGATGACGGCGCTGCTCCCCTTCGCTTCCGTGGACGACGCGGCCCGCGCCGTGAGCCAGGTGTTGCTGGCCGGCCTGTGGCCCCGCTGTCTCGAGCTGCTCGACGACGTGGCGCTCGCCGCGGTCCGCGGCAAGGGCTACCCCTTCCCCGATGGGGCGGGCGCCGTGGTCATCGCCGAGGTGGATGGATCCCGCGACGACGCCGTGCTGGCCGATCTGCAGGCGCTGGCGGAGGTCTGCACTCGCCATGGCGCGAAGGACGTGGTGCTGGCGCGGGATCGCGATCAACGCTCACGCGTGTGGGAGGCCCGCAAGCTGGTCTCCCCCGCGTTGAAGGCGCTCAAGGGCCACAAGCTGTCCGAGGACATCGTGGTGCCGCGAAGTCGCGTGCCCGAGGCGATCGCCCGCTTCAAGGCCGTCGGCCAGCGGCTCGGCCTCACCGTCGCCACGTACGGCCACGCGGGAGACGGGAACCTCCACACCAACGTCCTCTGGAGCTCCCCGCAGGAAAAGCCCCTGGTTGATCAAACGCTCGCCGAGATCATGCGTATTACGGTCGAGCTGCAGGGTTCCATCACGGGTGAACACGGCGTCGGCCTGGCGAAGCGCGACTTCCTGGGCCTGGAGCTCTCGCCGCCCATGATTGATTTTCAACGCAGCGTGAAGCGCTTCTTCGATCCGCGGGGACTGGTGAACCCGGGCAAGATCTTCCCTCCGGCGCAGAAAACATAAGCAAATTCATCTGTTTGGTTGGACGCCAGGGAAGGGCGCGTGCAGGGGTCCTCAGAGCACCCGACGCCTTGCGGCCCGTCAACACCGTCCATCTGGACAGGATTGGTCCACATTCTCCGAAACCGAAATCTGGCTCACGCATCTTGGTGGCGACTGCTGTGAACAACCCTTGTTCAAGGTTGTCGTCAGGAGGCTTCGATGCGGCGTACCGACTCAGACAGGATCTCCCACTACCTGCGCAACCTGGGCGGCCACCGGCAACTCACGCGCGAGGAGGAGTACGACCTCTCGCGCCGGGCCAAGAAGGGTGAAGAGGAGGCCCGGCGGATCCTCGCGCAGGCCAACCTCCCGTTCGTGGTGGCGGTGGCGCGCAAGTTCGCCTCGCGCTCGGGCCGCCTGGACGATCTGATCCAGGAAGGCAACGTGGGCCTGATGAAGGCCATCGAGCACTTCGATCCGAAGAAGAACGTCCGGTTCGCGACCTACGCGGTGTGGTGGATCCGCGCGTACATCACCCGCTATCTCAAGGACAACCGCAGCCACGTGCGGGGCGGCGAGCACGAGCGCGTCTCGATGACGGACTTCTCCCTCGACACGCCCCTCGATGACGAGGCCGACACGACCTACCTGGATCGCCTCGAGGACGCGGCCCCCACGCCCGACTCTGCCTTTCTCTCGTTGGAGCGCGACGAGGAGGTCAGCCAGGCCCTTCAGCGCGTGAAGCGGCGGCTGGGCGATCTCGGGTGGGACATCCTCCAGGAGCGCCTCACCCAGGACAAGCCGCGCACGCTGGAGGAATTGGGCGAGCGCTGGGGTGTTTCTCGAGAGCGCGTCCGTCAGGTCGAGCTCAAGACGAAGTCCTTCCTCGCGCGGTACCTGGAGTCCTTCAACACCGATCGAGAGTTCACGGAACAAGACATGGCGGCGTAATCCTCCCCGACGCGCCGCCTGGGCCCGCGGTCGCCACCCTCCCGAGTGGCTGATCGCGGGTTTCTTGTTTTCTTGCGTCACCTCCCGGCTGCAGGGACCAGCCGCCCCTTGATCGCCGCGCGCGACTGGCGCACAAACCAGCGGTTCAACCGCAAGGGGGCTCCATGACCGCCGCAGAGAAGCTGGCTCCGCAGTCCTCGTCCGAGCGCAACCTGATCGAGATGCTCCTGGCGCGCGTCGCCCAGACGAAGACGAGCGCTGCGTCTCACAAGACGGCCCAGGGCTGGGTGGACGTCACCTGGGCCGAGGTCCTCGAGCGGGTGAAGGCCGTGTCCAACGGGCTGGTCGGCTGGGGCGTGAAGCCGGGCGATCGTGTGGCCCTCTTCGCCAACACCAGCCTCACCTTCGCCATCGTCGATCTGGCGATCAGCGCGGCGCGGGCGATCAGCGTGCCGATCTACGCCTCCAACACCCCCGACGAGGTGCGCTACGTGTTGTCCAACTCGGGCGCGGTGCTGCTCTTCGTGGACAACGACGTGCCCGACGCCAAACAGCCGGGCCGCCTCACCCGCGCGCGCCAGAAGCTGAGCGAGGCGCCGACCTGCCGGCAGGTGGTCCTCTTCGAGGGCGAAGGCAACGGCTCCAGCGAGCTGTCCCTCGCCGAGCTGATCGCGAAGGGGCAGGGTGTCAGCGACTTCGACGCGCGCGTCGCGGCCATCCAGAGCGAAGATCTCTGCCACTTCATCTACACCTCGGGCACCACGGGCGACCCCAAGGGCGTGATGCTGAGCCACGGGAACTGGGCGTACGAGGCCCAGGCGATTCGCTCGATGGGGACGATGCTCCCCGACGACTCGGTGCTGCTCTTCCTGCCCCTCGCCCACTCCTTCGCGCAGGTGGTGAAGGCGGCCTGGGTCGGGCTGGGCTGCAAGCTCGTCTTCGCGGAGGCCGTGGACAAAGTGGTGTCCAACCTGGCGGAGACCAGGCCCACGATCCTCCCGGCGGTGCCGCGCGTCTTCGAGAAGGTCTTCGCCAGCGTGCAGGGCAACGCGATGTCGGCGCCCGGTCTCAAGGGGCGGCTCGCGCGCTGGGCCTTCCGCCTCTTCGACGAGTACGTGGACGCCCGGGAGCAGGGGAAGACGTACGACTCGCTGGGCTTTGCGCTGGCGAGGAAGCTGGTCTTCAGCAAGGTGCGCGCGACGCTGGACGAGAAGCTGGGCGGCCGCCTGCGCCTCTTCATCTCGGGTGGAGCGCCGCTGCCGCGGAAGATCGCCTGGTTCTTCGATCTCCTCGGCTTCTCGGTGTGCGAGGGCTACGGCCTCACCGAGACCAGCGCCGGCAGCACCATCAACCTGCCGCACGCGATGAAGATCGGCACGGTGGGCAAGACCTTCCCCGGGGTCGAGGTGAAGCTGGCCGCCGACGGGGAGATCCTCATCCGCGGGCCCAACGTCATGAAGGGCTACTACCAGAACGAGGCCGCCACCCGCGAAGTGCTGGAGCCCGACGGGTGGTTCCACTCAGGCGACATCGGCGAGCTGGACGCCGAGGGCTTCCTGCGCATCACGGATCGCAAGAAGGACCTGATCAAGACGTCGGGCGGGAAGTACTGCGCCCCGCAGAACCTGGAGAACGCGCTCAAGACATTCCCGATCATCTCCAACTCGATGGTCTACGGAGACGGGCGGCCGTACCTCACGGTGCTGATCTGCCCCAATGAGGAGGCAGGCAGGAAGCTGCTCGCCGAAAAGGGCGTCGTCGTGGCCACCTACGCCGAGCTCTCCCAGCGCCCGGAGATCCGCGAGGAGGTCCAGAAGGCCATCGACGCGCTCAACCTCCAGCAGCCGCCGTACAGCACCCTCAAGAAGTTCACCCTGATGGACCACGACTTCACCCAGGAGACGGGGGAGCTGACCCCCACGCTGAAGGTGAAGCGAAAGGCCTGCACCCAGAAGTACCTCGCGCTGCTCGACGCGATGTACGACGAGAAGCGGCTGTAGGCGGAAAAGGAAAAACCGCGCTGCCCCGGGAGTTGGGACAGCGCGGTCGGCGCGCCGCGAGGCAGGAGCGGGTGCCTACCCCTGCTTCGACGCAGCCTTGTCCGTGGAAGCGATGTTGGTGTCCTGGCCTTCAGCCAGCTTCTTCTCCGCGCCGCCCGCGCCCTTGTCCTCGGTGGCCTCACCCGAGAAGCCCTTCTTGAAGTTGCGGATCGCCGAGCCCAGGGACGAGCCCAGCTGCGGCAACCGCGAGGCGCCAAACAACAACAGCAGGGCGAAGACGATGAGGGCGATTTCCATGGGGCGAAGACCGAGCATGACGGCTCCTTCAAGGAGGAACACTAGCGCCCATAGCTCGTTTCCGCGAGCCCGTCACCCGTGAGCGCGAGTCATTCCGGCAGGTTCAGGCGGCCGTGCCGGTGCTGGGGGTGAGGCGCGCGGCGTCGGCCTTCTCGGCCTTCTCCTTCTCCACCGGCGACACCACGTGGCGCATCAGGGACGGGTCGGTCGGTAACACCACTCCGCCACGCCGCGCCTGCTCGAGCAGCACCATCTGGCTGCGCACGTTCTCCCCGTCCAGCTCCAGCGGCACCGGCACGTAGCTCCCGTCCGGCTGGAGCTGCCTGGCCTTCACGTTGTCCCGCAGCGCGGTGCCCAGCACCTCGTCCAGCACCCGCGCCTTGAGCGCTGGATCCTCCACGGGGAACATCACCTCCACCCGGCGGTGGAAGTTGCGCGGCATCCAGTCGGCTGACGACAGGTACACCTCCGTCTGAGCGCCCACGCCGAAGGCGAAGGCGCGCGCGTGCTCGAGGAAGCGATCCACCACCGACACCACGCGGATCTTCTCGCTCACCCCCGGAACGCCGGGGCGCAGGCAGCAGATGCCGCGGACCACCAGTTCGATCGGCACCCCGGCCTGGCTCGCCGCATAGAGCGCGCGGATCACCGGCGGATCCACCAGCGCGTTCAGCTTGGCGAGGATCCGGCACGGCTCGCCCTTGCGCGCCTTCTGCGCCTCGCGCTCGATGAGCTCCAGCACCCGGTTCTGCAGCGACACCGGGGCCACCGCCAGGCGCTTCCAGTTGGGCTGCGTCGAGTAGCCGGTCAGCAGGTTGAAGAGGGCGGTGGCGTCGTCGGCGATCTCCGCCCGCGCCGTGAAGAGGGAGACGTCGGTGTACACGCGCGCCGTGGCCGGGTTGTAGTTGCCGGTGCCGAGGTGCACGTAGCGGCGAATGCCGTTGCCCTCGCGGCGCACCACCAGCGTCACCTTGCAGTGCGTCTTCAGCCCGATGAGGCCGTAGACGACGTGCACGCCGTTCTCTTCCATGCGGCGCGCCCAGGCGATGTTGTTGGCCTCGTCGAGGCGGGCCTTGAGCTCGACCAGCACCGCCACCTGCTTGCCGTTCTCCGACGCGCGCACCAGGGCCCGGCCGATGGGGCTGTCGCCGCTGGTGCGGTACAGCGTCTGCTTGATGGCCAGGACGTTGGGATCCTCGGCGGCCTCCTCGAGGAAGCGCACCACCGGGTCGAAGGACTCGTAGGGGTGGTGCAGGAGGACGTCCCGCTGGCCGATCAGCTGCATCATCGAGTCGGCGCTGTTGATCACCGCGGGCGTGGCCGGGACGAAGGGCTCGACGCGGTTCTCTGGGCGCGGGTCGGCCTCGTTCAGCGCCGAGAGGTCCTGCATCTGCAGGGGCCCCGGCAGGCGGTACACGTCAGCAGCCGTGAGCTTGAGCGCTTGGGTGAGCTGCGCCTCGAGAGAAGGCGAGGCGCTCGCGTCCAGCTCGAGCCGCACCACCGCGCCGCGATCCCGCCGGCGGAGCTCGGCCTGGATCGACTCGAGGAGGTCCTGTGACTCCTCTTCGTCGACGTCGAGGTCCCAGTTGCGGGTGAGGCGGAAGGCGGTGGCGCGCTCCACGGTGTGGCCGGGGAAGAGATCCCCCGCCTGGAGGACGATCAGCTCCTCCAGGAGCAGGTACGCCAGCCCGCCCACCATCGGCAGCGGGACGAGGCGCGGCAGCACCGCCGGCACCTGCACCACCGCGAGTGACGATTCGCCCGCGTCCTTCTTGCGGCGCTTCTCGGCGCGGCGCACCTCCACGGCGAGGTTGAGCGACTTGTTACGCAGGTGCGGGAAGGGGTGGCCTGGATCGATGGCCAGCGGGGTGAGCGCGGGGAACACCGACGACTGGAAGTACATCCTCGCGGCCTGCCGCTGCTCCGCCGAGAGCGCGTCTCGCGAGAGCAGGTGCAGGCCATTGGCGGCGAGGAGCGGGAGGATGTCGCGCGTCCAGACGGCGTATTGCTCCTCCACCATCCGGTGGACCCGCTCGGCGATCGCGGTGAGCTGTTCCCCGGGCAGCATGCCGTCGGCGGGCAGCTCGGCCACGCCACCCTGGCTCTGCTGCTTGAGGCCCGCCACGCGCACCATGAAGAACTCGTCGAGGTTGGACGAGGTGATCGAGAGGAACTTGATCCGCTCGTGCAGCGGGAGCGTCGCGTTGCGCGCCTCGGCCAGCACGCGCTCGTTGAAGGCCAGCCAGGACAGCTCGCGGTTGATGAAGAGGTGGCGGTCGTTGGCGGCGTCGAACACGGCAGAAGTCCCCCGCGAAACATCCTCGCGCCCGGCAGCACGGCCAAACAACGGTCCCAACGGGCTCACGGCTTTGGCCTATAACCCCACGCAACTGCACATGCCAAGGCGACAGTCTGCAGAGGTCATCGACGACGTCCTCGCTGCCATCGACGTGGGGACGAACGCGGTGCGGCTGGAGTTGGCCCGCGTGCTGGCCGACGGCAGCCTCGAGACGCTGCACACCGAGCGCGATCCGGTGCGGCCCGGCGAGGGTCTGTTTCGAACGGGTGTCATCCGGCGGGACGTGGCCGATCGGTTGATCGCCACGCTGCGGCGCTACGGGGCCCTGTGCAAGCGGTACGGGGCGCGCGTCCGGGCGGTGGCCACCAGCGCGCTGCGGGAAGCGAAGAACCGGGACGACATCGTCCGGCGGGTGAAGCGGGAGGCGGGGCTGACGCTGGAGGTCGTGTCCGGCCGGGAGGAGGCGCGGCTCATCTGCCTCGGCGTGCTGCACGGGAAGCCGGCCAGCCAGCGCTCGCTGTGCATCGACATCGGCGGCGGCAGCACCGAGATCATCTCGGCGCTGGGAGAGGTGCCACGCACCCTGGTGAGCATCGACGTCGGGGCCGTGCGCCTCACCGAGTTGTTCGAGGTGAAGGGCGAGGTGCCGAAGAAGCAGCTGGGGCTGTTGCGCAACTACGCGCGCGAGCTGATGGAAGAGGGCATCAGCGGGCGGTTGGCGGGCGCTCCCCAGTCGGCGATCGGCTCGTCGGGCACCATCGGGGCGATCGTCGCCTTCGCGCGCTCGGAAGGCGTGGGCCACGCCACCACCCAGGAGGTCAGCCAGGCGGTGGAGGAACTGGCCGAGATGGACGCGGCCAGGCGCCGCAAGCGCTTCGATCCCCGCCGGGCGGACATCGTGGTGGCCGGCGCGGTGATCCTCGAGGCGGCGCTCAAGCACCTCAAGATCCAGACCATCACCGCGGTGGATCGAGGCCTGCGCGAAGGGTTGCTCCTCGATCTCGTCCGGCGCCGGAAGGTCGATCGCGACGATCGTTCGCTCGCCGACGCGGCGATCGCGGTGGGGCGGCGCTTTGCCTTCAGTGAGGCGCACGGGCGGCAGGTCGCGTGGCTGGCGCTCACGCTGTTCGACGAATTGGCTCCGCTGCACGGGATGCCGGCGGCGGCGCGCCCCTGGCTGGAGGCGGCCGCGCTGCTCCACGACATCGGCCACGCGGTGAACCACCAGCGGCACCACAAGCACTCGCAGTACCTGATCGTGAACTCCGACATCCCGGGGCTGACCGATCGCGAGCGGCTGATCGTCGGCGCGATGGCCCGCTTCCATCGGCGCTCGAGGCCGGATCCCACCCACGAGGTGATGGAGCCCTTCAACGGCTCGGAGATCCGCGTCATCCGCAAGTGCGCCGCGCTCCTGCGCATCGCCGACTCGCTCGATCGCAGCCACCACCAGCCGGTGAAGCGCCTCTCGGTGTCCGCGCGGGGGCGCACCGTGGTGCTCAAGGTGCGCGCGAAGGAGTCGATCGATCTCGAGCTGTGGGACGTGGCCCACGAGCAGGCGCTGTTCCGCGAGGTCTTCGGGCGGGGGCTCGTGGTCGAGCGGAGCTGACTACTTCGCCAGCAGATCGCGGTAGCCGGGCCGCTCGGGCAGCTGCTGCTTGTTGCCGAGGCCGTGCCGCTGCGTCTGGATCTTGTCCTGCAGCATCATCAGCCCGTCCAGCACCTGCTCGGGCCGCGGCGGGCAGCCGGGGATGTAGACGTCCACCGGGATGATCCGGTCGATGCCCTGCAGCACCGCGTAGTTGTCGTAGAAGCCGCCCGACGAGGCGCACACCCCGAAGCTGATCACCCACTTCGGCTCGGTCATCGACTCGTACACGCGCTTCAAGATCGGCGCCTGCTTCAGGTTGATGGTGCCGATCACCATCAAGAGGTCTGCCTGCCGTGGGGAGAAGCGCGGGAACTCGGCGCCGAAGCGGGCGATGTCGTAGCGACCGGCGGCGACGGACATGTACTCCATGCCGCAGCAGGCGGTGGCGAAGGGGTAGGTGAAGAGCGAGTACTTCCGCGCCCAGCCCAGGCCGTTGGAGATGAGCTTCTGGAAGAAGCCCATCGCCTCGTCTTTGCGGGTGGTGATGACGGGAGCGACGTCGTGGTCGGCCATGGTGTCTTCCCTAGCTCTCCCAGGAGAGCGCGCCCTTCTTCCAGATGTAGACCAGCGCCACCACCAGCGTCGCGGCGAACACGGCCATCGTCGCGTACCCGAACCAGCCGAGCTGCTGGAAGTTGACCGCCCACGGGTAGAGGAACACCGCTTCGACGTCGAACACGATGAAGAGCAGCGCCACCACGTAGAACTTCACCGCGAAGCGCTGGCGGGCCGAGCCGATGGGCGGGTTGCCACCCTCGAAGATCTCGCTCTTCACCGGCGAAGTGGACTTCGGGCCCAACAGCCCGGCGATGAAGGGAATGGCCGCGGCCATCGCGCCCGCGAGGAAGAGGACGATGGCGACCGGGATGTACGGCGTCAGGGGCGATTCCATGCGTAGAACCACCATAAAGACGAGTGGTTTCGCGGTCAAAGCGTTTTCGCGTGGCCGCTACTGAATCACCCGCGCCATCCGCAGCACCGACGTCTCGAACCGCACGCCCACCGCCTTCGACGACTTCTCGTTGATGATGATCTGCGGCTTGTCGCCCGCCATGGAGACGCCGACGGGGAAGAACTGCTCCACCATGGAGGCTTCGAGCGCGAGCGCGTACATCTGGTTGTCCTGCGCCACTTCCCACATCGACTTGATGGCAGAGGCCGCGGTGCCGGGCACGGCCATCAGCGCCGAGGCCTTGGTGCGATCGATGTCGGCCTGCAGCGTCGCCTCGTCCTTGAAGTCGACCGGCACGTACTTCACGGTGCGGTTCTTCACCTTGGTGACGCTCACGTCCTTGAGGTCGTTGACGAGCTGACCGCGCGAGGTCGCTTCGCTGGGATCCGAGACCACCAACACCACGAAGTCCCCAGCACCCCGCGAATCGAAGTTGGTGTCGTAGGTGAGCACCTTGAGCAGCACGGGCATCGCGGCCTTGACGTCCACGCCCGCCCAGGTGGCGCTCGCGCAGAGACAGACGAGCAGGGCGAGAAGGCGACGGACCCCCATGAGGTTTGTGAGCATAGCCGCTCGTCCATGGGGATAGAATTTCTGCATGACGACGGCACGAAAGGCGTTGAGCCTGCTGGCCCCTTGCGCCACCACTGGAATCGGCAGCCTGCCGCACACACAAGGTGAGTTGGCGCTGCAGATGGCCCTCCAGCAGGATGTCGCATACCTGCCGCAACTGCCGGGTGGGAGGCCGTCGGAGCTCATGATCCCTGCGGCACTCGACGGGGTGCCCGGGCTGACATTCGACGCGGAAGGGACGTGTACGATCGATCTGGAGGTGTGGCGTCGTGGGAGAGATCGCTTCACCGCCAGCATCGAGGACGCGCTGGCCTCCGGGCGCCTCGAGGCCTTTGAGCCGACGGTGGAGGCCTGCCGCAGCTTTCGCCCCTTCCTCTTCGAGGTGGAGACGCGGAAATTGCCCTTCGCCAAGGTGCAGCTGGCCGGGCCTGCCACGGTGCGATGGGTGGCGCGCACCCACACCGGCGCTCCCACCAGCGAGGTGCCCGAGCTCGATCAGCAGCTGTTCCGCCTGGCGATGGCGAAGAGCCTCGCGCTCGTGAAGGCGGTGCGGCGGGCGGGCGCCACGCCGATCATCTACCTGGACGAGCCGGGGCTGTACGCGCTGGAGCGCGGCAACGTTCGCCACCTGGTGGTGATGAAGGAGCTCGGGATGCTGGTGGTCGCGCTGCAGCGGGAAGGGGCGCTGGTGGGCGTGCACTGTTGCAGCAACACCGACTGGGCGCAGGTGATGGGGCTGGGCCTCGACATCCTGTCCATCGACGCGCGGCTGTCGCTGGACGCGGTGCTGGAAGAGAAGGCGGCCTGGCTCTCCTTCCTCACCTCGGGCGCGACGGTGAGCCTGGGCATCGTCCCGACCGATCTCGCCAGCACCTATTCCCTCCCGGAGCTGTGCGACTCGGTGGAGGCGTCGCTGCGCGCCACCACGCCGCCGGGCCTGTCCTTCGAGGCGTTGCTCTCGCGCATGCTGCTGACGCCGGCCTGTGGGCTGGGGATGCGCAGCGTGCTGGACGCCGAGCGGATCACCGGGCAGGTGCGGGAGGCGCAGAAGCGGCTGCTGGAGGTGGCGTCGGCCCGCGCGTGAGCGGAAACGCGAGCTGCTCCAGGTAGCCCTGGGGCACGGGGAGATCGGTCCCGTACGTCCTCGGCCACTCCCGCGGGAGGTGCAGCGTCCCGAAGAGGGCGTCGACCCAGGGGAAGAGGCCGGAGAAGTTGGTGTCGCGGCCCGCTGCTTCGGCTGAGTGGTGCCAGTGGTGGAAGGCGGGCGTCGCCAGGAGCCGCTCGAAGGGGCCGAAGCGGAAGCGGACGTTGGCGTGGAGGAAGACGGCCCACAGACCGACGAGGCCCGCGGCCCCGGCGAAGATCTCCAGCGGGAAGCCGAGCAGGTACAGCGGGACGAACTGGACGGTGCGGGTGATCGCTTGATCGAACGGGTGCACGCGGAGCGCCGCGAGCCAGTCGAGCTGCTCGCTGGAGTGGTGCACCGCGTGGATCCGCCACAGCCAGGGCACGCGGTGGAAGGCGCGGTGGCAGCCGTAGCCGAGGAACTCGACGAGGAGCAGCGCCTCCACCACCTGCAATGCCCGCGGCTGGCCGGCGACGGCGTCTTGCAGCCGAGGAGAGACGAGTGGATCGACCGCCGCCACCACCAGCCCGACGGACAGGACGAGGCAGAGCTGCAGCAGCGTGTGCGTCACGAAGAAGTGGATGAGGTCGGTGCGCCAGCCCGGGCGAAGGAGGCGCTGCCTGCGCAGCCAGAAGATGCGCTCGACGGGCACGAAGAGGGCCGCGAGGATCACCAGGGCCAGTGGATTTCGCAGCAGCATCTCCGCTCAGCAGACACCGCGCGCGGGGAAAAGAGAAAGGTCAGTCCCCCAGGCCCGGTACCGCCTCGCGCATCGCGGACTCCATGGCGGAGCTCATGCCCAGGGTGCGCGTCTCGGCGAAGGGCACCCACCGCCACTCGAGGTACTGGGGCGGCGGAGCGCGCAGGGTGGGTGTCATGTCCACGGGGTGGAGATGCAGCCGCAGTTGGCGGTGCGTCAGGGTGCGCTGGAGGATCACCATCTCCGGGCCGACGACGGGGCGCTTCCCCAGCATCTTGCGGAGCGTCGTGGCGCCGCTGGTCTCGATGGGGGCGCAGGGCATCTCCCAGAGGCCACCGAAGAGGCCGCCTTCGTGCCGGCGGGCCAGCAGCACGCACCCGTCGCGGTGCGCCACGGCCACCGCGAGGTCGAGGGTCTTCTTCGGAGCCGCTTTCCGCGGAGGCGGGAGCTCGTCAATGCGGCCGGAGGCGAGCGCACCGCAGCCGGCCTGCAGGGGGCACAACAGGCACATGGGGGAAGACGGCTGGCAGACGGTGGCGCCGAGCTCCATCAGCGCCTGGTTGAGGTCGCCGGGGCGCGGACCCAGCACGAGATCCGCCGCGGCGCTCCAGAGGGCCGCTTCCCGCGCCTTGTCGCCAGGCTCCCCTTCGATGAGGAGCAGTCGCGACAGCACCCTCGCGACGTTCCCGTCGACGAGCGGCGCTTCGAGGCCGAAGGCGATCGACGCCACCGCGCCCGCCGTGTAGCGACCAAACCCGGGGAGGCTCTTGAGCTCGTCGAGGGTCGAGGGGAGCTTGCCGCCGAAGCGCTCGACGACGGCCTTCGCGGCGAGGTGCAGGTTGCGCGCGCGGCCGTAGTACCCAAGGCCCCGCCACACGGCCAGCACCTCTGTGAGATCGGCTTGGGCGAGGCTGGTGACGGTGGGGAAGCGCTCGAGGAAGCGCGGGTAGTAGGTGAGGACGCGTTCGACCTGCGTCTGCTGGAGCATCACTTCGCTCACCCAGATCGCGTAGGGATCGTCCGTGCGGCGCCAGGGCAGGTCGCGCTTGTGGTGGTCGAACCAGGCGAGCAGCGCGGGACGCGCCAGTCGGGCGCTCTCGCGAAGTCCTTCGGGGCTGGCCGAGGGCTTGGGGACCGCCGCGGTGGAACGACGACGTGGCACGGGACGCGGGTTCCACCAGATGATCCGACAGGGCTCAACGACGGAACGCAGGGCCCTCGGAGCACCCTGCGCTGCCCGTCGAGGCGGGGGTCCTCCGAGGCGGGGGTCCTCAGAGCACCCTGCGCTGGCCTGTCGAGGCGGGGGGCCCTCAGAGCACCCTGCGCTGATTCGATTGCTGCATCAGCCCCTGGGAGGTGGTTCCTGCAGCACTCGATCTGTGGCCAGCCCACCGCTGCTCCGCGCCCATTCCCTCGGGGTGCAGCCAATGTCCTGAAATCACGGCGGAATCTTGAGTTCACACCAACCCTGGTGCCCACCTCGATTCTCAGCCTGTGAGAGTCGGGTAACGCACCGTCACACGGGGGCGACAAGACGATGGACGGAGGTCAACTCGGTGCGTCGTCTGGTGCTCAGCGCGGTGGTCCTGTCGGTGTCGGCCGGTTGCATGGGGGTGTCCGATCCCGCGCTGGTGACGGTGCTGCTGTCGGCCCCCCCGACGCCCTCCCTCGACGGAGGCTCTCCCGTTGCCGCGGACGCGGGTCCTGACGCTGGTGCAGCCTTCGACGCGGGGACACCGGCGGTGGACGGGGGTGTCTCCAGCGATGGCGGCGTCGATCCATGCGCGGGGATCACCTGTGGCGCCGGAGCGCGGTGCGAACCCAGCAACCGGATGTGCGTCTGCCTCCCCGGCTACGTGCAGGGAACTTCGGGCTGCGAGCCGATCATGCCGGGCTCTCCCGCGACGAGGAGCCAGACCGAGGTCTGCAGCGCCTGGGCGACAGCCAACCAGCAGCGCGCGTCGGGGGACGGGTTCAGCATGTCCGCCAATACGTGCGATCCCGGCACCGTCAGCCGGGAAGCGCTCGACGACGGGCTGGCGCGCCTCAACTTCTTTCGCTGGCTGGTGGGCCTCGCGCCCACCACGGACTCGGCCACCGACAACGACGCCGCCCAGAAGTGCTCGCTCGTCTCGGCGTGGAACCCGGCCGGTCCTTCCGCCCACTACCCGACCTCTTCGGCCACCTGTTACACGCCCGAAGGTGCGAGCGGCGCGGGCTCCAGCAACATCGCCTGGGGCGCGTCGAGCGCAGCCAACGCCATCGATCTCTGGATGATCGACTTCGGAAACGAGACCACCTTCGGGCACCGGCGCTGGCTGCTCAACCCGCCGCTCAACCCGGTGGGCATCGGCCACTACCGGGGCGGCAACAACTACGGCAGCGCGTCGTGTATCCGCGTCTTCGGAGGGAGCGGGACCGGCCCCACCCCCAACTGGCTGGCCTTCCCTCCGCCCGGCTTCGTCCCAGAACCGCTCGCGCAATGGCACTGGACGGTGCACGGGAACATCCCGCTCAACAACGCCACCGCCACCGTCACGCGCCTGTCCGACGGGGCGAACCTGCCGGTCACGCTCAACATCCTCTCGGGCTTCTACGGGCAGGCGGCCGCGTCGATCGTCCGCGACGGCTGGAGCCCGGCGGCGGGCGAGACGTACCACGTCACCGTCAGCGGCCAGGGCGGCGCGGGCACCATCGAGTACGACGTCAAGCCCGTCGGGTGCCCCTGAGTCGCCGCCACACCCACCTCGCGAAAAGATGTTGTCCGTGAGCGGAACGCGCTCCGTAGTACCGTGCGCCTGTCTTCTTCCACGGGGAGTCGTCCATGCTTCGTCGTGTCCTCGCGCTCGCCGCACTGACGCTGGCGTTTCAGGCCTGCAACTGCGGGACACCCGCCAACGCTGACGGGGGCGGCGGCGGGGTGGGCGGTGGCATCGGAGGAGGAGGCGGCGGCGGCG
>JBFMHF010000101.1:0-27668 GCA_040752975.1 Myxococcota bacterium
GGCGGCACAGGTGGTGGCGCAGGCGGTGGCGCAGGTGGCGGAACAGGTGGCGGCACAGGTGGTGGCGCAGGCGGTGGCGCAGGTGGCGGAACAGGTGGCGGCACAGGTGGCGGCACAGGTGGCGGCACAGGTGGCGGCACAGGTGGCGGCACAGGTGGCGGAACGGGTGGCGGAACGGGTGGCGGAACGGGTGGCGGAACAGGTGGCGGAACAGGTGGCGGAACAGGTGGCGGAACAGGTGGCGGCACAGGTGGCGGCACAGGTGGCGGCACAGCGCAGTGCGCAGAGCCCGCGACGCTGGGCGGCGGTGGCGGCGGTGTCGGAGGCTTGCTCGTCGAGGTGGGGTCCTGCACTTCGGTGTCCGTGTTCCGCGAAGGCATGATCCCGGGAGACTGCCGATCGACGGTGACTTTCGACGCAGACGCGGGGCTTGCTTCAGATGGAGGCCAGCCAGTCGAGTGGTTTCTCGATGGTCAGTGCTCTGGCATCGGGCCCAATCCCATCCAGGTCGATGCGGGCCAGGGAGGTGTCGCCGTCTGGTTTCTGCCGCACACCTTCGGCGAAGTGAGCGTGACTGCGCGCGACGAGGTGGGCCCGACGACTTCCACCCTGGCGGTCTCGGTCACCGCCGACATCGCGCTCTTGTTCGACGCTGGGGTCCGCGAGACCGAGTGCCTCAACGGCATCGCTGTCGCGACCAGCTCGGGCGGGAGTCCCGCGGCGGCGTTCAACGCCGACGTGTTTCAGGTCTTCCCCCTCGCCGTGTCCTCCTATGGCCAGGCGACCGTCTTCATGGGCCCGAATTGCACGGGCGATGCAGGCATCGTTCGCTTCGCCAACGGACAAGCCGTCTCGACCATCAGTGTGCTTGGCGCGCACGCAGGTGAAACGTCCTTCGACATCACTGGCACGCACCTGCGCTACTCCCTGGGCGGCTTCGTCCTGGTCCTCCTGCCTGACGGTGGGCAATGCGCAAACATGGGCAACGAGTGCACCTCGAGCGGGGAGTGCTGCTCCGGAATCTGCATGCCGGACGGGATGGGCGGCGCGCAGTGTCAGTAGCCCGCAACATGCTGAAACTGCTCGTCTTTTAAGGCGTTTGCCCTGCGCATCAGGCGTTGCGTTGAGGGCCTGCTGAGGGTACGAGGAGTCGTTTCTCCGCCGTCCCGCGGAGCTCCGCGCCCTTCGCAAGAGAGCCGACTTTCGACATGTCCGACGACACCCAGACGCCTCCCGCGCCGCCCGCGCCTCCGCCGCCTCCGTCCAGCATCGGCCAGCTCGTGCAGGTCTCGATCGAAGACGAGATGCGCAAGAGCTACCTCGACTACTCGATGAGCGTCATCGTCGGGCGCGCGCTTCCCGACGTGCGAGATGGCTTGAAGCCGGTGCACCGCCGCGTGCTGTTCGCGATGCAGGATCTCGGCAACACCTACAACCGCGCGTACAAGAAGTCGGCGCGCGTGGTGGGCGACGTCATCGGTAAATACCACCCGCACGGCGACCAGGCCGTCTACGACACCATCGTGCGCATGGCCCAGCCCTGGAGCCTGCGCTACCTGCTCATCGACGGGCAGGGGAACTTCGGCTCCATCGACGGCGATTCGCCAGCGGCCATGCGCTACACCGAAGTGCGCATGGAGCGTCTCGCCGACGAGATGCTCGGCGATCTCGACAAGGACACCGTCGACTTCTCGCCCAACTACGACGGCTCGCTCAAAGAGCCCACGGTGCTGCCCGCGAAGTTCCCCAACCTGCTGGTCAACGGCAGCGACGGCATCGCCGTCGGCATGACGACGAAGATCCCTCCCCACAACATGGGTGAGGTCATCGACGCCACCGTCCACCTGATCGATCACCCGAAGGCCACCGTCGGCGAGCTGATGAAGTTCGTGCAGGGGCCTGACTTCCCCACGCGCGGGATCATCGCCGGGCGCGAAGGCATCCGCCGTGCGTACGAGACCGGCCGCGGGCAGGTGACGATTCGTGCGCGCACCGAGATCGAAAAGGAGAAGAAGGGCGATCGCGAGAGCATCGTGATCACCGAGATCCCCTACCAGCTCAAGAAGGAGCAGCTGGTGACGCAGATCGCCGACCTGGTGCGCGAGAAGCGCATCGAGGGCATCAGCGACATCCGCGACGAGTCGTCGATGCAGGGCGTGCGGGTGGTCATCGAGCTCAAGCGCGACGCCATCACCGAGATCGTCCGCAACAACCTGTACGCCAACACCGCGATGCAGTCGTCGTACGGCATCATCATGCTGGCGATCGACCAGGGCCAGCCGCGCACGCTGTCGCTCAAGGAGATCCTCGAGCGCTTCGTCCTCTTCCGGCGCGAGGTCGTCACCCGGCGCAGCCGCTTCGAGCTGAAGAAGGCGAAGGACCGCCTGCACATCGTCGAAGGCCTCCTGGTCGCCACCAGCGGCAAGGACTTCCTCGACCACATCATCGCGGTCATCCGCGCGTCGAAGGATCCCGACGAGGCCCGCTGGGCGCTCATGAACGTCGTGTCGCCCGCGCTCTACGAGGCGCCGTCCTTCAAGGGCCTCAAGAAGGTCGACTTCGCGTCGGCGAAGAAATCGATGGACGCGCTGGCCGCGCGCGCGAAGGCCGAAGAGAAGACGTACCAGGGCATCAGCCGCAGCTACGACCCGGGCTTCTCCGAAGAGCAGGCGCGCAGCATCCTCGACATGCGGCTCCAGCGCCTCACCGGGCTGCAGCAGGAAGAGCTCTTCAGGGAGCTGCTCGAGCTGTCGCGGGAGATCGCGAAGCTCGAAGACATCCTCGGCAACGAGTCCAGCCTGCTCAACGTGATCAAGGCCGAGCTCAAGGACATCCGCGCTCGCTACGCCGACGAACGGCGCACCGAGATCATCGGGGAGGTGGGGGAGATCTCCACCGAGGACCTGATCGCCGACGAGCCGATGGTGGTGACGCTGTCGCACGCCGGCTACGTGAAGCGCACGCCCTTGTCGGAGTACCGGGCGCAGCGGCGCGGCGGCCGCGGGAAGACGGGCGCCACCACGAAGGAAGAGGACTTCGTGTCCGACATCTTCGTGGCCAGCACGCACGCGTACCTGATGCCGATTACGTCGCGCGGGCGGCTGTACTGGCTCAAGGTGCACGAGATCCCCGTGGGGAGCCGCACCTCGCGCGGCAAGCCCATCGTCAACCTGGTGCACTTCCAGGAGGGCGAGAAGCTGGCGCAGGTGCTGGTGACGCGGGAATTCGAGGAGAACAAGTTCGTCCTCTTCGTCACCAAGAAGGGCGTGGTGAAGCGCACCGATCTGACCGCCTTCTCCAATGTGCGCTCCTCTGGCATCGCGGCGCTGGGCATCGAGGACGGCGACGCGCTGGTGGCGACGAAGATCACCGACGGCACCAAGGACGTGCTGATCAGCACCGCCGACGGCATGTCGATTCGCTTCAATGAGAACGAGGTGCGCTCGATGGGCCGGGCCGCGTACGGCGTGAAGGGCATCACGCTCGAGGGCAACGACGAGGTGGTGAGCGCTGAGGTGGTGGACCCGGGCACCACGCTGCTCACCGTCACCGAGAACGGCTACGGCAAGCGCACCGAGGAAGCCGAGTACCGACAGCAGGGCCGCGGCGGGAAGGGCGTCATCGACATCAAGGCCAGCGACCGCAACGGCAAGGTGGTGGGCGCGGTGCAGGTGAAGGACGACGACGAAGTGATGCTCGTCACCTCGGGCGGAGTGCTCATTCGCATGCGGGTGAAGGAGATCAGCGTCATCGGCCGCAACACCCAGGGCGTGCGGCTCATCACCCTCGACGACGCGAGCGAGAAGGTCGTCGGCCTCTCGCACCTGCCGAAGGACGAGGCCGCGGGCGAGTCCCCCGAGGGCGGCGAGGGCGAAGGCGGAGACGGCGGCGAGCCGGGCGGGGAAGGCGGTGCGCCGCCGTCACCAGCGTCCACCGAGAGCTGAAGGCGCACGCTCGCGCGCTCCCTGGAGCCCTGGACCGAGGCGGCCCGAAGCGCTGCTCCGGTCGGTCGCGGGCCGGTGGTTCGCTTTCCAGAAGGTCCTCGGCGTGCTGCCGGAGTCCACGCCCGCGGTGGGCACGCAGAGCGCCAACCAGCGCTGAGGTGGAGCTCGACCTGACGCGAGGAGCCGGCCGAAAAATTGCGCCTTCCTGCCGCCGGGCGACACTCCTGTGGCTGCCTGTAGCAACCCTTCGAGGAGAGGACGCATGGCCTGGGACGTGGTGATGTTCGGCGCGGTCTCCATCCCCGAGCGCAACGTCGAGGAGTGGCTCGCTTCTGAAGTGGCCCGCGAGGCCTTCCCCTGGCTCGACGAGCTGGGCGGCCACGACGTGCACCACGACACGCCGGAGGCGCTCCTCTCCTTCCTCAAGGACATCACCGTCGCGCCGCACGAGCTCTTCGACGTCACCCTCGTCGACGGCAAGGTGACCGTGCAGTGCTACGTCAGCGAGGACCCCTACCGCGAGACCAGCCAGGCCCTCGCGCTCCTCTTCGCCAGCGCCGCCGACTTCGGCGCGGTCGGAGAGCTCGTCATCTACGGCTACCAGGGCATCCGCTTCGGAGAGCGCCTCACCATCAAGGCCGGCCGCACGTCGTACGCGAAGCTGGGGCACGACGAGCTGGCCGCCATCGAGCAGCTGCGCCAATTCACCGAGCTCAACGCCCGCATCCACGAGCGCTACGACTCCCTCGTCGGCCGCCCCGAAGCGCCGCTCGACCCCCGCAAGAGCCGCCTCGTCGTGCACCCCTTCACCGGCCGCAAGGTGCGCGTCGCCGACGACGGCGTCGCCGTTGGCAGCGAGCGCTTCGACTAGAGACTTCACGCCAGCTGGGCCTTGCGCACCTTGCCCGTGGGCGACCTCGGCAGCGCGCCGCGGAACTCCACCTCGCGCGGCACCTGGTGCGGGGCGAGCTGCTGCTGGCACTCCCGCAAGATGTCCCGCGCCGTCAGGGTGGTGCCCTCCTCCAGCACCACGAAGGCCTTCACCGCCTGCCCGAGCAGCTCGTCGGGCACGCCGATGACCGCCACCTCTCGCACGCCGGGCACGTTGGCGATCGCGCACTCCACCTCCAGCGGCGGCACCTTCTCGCCGCGTGACTCGATGAGGTCGTCGATGCGGCCGACGAGGGTGAGGTAGCCCTCTGCGTCCAGCACGCCGAGATCGCCCGTGTACAGCACCCGCTCGCCGGGGAACGGCCCGGGCCTGAGGCGCTGCGCCGTCGCCGCCGGATTCCCCCAGTACCCCTCCATCACCGTCGGACCGCGCACCACCACCTGCCCCACCACGCCCGGGCCCACGCGCTCGTCGTGCTGGTCCACCACCCACAGCTCCGTGTCGGGGATGGCGATGCCCGCGCTCGACGGCTTGCGGTCCAGGTCCGCGGGCGGGAGGTACGTGCAGCGCATGCACTCCGTCAGCCCGTACGTCGTGTAGAGCTTCGCCCTCGGGAACAAGCGCCGCAGCCGCGCCACGTGCTTGAGCGGCAGCGCCGCCGACGTGTTGCTGAGGAACCGCAGCGACGAG
This sequence comes from Myxococcota bacterium, assembly GCA_040752975.1. Taxonomy (GTDB): domain Bacteria; phylum Myxococcota; class Myxococcia; order Myxococcales; family Myxococcaceae; genus JADLDB01. Next base: position 5,527 of record JBFMHF010000101.1, read on the forward strand.
ACGTCGACGCCGCCCGTGTCCTCGAGCTCGGCCAGCGCCCGCCACACCGGCGGGATGGCCGCGAAGCCCGTCACCCGCTCCTCCGCGATGCGGGAGAGGACGTGCGACGGTTCTCCCAGGTCGCGCTCCAGCACCACCCGCGCGCCCACGCGGAAGGCCAGCAGCACCTGGTACAGCCCTTCGTCGAAGGTCAGCGGCAGCACGTCGAGCAGCACGTCGTCCTCGCGCAGCTCGAGGTAGGTGGAGATGCTCGCCGTCGCCGTCATCAGGTTGCGGTGGCTCAGCATCACCCGCTTCGGCTCGCCTGTGCTGCCCGCGGTGAGGACGAGGGCCGCGAGGTCGACGTCCAGGTTGCGCCGCGCGGGAGGCCCTCCTGGCTCGGGCGCGTCGTCTCCCCCGCGCGCCGCTCGTCGCTTTCCTCGCGCCACCGCCTCGTCCCACGAGGCAGCCACGTGCACGGCCGGCAGCCGCCGCGCGTCGAAGGCGCCGGCCAGCAGCACCCGCTTGAGGTGCCGGGCGTGCGCCCCGTCGTTCACCGCGCGCGCGAGGTCCATGTCCGACAAGAGGGCCACCGCGTGCGTCTCGTGGACGTGCTGCGCCAGCTTCTCCGGCCGCGTCCGCGGGCTCACCGCAAACGCCACCGCGTTCGCCTTGAGCGCCGCGAAGAAGCCCACCACCGTCTCCGCGGTGTTCTCGCCGAAGATGACCACGCGATCGCCGCGCGTCACGCCGTCTTCCACCAGCGCGTGCGCCAGCGCGTTGGCCTTCGCGTCCAGCGCGCCGTACGTGAGCCGTTCCCGCTCCGTCACCAGCGCGACCTTGTCCGGCAGCCGCTTCGCGGAGGCATCCAGGAAGTCGTGCAGCTGTGGCGTCGCGGCGCGGTGCAGCGGCGGCGGAGGACGAGGCGGCACCATGGGCCTTCTCCTCGGCCAGGGGAAGGCGCGGGGCCCCGGTCGTCGCCCGCTGGCCGGTGCATCACAGGTGCCACGCCCGCTTCCGAGACACTCGAGGGGCGAGGGGCGCAGAGTCTGCTTGTCCGCGATCAGCCCACGCGAATTTCAGGGAATGGCGACCGCGAGGCCCAGCGAGAAGACGTGGCGGAGGTAGAGGAACTGGTTCTGCGGAAGGAAGTTCAAGTAGCCCGCGTAGCGCACGTCGAGCTCGACGTACTTGATGATGGGCCGCACCAGCTTCACCGTGAGCGAGCTGGCGTTCTCGTCGTCTTCCACCACCGTCAGATCCGGCGAGAGGTATACGCCCTGCGGGAAGCTGGAGAACTGCGCCGTCAGCGCCGTCAACAGCGTCAGCCGCCACGGCAGTTGGAAGCCGCCCGTCACCGACACTCGGTGGCGACGGATCGACTCGCCGTAGGAGTTGGACGTCTGGTCGAAGTACGCGTAGCCCAGCGAGAGGTGAAACGGCCCGCGGTACGAGTAGCCGGCGCCCACCGTGAAGTAGCTGTCGAAGCGCACCGACTCCGGCGGCACCGGCATCACGTCGGGCGGGGGCCGGGCCATGGCGTTGTACGTGCGGGGGATGAAGCTGCCGAACACCGAGAGGCTGTGGCGCCGGGTGAAGCGGTAGCGCACCGACGCGACGCCCTCGGGGCCCCAGTAGCTGTAGTCGAAGCGATCCCAATAGATGAAGCGGTGCGCGCCGAAGGTGACGCGCACGTCCAGCGCGTCGGTGGGCAGGAAGTCGACCAGCAAGCCGCCCGTCAAGTCGGTGTAGTTGCGCTCGGCGCCCCGGCGATCTCTCACCCGGCCCAGGACGCCCACGTTCATCGACTTCGCGATGCCCACCGCCGCCTCGAGCGAGCCGTCCTGGACGATGGTGTCTTCTGACGGCAGCGTGAGGAACTTGCGCCCCGCGACGTCGTACACGCCGAGGATGCGCACGCCCGCGTCAAAGAGCGTCACGCCCTGCAGGTGCAGCAGTCCGAAGAAGAAGCCGTCGGGCTGCGTGGGGACGCCCGGGCTCGTGTAGTCGCGCTTCGCGTTGGTGTCGACGCCGGCACCGGCCCACACCCGCGCCCCGCCGCGAAACTCGGCCCCGAATGCCGACCACGCACCCACCAGCAAGCAGAGAGCGGCGACCCGACGCACCGGCCGCGCACCTTACCGCGCCGAGAGGCCTCGGCGTGCGCGAGAAGCGCTGCGCGTCCCCGCCCTCCGGCCACCGCGGCCAGGTTCCACCGCTCCTCTTCCCCGACGTCATCAGCCAGTCCAGCGCCACCGGGAAGCGGCCACGCCGCTGACGGTGAGCACCGACGGTACGCCATCGTCCCTCCCCTGCGGGTGCGAGAGGTGAGCCGCTCCGCTCGAGGCATACTTCAGGATGCGGCCGCGTCGCATGGGACGCCTCGCGAGGCGAACTCCCGTGGCCTTCAGCGCAGCTGGCTGGCGCGCTTCTCGAGCTCCTGTGCCTTCTTCTTGAGCTCGTCGGCCATGCCCTTGAGCTTGAGGCGCTGCACCTCGAGGTCCTCGAGATCGTCGTCGCCGCCGGCCACCGTGTTCGGGTTGGCGCTGCCCAGCTGTGGCCGCGCGTCCGAGCCCGAGGTGATGCTGACGTTGTTCTTGTCGAGGCCGCCCGTGGGAGGGGGGACGTCGTTGCGCCCCGCCGCCGCCTGCGGAGACAGGGGACCCGCGCCCGGGGGTGAGCCCGCCGTGTCCTGGGTCGCGTTGAACTCCGACGGGTTCTGGTTCTCGGTGCCGCCGAGGTTGCCCGTCATCGGCGTGCCGTCGGTGCCGGTGGTGGTGGTGCGCTGCACGCGCAGGCGGCGATCCTGGTCGTCGAACATCGACTCCTCGCCCAGGAAGCGCTGCACGCGGGTGTCGAGCTCGGCCTCCTCGCGGCGCTCGGCGATGCGCGCCTCGAGCGCCTTGAGCTCCCTCTGCAGCTTCTCTTCGTTGTCGCGAAGGAGGTCGGCCTGCTCGAGCAGCTCTTCGGGATCGTCCGACGGCTTCACCGCGTCGAGCGTGGGCAGCTTCGCCGCCGGGAGGGTGGCTCGCAGCGCGTCACGCTCGGCCCGCAGCTTCCGCATCTGGTCGATGAGCGCCTTGCGCTTGCTGCGATCCGTCTGCCGATCGAAGTCCGCGCGCAGGCGGTTGAGCTCGCTCGACAGCCCGTCCAGCAGCGCGAGGTTGGCGGCTTCCAGCTCGCTCTCGCGCGTCGACACCTGCTGCGCCAGCTCGGTCAGCGCGCCCGACAGCTCCTGCGAGGCCTTCAGCGCCGTGTCCAGCTCGCCGCCGGGCAGCAGGCGGCCCTTCGACTTCGCCTTGAGCTCTTCGATGCGCGACGACAGCACCGACAGCTCGCTGCGCTTCTTGAGCTGCTCGGCCTTCAGCTGGCTCACCTGCTCGCGCATGCCCCGCGAGTTCGCCCGCATCGCGTCCAGAGAGCCGGCCCCGAAGGCCGGGAAGGCCAACAGGAGGCAACCAAGGAGGAGGGCGGCTCGCAGCTTCATGATGGTGGAACGCTTGAGCAACGACAGTGCCACGAAGTCCCCCACAATGAACCGGGATTCCGGGTGGTTGGCAAGGTGTGGGACAGTCTCCGCCGGTGGAAAACCCGGCGATCGACAGTTTTCCGAGGAAGCGGTGGGTGGGGGTTTCAGCCCCATGAAACGACCTCCGTCGGCGCTCTGGCTGGTGCACAAGCCCGTAGGCGTCACCAGCTTCGCGCTGGTGGACGACTTTCGCGGGCGGCACCGGGGGCCGTTTCGGTTGAAGGTGATGCACGGCGGCGTGCTGGATCCCTTCGCCGAGGGCCTGGTGGTGCTGCTGGTGGGCGCGGCGACGCGGCTCTTCGAGCGCCTCCATGAGGTGCCCAAGACGTACGTGGCGACGGTGGCGTGGGGAAAAGAGACGGACACGCTCGATCTCCACGGCGCGCCCGTCGGGGCCGGCGACGCCTCGTCACTGACGCCGGAGACGCTGGATCAGGCGCTCGCCGGCTTTCTCGGTTGGAAGGACCAGACTCCGCCGGCGACCAGCAACAAGCGCGTGGACGGAGAGCGCGCCTACGTCCGGGCGCATCGTGGAGAAGAGCTCATCGTGCCGTCCTCGCGGGTGTACCTGCACGCGGCCCGCTGGCGCTCTCACGCGCTGCCCGGGTCCAGCGTGCTCGAGCTCACCTGCGGAGGTGGCTACTACGTGCGCAGCCTCGCGCGCGATCTCGGGCGGCTCACCGGTGCGCGGGCGCACCTCTCGGCGCTCCGGCGGACGGGCATTGGTCCGTACGTCGATCCACCTGGTGAACCGGTGAGCTGCACGGGGCGGGACGTGCTGCCGTGGCTGCCGTCGCGAGAGCTCACCGACGCCGAGGTGGGCGCGCTGCGGCGCGGGCAGATGCTGGGCGCGGGGAAGTCGACGCGACCGGACTGGGTCTTGCCGCAGGACTTCCCGCCGCCGCCGCCGCTGACGCGCGCGTTCCACCAGGGCCACCTGGTGGCGTTGCTCCACGACGGGCGGGCGCACACCCTGCTCCCCGGAGGCGTCTGAGGGGCCGTCTCCTCCTGGACTTGAGACGGGACGCTGACCGGGCCAGCCGGAGGACGGCTGGTGGTGGCTGAGCCGGACTGGATGGGGGCTGACGCCCGGACGCCCAGGCCTGCATGGCCGGTCAGGCGTCGTTCATCGCCTCGGCGCGGGGCGTGGCGAACGGCTTTTCCGGACGGCAGAAGAGGTAGCCCTGCATCAGGTCGACTCCCAGCGCCTCGAGCTGCCGGCGCTCGGCGCTCGTCTCGATCGCCTCGGCGATGACGTGTGTGCCGAGATCGCGCGCCACGTTCATCATCGAGGACACCACCACCTGCCGCGGGCGATCCTGCTCGATGCCGCGCACCAGCGAGCCGTCCAGCTTCACGAACTCGGGCTGCACCTGCGCGAAGGTGGTGAGGCCCGCGTAGCCCGCGCCGAGGTCGTCGATCGCCACGCGGTAGCCCAGGCCTCGCAGCGCGGCCACCCGCGCCATCACGTCGTCCAGATCCGTGATCGACGCGCGCTCCGTGATCTCCAGCACCACCCGCGAGGCGAACATGGAGAGCGGCGCGTCGGAGCGGTACAGCTCGGGATCGTCGAGGTCCGCCGGGTGCAGGTTGACGAAGAGCTTGAGGCCCGGAGCCAGCGCCGCCGCGTCACGAGCCACGCGCGCGCGAATGGCGCGGCCCACGTCGAACAGCCGGTGGGTGCGTTCGGCCAGCTCGAGCATCTCCATCGGGCCATTGACGTCTTTGGCCGCGGTGCGGAACAGGGCCTCGTAGGAGAACACCGAGCGCGAGCTCCAGGAGACGATGGGCTGGTAGGCCATCCACAGGTGGGTGAGGGCATGGTCGAGGCGTTCACCCAGTGCGGGCAGGTCCTCCGCCTGCACGCGCTTGTGCACCGCGCTCGTCACCGCGTGGGCGAACTCGTCCACGCTGAAGGGCTTCTGCAGGTACTTGAGCGCGCCGTGCTCCAGCGCCGACACCGCCGTCTCCACGCTGGGGGCGCCCGTCATCAAGACGAAGGGCACCGTGGCGTCCTGGGCCCGCGCCGCCCGCAGCAGGCTGATGCCGTCCCCATCCGGCATGCGGATGTCCGACACGATGGCGTCGTAGCGGCGGCTGCGGATCCGCTCCAGCGCGTCGACGGGGTTGGAGACCAGGTCAGCCGTCAACCCAACGCTGCTCAGCACGGCGCTGCACACCCGCAGCATCACCTCGTCGTCGTCGACCACCAGCACTCTGCCAGACGAATCCGAAAGCATGCACCGCGGGTGAGCAACGCACGTGCCCGGGGAATCCGGACCCAACCTCGCAAAACGAGACGCCGTTGGGGTGGGTGGCTTCAGCCCCTCGGGTCTTCACGACTCCGAAGGAGGGCTCTCACCTTTCTGGATGAAGCCGTACTTCTCCAGCTTGTAGTAGAGCGCGCTCGTCTTGATGCCGAGGAGGCGGGCCGTCTCGGTCTTCACGCCCTTCGCCTTCTCGTAGGCGCGCTCGATCAACTGGCGCTCGAGGTCCTCGAGGATGTCGGGGAGCGGCCGATCGCCGTGGGGGACGGGCAGGGCGCCGTGCGTCTGGGCGGCGCGCGCGGCGGGCCCCTGGAGGAAGGCGGGCAGGTCCTTCTCGGCCAGCTCCGTGCCTTCCGCGAAGACGAGCGCCTGCTCGATGGCGTTCTCCAGCTCGCGCACGTTGCCGGGCCAGGCGTAGCGGGCCAGCGCGGCCACGGCGTCGGGCGCCAGCCCCTTCACCTTCGGGTTGATGCGCGCGGCGTGCTTGCCGATGAAGTGGCGCGCGAGCTGCGCGATGTCCTCGGGGCGCTCGCGCAAGGGCGGCAGGGTGAGCGGCACCACGTGCAGGCGGTAGTACAGGTCTTCGCGGAAGCGGCCCGCGGTGACCTCGGCCTTGAGATCGCGGTGCGTCGCGCACACCACGCGCACGTCCACCTTCACCGTCTCCTCTCCGCCGACCCGCTGGATCTCCTTCTCCTGCAGGACGCGCAACAGCTTGGTCTGCACCGAGGGGCTGATCTCCCCGATCTCGTCGAGGAAGAGGGTGCCCCCGTCGGCCAGCTCGAAGCGGCCCAGCTTCTTCTTCACCGCGCCGGTGAAGGCGCCGCGCTCGTGGCCGAACAGCTCGCTCTCCAGCAGCGTCTCGGCCAGCGCCGCGCAGTGGGTGACGATGAAGGGGCCTGCGCTGCGGGGGGAGAGGTCGTGCAGCATGCGGGCGACCAGCTCCTTGCCGGTGCCCGACTCGCCCTGGACCAGCACCGTCGCTTCGGTGGCGGCGGCGCGCTTCACCTGGGCCAGGAGCTTCTGAATGGGCTCGCTGTCGCCCACCACCGACCTGCCCACCTTCTCGAACGAGTCGCGAGACAGCACCTCGGTGCGGGCCTGCTCGCGCAGGAGCTGGGCGCCGAGGCGGGAGAGCTGCAGCGCCGCGTCCACCTTCGCGCGCAGCACGTCGGGCGGGAAGGGCTTGGTGATGAAGTCGTATGCGCCCTGGCGCATCGCCTCCACCGCCGTCTCGATGGTGCCGAAGGCCGTCACCACCATCGCCACCACCTGCGGCTCGTGGGCCTTGAGCTGCTTGACCACTTCGATGCCGTCCATCGCCTCCATCTTGAGGTCGGTCACCACCAGATCCGCCCCAGACTTCTTGAAGGCCGCCACGCCGTCCACCCCGCTGCGGAAGGCCAGCACCTCGTGGCCCGCCTTCTTCAGGGTGACGGTCATGCCTTCCCGCATCGTGTCGTTGTCGTCGATGACGAGGATTCGCGCCATGTCGCCCACTCTAGCGGACTACAGTGCGGCGCCATGGCTGAAGACGTGGTGCTGCGCTCCGAGTCACCCAACGGCAACGCCGAGGCGGTGGTGGAGGACGACGGGCGCGCCGTCTACCTCTACCAGTACTTCCCGGAAGGCCTGGGGCAGGAGCTGCGCGCCACGTGGGTGCGAAACCGCGTCGCCGCGCCGGCCGAGGTGGTGCGCGCCGACATGGAGCAGGGCCTCGCGCCGTTGATGCCGGCCCGCTTCTGCGCCCACCCGCAGGGAGCGCCGGCGGTGGACCCGACGCGGGCGAAGCTGGTGTGGCTGCCCGACGGGAATGGAGTCGCCCTCTTCGAGGGTCCCGACGTCGTGGCCTGCACGGTGCCCTGGCACGGGAGGAAGGACTGCCCGGGCTACGCGCGCGACGCGGTGGGGCAGGCGCCGTTCGCGTGGCGCCTCGAGCAGGCCGACGAGATCGCCGCACGCTTCCGCGCCGCCCAGCGCTACTGGGACAGTTGGGAGTCGCGCGTCACCTGGGAAGAGAAACGTCGCGCGGTACGGGAAGCGCTGGAACGCTCGCTGGGGCCGCAGCAGTCCTACCGGGAGGAGGCGGTGGCGTGGCCTCCGCTGGGCCTCGGCGTCTTCCAGTCGGATCGCGCGGTGACGGTGGCCACGGTGGGCATGTCGCAGCGGCCGATGCCGGCGGTGGAGCTGGCGCACGCCGAGCCGCGCCTCTGGCGTCGGGTGGAGCTGGCCGTGGCCCTGCCGCACGGCGCGTCGGAGCTGCTGCGCGAGCGGGTGGCCGACCTCCTCACGCTCGCCTCCGAGCTCCCCTGGCAACGGTACACGTGGCTGGGGCACGGCCACACGGTGCCGGCCGACGCCTTCAAGGGCACGCCCTTCACCGGAGTGTTGGTGGCCAGCAGCGCGAAGTTCGCCGGGCCGGTGCCGCTGCCCGAGGTGGACGGAGATCCGGTGACGCTCCTGTGGCTGGTGCCGGTGACGGCCGAGGAGCTGACGAAGGTGCGAGGCGGCGCGGCCGACGGCTTCCTCGCTGGCGTGCAGCAGCCGCGTCCCTTCGCGGACACGCCCTCGCCACCGGGGGAGCGGGGCAACTCGTGACGCTGGCGAGCATCCTCTTCGCCCACGCGCCCGCCGACGAGAAGGAGCGGGTGGATCTCCTCGCGATGCGGGAGTTCGCCGCGTCGTTGCCCAGGCCCTTCTCGCGCGAGCAGTGGCCAGCGCACTTCACCGGCAGCGCCGTGGTGGTGGACCCGGCGGGTCAGCGCGTGTGCCTCGTGCTGCACGCGAAGCTGCAGCGCTGGCTCCAACCCGGCGGACACGCGGACGACGCCGACGGGGGCGAGCTCTCCCGCACGGCGCTGCGTGAGGCGCGGGAAGAGACGGGCCTCGACGTCGCGCTGCACCCCACCGCCCCCCGCCCGCTGGACGTGGATGTGCACGTCATCCCCGCGCGGAAGGGAGAGCCCGAACACCGGCACCTGGACGTGCGCTACCTCGTGGTGGCGAAGGACGCCGATGCGCTCGCGCATGACCCGAACGAGTCGCACGGCGCCCAGTGGCTCAGCTGGGACGAGGCCCTGCGCCGCGCGGACGAGGCGCCGCTGGTGAGGCTGCTGGCGAAGGCCCGGGAAGCGGCGCGACGCTGACCCTCTCCCCAGGGGAAGAGGGAAAGCACGTCACAGCTTCTCGAGCGCGCGCGCCAGCTTCTCGCGCACCTCGCCGGCCAGCGCGGCGAGCTCCTTCGACACCTGCGGCGCCACCGTCTGGAGCGGATCCACCGCCTGCACCACCGCCTTGCCGTCGTCGCCCTCGTGCACGGTGACGTTGCACGGCATCATGAGGCCGAAGCCCAGGTGCGCGGACAGCGCGCGGTGCGCGATGGGCGGGTTGCACGCCCCGAGGATGGTGTAGCGCCGGAAGTCGACACCCAGCTTCGCCTTGAGCGTCTCCTTCATGTCGATGGTGGTCAGCACGCCGAAGCCCTCCGCCTTGAGCGCCTCGGGCACCCGCTTGAGCGCCTCGTCGTAGCCGTACGCCAGGTTCTTCTTCATTCCGATGTCCATGCGCCTTCGAGCCTCCTCGCTTCGGGTGGGATTCGGGCGGGTGTGAACTGGAGTTGTCACCTGCTCGAAGGTGATGTCAACGCGCGTGGATCTGGCGCACGGCTGTCGCAGGGTGACAACGACTGTGCTGCTCCAGCCCCTTTCCAGCGCCAGCAATTCCGGGCGCCTGCCGGCTGGCCGGCGAGTTGCTCTGAGGCCCCGCATGAGCCGACGACGCTTCGCGACCCGTTCCACGGTGGCCACCAGCGCTTGCCTGCAGTCCCTGCTCGACCGCACCCCGGGCGCGCGGCCCCCGATGGAGGTGGCCCTCCTCCTCGCCCACGACGTCCTGCGCTCGACCGCCCTGGTCCACTCCGAGGGGCGCACCTGCGGCGCCATCGACGCCGCCAGCTTCGAGGTGGCGCCGGATGGCCATGTGTCCTTGAAGGGCGAGGGCGGCGGCACGGACGTGCTGGCCGACGTGCAGGCGGTGGGCGGCGTGCTGTACCAGCTCTTCACCGGCCTCACCGTCTCGCAGGCGCGCGCGCGGCTGCAGGTGCCGCGGCTGCACGAGGTGCCTGCGCCGGCCCGCCTCAACCCGACGCTGGACGATGAGCTCTCCGCGGTGGTGGCCTCCATGCTGGCCAGCGATCCTGTCGCGCGGCCGTACAGCCTGGCCCACGTGCTGAGCGACGTCCTCGACGTGATGGACGACCTCGGGCTCTCGCACGACGAGGCCGTGGTGGCCGCCTGGGCGTCGCTCGAAGCGCCTGCCGCGGCCCCCGTCGTCCCCCTCGCCGTCGTGGCGCCCCCCGTCGTCGCGAAGCCGGTGGTGAAGGCCGTGCCGGTGGCGGCCGCTCCGTTGCCCGCGGCGAAGCAGCCGCTCCACCGGGCCCCGCCGCGCTCCTGGCAGACGGACGACGACGAGCAGGACCTCGACGACGAGGCCGCCGACACGTCGTGGGCCGAGCCGGTCCGCTTCGACGCCTGGGCGCTGCTCGCCTGCTGCTTCGCCATCGCCTCGCTGGCGATCGTCTTCAACTTCTGAGGGAGCCCCCATGCACCGCCTCCTCCTCGCCTCCGCGCTCGGCCTCATCCTGGGCGCCGTCGCGTCTTCCTGTAGCCCGCCGCTGTGCACGACGTCGGCGGCGTGCAGCGTGGGCCAGTCCTGCCTGCCGTCGGGCGTCTGCGCCTTCGGCTGCACCAGCGATGCCCAGTGTCGGCTGGACGAGGTGTGCAGCGCGGCGGGAGGCTGCGTGGCGCGCGGCGGCTGCGGCACCAACAGCGACTGCAAGGGCGCCGGCGAGGTGTGCCACCCGGGCGGAGGCTGCGGCGTGCCCACCCCCGACTCTCCGGGGCTCGACGCCGGGCCCGCGTCCTGCGGCGGAGAGCGCTTCGAGGCCACCCGCACCGAGGCCAACGTCCTCATCGTCCTCGATCACTCCGGCAGCATGATGGAGCGGGTGGGAGCCGCCACCAAGTGGGCCGCGGCGCTGGAAGCGGTGAAGGCCGTCACCGCCGCGCACGACGCGCAGATCCGCTTCGGGCTGCAGATGTTCTCCTTCCAGAGTCAGGTCTGCCACCCGGGCCAGGTGCTGGTGCCGCCCGGGCCGTCCACCAGCCAGGCCATCGCCGCTGCGCTGCCTTCCACCGCCGATGGGCGGCAGACGCCGGTCGCGGGGGCGCTCACGGTGGCCAGCCAGGTGCCAGAGCTCAACGATCCCAACCGCGCCAACTTCGTGTTGCTCATCACCGACGGCAAGGAGAACTGCGGCGGAGATCCCACCGGCGAGGTGGAGCGCCTCTTCAACCAGGGCGTGCGCACGTACACGGTGGGCTTCGGCGGGGCGGTGGATCAGAACAACCTGAACCAGATGGCCATCAAGGGCGGGACCGCGCGCATGACCACCCCGCGCTACTACCAGGCGGACAACTCGGCCGATCTCCAGCAGGCGCTGGCTTCCATTGCGCAGGGCGCGCTGGGCTGCGACTTCCGCCTGGCGCAGACGCCGCCGGATCCGACGAAGCTGTACGTGGCCATCGACGGGCAGTTCGTCCCGCGCGATCCGAACCGTGTCTCCGGCTGGGAATACACGCCCGCCACCAACCGCATCACGCTGTACGGGCCGGCGTGCGACGCGCTCGCCACCACCCCCAACGCGAAGCTGTCCATCGTCTACGGCTGCCCCGACGGCTCCATCACCGAGGGCGGCGGTGGCGGCGGTGGGCGCGACGGCGGCTTCACCTTCGACCTCGACGCAGGGGAGGAGCTCCGGTAGGCCTTCCTCCTTTGGATTTCTCTCCCCCACGTCCGGGCCGGCGCTGACAGGGAACCAGCGCCGGCCTGTTCTTTTTGTAAGCCCCCTGGACTTCCATCCTGCTGGACTGACGACGGATTTGCCTCCGCAACCGGAAAATTCGGGTCCCAGAGAATTCCCCGTGAAGGGGCTTACAGGAGACCACCCATGACGACCGTCGCCGCCGCCCGCCGCACTTCTTCCGCTGCCTCCGCTGGAGGCGTTGCCTGGGCGCGGTATGGCTCGCGCGGGCTGCACGTGGCGCTGTTGCAGAAGAAGTTGAACGAGCGCGGCGCGCGCCTGGCGGTGGACGGGATTTTCGGGCCGAAGACGCTGGCGGCGGTGAAGCGCTTCCAGCAGCAGCGCGGGCTGGCGGTGGACGGCATCGTCGGGCCGAAGACGTGGGGTGCGCTGGGCGTCAAGGCGCAGTCGCATGGCGGGAACGTGGGCGGGACGACGCCGTCGGCTCCCGCGCCGTCGGGGCCGGGCACGCGCACCACCGGGTACGTCAATGGCCGGCCGGTCAGCATCACCGTGTCGCCCATCGGCAACGGGAAGTACCTGCGCAGCGACGCGGCGGCGGCCTTCAACCGGATGAAGGCGGACGCAGCGCGCGCGGGCGTGACGCTGACGCCGGTGAGCGGCTTCCGCACCATGGCGGAGCAGACGTACCTCTACAACCTGTACCGGCAGGGGCGCGGCAACCTGGCGGCGCGGCCCGGCTATTCCAACCACCAGCAGGGCCTGTCGGTGGACGTGTCCACGGGCGGCAGCTACTCCTCGGCGGCGTACCGGTGGCTGGCGGCCAACGGCCGGCGCTACGGCTTCGTCAACGACGTGGGCGGCGAGCCCTGGCACTGGACGTACCGCGGCTGAGACGGCGCTCGGCCTCGTCGACGGGCAGCCATCCGGGGCACACTCGGCGAATCTCGCGCGGCCCGTTGCCTGAATGTTCACTCGCCTGTCTGCAGGGAGCGCGTCGTTCCCGCGGGTCCCTGGCAGCCCGAGTCCCCTGCGGTCTCGTGGGCGGTCCCCCTCACCCTGTTTTCCCCGCCTCGAGGCGACCACGCGCGTGCGGGCGCCACCTCGCGAAAGAAATCGGCGGCGCGCGAGCTGCTCAACGAGAACCCGGTCTTCTGAGACGCCTGACACGTCGCGCTCGGAAATCGAGTGCTACTCGTTGGACAGTCTCGGTCGAATGAGTAGCAACGGATTCCGAAGGCGCCGCCGCCACGGCCTCAGCGCGTCGGGAGCGCGAGGGTAAACACCGTCTTCCCGGGCGCGGACACGGCTGTCAGCGTGCCCCCGTGCGCCTCCACCAGCTTGCGCGCCAAAGGCAGGCCGAGCCCCGTGCCCTTCTCCCGGGTGGTGAAGAAGGGCTCGAAGATGCGCGGCAGCACGTCGGCGGGAATGCCCGGCCCTTCGTCCTTCACCTCGATGAGGTAGCGCGCGCCGTCGGCGCGGCCCGACAACGTCACCGTCTGGCCCGCCTTCGACACCTGCACGGCGTTCTTCAGCAGGTTGACGAGGGCGCTGGTGAGGAGGGATTCGTCGCCCACGAGCGTCGCCTCTTCCGCCGACACCGAGAGCGTCACGTTCCTCCCCGTCGCCTCGCCCGTCAGGTGCGCCGCCGCGGCGTCGAGGAGGCGCTGCGCCTTCAACTCTGCCGTCTGCAGCTTCTGCTCGCGCGCGAAGACGAGGAAGTCCTCGACGATGCGCTTCAGGTAATCCAGCTCGCGGTGGATGCGCGAGAGGTGGCCCTGCGCTTCCTTCAAGTCCGGCGTGGCGGCCTTCAGCTCCTCGTCCAGGAGGCCGCCGAAGAGCTCGATGCCTCCCAGCGGGTTCTTCACCTCGTGCGCCACCCCGCCCAGCATCAGCTTGAGCTGGCGATCGCGGCTCTCCAGCGCCTGCCTCATCGCCTCCAGCTCCCGCGCGAGGATGCCGATCTCCCGCGCGCGCTCCGGCGTCACCGGCGTGGACAGGTCTCCGCCGCCGATGCGCAGCGCGCTCGACACCAGGCGATCGATGGGGGCCTTGAGCCCCTGCGCCACCAGCACCGCCGCCAGGGCGAGCATCAGCAGCGTCACCACCAGCAATCCCACGAAGGCGTTGCGCAGCCGCGTCAGCGGGCCGAAGAAGGACGCGCTCCCTTCCACTGCCACCGCGCCCACCACCTTCCCGTCGAGGAGCAGCGGCGCGTAGCCCGTCTTGTACAGCTGCCCGTCGGTGCCCTCGAAGAGGACCTGCGACGACGCGCGCTGCCCTTCGAAGACGCGTGTCAGCTCCAGCGTGTCGCGCAGCAACTCCGTGGCCTCCGCCATCGGGGGCAGCTTCCCGCCGACGTCGAGGCGCGCCCGCCGCTCGAGATCCACCACCAGCACCCGGCGCACGTTGGCCCGGTCGCGCGCCTCGGTGAGCTGCGCCATCAAGGAGCGGAAGGTGCGGCTGCCTTCACCCTGCGCGTCCTCCTCGGTCAGCGACAGGACGCGGTCGGCCTTGACCTGTGATGCGACGGTGGCGGCGATGGCTGAGAGCGACGCACCCAGCTCCTCTTCCAGCGCGTTGTGGCTGGCGCGGTACAGGAGGTAGCCCCCCACCGTCAGCACCAGCAGCGTCGGCACCAGGAAGGCGAGCAAGAGGCGCGCGCGCAGGCCCATGGCGGCTCGTCAGTTCCTGGTGGATTGACGGGAAGCGCAGATCTCCTCGATGAGCGCCATCGACTCCTCGTCGAAGTTGACGAACTCCACCCCCATGCCGGCAGGTCTGGTCTTGTCGCCGGGCGGGTTGACGCGCACCACGCGCCCCATGCCCTCGATGAGGCGCGAGCCGTCGCGCAGGGAGAACTGGAGGTAGATCATCGCGCCTTCCTCTCGCGGCTCCTCAGTGCGGATGAACATGCCCCCGGGGGAGATGTTGAGCGAGTATTCGGCGAGGAACTCCTCGAAGGTGTTGAAGCGGAACTGCACGAGGATGTGCAGCGGGGTGCGCGGGTGGCGGCGGCGCTCAGCCCCGCCCTGGTCGTCGTCCTGGCTGCTCATCGTCGTGCGCGAACTGTACCCCAGCGGCGGGTGCGCGCCCGGTTTTCACGGGGTTTGCGGCCGCCGGGAACGGGAGGGCCTGCGGGGTGTTCAAGGGGACGCTACACTCCCCCTCGAGAGGTCCACCGCAGCATGCCCCGTGTCCGTCTGAGCCAGCCGCGAGCCGACTGCATCGTGCTGGAGATCCAGCCTCAGCTTCGGAAGGCCGCGCTCTGGGCCCTGCCGACGGTGGCCTACTGGCCCGTCTTCCAGCTCCTCGACCTGGGCAGCGGGTGGGCGTTGCTCTGGGTGGTGGCGGGCCTGGCGCTGTTGCCCGTGTGCACGTTGCAGGCGCTGCGCGCGCTCCGGCGGCACGACTACACGCTGGTGCGCGCCACCGGCCGACTGCTGCTGGACGGCGAGCCGCTCGAGCTGGCCCGTGTCGAGCTGCGTGTGCGGAAGTTCCCCATCACCAACGTGCCCACCGGGTACGACCTCTCCCTGTGGGTGATGACGGCCGCGGGGCCCATCGACCTCCCGCTCGGCCGGTACAAGACGCTCATCGACGCGTCGAGTGTGTCCGGCGAGCTCGAGGAGTTCGTCCAGCGGGCGAACAACAAGCAGCACAAGCACGCGTAGCGGAAGCAGCTTCTTTGAAGGGAGGCCTTCGGTCTTCTGCGAGAGGCGGGTCATTCACACGCGCAGAGCGAGCCTGCCGTCGTCACCTCACCACAGCCGCCGAAGTCATCGGCCGTCGTGGATTGAAACCCGCACCGGTTCACCTCGCAGCCCGAGCCAGTCCGTGCGCAGATCCTGACGGGCGAGAGGCCACCGTCGCTGGCCCGGGTGCACGCGGGCGCGTTGCCTTCGTAGTCCACGCTGCAGGTGCCGGACGAGCCGCTCGCGAAGCCCAGCGCGTCGTTGGTCCAGTAGTCGCTCGAGGGCACCACCGCCTTGCCCGAGCGGCTCAGCCACCAATCGACCCCGCACGAAAAGCAACCGGCGTCGCGCGCGCAGAGCGCTTCGCGGCTTGCGTACGAAACTGCGCCGGTGCACCCAAAGAGGTGAAAGCTCGCGTCCCAGGTGAAGCCGGAACCGAAGTACTGGTTGCCCGGGCGGTGGGGGTCGGCGCACCCGAAAAAGCCGCCGTCGTGCACCAGCCCCGGGCCCGCGTCGTCAACGACGCCTGCGTCCTGCGGGCTGCAGCGGCCCCCGTCGAGGCAACGCGCGAAGGCCTCGTCGAAGTCATGGCAACCGACGAGGACGGCGAGAATGGAGAGCGGCAGGAAAAGGCGCACGTCAGAACGTCCCGGACAGGAGGAGGGCAGCCCCATTCGGGGTCACCAGGCCGGAAACAACCGGGGACGAACGTGGCGCGCGCAGCCACAGCACCACCCCCGCAGCGATGACGGCTGCACCCACCCCCAGTGCGATGGGTCCCGCGACCTGAAGCGCCTTGCCGCGGTCCCGCGTGGCCTGGCCTTCCTCGTACGTCAGTCGTCCCGCGGAGACCGGCAGGAGCAGCGAGGTGTAGTCCTGCTCCGCCAGAATGAGGCACACGGCGCCGGCCCCGGCGACTGCGACCCCGGCTCCGAGGAGCACCCAGGTCGCCGCCGTCGGTCGGGGCATGGCCAGGCCGGACGTGGCCGCAGTTGGCGCTGCCGAGAGCGCGTCGGCCAACTCCTCGCCGGCCCTGGCGAAGAGTTCTGGCAGGTGGGCCTCGTCGTCCGCCTTCCCGCTGAAGCGTGCACGGACACTGCCGTCCCGCGCGTCGAGCAACCGAAGGTCGAGCTGCACCGCCGCGCCCAGCCGCGCGATGGTCCCGGTCAGCAGGAGGTCCGCGCCGATGGCCTGGGCGAGCTCCGCGGCGCAGGATGTCCCGTCATCGGCGCACCCGAGGAGCTGCTTCTGACGCTCCAGCCCGAGAATCGCCTGCATGTCCCTGGGGGTGACGACCTTGAAGCCGCGAGCTCCCAGAGTCTGGCCGACGTGCTCGGCCGCGAAGGTGGCCAACTCGGCCGTGACGTTGACACGCGTGAGATCGCCGACCGCGATGGACGGCGCCGCCCCCAGACTCATCAGCACCAGGTGGACCAGCATCGCCGCCAGCGTATTTCACTCCGACGACGCCGACCTTGCAGAAAAGCCAGGGCCGGGGCGGCAGCACCCGATGCACCGTGCCAGGGGGCCGGCTGGCGCGATGATTCCCCGAGCCGCGCCGAGGCGAACGGCTACAGTCCGCAGTCGCACATGGCGAAAGACGACTCCATCCGTTCCCTGGTCGACCGCCTCGAGCTGCCCTTCAACGAGCTCGGCATCGACCCGTACGGCATCTCGAAGAAGCACCTGGTGGTCTTCTTCACCGCGTTGGCCTTCCTCTACCGCACCTACTTCCGTGTGAAGGCGGTGGGCACCGAGAACGTGCCGAAGCGCGGGCGGGCGATGCTGGTGGGCAATCACTCCGGCGGCTACGCCATCGACGGCGCGATGGTGCTGGCCTCGATGCTGCTCGAGCTCGATCCGCCGCGGCTCGCGCAGGGGATGGTGGAAAAGTTCATCAACCTCCTGCCGGTGTCCAGCCTGTGGGCCAGCCGCTGCGGACAGCTCACCGGGCTGCCCGAGCACGCCGAGCGGCTCTTGCGCGACGAGCGCCTGCTGATGGTCTTCCCCGAGGGCGCGCGCGGCACCGCCAAGCTGTACAAGGAGCGCTACTCGCTCGTGGACTTCGGCACCGGCTTCATGCGGCTCGCGCTCAAGACGAAGACGCCCATCGTCCCCTTGGGCTTCGTGGGCGGCGCCGACGCCGTGCCCACCGTCTACAACTCGAAGACGCTGGGGAAGCTGATGGGCGTGCCCTACGTGCCCTTCACCCCGTACGGTGTGGCCGCGCCGCTGCCGGCGAAGTGCCAGGTGCACTACGGCGCGCCGATGGTCTTCGAGGGCACCGGCGACGAGGAAGACGTCGTGATCAAGGGCTACGTCGACCAGGTGAAGCTGCGCATCGCCTCGCTGGTGGAAGACGCGAAGAACGCCCGCGGAGGTGCCCTGTGAAGGTGCTCGTCGTGGGCGTGGGGGGTTCGCTCGCCCGGCTGGTCGCGCTGAGGCTCCGCGACCAGGGCCACACCGTGCTGGGCATGGATCGCCGGCCCTGGTGGGACCACCCGAAGGACATCCAGGTCTACGAGGTGGACCTGCGCAAGCGCGCCGCCGAGGACGTCTTTCGCACCCAGCGCCCCGAGTGCGTGGTGCACATGGCCACCGTCAACGCGCTGTCCGCCCAGGGAGAAGAGCGCGCCCGCATCAACGTCGGCGGCACCCGCGCCATCTTCGAGCACAGCGTCGGGCACGGCGTGAAGCACGTCGTCTTCCTCGGCCGGCACACGTACTACGGCGCCACCTCCGACTCGCCGCTGTACCACACCGAAGACGAGCCCCCGCAGGGCATGGGCAGCTTCCCCGAGCTGGCCGATCTGGTGGCGGCCGATCTCTACGCCGCAAACATGCTCTGGCGAGAGCCCAGGCTGACCACCAGCGTCCTGCGGCTCGTCTACACCCTGGGGCCGTCGCAGACGGGCACGCTGGCGTCCTTCCTGCGCGGCAAGCGGGTGCCGATGGTGCTGGGCTTCGATCCGCTCTTCCACTTCCTCGACGAGGACGACGCCGCGCGCGCCATCACCCTGGCGGTGGAGAAGAAGATCCGCGGCATCTTCAACGTCGCCGGGCCGCCGCCCGTGCCGCTGTCCACCATCGTCCGCCAGACGGGGCGCACGGCCGTGCCCCTGCCCGAGCCGTTGCTCGCCGGGCTGCTGGGGCGCTTCGGCTTCCCCGCGCTGCCCCGCGGCGCGCTGGAGCACATCAAGTACCCCATCGTGGTGGACGCCCGCGCCTTCAAGAACGCCACGGGCTTCGCGCACGAGGTGTCGGAAGTAGAGGCGCTGCGGCGCTACGCGCGGATGACGGCTGCCCGGTAGCGGCTAGTTCTTCGTGCCGCCGCGGATCAGCTTGATCACCTCTTCCCGGCGCTTGTGCAGCCTCTTCGTGCGCTCGCCGGTGATGAGCGTGTTGATGTTGGTCCACTCGCGGTGCACCGGGTCGAGGAGATCATGATCCTCGTCGGTGCGCAGGGTCAGCGTCAGGCGGCCCAGTGTCAGCGCCAGCGCGAGCTGCTCGGCCTCTTCCGGCAGGACCAGCAGCGACACGTTGCTGTAGGCGAGCTCGCGGGAGTCGAGCGCACTGGTGCGGGTCGTCGGGATGACCTTCCCGGTCGCCAGCACCACGATGTCCTGCAAGAGCGTCACCGCCACCTGCTCCGTCTCCTCCGTGTTGACGGTGACGGTCTTGCCGCGCTCGGTGCGCTTCGAAGACTTCGTGAGGGGTCGCTCGATGCTGGCCACCACGTCGACGCGATCGCCGGGCTTCAAGTGCCGGCCGATGGAGGCGAGCACCGAGGTGGGGATGGTGAAGGCGCGGCCCCGCTTGAGGACGCTGAGCCGCGCCCTCTGGATGCTGGGCAGGTGGTTCCAGGAGAGCGGGTCGCCTTCCTGCATCGGGGCGACGAGGCGCTGGCCCACCACGTAGGTGACGTTGTCTGGCAACACGAAGCTGGCGGTGACGACCGTGTCCGGCAGTTGCCGGGTGGCGAGCAGGTCCAGGGTCAAGAGGTCGCCCTCGTTGAGGTCCTGCGCGGCCACCACCACCGGCTTGAGCGTCCACGCCTTCTTCAGTTTCGTCTCGCTGGTAAACAGACCCGTCCACGCGGCCACCGCGCCGGCCACCACCAGCAGCGCGGCCAGCACGAAGGGCGTGGTGCCCTGGAGCAGCGAGCGGGGCGTCAGCGGAGGCACGGGCCGGGGAGGCACTGACGGCATCGGCTGCATGCGCGTCGGCTCTGGCTCGCTCGCCTCGCCTACCGGGACGTCTGCAGGCGGCGCGACGGGCATCGCCGCCACGCGCGTCTCCTGGTCCAGCGCGCCGGCGAGCGGATCCGTCGCTTCCACCGGGGGGGCCGCCTGGGCGCGCGCCTGGGCCCGCGCCAGCGCCGGCGGCGGCTGGGCCTTCGTCTCTTCCGGCCCGGTGAAGCCCTTGAGCCGCTGAGAGGTGGAAGGGTCGGGCTCCGGCGGCCGCGACGGAGACGAGCGCGCCGGCGCCCCCATCGGCGTCAGCTTCGGGTTGCTGCGCGACGGCGGGCCCGCGGGCATCACCGGCACCACGCCCTGAGCCGCTACCGGGAGATCGGTCGCGGCGACGGTGCGCACCGCGGGCTCGAAGGGGTTGGCCTGAGGCGGAAGGTCGTTCGCCCCGCGCGTCTTCTCGGTGCTGCCGGTGCGGGTGGTTTCGCGCAACGGCTCCACGTGTGCGCTCGTCGTCTCGTCTTCGGTGGGGAACTGCGAAGGCGGGGCGGCGGTGACGGTCGGTCGCTTCGCCCCCGCCTGGGGGACGGGCCCCAGGCTCAAGTGGGTGGACGCGTTGGCCGCACGCTCGTCGGTTGTGTCTCCGGCCGCAGTGGCCGCGCCGTCGTAGCGCAGCACCGGGAAGAGCATCTCCAGGCGGGCCACCAGCGGCTGCGGTGCGCCCAACAACTCCCAGAGGTACGTGTCGCCCGGGGTCGGCGGGGACTGCCCCAACGCCCGCGCCGCCTCGGCGAGGCCGCGCTCGAGATCCGTCTTGAGCTCGCCCTCCATCACCCGCAGCACCTGCGCCAGCTCCGGACCGGGCACGCCTTCCACCAGGCGCAGGAGCAGCCACTCGCGTGTCGACTCGGGGAGCGCGCGCAGCCGGGCCAGCACCTGCCGCGCCTCCGTCACCTGCGCCGAGCTGCCGTGCACCTCGTTGGGTTGCGCCGCCCCCGCCTCGCGCGCCAGCTTCCTCGCGACGGCCGCGTAGTGCTGGCCTACGTGCTGCTCGTCGGAGACGGCCGACAGCCCGCGCGCGGCCTCGGCCAGGATTCTGGGCACCAGCGCGTTGGCGACGTGGTGCGGGGCGTGGGCCAGCGCCACCCCGTGGACGAAGGGCGTCAGGTATTCGGCCAGCCGGTCGCGCGCGGCGGCGTCTCCGGCCCGGGCTCCTCTGGCGTCGTTCACCCACTCCATGAGCGGCCTCCCACTCTAGCGCGGCCGCGCGCTCCTCCGTGACGGCATGTGGGCTGCTGTCGCCGTGCGGTGACGGCGCGCGAGCACATCGCGTGGCGTTGTCAAAGGATCGCCCGCGCGCTCAAAGGAAATTGGACGCCCGGCCGGATCCGATCGACAACTTCGCGCACATGGCGGACATCATCGACCTGTCGTTGGTCGCCGAGTCGAGGAAGTACCTGAAGAAGCTCCTCGAGGCGCGAGGCATCGCCTACTTCCTCCGCAAGGACGCGCGGAGGCCCTTTCAGCTGGAGCCCGAGAAGGTGGATCTCGTGGTGCGCACCGCGGCGAGGACACGCGACGAGCGCCGGGGCCGGCCGCACCGCGACGCCTTCGAGCACGCGCGCCGAGAGGTCCGCCGCGAGCTGATCCGCCGCGTGGTGGCGGAGATGATCAGCGTCGGGCTGTGACGCCTACTTGGTGATGGTGCGCGTGTACTGCTGCACGCCGCTGCCGTTGTAGAACGTGCCGGTGAAGGTGTTGCCCTGGATGACGACGTAGACGAAGCCCAGGGACTCGGCCTGCCAGTGGTACGGGTTGCGCGCCGGCGTGTCGAAGGCGGTGGTGCTGGCGCCGCCGCCCGACACCATCAGCTCGGTGTTGATGGTCGAGCCCGCGCGCGTGCAGGTGGATTGCAGCCACTGCAGGTTGTGGTCGTGCCCGCAGAGGTAGACGTCGGCGCGCCCGCACACGCTGCCCTCGAGGAAGGTCTTCACGCCCGCTCCGTTGGCGATGGGGATGAAGGGCACCCCGTCGTAGCTGCCGGCGTTGCCGTGGCGGCCGTTGGACTTGAGCGGGTGGTGGCCGAACACGATCTTCCAGGTGGCGGTGGACGACGGCAGCCAGGTGTTGAAGTCGGCGATCACCTGTGAGTCGAGGCCGAACATCGAGCGGTTGGTGTCGGCGGCGAAGAAGTCCACGCCGCGCAGCGACCACCGGTAGTGGGTGGCCGGCATGCGCCACTTGGGGTTCACCATCGAGTAGGCGACCTCGGCGTCGGCCTTCTGGATCTCATAGCCCGCGCCGTCGCCGCCGTAGTCGTGGTTGCCCAGCACCGCATAGAAGGGCGCGTTGACGTTCTGGTACGGCTGCACGAAGGCCGTCTGCCACTGCGGGTCCGACGTGCCGCTCACGCCCGAGGGGTAGAAGTTGTCACCCAGCAGCACCACGAAGTCGCAGCCCTGCGCGGCGCACAGCGCGCCGACGGCGTTGCCTACCTGCGTCTGCTCTGCATTGCCCTTGCCGGTGTCGCCCAGCGCGACGAAGCGCACCGCCAGGGTGCCTCCGCCACCGCCCGTGCCTGCGTCCGCCGCGCCGCCGCCGGAGCCGCCACCCGTCGCGCCGCCGCCCGCGCCGCCGCCCGTCGCGCCGCCGCCCGCGCCG
>JBFMHF010000102.1:0-27501 GCA_040752975.1 Myxococcota bacterium
GGCGGACGGCCTGCGTCCCCTTCATCTGCCGTGCTCGTCTGCCTTCATTGCCTTTCTTTTCTCCCTCTCATCCCCCGCCTTCTCTCCCGCTGGGAGAGAAGGGGCCGCCTCGCCGGCAGCAGTCACCCCTCTGCCTCCGCCGCCAGTCCGTGCCGGCTTGACGGACTCCTCCTCGCACCTCGTCTCCACGCCGCGTTCGCGTCGCACGATGGGCGGAGACGCGGCGCACTGGACAGATTCCCCACCAGGTGAGGTGCCCGCATCCCACCGCCCGCCGGTGCGTGGTGCCTCCACGCCCCTCCGCCTCTCCCCGAGGCGCTCGAGGGCAGCGTCGAGTCAATTTCTGTCGTGAGAAGTCGAGCGTGAGGGCCCAGGCGCAGAGCGGTGTCCGCCATGGGCCGTGGGCGTCCTTCGGACGTGCTGGTGGTGAACCCGCGCGCTCCCTTCTCCCTGGGCTGGTCGGTCGACGAGCGTGGAGAGGCATGCCTCCACCGTGGCCTTCTGGCCCGGCGCTGTCAGCGGTGGAACTCCGGCCTCCCACGGCGCGGCGCCTCGCCGGGTGCTGTCTCCTCACCCACCACCGTCAACTCGAGGTACCGGTTGGGCCACGCCTGCCGGTAGAACCAGAAGCCGCAGAACGTGTGGCCCGGCACCACGCCGCGGAAGATGAGCGTGTCGCCCGTGCCCTCGATGCGGGCCACGTTCTGGTCGTCGCACTGTCCCGAGATGAGCGGGTGTGGAAAGCGGACCTCCTGCGTGCCGCCCACCGGCACCACCACCCGGTCGCTGACCCCCGCGTCCGAGAGAAAACCGCCGTCGGCGTGCGTCCAGGAAGACGTCACGCGCGGCTTCACCGGACCTGCATCCACTCCTCCGTCGACGAGGCCCGCGTCTGTCAGTCCCCCATCCGGACGGCCAGCATCTGCGGACGGTGCCTCCGCGCCCGCCAGAGTCCACGAGAGTGCAGCGAGCGCCAACGCGCGGAGCATGAGCGCTGTGTCGAACGTCCGCAGCCCGTCGTCAAGCAAGCTGTCGGCAGACGCTCGGACGTGGGAGCGGACCCACCAACTCGCCTCGGTGGCGCACGTGCCGGGTTCCTCTCCGACGCGTCCATCGACGCCGGCACCTCGCGAGGCGTCGAAGCCAGAGAAGGCCTGGTCGAAAACTTTCGGGGCGCACCGCTACAGGCATGATGCGCGCGAAACATCTTCCGGGGGCGGACAACCCATGAGCTGGACCTCGACCGCAGTCGTGCGCAAGCGCAACCAGTGGACGGTGCAGGTGGAGTCTTCATCCGGCGAGGCCGCCGAACTCCAGTACCGCAGCGAGGCGCAGGCCCGGTACTTCGCCGCCGTGCTGGAGCTGCGGCCTTCCACCCTTCCGCGCGCTGTCATCCAGAAGCACCTCGCCGCGCTGCCCGAAGCCCCCGTCGTGCCTCCACCGCGCCGCGCTCGCCGCCCGCAGCGCTGATCGGCTTTTCCCAGCGCCAGCTCCGGTGGCCGACCAACGCGGGCCCGCGGCTCCCCGGGCCGACCGCGGCCGCGGTGGGGTTGCTGCTGGTGCACCCCAGGCGGCACGCGGACTCACGCCTGCCCTGACTGCATCGAAGGTGCGGCGCCCAGACGCCAGGCGAAGCACCCTGGCTGGTGCTCGGCTCTTCCCGCGGTAGTCGTCGTCCGTTCGGCGTGCCTCCGGCAGACCCTGTCTTCGCGAGGTGGACGCTTCGGGGATGTCGCGTCCGCTGACGGAGCAGGCGTCACCACGGCGAGGAGGCGGTGTGGCCGCGCTGACGAACGCGGAGCGCTCCACCTGTGGAACTCCACGGGCGCAGCGGAAGGCCTCTTCAGTACGCGTTGTCGAAGGCCAGCGGTCGGGCCGCGACGCCTTGCGCCTTGAGCAGGTGGGCCTTTCGCACCAGCGAGGCGAACTCGAGGCGCTCCGGCCGCTCCTCCGCCGCGTCCTCCGCCAACTGCGCGATGCGGCTCAAGGGGTACTCCGCCACCGGGTTGCCGCGCAGCACGTCGGCCGCCAGCGCCACCGCCGTCGCGAAGCGCAGGTCCGCCGAAGCACCGACCAATGTCTCTGCCACGACCTTCCGGGAGAGTGAGGCGGACACCTCGAAGGGCTTCGAGGAGTCGGGGTGGAGGCCCCGCACCGCGACCGTCCCGAGGTCGCCGCCCGCACCCGTCAGCTCCACTTCATAGAGCGCCGTCACCGCGTGGCCGCTGCCGAGCTCGCCGCCGTCCACCTTGTCGTTGCGGAAGTCCTCGTCCTTCACGTCGCGGTTCTCGTAGCCCACCAGCCGGTACGACTTCACCACCGCCGGGTCGAAGGCCACCTGCACCTTCACGTCCTTCGCGAGGTACTCCAGCGTGCCCGCCACTTCGGCGCCGAAGACGCGCTGTGCCTCGCGCTCCCCGTCGATGTACACCGCGTGCCCGTTGCCCGAGTCCGCCAACTCCTCGAGGGCCGAGGCCCTGTAGTTGCCCATGCCGAAGCCGACGGTGGTGAGGGTGACGCCTTCCTGCACGTAGCCCTTCACCGCGGCAAGCATCTGCCCGGCGGTGACGTTGGCGCCGATGTTGGCGTCGCCGTCCGTCAGCACGATGACGCGCGAGACGTGGCCCGGCTGCGCCTGGCGCACCGCGAGGCGGTAGGCGAGCTCCATGCCCGAGCCCATGGCCGTCCCGCCGCCCGAGGACAAGGAGTCGATGGCCCGGAAGATGGCCTGCTGCTGCGTCGCCGGCGTCGGCTCGAGCACCACCTGCACGTGGCCCGCGTAGGTGACGAGGGCGACGGTGTCGCGCGCGTTGAGCTGCTCGGTGAGGATGCGCAGGCACTGCTTCGCCAGCGGCAGCCTGTCCTCGCTGCTCATCGAGCCGGAGGTGTCGACGAGGAAGACGAGGTGCGCGGGCTTGCGGTCCTTGTTGTGCACCTCGCGCCCCTTGAGGGCGACCTTCAGCAACGTGCGCGTGCGGTCGAAGGGAGACGGGGCGCCCTCCACGTGCACGGCGAAGGGGGCGTCAGCCGGCGCGGCGAGGCGGTAGGGGAAGGCGTTGACCCACTCCTCCACGCGGACGCTGGCGGCGTCGGGCAGGCCGTTGGCTTCGAGCACGCGGCGCGCGTAGGTGTACGAGGCCGTGTCGACATCGATGGCGAAGGTGGACAGGGCGTCGCGCTTCGTCTCGGTGGCGCGGTTGGGGGTGACCGGCGTGAAGCTGGGGTTGGGGCCACCGTAGTCGGCGTTCTCACGCGCGAAGTTCACCATCTTCTTCTTCTCGAGGTGGCCGCCGGTCGCGCGGTGTCGGAGGGTGGTGTCTCCGGCGAGCGCGTCGGCGCTCATGCCGCGCAGCGCGCGGAGGTTGTCGCCGAAGAGGGTGACACCCGCGAGCGTCATGGCGGCGATGACGAGGACGGAGAGGACGGCGGCTTTCTCTTTCATGGGAGGACTCCGGGGAGAGGGGTGCGCTTCGAGGGCCATGGTGCGCTGGCCGCGGGCGCGCCGAATCCGACAACAGGAGGAGGGTCCTCCTGCTGACCGTCGGTCATCGGGAGGATGCGCCGGGGCCCGCGTGCGCTAAGAGCGCAGTCCTCCGTGCTGGTCGTCCATCCCCACTTGCATCGGCGGCGCACCGGCGTCACCTCGCACACCGAGGCGGTGGTGCGGCAGTTGCGGGCTGAGGGCGTCGACGCGCGCGTCTACGGAGGGCAGGTGGATGAGGCGCTGCCCCGGGTGACGCTGGGAGAGGTGCGCCGGCGCGCCAGGGCGGAGGCGGTGGTGTGGCACGCGCACCGGAACAATGAGCTCTTGCTGGCGCTGCTGCTGCGGCTGGTGGGGGTCCGGCTGCGGGTGGTGATGACGCGGCACTCGTCGACGAGGCCCTCGTGGTGGAGCCGGTTCCTGCTGCGCCGCGCCGACGTCGTCATCGCGCTCTCGGAGGAGGCGACGAGGGTGCTTCCCGTGAAGGCGACGGTGGTGAGCCACGGCGTCGACCTTGCGCGCTTCTCACCGCCGGCGAGCCGAGCCGAGGCGTTTGCTGCGCTGAGGCTGCCGGGAGCGCGCGCGGTGGGCGTGGTGGGGCGGGTGCGGCCGGACAAGGGGCAGGGCGACTTCGTGGAGGCGGTGGCGCCGTTGCTGTCCCGTTTCGAGGCGTGGACTCCGGTGCTGGTGGGGCTGGCGAAGGGCGGCGACGCGGCGTGGGCGGAGGGATTGAAGGCGAAGACGGGCGGGAAGCTGGTGTTGGCGGGCGAGCAGGCGGACGTGGCGACGTGGTACCGGGGTCTCGACGTGCTGGTGCAGTCGTCGCACGGGGAGGCGTTCTCGATGGTGGTGCTCGAGGCGATGGCGTCGGGGTGTTGCGTGGTGGCGTCGCGCCTGCCGTACATGCACCGGGTGCTGGAGCACGAGCGCACCGGGCTCTTCTACGAGCCGGGTGACGCACAGGGACTGCGCGCGCAGTTGGAGCGGGTGCTGGCAGATGACGCTCTGCGCCAACGACTGGGGGGGGCGGCGGCCGAGGAGGCGAAGCGGCGCTTCGGCGTGGCGCAGGAGGTGGCGGCACTCCGTACGCTCTATGAGGGGCGCTCGGAAGGTGTTGATGTTGTTGGTTGAATTCTGAAAATCGTGTGACACCTCGATGGGCGACAACTCGACGGGGAACATACGAATCGTGTGACACCTCGTACGTGCGCCTGCCAGACTTCCCGCCGTGCCCTCCGTCGCGCTGGAAGAGCTCGGCAAGCTGCGCGCCTTTGCCGAGCGACGCCTGGCCAACCCGCACGGACAGCAGCTGTGCCACGCGCTGGACGACGCCGCGTGTGCGCGGGCGCTTGTCGACCGCCCTCTCGTCCCCTGGGAGATGAGCCTCGGGTTCTACACGCCGCATTGGGCCCACTTCTCCGAGCAAGAGCGGTTGGCGCTCAACCACTGGACGTACGCCATGATGTACTTCCGCATCGGCGACGGCGAGCGCTTCGTGGTGACGTGCAACCGCGTGGTCGCCGACGCTTTGGAGTCGGTAGAGCCCCGCCTCTGCGCGCTGCTCCGGCTCGAGGCCGACGAGGAGGAGGACCACATCGCCGCGTTCGGTCGCGTCTTCTCGTTGCTGCAGGCGCGCCACGGCTTCGCCGGCATCTCCATGCCGAAGAAGCCGCTTCGGCCGCTGCTCGTTTCGAAGGCGACGGTGCGCTTCCTCACCCGCGTCTTCGGCGCCGACTTCGTCATCTCGTATTTCCTCGGCCGCGGCCTCGTGAATCACATGGGCAAGGCCTTCGAGATGGGCGTGCAGGGCTTCGACCAGGTGGACGCGTCGCTGCGGAGGCTCTCCCTCCTCCACACCGTCGATGAGAATCGCCACATGGCCGTCTCCCGGATGATGGCCGCCTGCACGTACGAGCTCATCCATGAGCGGCGCGCGAGGAACCCGCTCTACGACGCGCTCAACCAGGCGATGCAGCACACCATGCTGCGGTACACCTTCTCCGACGCCATCACCACCGGGCAGGAGCGCGCGATGTCGCACCGGGCGTTGCCGCGCATGGTGACGCTGGCCTCCGTGCCCCGCGACGTGCTGGCGACCACCATCGACGCGCACTTCGCGGGCGTCACCGGCATCGAAGCCGCGAAGAACGAGTTCATGCCGCGCTTCAACCAGCGCCTCCTCGACCGCGCGGGCCTCGCTCCGTCGGAGAAGCAGGCGTGGTTTCGGCTCCTCGTCTCGCTGCAGCGCAACCTGCGCTTCTTCCCCGACGGGTACACGCCGGGGCGCGCGGAGGACACCCCCGGCTTCGACGACGAGGTGCTGGCGTAGGCGATGCGGCGCGCGGACGGGCAGCTCCAGACGGCGTTGGTGACGGGCGCGTGCTCGGGCATCGGGAAAGAGCTCGCCCGGCAGCTCGCCGCGCTGGGCTACGCGCTGGTGTTGGTCAGCAATCGCGCCGCTGAGCTCCAGGCCGTCGCTGACGAGCTGGCGGAGGCGCACGGGGTGAAGACGCACGCGGTGTCGATGGACCTCGCCCGGGCCGAGGCGGCGGAGGCGCTCTTCCGTGAGGTGACGACGCGGGGGCTCAAGGTGGACATTCTCGCGGTCAACGCCGGCTTCTTCTTCTTTGGCGAGGTGGCGGACGCAGACCCTTCGAGGGCAGCGGCCATGTTGCAGCTCCATGTCGTCACCGCATCGCTCTTGTGCGTGTACTTCGGGCGGGAGATGCGCGCGCGGCGTCAGGGACACGTCCTCATCACCTCCAGCATCTCGGCGTGGCGCGACTTTCCGGGCATCGCCTTCTACGGGGCCAGCAAGCGGTACCTGCGCAGCTTTGCGGCCAGCCTGCGGAGTGAACTCAAAGTCTGGGGGGTCAACGTCACGTGCCTGGCGCCAGGCGCGACCGCCACCAGCCTGTACGACGCCAGCGTGGTGCCGGTGGGCCTCGCTCGGCGCGTGGGCGTGATGATGGAACCCTCGGACGTGGCGCGCGCGGGCCTCAGGGCGATGTTCCGGAGGAGGGCCGTCGTCATTCCCGGGCTTCTGTCGCGGGTGATGACCTGCTTCGCCGCGCTGACGCCGCAGTGGGTCATCGACTTGATCCGCCGGCGGGCGCCCTGGCTGCCCAGGCCCTGAATTCCCCCAACCCCGTTCCGTCCGGGGCGGGGCCACGCTATGAGGAGCCCGCCATGACGACCCCTGTCCTCCGCTTCGTTGCTCTGTCGTTGACCGTGTCCACTGTGGCCTTCGCTGGTCCGCCGGAAGGCAAGAAGGCGGCGGAGAAGGAGAAGATCGCTGCGCTGGATCTCAAGGGCGACGCGAAGCGCGGCAAGGAAGCGTACAAGGTCTGCGCTGCCTGCCATCTGGACTCGGCCGCGGGCCGAAGCGACGGGACCTTCCCGCAGCTGGCCGGGCAGCACACCTCGGTGCTCATCAAGCAGGTCGCCGACATTCGCGCGGGCGTGCGCGAGAACCCGGTGATGCACCCGTTCGCCACGACGCTGGTGGATCCGCAGGAACTGGCCGACGTGGCCGCGTACATCCAGTCGCTTCCTCTGCCCACGGATAACCAGAAGGGCAGCGGAACGGAGCTGGCGATGGGCCAGAAGGTGTACGAGAAGAACTGCGTCACCTGTCACGGGAAGAAGGGCGAGGGTGACGCGGCGAAGTTCTACCCGGTGTTGGCTGGCCAGCACTACGCATACGTGCTGCGGCAGTCGCAGGAGATCCGCGACGGCAAGCGGAAGAATGCCAACGCGGACATGGTGAAGGCCATCAAGAAGCTGGGCGACAACGAGCTTCAGGCCATTGCCGACTACCTGTCGCGGCTGTCGATGCCGGCGAAGGGCGCGGCGGCTCCTGTTTCCCCTGCGCCCGCTGCGAAGAACTGAGCAGAGTTGGCAGGGGAGGGAGACGAGGGAGGGAGAGGGAGAGACGAGGTGTCACACGTTTCGTACCTCGTACACGTACGGTTTGAACGAGCCGGAAGGAAACTCCGCGCCAAGGTCCCCGGACAGCCACTTCTTCGCCGCCGCCAGGAAGGCGTCGCGAAAAGCCCGGTAGAGCGCCTTGAAGTGACTGCGGGCTTCGGGTGAGGAGCCGTGACACAGTGGCTGCGGTGACCTCTTTCGACGACGGCTGCGCTCTGTGGTCTGCCGCCGGACAGCGTCGACTCCGAGTGGAGGGCCTCGTTGCGCGTGCAGGCGCTCCACTTCCGCCACCAACTCCCTCATCCGCTGTTGGCGCCCGGGTGGTGGCTCTGCTGCCCAGTGGGGTAAGGGCTCGAGCTCCAGCCGGACCGTCTCGCCAACCCCTTCGTCATAGCGCGCTGCTCGAGGCTTCGTTGCATGGTCCGTCGTGTGGCGTGTTCGCCAGCGCCGTGTCCAGTTGAACCAGCGAAACTCGCGCGGCTTCTCGTCCATCAACTGCTCCGCGCAGTGCAGGCCTTCCCACTCGCGCGTGCGGGCGACGAGGCCCTCCTTCACGCCATGCGCGAGGACGTAGCAGAGGCGGTCTTCGAGTGCGGCCTCATCGAGGATGGGGGTCGCGGTGTAACGGCGCTCCCAGAAGCGGCTCCACCAACTCGGCTTGCACAGCGGGCCCAGCTTCTTCGAGAGATTGCCCAGGAGGTACTTCATGAAGGTCGCGATGCGCGGCCCCCGGGCGTGGATGATGAGGTGGAAGTGGTTGGAGAGGAAGACGTACGCGTGCAGGCGCACCCCACTCATGGACGCCGCCTTCGCGAGGACGCCCCCGCAGACGTCCCGAATGAGTGGCGAAGACGGTGTCATCAACTTGCGGGCCTGGAAAGTGCGGCAGGTGATGAACCAGGTGTCGTGGGTGTCGAACATGCGAAGTGGATGCGGCATACCTCGCCGTGAAAGCACGCTTGGTGCCGTGTCCTACCTCCGCGAATGCCCGAGAGCGGCTCCTTCGAAGTGGCTCACCTGGCGGACGGGCGTGGACGCTCCAGTCGCACTCTCAAGATTCGAGAGACGAATCGAGTGACACCTCGTTTCCAGGCTCTCCAGGCCACCTCGTTTCCAGGCCGAGAGACGAATCGAGTGACACTTCGTTTCCTCCGTTCCTCCACCTCGTTTCCTCCAGCGCTTCCTCCTCTCCCTCTCGTCTCCTGCCTCAGAGGTCCCAGGCAAAGTCGGTCTTCCCGAGTGACATGTCGCCGGCCTTCAGGTCCAGGTGCAGCACCCAGTCGCCGGCCATGCTGAAGTTGACCGTTCCCGTGTAGAGGCCGTCAGAGACGTGCACCGGGTCCACATTGCCCGAGCTGCCGTGGCCCATCGACGGCATCTCCGGCGTACCGGTGATGGAAAGGTCCGTCACCGGCAGGTACTCCATCTTCATCATGTCCTTCGGGCGGTGTACCGACACGGTGTACTCGTTGACGCCCACCTTCGGCGCGCCCGCGGTGAAGCCCAGCGTCACCAGCGTCGCCATCCCATTCATCGTCAGCATCTTCTTCGCGGTGCTGTCTGCGATGGCCAGCTTCTCGAAAGTCACCGTGGTGGCGGTGGAGGCGCCGTGCGGCGTCACCTCGAGCTTCAAGTCCCACGTATTCATCGCGTCCGATGGCATGTTGAAGATGACCGTGCCCATGAAGTAGCCGTTGGTGTCCACCTCGTGCGCCGGGTCCACCTTCGGGCAGCTGTGCTGCATGGTGGGCATGGTCATCAGCGGGTGCTGGTGGAGGTGCGCCTCGGTGAGCGCCTTCCCGTCTTGCGTCACCTTGTAGAAGAGCCGGTTCTGTCCCACCGCCAGCGGCGCCAGCGACAGCAACTCCACGGTGAGCGCCCCTTCGGTGACGGACGCCACCGACGTGGGCTTCGGCGCTTCCACCGGAGCCGGCCCGCAGGCCAGCGTGAGGAGCGAGAGGAAAACAGCGAGGACGAGGCGCTTCATGGCGTGGCTCCTTCAGGGGCAGCCGGCGAGGACGACACCTCGACGGCGGGAGAGTGACACTGCGCGACGCTCTTCAGCGAACGGGTGATGGCGCAGCCCCACGTGGGCGAGGCCGCCGCGTAGGGCGTGCCGTCCAGCACCCCGACCAGCGCCTCCTCGAGCCAGGGCTCGCGGTCGCTCTCTCCGGGCAGGCGCTCGTTGTCCAGCCAGCCCCGGAACTTCACCTCTCCACGCGCATCCACCAGCACCACCGTCGGCGTCGAGCGGGCGCCCAGCGCGCGGGCCAACTGGCCTCCGGCGTCGCGCCACACGGGCATCGTCACGCCACGAGCCCGCGTCACCCGCGCGATGTCCTCCAGCGTGTCGTCGGCGTTGCTGTCGATGCCCACGAAGGCCACCCCGCGGGCCGAATACGCGCTGGCCAGCGCCTCCACCCGCGCCTGGTACCGGCGCACGCACGGGCACTGCGTGGCCCAGAAGACGAAGACGGTGGCGCGCTGCGAGGACAGGAGGCCCCCCGCCGTGGTGGTGCGGCCGTCGGGGTGCGCCAGCGGCAGGCCGCTCCACTCGGACGCGGGAGAGGTGCGGGCCACCGAGGCACAACCCGCCAGCGCCAGCGCGAAGGCCACGAGGACGCGCCTGTCAGAAGAACCCATAACGGACCCCCAGGGAGAAGGTGAGGCGCTCGGGCCGGTTCTGCGCCACGCCCAGGCGACCCAGCACGTCGGTGGCCAGTGCGCCCGTCAGCGTCCACTTCGGCGTCACCTTCACCGAGGTGGACAGCGACGTGGTGAGCGCCGTGGCGCTGGAGTCGTCCAGCACCTCGCCGTCCACCCGCAGCGGCCACTCGTGGTCGAGGCGCACCACCAGCGCCAGCACCCACACGTCGGGCTTGAGCTCGTAGCCACCGCTGAGGCCCACGTTCAGCCCCGGGCCGAACTGCTGCCACTCGCCGGTGTCCGCGCGCTGGAACGAGAAGTACCAGGTGAAGGCCGCGTCGGCGCGGAGGAACCACGGCACCACCGCGCGCTCCACGGCCACCGCGGCCGACAGGGCCCAGGCGCCTCTTCCCGTCGCCGTCGCCCCCAGCGCGTCGAAGGCCTGCTCCGGCCGGCGGCCCGTGGGCGCGGTGACGGTCGCCATCAGCGCGATGCCGGGCAGCTCGGCGAACTCGCCCAGGCCGATGGCGTCCCAGCGCACGCCCGCCATCACGTCGCCGAAGCCCGCCCCAGCCGAAGACGTCTCGCCGGCGCTCTTGAGTCCCACCACCCACGGGACGCGCGCCGTCACCTGCCAACTCTCGGCCAGCCGCACCAGCGCCCACGCGTCGAAGCGCAAGTCGTCCTCGCGCACTCCCTCCGGCAGGTTGCGCCACTGGCTCGACGCGGTGTAGAGGCCCGTGCCATGTCCGTACGCGGTGAGGACGCCCGTGGCCGCCTGCTCCCAGATGGCCAGCCGCCCGATGCCCGTGACGGATGCCGACATGCAGCACGCCGACGCGCGCGCCTCGTCCGCCAGCAACACCACGGCCAGCGCCACCAGCGCGCCGACGTGTCGTGCGGGGGAACCGGTCTTCATCGAGGCGCCGCGTAATGCAAACCGGGGGGCGGAAGTGCGCCTGAGCGGTGCGGCATGTTGCCGCAGCCGGCCTGAGCGGGCGAAAGGACGGGGCTTCTTCAGGGGCGCGCGGCCCCCGCTGCCGGGCGCTCGGCTGCGCCACCTTCTCCTGCATGTTCAGGATGAAACACGCTCTGTTGCTCCTCCTTCGCACCGCGCCCGCGCACGCCCAGCAGCGAGGACGCGATGGCCGATGGTGTGGCGCTTACGCCCGGTGGACGCCGTGCAGCGACGCGATGGCCGATGGTGCGGCGCTCACGCCCGGCGGACGTCGTGCAGCGAGGAGGCGATGGCCGATGGTGCGGCGCTCACGCCCGGCGGACGTCGTGCAGCGACGCGATGGCCGATGGTGCGGCGCTCACGCCCGGCGGACGTCGTGCAGCGACGCGATGGCCGATGGTGTGGCGCTCACGCCCGGCGGACGTCGTGCAGCGACGCGATGGCCGATGGTGTGGCGCTCACGCCCGGCGGACGTCGTGCAGCGAAGACGCCATGGCCAGTGGAGGCTCCTCATGTCCCGGCGCATGTCGTTCAGCGGGGACGCGATGGCCGATGGTGTGGCGCTCACGCCCGGCGGATGTCGTGCAGCGACGCGATGGCCGATGGTGCGGCGATCGGACGTCCTCCAGCGAAGGAGGGGACGCTCGCGCCTGGCGAACGTCGTCCAGCGGCGCTCGCCTCCGGCAGACGTTGTCCAGCGAAACGGCGCTCACGTCATGCGGACGTCGTGCTGCGAAGACGCGATGGCCGGGGCTCGCGCTCAGCGGAAGTGGTCCAGCGCCCAGCGGCAGGAGGCGATGGAGGGCGCGCCCACGGCGCAGACGACGTCCCCTTGCGAACGAGGAAGTCCCCGTGCAGTGACCGATGAGCGACGGCGGGATGAAGGCCGCAGCGAAGCGTGAGGGGCTGCCCGGCAAGGCGTGTCAGCCGAGCGTCCTCTCGAAGGCGGCGGGTGTCCCGTGCGAGGCCCCACGCACGACGGCCTGTCTCGGTGGCAATCCGGCCCGCGGCGAGGACGGGCGAAGACGACGTCGGGTGCGGCCAGCGCCCACGGTCAGCGGCGGCCAGGCCGGCTGCTCCTCGGCGGCGGCACGTTGGTGATGCCGGTGAGTGACAGCACCTCCTCCAGCAGGTCACGCACCTTTGGGCCGCGCACGAAGTCCGGCAACGACAGCCGCGGGAAGCGCGCCACCTGCTCGAGGAGGTGCGGGTCCCCTCCCACGTGCTGGTCGAGCAACGCGTAGAAGCCGCCCGGAGCCTCTTCCACGCGCTGGTGATGGGCGAGGAGCTCCTTCAAGTCCTCCAGCCACTCCCGCGTCGGCGTCGGCACGCACAGGGCCGCGATGCCGGCGTGGTCCTTCCGCAGTCCATTTTGAAACAGCGGCGCCTTCCCCAGCGCCTTCGTCAGCGCGGGCATCAACACCCGCTCCTCGATGGCGATGTGACGCAGCAGGTTGTGCCGAAACTCGTCGAAACGCTTGAGGTCCACCTCTCCGCTGCGCACGCAGGCGTCCAGCTTCGCCTGGCTCTCGGCGTGCTCGACGGCGAGGAGGCGCGTGACGGGGCTGGGCATTCCGCAGGCGCGTGTGCAGCCCGTGTGCCCATGTGCGCCTGGCCGTCAGGCGTCGAGGCCCCACTCCTTCAGCTTGCGCCACAGCGTCGTGCGGCCGATGCCCAGCACCCGCGCCGCGTCCACCTGCTGCCCGCCACAGGCCTTCAGCACCTTCAGGACGTGGCGCTTCTCGGCCTCCGCCAGGGTGGTGAGAGGCTCATCTCCCGAAGACGCCAGGGCCAGGGCGGGCTCAGACAGTTCCTCCGGGAGGTGCGCCACGTCCACGTCCTTCCCCTGCGACAACACCGCGCCGTGCTTCACCGCGTTGGCCAGCTCGCGCACGTTGCCCGGCCAGGGGTACTTCGTCAGCAGCGCCTGCGCTCTCGCCGTGAAGTGCCCGCTGGGGTGCTTCTCCTGGTGGAGGAAGAGCGCCGCCAGGATGGGGATGTCTTCCTTCCTTTCCCGCAGCGGCGGCACCGAGAGGGTGAAGACCTTCAGCCGGTAGTAGAGGTCCTCGCGGAAGCGCTTCTCCCGGATGGCCAGCGTCAGGTCCTGGTGGGTGGCGCACAGCACCCGCACGTCGACGTGAATGGGCTGCGTGTCGCCGACGCGCCGCACCTCGCCGTCCTGCAGCGCCCGCAACAGCTTGGCCTGCAGCGGCGCCGGCATCTCGGCGATCTCATCGAGGAAGAGGGTGCCCCCGTCGGCCTCCTCGAACAGGCCCCGCTTGCTGGTGTGCGCGCCGGTGAAGGCGCCCCGCACGTGGCCGAACAGCTCGCTCTCCAGAAGCTCCGCCGGCAGCGCGGCGCAGTTGATGGCCACGAAGGGCTTCGCGCGACGCTCGCTGTTGGCGTGGAGCGCGCGCGCCAGCACCTCCTTGCCCGAGCCGCTCTCTCCGCGGATGACGACGGACGCGTCGGTGTGCGCGATGGTGGCCGCCTTCTCCAGCACCGCCTGCATCGCCGGGCTCTCTGCCACCATGCGGCTGCACCGCCGCCCCGTCTCCGGCGACTCCGGCTGGCGACGGCAGATGCGGCACAGCTGCCCTCCGCTCTCGAAGGGGAAGTCGCAGGTGCCGCTCAGCGGGACGACGGACTCACTCATGTTCCAGGCTGAAATCAAACGTTCCGATTGCGAGCAAGTCTCGTCCACAACCCCCGCAGCAGATTCAGTGCGCGGACCGGTGAACGCATCTTTTTCGCGGTTACCGGCCTGATTCGGGGTTCGGCTGCGACGAAACGCCGCAGGCCCAAGGCGTGCAGGGGGCGCGGCCGATTGCCGCACCAGGCGGCGTCTCACGGTTCGGACACTCCCGAGGAGGCTGCACATGAGAGGACACAGGCGATTGCTCGCGGCGCTGATCGCGCTGTTCGCAACGGTGGCGTGGTCAGGCGAAACCCTGCAGGACGTGATGAAGCGCCGCGGGTTGACCCAGCAGGACCTGTTGGCGGCGGCGAAGACGTATGTGCCGACGGGCAAGCGGGATGACTTCGTGGCCTTCAGCTCGGGCGGCCAGTCCGGGCAGGTCATCGTCTATGGCATCCCCTCGATGCGCATCCTGAAGTACCTCGCCGTCTTCACCCCCGAGCCGTGGCAGGGCTACGGCTTCG
Organism: Myxococcota bacterium; assembly: GCA_040752975.1. Taxonomy (GTDB): domain Bacteria; phylum Myxococcota; class Myxococcia; order Myxococcales; family Myxococcaceae; genus JADLDB01. The sequence continues at coordinate 14,178 of JBFMHF010000102.1, forward strand.
ACGAGGAGTCGAAGAAGGTGCTGAAGGACGGGGCCATCGGCGGCAAAGACATCACCTGGGGTGACACGCACCACCCGGCGATCTCCGAGACCAACGGCAACTACGACGGCCAGTTCCTCTTCATCAACGACAAGGCCAACCCGCGCATCGCCGTCATCGACCTGCGCGACTTCGAGACCAAGCAGATCGTCACCAACCCCCTGTTCAAGAACGAGCACGGCGGCGCCTTCGTCACCCCCAACACCGACTACGTGATGGAGGCGGTGCAGTACGCGGCGCCGTTCGAGAACTCGTACGTGCCGCTCGACCAGTTCAACGAGAAGTACCGCGGCGGGTTGACCTACTGGCGCTTCGACCGCACCAAGGGCCGCATCAACGTGGCCGAGTCGTTCTCCTTCGAGCTGCCGCCGTACAGCCAGGACCTGTCCGACGCGGGCAAGGGCCCGTCAGACGGCTGGGGCTTCACCAACTCGTTCTGCAGTGAGCGCTACGTCGGCGGCATCGAGCTCGGCCGTCCGCCCTTCGAGGCCGGCTGCTCGGCGAAGGACACGGACTTCCTGCACGTCACCAACTGGAAGAAGGCGGCGGAGCTGGTGAAGGCCGGCAAGGCGAAGAAGATCAACGGGCACAACGTCATCCCCATCGACCTCGCGGTGAAGGAAGGCATCCTCTTCCTCATCCCCGAGCCGAAGAGCCCGCACGGCTGCGACGTCACCCCCGACGGCAAGTTCATCATCGTGTCCGGGAAGCTGGACACGCACACCATGGTGTACAGCTTCGAGAACATCCAGAAGGCGATCGCCGAGAAGAAGTTCGAGGGCAAGGACCCGTACGGCATCCCCATCATCTCGATGAAGGACGCGCTGCATAAGATGGTGGAGATCGGCCTGGGCCCGCTGCACACCCAGTACGACTCCAAGCCGTGCGTCGCGTACACCTCGGTGTACGTCGACTCGCAGGTGGCCAAGTGGGACTACTGCCAGGGCAAGGTGCTCGACAAGCTGTCGGTGCACTACAACATCGGCCACCTGATGACGATGGAAGGCGACTCGGTCAACCCGAAGGGCCGCTACCTGGTCGCGCTCAACAAGCTGGCGATCGACCGCTTCAACCCGGTTGGCCCGCTGCACCCGCAGAACCACCAGCTCATCGACATCTCCAACGACAAGATGCAGCTGCTCTACGACATGCCGCTGCCGCTGGGCGAGCCGCACTACGCGGTGGCCATCTCCGCCAGCACGCTCAAGCCCGGCGTCCGCTACAAGGTGGGCACCAACAGCCGCACCGACGAGAAGCACCCCGGCGCGGTGCGCGCGGGTGAGGAGAAGATCGTCCGCAACGGCAACAAGGTGGAGGTGTTCGGCACGCTGATCCGCTCGCACATCACCCCGGAGATCATCGAGGTCGAGAAGGGCGACGAGGTCACCATCAACCTGACCAACCTCGAGCGCGCCGAAGACGAGACGCACGGCTTCACCATCAGCGCGCTCAACGTGCACGCGTCGGTCGAGCCGGGCAAGACGGTGTCGCTCAAGTTCAAGGCCGATCGCGAAGGTGTCTTCCCGTACTACTGCACCGAGTTCTGCTCGGCGCTGCACCTGGAGATGCAGGGCTACTTCCTGGTGAAGCCGAAGGGCTACAAGGCGAAGGCGGCCGGCGAGGCCAAGGCCGAGTACACCAAGGCCGACTACGACAAGCAGTACAACACCTGCGTCGAGACGCAGAAGGTCATCGACGGCGTGGTGGCGTGGATCACCTCGACCAACTTCAAGGACTTCCCCGACGCGGTGGCGCTGGTGGAGGACGCGACCGACCAGCTCAAGGCCGCCGAGGATCCGAAGAAGAAGATGGAGGAGGCCGCCAAGAAGCAGGACTGGCAGAACGCCACGCTGTGGGCCGGCCAGTGGTGGCAGTACCAGGTGAAGGCCGCCGACATCGGCCTGCGCGCGAAGACGTACCTCGAGCAGAAGGGCGCCAAGAAGGTGAAGTGACGCTGCTGAGGCACATTCGCTGAAGCACCGCGGCGGGGGGACCAGTCCCTCCGCCGCGCGTCTTTTCGGCCCGCTCCTTGAATTTGTCCGCGCCCGCTTCGACTGCTCCACCGTGGGCGGCGCTGGAGCGGTTGTTTTGAAACGAAACACACAGTCTCAGACTGAAAGGACGACGACATGAGGACCCTGATGCTGATGGTGGCCCTGACGGCCGTGACGACGTGGGCGGCCGACGCGAAGCCCGCGCCAGCCCGGCCCGCCGACGCAAAACCTGCGGACGGGAAGGCCCCGGCTGCCGGCGCGAAGCTGGACGGCGCGAAGCTGTACGTGGAGCGCACCTGCGTGGCCTGCCACGGGAAGGACGCGAAGACGCCCATCCTCCCCGACTATCCGCGGCTGGCGGGGCAGAGCGCCGCCTACGCCGAGAAGCAGATGCACGACATCAAGTCGGGCGCGCGCGCCAACGGCAACTCGGCGGCGATGAAGGGCGTGATGCACCTGGTCACCGACGAGGAGATGAAGGCCCTGGCCGAGTACCTCGCGTCGCTCAAGTGACCCAAATCAAGTCGCGGCACGCTTCCTGCTGAAAGAAGCCTCGGCGCGGCACCCTTGAAAGGACACACACCATGATTCGCACGTTGCAGGCCCTCGTCGTCACCGCCCTCTTCACCAGCGCGTCGTTGGCTCTGGCTGGTCCTCCGGCGCCCAAGGCCAAGGGCATCGAGTCGTCCGGGTACAAGTGGAACGCGCAGGAAGGCGAGAAAATCGAAGCGCTCAAGCTGAAGGGCGACCCCAAGCGCGGCGAGGAGGCCTACGAGGTCTGCTCGGCCTGCCACCTGCCCAGCGGCGCGGGCCGCCCTGACGGCACCTTCCCGCAGCTGGCCGGCCAGCACCCCACCGTCCTCATCAAGCAGATGGCCGACATCCGCGGCGGGCTGCGAGACAACCCCATCATGTACCCCTTCGCCAGCACGCTGGTGGACCCGCAGGAGCTGGCCGACGTGGCCGCGTACATCCAGACGCTCAAGATCCCCCGCGACAACGGCAAGGGCCCGGGCACCGACCTGGCGTTGGGCAAGAAGCTGTACGAGCGCGACTGCGTGTCCTGCCACATGAAGAACGGCGAAGGCGACGCGGCCAAGTTCTATCCGGTGCTCGCCGGCCAGCACTACAAGTACATGCTGCGCCAGGCGACGGAGATCCGCGACGGCAAGCGCCGCAACGCGAACCCGGACATGGTCAAGGTCATCAAGACGTACAGCGACAAGGACATCGACGCCATCGTCGACTACATGTCGCGGCTGGAGATGCCCGCGGCGAAGAAGTGAGCGACCGACGCCACCGCCGCGCCGGTTGAACCGACGGCGCGGCGACGGCCTCTCAAGAGCAGTCTCCCCCCCCGCAGAGAGGCACGCCATGCAGTCCCCCGTGAAACAGTCACCTCTGGTCAGCGTGCTGGCGATCGCCGCCATCGTCCTGATGACGGCGGCGTACTTCCTCCCGGTGTGGTGGGTGTCGCTGACGGCGCCCAACTACCCGAAGGACGCCTTCCCTGACGGCATTCGCATTCACTTCGGCTTCACCGGCGTCACCAACGGCTGCACCACCGCGCCCAAGGCCAGCCACCACGCGCAGGAGATCCAGCAGGAGGACCTCGGCTGGCGCAGCGAGGAAGGAACGCTGCAGGGCGCGGAGAAGGCGGAAGGTCCGCAGGCGCTGGACTGCGTGCACGAGATGAACACCATCAACCACTACGTCGGCATGCACCCCATCGAGGTGGGCGCGCCGGTGGAACGGCTGCTGGCCCGCTACATCCTGGGGCTGTTCGGGGTGGCGCTGCTGGGCTTCGCGCTGGCCAGCCAGAAGGCGCGCGTGGTGGCGCTGGCGGTGGGCTTCACGGCCGTGTCGGCGTGGATGTTCGTCGACCTCTTCGCGCGCGGGCGTCTGGCCGAGGCGGTGGGCGTCTACACCTCGGAGGCCGGCAAGTACTTCAACGAGGCCGAGAAGATCGCCGGGTGGGGCGTGACGCTCACCCACGTCACCACCGGCGTGGCGCTGGGGCTGGTGGCGGTGATGGCCTTCCTCGTCTTCGCGTCGTGGCGGTGGCCGCGGACGCAGCTGGCGCTGGGCATCGTGCCCGCGCTGTTGCCGGGCTTCTTCGTGGGCGCCTACGCCGCGTGGCTGTGGTTCTTCGGGCACAGCATGCACCCCTGGGGCGCCTTCACCTTGAAGCCCTTCATGCCCACCGTCTTCGGCGACGGGAAGGTGGCGCAGTTCAGCACCCACAGCTACCCGCACACCGGCTTCGCGCTGCTGGTGGCGATGACGCTGCTGCTGGTGGTGGCGGTGGTGAAGCGCCGCGGCGAGTACCTCGACGCGCGCGAGGCCGCCGCGGAGAAGCCGAAGGGCGCCGAGTCCCCGCAAGAGCCCGTGCCTCCGGGCGCGGCAGGCCAGAAAGCGTGAGGTGGCGCCATGCTTCGCCTCATTCTTCCCGCAGTCCTGCTGGCCGGCGCCCTTCTCGCCGCCGCGCAGCCGCGGGACGGTGAGGGGGACGAGATGGCGCTCCCCTCGGCCGCCAACTGGGGCGCGTCGTGGGAGAAGCAGGAAGCGCCGAAGTTCCCCACGCGGCTGGACGTGCCGTGGCTGCAGCCGCTGCTCGACGCGGCGGAGGAAGGCAGCACGGTGACGCTGAAGCCGGGCGCCTACTCGGGTCCGGTGCTGCTCCGGAAGAAGCTCGTCATCGACGGGGGCGGGAAGGCCGTCATCGACGGCGGCGGCAAGGGCACCGTCTTCACGCTCGAGGCCTCGGGCGCGACCCTCAAGGGGCTCACCTTCACCGGCTCGGGTGACTCCCACGCCACCGACGACACCTGCCTCAACGTGCGCGGGCACGAGAACGTCATCGAGGACAACCGCTTCGAGGACTGCCTGTTCGGCATCGACTTGAAGCAGTCCAACAAGAACGTGGTGCGGAAGAACCACGTGCGCTCGAAGGACCTGCCGCTGGGCCGCCGGGGCGACGGCATTCGGCTCTGGTACGCGATGGACAACCGCGTCGAGGAGAACACCGTCGAGGACTCGCGCGACGTGGTCGTCTGGTACTCGAACGGCAACCACATCGTGAGGAACGTGGGGCGCCGCGGCCGCTACTCGCTGCACTTCATGTTCGCGCAGCACAACGTGGTGGAAGGCAACCGCTACGAAGACAACTCGGTGGGCATCTACGTCATGTACACGGACGGGGTGGAGATCCGGAACAACGTCGTGTCCCACTCCGTGGGCGCCACCGGCATGGGCATCGGCTTCAAGGAGGCGTCGGACTCCATCGTCGAGGGCAACGACGTCGTCTACTGCGCGGTGGGCATCTCCTCGGACCTCTCGCCGTACGACCCGGAGTCCACCGTCAGCATCCGCAACAACCGCATCGCCTACAACGGCGTGGGCCTGTCCTTCACCGGCGACAAGACGGGCACGGTGGTGGAAGGCAACGTCTTCGAGGGGAACATCGACCAGGTCTCGCAGTCCGGCGGTGGCAGCGCGATGAACAACACCTGGCGCGGCAACTACTGGGACGACTACCAGGGCTTCGACCGGAACCAGGACGGGCAGGGGGACACGCCGTACGAGCTCTACGCCTTCACCGACCGCATCTGGATGGAGACGCCCAACGCGCGCTTCTTCAAGAATGCGCCGTTGATGGAGGCGCTCGACTTCCTCGAGCGGCTCGCGCCCTTCTCCTCGCCCGAGCTGATTCTCCGCGACGAGCGGCCGGTGTTCCTCAAGCCAGAGCGGAGGACGCCGTGAGCTCGCCCGAGAAGCCGGAAGCCCCCGCCCCGACGCGGCAGGAACTGGAGGCGCGGCGGAAGTTCCTGCGCGCGGCGGTGGTGGGCTGCGGCGTGGCGGGCGTGGCGCTGTCGGGCATCGTCCCGGTGCTGCGGGGCGGCAGGCAGCGGCTGCGGCCTCCGGGCGCGCTGGACGAGCACGACTTCCTCGCGGCCTGCATCAAGTGCGGTCAGTGCATCCAGGTCTGCCCGGTGAACGCGCTTCACCCGGCGGACTTGTTCGACGGCTTCGGCGTGGGGGTACCCTTCATCGACCCGCGCAAGCAGGCCTGCGACTTCGCCTGCGACGTGGGCCAGTGCATCCTCGCGTGTCCCACCGGGGCGCTCGTCTACCACCGGCCGGAGTTTTTCCCGCCGAAGCCGGGCAGCGAGGTGCCGGAGAAGCCGGTGCTGCTCGCCAAGCGCAGCGACCCGGAGCCGACGCTCAACTTCACCCAGCGCATGGGCCTGGCGCGCCTGGCGCGGCCGGAGGCCTGCCTCTCGGTGAAGGGGGAAGGCGTCAAGGGCAGCGCGCGCGGGGACTCGTTCAAGGGCAAGCACCGCTACGCCGAGGTCGACCGCTGGGCGCCGCAGCCGGTGCGGGAGCACGAGTACCAGCTGGAGCGCTGCGACCTGTGCGTGCGGGAGTGCCCCATCCAGGGCGCCATCTCCATCGAGGAGCGGCCAGACGCGAGCGGTGCGATGAAGCCGACGCCGGTGGTGCACGAGGCCTGCGTGGGGTGCGGTACCTGCGAGATGGTGTGCCCCGCGGAGCCCGCCGCCATCGTCGTCGAGGCCCGCGCCACCTGGGAGGGCGCGTCATGAACCGCACCCTCGAAGGACTCAGAGTCCTGGCCGGCGCCGAGCCGCGCAAGCCCACGCCCGAGGAGATCTCTCCGAAGGCGAAGGAGATCCACGCGTCGAAGAAGTTCAAGAAGAAGGACTTCGACGCGATGGAGGACCACATCGCCGCGCACCGGGCGAAGAAGAAGTGGCGCAACCGCCGCTGGGCCACCCTCCTCTTCGTCAACCTGCTCTTCGTGTTGTCCTACTGGGTCGACGTGCAGGTGGTGGAAGGCAGCCTCTCGGGCTCGCGCTTCCTCGGCTTCCACATGATCGACTTGAACTCCGCGCTGCAGTTGATGCTGGCGCACAAGCACCTCATCCGGAACCTGTTCATCGGCACCGCCACCGTGGGCCTCGTCTACTTCTTCGTGGGCGGCCGCACCTTCTGCTCGTGGGTGTGCCCCTACCACCTGCTCGCGGAGTGGGCCGAGAAGCTGCACCTCAAGCTGGCGGAGAAGAAGCTGGTGAAGGACCACCCGCTCCACCGTGGGCTGCGCGTGGTGCTGTGGGCGTCGTTCGCGGTGCTGGCGTACGCCACCGGCTACACGGTGTACGAGACCATCTCGCCCACCGGCATCGTGTCGCGCGCGCTCATCTACGGCCCGGGCGTGGCGCTGCTGTGGGTGCTGGCGCTGCTCGCCTTCGAGGTCCTCTACTCGCGCCGCGCCTGGTGCCGGTACCTGTGCCCGGTGGGGCTGACCTACGGCGTGGTGGGTACCTTCTCGCCGGTGAAGATTACCTACGACCTGACGAAGTGCTTCCACGAGCAGGACTGCCGCAAGGTGTGCCTGGTGCCGCACGTGCTGGACCACGTGGTGAAGGGCCGCGCCACCGCCGAGCGCATCGACGTGGGCCCCGACTGCACCCGCTGTGGCCTGTGCGTCGACACCTGCCCGTCGGGCGCGCTCACCTTCAAAGTCTCCGGCCTCACCCGGAACAAGTGACCAGAGAGGACCCCCGCATGATTCGCCTCAAGAACCTCATCAAGAGCTTCAAGAAGCGGCGGGTGCTCGATTCGCTGGACCTGGGCATCGAGAAGGGCGAGCGCATCGCGCTGGTGGGCAGCAACGGCGCGGGGAAGACGACGCTCATCCGCTGCCTCCTGGGCGAGTACACCCACGAGGGCGAGGTGGAGGTGGGAGGGCTGTCGCCGCGGAAGTACCGCAGCGAGGTCTTGAAGCGCGTCGGCTTCGTTCCGCAGTTGCCGCCACCCTTGAAGATGCCGGTCGCAGAGTTGCTGCGCTTCTCCGCTGCCGTCTCGGGGACGAAGGTGGCCGAGATGGAGGCCATCGCCGCGCGGCTGGGCCTCGACGTGAAGCACTTCGCGCACCAGCCCTTCTTCAAGCTGTCGGGCGGGCAGAAGCAGAAGCTGCTCATCGCCATCGCGCTCGGGCGGAACGCGGAGGTGCTGATCATGGACGAGCCCGCGGCCAACCTGGACCCGGAGGCGCGGCACGTCTTCTTCACCCTGCTGGCGGAGCGCACCGCGAGCGCGACGATGCTCATCTCCAGCCACCGCCTCGACGAGGTGGCCGCGCTGGTGAACCGGGTCATCGAGCTGGACCGCGGGAAGGTGGTGCTGGACGACAAGGTGGCCGACGCGCCGCTGACGGGCGTGCTGGCGTGCGAGGTGACGCTGCGCCGCGCGGATCCCGCCATCGCGAAGGCGCTCGGCGAGTGGGGCTTCCAGCCGAAGGACGGCGAGGGCGTGGAGTGGCGGGGCGAGGTGGCCGGGGCGGACCGGCTGCGCTTCATGGGCCTCGTCTCGCGCTACGTGGGTTTGCTGACCCGCGTGCACTTCGAGGAGCGGCACGACGCGAAGCTCCACGTGGTGGGGTCATGAGAGCGGCCCGGGCCGTGGTGTTGGCGCTGGCCTTCGTCGCCTGCACCCAGCAGGCGAAGGACGGCCCGGCCGAGGTGAAGTGGGACCGCGACACCTGCAAGAGCTGCAGCATGGTCATCAGCGAGCACGACTTCGCGGCGCAGGTGCGCGGCGGGCCGAAGGGCGAGGTGTTCAAGTTCGACGACCTGGGTTGCGCGATCTCCTGGCTGGCGAAGCAGAGCTGGGCGGACGAGCCGGCGACGCGCATCTGGGTGGCGAAGCACGGCGACGGCGCCTGGCTGGACGCACGCACCGCCCGCTACCTCGAAGGGAAGAGCTCGCCGATGGGCTTCGGCTTCGCGGCGGTGGACTCGGGCCAGGCGGGGCTGTCCTTCGACGAGGTGAAGGCGAAGGTGCTGGCCCTCAAGGCGGCGCACTGAAGGAACGGAGAGAACGAACATGAGTCACCTCCTGCTCACCGCGCGACTCGACGTGAAGGAGTCGATCCGCGCCAAGTGGTTCGTCGTCTACTCGCTCATCTTCGGCGGCATCGTCGCGGCCTTCTTCGCCTTCGGCATCACCGAGTCGCGGGTGCTGGGCTTCATGGGGCTGTCGCGGCTGCTGGTGACGTACATCCAGATCGCCATGGCCATCATGCCGGTCTTCATCCTCATCACCACGGTGCGGAGCGTGGCGGGAGATCGCGAGGCGGGCGTCTTCGAGTACCTGCTGTCGCTGCCGGTGTCGCTGCGCAGCTGGTACTGGGGCAAGTTGTTCGGCCGCTTCCTCGTCGTCTTCCTCCCCGTCTTTCTCGCGATGGCGGCGGCGGCTGGGTGGGCGACGCTGCAGGAGATCGAGGTGCCGTGGAAGATGTTCGGCGTCTACACCGGGCTGCTCGCGGCGATGAGCTGGTGCTTCCTCGGGCTGGGCATGTTCCTGTCCAGCATCGCGCGCTCCACCGACGTCGCGCAGGGCTCGGCCTTCATGCTGTGGCTCACCTGCCTGCTCTTCCTCGACCTCATCCTTCTCGGGGTGATGATCCAGGGCCGCATCTCGCCGGACGTGGTGGTGGGGCTGGCGCTCATCAACCCGCTGCAGGTGTTCCGCACCGGCGCGCTGATGCTGTTCGATCCCCAGTTGGTCGTCTTCGGGCCGGCGGCCTTCGTCATCTACGACTACTTCGGCGGCCCCAACTTCATCGCCTACGCGATGGCGTACCCGGTGGCGCTGGGGACGCTGGGCGCGAGCGTGGGGTACGCGGCCTTCAAGCGCGGCGACCTGGTGTGACGCGTGCGGTGGCTCGCGCTGCTGCTGGTGCTGACGAGCCTCCCCGCTTCCCCCCGAGAGGACGCGGGAGGGAACACCGACGTCGTCCCGCTCCAGCCGCTCATCGACGCCACACCGTCGGGCGGAACGCTGCGGCTCAATCCCGGCCGCTTCAGTGGCCCGGCCGTCATCACCCGCCCGATGACGCTCGACGGCCAGGGTCACGCGACGCTGGACGGCCAGGGCCGCGGCACCGTCCTCACCGTGCGCGCGGACGGCGTCACCGTCACCCGGATGCACCTCACGCGCTCCGGCGCCAGCCACGACGCGATGGACGCGGCCCTCGAGGTGGAGTCGAGCGGCAACTCCATCACCCACAACGTCATCGACGCGGTCCTCTTCGGCGTGCACGTCAAGGGCGGCGACCGGAACGTCGTCTGCGGCAACCGCATCTCCTCCCTCGAGGAAGAGGCGGGGATGCGCGGCGACGCGGTGCGGGTGTGGAACGGCCGCTTCAACCGCATCGAGGGCAACGACATCTCCCACGCGCGGGACGTGGGCCTCGCCAACGCACCCGACAACGTGGTGCGGGGCAACGTGGTGCGCGGCGGGCGCATGGGCGTCAACCTGGTCTTCTCTCCGCGCGTCACCATCGAAGGCAACTGGCTCGACGGGAACCTCGCGGGCGTGGCGGTGATGTACTCGAATGACGTGGTGCTGCGCGGCAACCGGGTGCAGCACTCGATGAGCGTCTCGGGCTCGGGGCTGGCCTTCAAGGAGTCGAGCCAGGTGCGCGTGGAAGGCAACACCGTGCTGCACTGCGCGGTGGGGGCCAAGACGAACGCCCCCACCGACCAGGCGGCCATCGTCTCCTTCTTCGGCAACCGCTTCGCCCACAACGTCGCGGCGATGGACTTCTACGGGGAGAACGGCGGCCACGTGCTGCACGGCAACCGCTTCGAGAAGAATCTGTCCCAGGTGACGGTGTCCGCGCCGATGAGCGCGCGCGGGCACGACTGGCAGGGCAACTCGTGGGACGACTACGAGGGCTTCGACCGCGACGGTGATGGGGTGGGCGACGTGCCGTACGAGAAGTGGGCCTTCAGCGACCGGATCTGGATGGAGGAGCCGCGCGCCACGTTCTTCCGCAACTCGCCCGCGCTGGAGTTGCTCGACTTCCTCGAGCGCCTGGCCCCCTTCGCCTCGCCCGAGCTGACCTTGCGCGACTCCCGGCCCGTGGTGGGCGAGCTACCCGCTGGCGGAGAGTTGTCTCGGCCTCCCCAGGTGCCCAGTTGCCCGGAGTCGGTGGCGACGCAGGGAAACAGCTTCTGACATTCTCTCCGCGAGTCTGCGACGCCGAAGCCTCCCGCCGCGCAGACCTGATGGAAGTGGCGGAACTCGGAGAGGAGGGGAAGCCTCGAGCGCAGGCCCGGCGGTGACGCCGGGGAGAGTGCGGCGCCGTCGGACACCTGCTCAATGCTCTACCGGGCTGGGGCCTTCTCCGTGTGAGTGGTGTCCGCGTGAGGCCCGGGCGGACGGCTTCAACGGACCAAGCATCCAGTGCGGTGAGTCTCACTTCGCCGGCGGGTACTTCTGAAGTTTTCGCTGCAAGGAGCGCCGGTGGATGCCCAGGCGCCGGGCCGCCTCGGAGATGTTGTCGCCGCAATCGGCCAGCACCTTCTGGATGTACTCCCACTCGGCGCGAGCCAGCGTGGGTGTCTCGTGCGCGGCGGCGGTGGGGGGCTGCTGCTCTCCCGTCAGGGCCTTCACCACCTCGTCGGCGTCGGCGGGCTTGGTGAGGTAGCTGGCGGCGCCCAGCTTCGTCGCCTCTACGGCGGTGGGGATGCTGCCGTAGCCGGTGAGCATCACCACGCGGGTGTTGGGGTCCTTCTCGCGCAGGGCCTTGAGCAGCTCGATGCCGCTCTTCCCGGGCATGCGCAGATCCACCACTGCGTACTCCGGCGCGTCCTGCGCGGCGGCCAGGGCCTCGTCCACCGTGCCGGCCATCGTCACCGCATAGCCGCGCTCATCCAGCGCGCGTCCCAGCCGGGTGCGGAAGACTTCGTCATCATCCACCACCAGCACCGTGGGCTTCGTCGTCTCGTCCGTCATCTCGCCTCCGTACCGTCTCGCGACACGCTGAAGTGCGCCACCGTGCCGCCGCCCTCGCGCGAGTCATAGGACAGGCGCCCGCCCAGCTGCTCCGCCAGGGTGCGCGCGAGGAACACGCCCAGCCCCATCCCTCGGCCTGGCTCCTTGGTGGTGAAGAAGGGCTCACCCACCCGGGCCAGCACCGCTGCCGGCATGCCCGGGCCCGAGTCGCCCACGTCGATGGTGAGCGACGCCTCGTCCTGGCGGAGCGCGAGCTGCACCGTCCCCGACGGCCCGCTCGCGTCCAGCGCGTTCTTCACCAGGTTCTTGAGCGCCTGCGCCAGCGCCGCGCGGGGGCCTGTCACCTCGACGCCGTCGAGCGCGCCAGCTTCGGGCAACGCGACGCGGTCCCCGCCCTTCACGTCCTTGAGCGCGTCAGAAATCCAGGCAGCGGCAGGGAAGCGCGTCACCGGCTCTCCGGCCAGCTCGCCGCTCGAGGCGGACATGCCCTGGAGAATCTCGCGGCAGCGGTCCACCTGGCTTCGCACCAGCTTGAGGTCGTCCAGCGCGCCGGCTGGGAGCTCCACCTTCGCCAGCGCGCGCTCCAGCTCCTTCGACACCAGGGCGATGGTGCCCAGCGGCGTGGCCAGCTCGTGGGCGGCCCCCGCTGCCAGGGTGGTGAGGGCGGCCAGCTTGCGTGCCGACTCGAGCTCCCCTTCGCGCGCCTTCAGCGCTGCCTGCACGCGCTGCATGAAGTACACGATGAAGGCGGCGGCGAAGGCGAAGGCCACCAGCATGCCGGTGAGGTGCAGCCGCATCATCTCCTGGTGGTTGGGCAGCCGCAGGCCCTCGGGCGCCAGCTTCTCGAGGACGAAGAGGGCCGCGAAGCCCGCGGAGGAAGCCCCGAGCTGGACCCACTGCCGCGCGCGAGAGAGCACCAGCGTGCCCAGGACGATGTTGACGAGGTACAGCGCGGTGAAGGGGTTGAAGGGGCCGCCGGTGAGGAAGAAGTACGCCGTGGAGAGCGCGGTGTCGGCCAGCATCAACGTCAGCAGCGCCCGCTCGCTGGCGTGGCGGCGGCGGTGCCAGCCGAAGGCCACCGCGTTGCTCGCAAAGCCCACGCCCAGCAGCACCGCCACCCAGCCGAGGGGAAAGCGGATGGACAGGCCCCACGCCGCCCAGCCGGTGAGGGCGGTGAGGCCTCCCCACACCAGCCAGCGCAGGCGCACCAGCCAGTCGAAGTTGATGTCGTGCGCCTCGAGGCGCCTCAGGGGGGAGCTCGGCATGCGACGGGCGGCGCCCGAGAGCGGCCCGCCTCTCGTCTAGCAGAGTGGCTCCACGCCCACCTACAGTCCGCCACCATGGTGCGTCGTGAAGGCAAAGCGGAGGAGATCGCGGAAGCGTCCGCCGAAGCTGAGCCATGCTGCACCTCTCCAGCGGGTGAAAGTCCCGCGCGGGTAATCGCCGGAGAGCCCGGAAGCAGACCA
>JBFMHF010000103.1:0-27308 GCA_040752975.1 Myxococcota bacterium
CTGCGGCGGCAGCGGCGGGCGTGGCGGGGCGCGGGCGGGTCCTTCGCAGGGGGGGCAGCAGGGCGGGGTGAACGCGGGGTGCGGGATTGTCTTCGACAACCAGGGGCGGGCCGGAGGAGGAGGCGGCGGCGGAGGCTCGGTGGGCCGCATTCGCTTGAACGCCTCGACGGGGTGCACCATCACGTCCACTGCCGTCAGTCCGCGCCACACCGGCAACGGGCCAGGCTGCCCGTGACACGCGACGTGCTGACGGCGCAGTGACGCGGTCCGTGCTACCTGCTGCGCCATGTCGAGAGTCGGCAAGTCCTTCAAGCAGTCTCCTCCGGCGGGGAAGTTCGACGCCATCGTCATCGGCTCGGGCATCGGCGGGCTGACGACCGCCGCCATGCTGGCCCGTCACGGCAACCAGCGCGTGCTGGTGCTGGAGCGCCACTACCGTGCGGGGGGCTACACGCACACCTTCGAGCGCCCCGGCTACGAGTGGGACGTCGGCGTGCACTACGTGGGGCAGGTCGGTGAGCGCGGCGGCATGCGGCACATCTTCGACCGCCTCACCGACGGGCGCCTGCAGTGGGCGGCGCTGCCCGAGGTGTACGACTCCATCGAGCTGGGCAGCCGGCGCTACGAGCTGGTGGCGGGCACCAGCCGCTTCCTCGAGCGCCTGGGCGAGTACTTCCCGAAGCGGCGCGACGTGCTGCAGGAATACGTGCGGCTGGTGAAGGCCACCGCGCGGCAGAGCACCCTCTTCATGCTGTCGCGCGCGCTCCCCGGGCCCCTGGCCAGCGTGGTGGGCTGGGCGGCGACGGGGCAGTTCCCGAAGCTGGCGGCGCGCACCACCTGGGACGTGCTGCGTGAGCTGACCGACGACGAGGAGTTGATCGCCGTGTTGACGGGCCAGTACGGCGACTACGGGCTGCCGCCGCGGCGCTCCTCCTTCGCCATTCACGCCGCTGTGGTGGGCCACTACCTGGGCGGGGGCTATTACCCGGTGGGGGGCTCGGCCCGCTTCGCCGAAGCGTTCGCGCCCGTCATCGAAGAGAAGGGCGGCCACATCGCCACGAGCGCCGAGGTGGCCTCCGTCATCCTGGCCGGAGGCAAGGCCGTCGGGGTGCGCCTCACGTCGGGCGAGGAGCTCTTCGCGCCGCGCGTCATCAGCGACGCGGGTGTGGCCAACACCTTCGGGCGGCTCCTCCCCGAGGAGGCACGGCCCGCTCGCTTGATGAAGGCGCTGGCCGGCGTCACGCCCTCCCTCAGCTATCTCTGCCTGTACCTCGGCTACCCGCAGACGGACGCGGAGCTCGGCCTGGGGGCCACCAACCTCTGGCTGTACCCCGACGAGCACCACGACCGGAACGTCGAGCGCTTCGAGGCGGATCCCGAAGCGCCGTTTCCCGTCGTGTATTGCTCCTTCCCGTCCGCGAAGGATCCGGACTTTCAGCGCCGGCACCCCGGCCACGCCACCATCGACGTCATCACGATGGCGCGCTGGGACTGGTTCTCGCGTTGGAAGGACACGCGCTGGAAGAAGCGGGGCGCCGACTACGAGGCCTTGAAGGAGCGCTTCACGCGCCGGCTGCTCGACGCGCTCGAGACGCGCCTGCCGCAGCTCAAGGGCAAGGCCGCCCACGTCGAGCTCTCCACCCCCGTCACCACCACGCACTTCGCGGGGCACCCGAAGGGCGAGCTGTACGGCCTCGATCACACCCCCGCCAGGTACGCCGTGCCGCTGCGGGCCCGTACGCCCGTCGAAGGCCTCTTCCTCACCGGCGCCGACCTCGCCAGCTGCGGCGTGGCCGGGGGACTGCTGGGGGGCCTCGTCACGGCGGGCGCCATCCTCGGGCCTCGCCCCGTCCTGCAGGTCATCCGCCGCTGAAGTACGAAGTGTGTGACACCTCGTTTGGCGTCCCTCGTTTGGCGTCCGCGTTTGCCTGACGCTGCGTGACGTATGAAGTGTGTGACACCTCGTGTGTGGGCGTCCGCCTGACGCACGGCGTCAGGAATGCGAAGTGTGTGACACTGCGCCTGCGAGCGAGAATACGAAGTGTGTGACACCACGGCTGGGCATGAGGCATGCGACGCAAGGCGTCAAGCTGGGTGTGCGCGCCTCGCCGACCACGCCTTCGTGCGCTGATTGCGTGCGTCAACCTCTCGGAGTTGTTTCGGATTTCGTTGGCATGAAGGTCTTGCTTGACGGGGGAGAGAAGGGACCGTCTCATGCGCGCGGTTGACGAGGTTTCCCCGGGCACGCGCGCCAGGCCAGGCGACGTGAGGGGCGGGTGAGGCCTCGAGGGGGCGGTTCGGGCACCCGGCCGCCGGGTTTTCGCAGTCCCAACGACGCTGGGCGACGACTGCCTGGCGCACTGGAGGAGTGCCTCATGGAGCCCGCTTCGGAGTTGGTGGCTGACCGCAACGAGTTGAACCCGACGGTGAAGTCGCCGTGGGTGGACTTGAGCCATGCGCCCCGGCGCTTCCTCGCGGCGACGCTGGCCGGTCAGCTCGCCCTGCTCGCGTTGATGGTGTTCGCGGGCTACCTCTTGACGCAACGTCTCGACTCGCAGCAGGCGGCGTTGCTCGCGCAGCACCAACAGTTCGACACCACGCGCGCCAAGGTGGACTCGCTCACCACCGAGACGCAGGCGCTGCGCACCGAGGTCCAGAAGCTGCGCGAGACGGTGGCGAGCCACACCGGAGAGGACGTGCTGTTCCTCAAGGTGCTGCTGCTCAAGTCATCCATTCCCGTCGAGCTGGCGCGCACCATCGCAGTGGAGACGCACCGCCAGTCGGCGCAGCTGCAGCGCGACCCGGACCTGGTGCTGGCCATCATGGCGGTGGAGTCGGACTTCAACCCGCAGGCCGTCTCCAGCGTGGGCGCGGTGGGCCTCATGCAGGTGATGCCGCACTGGAAGCGCGTGCTGGGCATCCAGGGTGACCTCGCGGAGATCAGCACCAACATCCACTACGGGCTGCAGGTGCTGGGCTTCTACCTGGAGATGTACGGCGACCTCGAGATGGCGCTGACCGCGTACAACCGCGGGCCAGGGCCGGTGGACCTCGCGCTGCGCAAGGGGCAGGACGCCCGCAACGGCTACGCCGCGAAGGTGCTGGGTGTGTACGAGCGGCTCAAGCAGCTCAACGTGCGCGCGGGCGAGCACTGACAGGCCCACCGACACCTCACTGACACTCCGGCACGCGGTGCCAGGGGAGTTCCTCTTGCGCGCGCGCGAAGTGCGGCGTGGCCTCGGCGCAACGTCCGGCGAGGGCGAGGGAGCGGGCGAGCTCCAGCCGCAGCACCGTGTCGCCCGGGTCGAAGCGCAACGCGCGCTCGGCGTCCACCCAGGTGGGGCCGCGTGCGCGCAGGGTGAGCGACACCAGCCGCCCGGTGGCGAACACCAGCGCGCCTGCCAGCACCGCCGCGCAGACGACAAGGCCCCCCGTCCTCCAGCGGCCCCCTCGCGGCGTGCCTGAAGGGAAAGGCCCACCGGTCGCGATGTGAGGTGAGTCCGCTGGAGGGGAAGGGGGCGAGCCGAGCTCCAACGCAGTCGTCGTGTCGGGCGGGACGGGCGTGGCGGCCTTCGGCGAGCCCGCCTGCGGCGCCAGGTGCCCTCCTCCTCTGCCGTGGCTGGCCCTGGGCGTCGTCATCGCCGCCAGCGCGATCGCGACCCAGGCCTGCGGGGCGGGCAACTGCAGCACGCTGTCTCCCAGCGCGACGACGGCCAGCGTCGCCACCGTCGGGGCGAAGGCGTCGTGGTGCTCGACGGCCGTGAAGCGGCGCCGGCGCGCGAGGAAGAGCACCACGCCAGCCGCCACCAGCGGCCACACGCCGCGCTCCACCAGGGCCGAGACGACGTCGTTGGTCATCAGCCTCCCTGTGGGGAAGGGCGCGTCGGCGTCGAAGGTCTCGTCAGCGGCGGCGACGCGCGGGTAGTGCACCACCCAGTTGCCCGGGCCCACGCCGACAAGCGGCGCCGCCGGCCACAGCTCGAGCGAGTTCCTCGCCTGCACCCAGCGCCCCCGGCCGCTGCCCTGCTCGAAGTCCGCCATGGTGCTGAGGCTCCTCCAATACGCGTGCTGCCCCCGCCAGGCGAGCTTCACCGGCGCCAGCGAGGCCACCACCAGCACCGCCGCGGCGGAGAGTGCGAGCAGGCCCAGCTCCCGCCAGCGCCGCGCGCGGAGGAGCACCACGTTGAGCGCCGCGAAGCCGGCCAGCGCGCCCCACCAGCCCGTGCGGCTGCGCGTCCACACCAGCACCACCGCGCACGCTGTCCACGCGCCGGCCCAGGCCACGCGCGCCGCGCGCTTCGTGCGCAACGCCGAGAGGAACAAGAGCGGCAACGCCAGCGCGCACAGGTGGGCGACGTGGTTGCGCTGCCCGAGGAGGCTGCCCGGTGCCCGCCCGCGGGCCGACAGGCCAGGGAAGAGGCCGAAGCTCTCCAGCGCCGCCACCAGCGCCACCAGCGCTGCGAACGCACCGCACGCCGCCAGCAGGCGTTGGCGTGACGCCTCCTCGTCGTGCAGACACGCGGTGAAGAGCGCCGCGCCGCCCAGGGTGAGCGCGGCCTGCCGCAGGCCCCAGAATCGGTGCACCGCGAAGGCGGCCGACACGACGCCGCCCAGCGCCGCCAGCCACCAGAACAGGGAGAGCGCGGTGAGGGGGCGGCGTCGGGTGAAGGGAAGGCAGGCGAGCGCACCCGCCAGCAGCACCCATTCCTTGGGAAGGGTGAAGCGATCGAGCCCCTCTCCCACCGGCCACACCAGGGCCAGCCCACCCAGCACCAACACCGGTGGAAGGACCGCGAAGCCGCGGGGTTGAGGGGGCTCGGGCGACATCGAGAGGTTGGCGGACTTACTACCCGGCAGAAGCCGGGCCCAGCGCCCGTCTCTCTGTCGGCGGCTCGGGGCCCGGAGTGCCGCTCGCTGTGCATCCACGGGCCGCTCGAGTGCTACAGCAAGAGCGTCTCGTGCGACCCCAACTGCAACTGAGGAGCGTCACAGCCCCTTGAGGGGGATCTTCAGGTAGCGCACGCCGTTCTTCTCCGGCGGCGGCAGCTTCCCGGCGTCGATGTTCACCTGGATGCTGGGCAGCAGGAGCCGCGGGGGCGAGAGCGTGCGGTCGCGCGCGGTGCGCTTCTCGATGAACTGCGCCCTCGTCACCTCCACGTTGAGCTGCACGTTCTTCCGCTTCGACTCGCCCACGGTGGTCATCGCCTGCCAGGTCCGCCCGGCGGGCGGGTAGTCGTGGCCGGTGTACACCCGCGTCGCGTCGGGCAGCGACCAGAGCTTCTTCGTCACCGAGTCGTACAGCGCGCCCGCGTCGCCCTTCGGGAAGTCGCAGCGCCCCACGCCGATGTCGTCGAGGAACAGGGCGTCGCCGGTGAAGACCGCGTCGTCCACCACGAAGCTCATGCAGGCGGGGGTGTGGCCCGGGGTGGCCAGCGCCTGGAACTCGAGCGAGCCCGCCTTCAACACCTGCCCGTCGTCCAGCAGCACGTCGAACTGCCGCCCGTCCACCGGGAAGTCAGGCCCGAGGTGGAAGACGTCGCGGAAGACCTCCTGCACCTCGGTGATGCGCCGCCCGATGGCCACGCGCGCGCCGAAGCGGCTCTTGAGCCACTGGCTGCCGGACAGGTGGTCGGCGTGGGCGTGCGTCTCCAGCACGTAGTGGACCTTGAGGCCCTTCTCCGTGACGAAGGCTGCGGTCTTGTCCAGCGTCTCCGTCCACAGCTTCCCGCCGGCCGGGTCGAAGTCGAGGACCGGGTCGATGATCACCGCGTCCTTCGTCACGTCGTCGTACACGACGTAGGTGAGGGTGTTGGTCCGCTCGTCGAAGAGGGGGTGTACCTGCATGGTGTCGTCCTTCCTTTCGTGACGAACCCAGAGCCCAGCGGCCGAGGGCGGGGTTCAGAAAATCGTCCACTGACGAGACGGTCAGGAAGCCTGCGGATCCCCGCCCGTCCGGCGAGAGAGGAGATTAAGGTGCACCCGTCGCATGGAGGCCTTCGTCTTTCCCAGCCAGGAGGCGCTGCAGGTGGCGCTGCGGACCGGGCTCGTGCCCGCCGCGGTGCACAAAGCGCCCGCGCGCGTCGGCCTCACCGGCGAGGGAGAGCTCGAGGTCGCCCCGTCCATTTCGCTGCCGGCGCCCGCGCGGAGGGCGCTGGAGACGGCTGGCGTGCGGCTGCGGGGGGCGTCCACGGCGCTGCGCGAGGTGTCCTGCTGGGCCGAGGCTCTCCCGCCCCGCCGCGTCGGCGAACCCGAAGGCGCGCTGGGCACGGTGCTGCTCTCCATCGCCGACGAGAAGACGCTGCTCGAGGTGTGCGGCGAGCTCTTGCGCCTCGGGTGCGATCGCCAGGAGCTGTGCATGACACCCGGCCCGGTGCAGGCGCTGCTGCGCGTCGCCGAGCCGCCCTGGTACGTGCTGTCCCGCGCGCTCGACCACCTCGACGGCCTCCGCGCCTTCGTCCCTGCGCCGCCCGGCCAGGACGCGGTGTGGGTCGAGCTCGGCTACACCCACCCGCTGGACGACGCGCTCGAGACGCCGGGTGAAGGGCTCCTCCTCGTCACCGGCGAGGGGCACTGGTGGCGCCTGAGCGCGAGCCAGTGGCTCGACGTCGATCACCTGGTGGTGCCGGCGGGCCTGCCCGTGGCCGAGCGCCTGACGCCGCACGGCGCTCCCCCCCGCGTGGAGGTGAGGCTCCAGCTCGCCCGCGCCGCGCGAAGTGAAGCGGCCACCCTCTTCGTCCTCCCCGACGGGCGCGCCACGGTGGAAGCGCTCGTGCGCTCGACGCCCGAAACGCAGCTCGACAACGTCCTCTTCGTGGTGGCTCAAGAGGCCGTCGTCCTGCGCGCGCGCCCGGGCCGCGAGGCCAACACCGGGGCGCTGCCGGGCGAGCCCTACGCGCGCGTCGCCGAGATGCCCAACCTCTTCGCGCCCGCGGGCCTGACGGTGGAGCCGCCGCTGCGCAGAGATCGCCTCCGAGCCTGGCTGGCCCCGGATCCCGACGTGGTGTCCTGGCTCGAGCCCACCGAGAAGGGCTTCCGCCGCGTCAGCGTGCCCGACGCCGCGTTTCGCCCGCTCTCCGACTGGGTGGAGTACGTGATGGACGGCGCCGCCGAGACGCTGGAGGCGTGGGTGCGCTCGGCCACCTTCGACTTCGAGCCCTTCGTCGCCCTCGAAGACGCGCGGCCCGCGCCGAGAGCCGAACGGGAAGACGACGACGCCTCACCCGAAGACCAGCGGCGCGCGCGGACCCGCCGACGGTCCAGCGAGCGTGCGCCGGCCCCCCCGCGCGACCAGGCGGAGACGCCGCGCAGCACCTCGACGCCTGCGCTCGCCTTCGAGGCGCCGCGCTCTCCGTCCGAGGCCGAGGCGCTGATGGCGCGGGAAGAGGCGGCCTTCCTCGAGCTCGACGCGCCCGCCGACTCTCCCGAGCGGCGCCAGGCGTGGTTCCGCCTCGCCGAGATGTACGCGCGCCTCCAGCGCCACCGGGACAGCGGCATGGCCTGGGCGCACGCGGTGTGGGAGGCCAGCGGAGAAGAGGAAGCGCAGATCGCCCGGCGCTGGGCCGACACCTCCGGCGTGCGCTTCGACGGGCTCCTCACCCAGCCCACGCCCAACGTCGAACAGACGCGCGGCGCCGTCGCGCACCTGCTGGCCTCCGCGCTCGAGCGCAGGGCTGCCGTGGCCGCCCGCGCCGCCGAGTGGACCGCCTTCCTCGAGCGCTTCGGGGACGATCTCGACGTCCGCAGCTTCTGGCTCGCCCGGGTGGCCCTGTCCCGCCTCACCGGTGGCGACACCCTGGGGCTGGCGCGCGCGAGAGATCGCCTGCTGGCGCGCCTGCAGGGCGGGCTGTCGCTCGATCGCGACGTGCCGCGCCTGTTGCGGGTGATGGGCCAGGGGACGGCGGCTGGCGCGGGGAGCGAGCGCGCGCAGCGGGTCGCCGCGCAGTTGGAGGCGCTGCTCAAGGCCTTCGACGAGACCCCCCGCAAGCGCAGCGCGGTGGAAGCGCCGCCCGCCCTCACCCGCGCCTACGTGCACCTCGTCTTCGCCTGGGGCTTCGCGCGCCTCGCCCGCACCGAGCGCGCGCGGCAGCTCCGCGACGGGGCCCTGGCCGTGCTGGACAAGAACGATCCAGTGCACCAGTACGCCACCCGCGCCTACGCCACGCGCATCGAGCAGGCGCTGGAAGGCGTGGCGCCCGACACGCCGCTGCCTCCCGAGGTGAACGGCCTCCTCACCGGGCTCGACCCCACCAACCGCTACAAGGTGGACCGGCTGCGCCACTTCAGCCAGGTGCTGGAGTCGCAGGAGCGCGTCGACGCCTTCAGCGCCTACTACCGCACGCTCGTCCCCAACGCGCGCGGGGAAGAGCTGGCGGCGCTGCGCGGCCTCGCGGATCCGGCCGAGCTGCTCAAGGCCATCGAGGCGCGCATGGCGGTGGCGGCCGACCCTCAGCTGGCCGTGGAAGAGCGCGTGCGCCTCATCGACGGGTTGATGGACTTCCTGCCGCAGCTCCCGGAGTCGCAGGCCCTGCCGCTGCTGCAGCGCTTCCTGGCGATGGCCGGCGCGCTGGCGGCGAAGCACCGCGCGGTGGTGCTCGAAGACGCGCTGAAGATCGCCGGCCACTTCGGGCGCACGGTGTTGGTGAAGCAGCTGGTGTCGCAGATCGGCAGCGCCATCAAGGAGCTGGGCGCCGAGGGCGTGACGGAGATCGGCCAGATGCTGGTGGCGGGCGTGCGCAGCCTGAGGCGCGTGGGCCTGCGCGACGAGGCGGGCGAGCTGCTCTCCCGGGCGACCGCGGTGCTCAAGGGCGAAGACACGAAGACGCTGGAGGCGCGGCTCGGCCTCGCGTCGGGCTTCGCGTACCTGGGCGCCTTCGCGCAGGCGCAGCCGATCATCGACGAGGTGCTGGCGCGGCTGGGCCGCGAGTCGGGCTTGAACCCCAGCGATCGCATGAAGCTGTCCCGGGCCGCGGCGCGCGCCATGTCGCACGCCTCGACGGACGTGGCGCTGGCGGGCCTGTTGCGCCTCGCCGGCCAGCTGCCCTTCACCACCGACAGCTTCAACACCAACAGCCACTTCAGCCTGTCGATGGTGGATCTCGCCGACGCGCTGGTGCTCGGCCACGTGGGAGACGACTTGACCTTGAACGAGACGACCCGTCGCTTCCTGGACGAGGATGAGTACCTGGTGCGCCGACGGGTCCACCGTGACGTGGGAGGCGAGGCATGACGCAACCACCCAAGACGCGCGACGCGCTGGACGCGGTGGGCGACCTGAAGCTCGAGCAGCTCCAGGCCGAGGCCCAGGCCCTGCGCGAGCGGTTGAATCGCTTCCGCCTGGGCTTGGGGCGCCACTTCGTCGACAAGCAGCCGCTCATCGACCTGATGACGGTGGCCGCCGTCGCCCAGGAGCCGCTCCTGCTGGTGGGCCCGCCAGGCACCGCCAAGTCGGACCTGGTGGTGAAGTTCAAGGACGCGCTGGGCATCGAGGGCACCGACTACTTCGAGTACCTCCTCACCCGCTTCACCGAGCCGTCCGAGGTGCTGGGCCCCATCGACATCAACGAGCTGCGCGGAGGCCGCTACATCCGCAGGGAGCGCGGAAAGCTGCCGACGGCGCGCCTCGTCTTCCTCGATGAGATCTTCAAGGCCAGCTCGGCCATCTTGAACGCGCTCCTCACCGTCATCAACGAGCGCAAGTTCTACCAGGACGGCGTGCCCGTGCCGGTGCGGCTCAAGATCCTCTTCGCCGCCACCAACGAGATCCCCGAGCACAGCGAGCTGGGCGCGTTGAAAGACCGCTTCGTGCTCAAGGCCGCCTGCCGCAGCGTGCAGGACACGCACTTCGTCGAGCTCATCGACGCGGGGCTCGAAGGGCAGACCAACAAGGACCTGAACCAGAAGCCGTGGGCCGAAGGGCACGCCTCGCTGGAGGATCTCCTCAAGGCGCACCGCTACCTGACGCTGCTCATGTCCCGCAAGGAGCCGAAGGACCGCGAGCTGTTCTTCCGCGACGAGGTGATGCGGGAATACCGGCGGGTCATCCGCACGCTGGTGCGCGAAGACGAGGTCTTCGTGTCGGATCGCAAGCTGATCAAGCTGTACCGCCTGTTGCGCACGCGTGCCTGGGTGGTGCACGGCGGCTCGGTGGAGCGGGAAGATCTGCAGCTCTTGTCCTACCTCGGCGAGTCGCGCGAGGAGATCGACCTGCTGGAAGAGAAGGTGCCCCGTCTGCTGGGCATCACCTGAGCGCTACTTGCCGAACACGAAGGCGCCGTTCTCGATCTTCAGCTTCGCGGGGTCCACCTTCAGCACCAGCTTGAGCAACTCGCCACTCATCGCGCGCGCGGCGGCGGCGCCCTCCGCGTCCTGCTTCTCGTTGGCCTCGGTCGCGAGCGCCAGCGGGATGCCGGTGAAGCCGATGAGCGTGTCGTAGAACGCCTGCTTGTCCTTGTTGGACATCTTCCCGAACTCGGGCACCTCGTCGACCATCTGGTTGATGGCGACGAAGAGGGCCTGTGAGGCCTCGTCGGAAGGTTCTTCGGCGCCCTGGTAGATGGTGATGTTGCCGATGAGGAAGAAGGCGAGCGCCCCGGCGATGTTGTTGCGCCACGCCTTCGTCTCGGGCTGCGCCTCGAACGACTGCTTGGTGGCCTGGAAGATGGCGGTGACGAACTGCTTCTCTTCCGGAGTGCCGCCCAGGCCGTCGGCCAGCGTCTTCGCCGTGTTCACCTTCTTGTCCGGCTTGAAGACGCCCTGGTTCTTCACCGGCCGGGGCGGTTGCACCTCGAGGCCCGGCTGGCTGGGCTGCTTGCCGGCGGCGGCTTCGCGCTCGGCCTTCTCGACGGCGGCGAGGCCCCACTTGTTGATCATCGCCTGGCGCATGGTGGCCCGGGCGAGGTTCATCTGCATCGTGTTGTACATCCCCTGCGTGGCCTGGGCGAGGCCGAAGGAGCCGTACACGGTGCCGTAGCCGGTGTTCCAGCCGCCCGCGTTGGAGTTCCATATCTGGGCGAAGGCCGGCGAAGCGAGCAGCAGGAGGAGGGAGAGGAGAGCTCGGAGCATGTGGCGGACTCTCTCACTTTCCCGGCTCCCCGGCACGAGTCCCGGTGGCCTCCCAATCCGGGGAGCGGCGCGGCAGGAGCGCTGAGCTACGGTGCGGCTCCCGGAGGGAGTCCATGTCACCCCGTCGCATCCTGGTGCTGCTGGCGCACCCGGTCCTCGAGCGCTCGCGCGTCAACCGCCGCCTGGCCGACGCGGCGCGCGCCGTCACCGGTGTCGAGCTGCACGATCTCTACGAGGCGTACCCGTCGCTGCGCATCGACGTGAAGCGAGAGCAGCGGCTGCTCGACGTGCACGACGTCGTCGTCTTTCAGCACCCCTTCTATTGGTACTCCACGCCGGCGCTGCTCAAGGAGTGGCAGGACCTGGTGCTCGAGCACAACTGGGCGTACGGCGCGAAGGGGCACCACCTCGACGGGAAGCTGACGCTGAACGCGCTCAGCACTGGCGGCCCCGAGCAGGCCTACCGGGAAGGCGGCTACAACCGCTTCACCATTCGCCAGCTCCTCGCGCCGTACGACGCCACCGCGCACCTGTGCCGGATGCGCTTCCTCGCGCCCTTTGTGGTGCACAGCGCGCTGCGGCTGGAGACGGACGAGCAGGTGCGGCCCTTCGCGGAAGACTACCGGCGACTGCTGGAGGCGCTGCGGGACGATCAAGTCGATCTCGACGCGGCGGCGAAGGCCGAGCGCATCAACGCGCCCCTGGACGCAGTGCTGAAGAAGGCGGGGGCCGTGGCATGAGCAGCTCCATCCTCTTTCAGGCGCTGGTGTACCTGGTGGCCGCGGTGGTGTGCGTGCCGCTGGGGCGCAGGCTGGGGCTGGGCAGCGTGCTGGGCTACCTCATCGCCGGTGTGGCCATCGGCCCCAACGTCCTGGGGCTCGTCGGCGAAGGCGCGCAGGTCATGCACTTCGCCGAGTTCGGCGTGGTGATGATGCTCTTCCTCGTCGGCCTCGAGCTGAAGCCGTCGCTCCTGTGGGAGCTGCGCAAGCCCATCTTCGGCCTGGGCGGCTTGCAGGTGGTGGGCACGGCGGCGGCGGTGACGCTGGTGGGCGTGCTGGCGGGAATCGACTGGCGGCTCTCGGTGGCGGCGGGGCTCGTCTTCGCGATGTCGTCCACGGCCATCGTGCTGCAGAGCCTCGCCGAGAAGGGGCTGCTCAAGACGGCCGGTGGGCAGGCGGCCTTCTCGGTGCTGCTCTTTCAGGATCTCGCCGTCATCCCCATCCTCGCCGTCTTCCCGCTGCTCGCGGTGGGCGGCGTCACGGCGCACGTGGGAGAGGAGGCGGGACGTCCCGGGTGGGTGCAGGCGCTCCTCGTGCTGGGTGCGGTGACCGTCATCGTGCTGGCCGGCCGCTTCGTCATTCGCCCGGCCTTCCGGGTGCTGGCGGAGACGCGCCTGCGGGAGGTCTTCACGGCCTTCGCGCTGCTGCTGGTGGTGGCCATCGCGTGGCTGATGCAGACGGTGGGGCTGTCACCGGCGCTGGGCACCTTCCTCGCCGGCGTCGTGCTGGCCGACAGCGAGTACCGCCACGAATTGGAGTCGGACATCGAGCCCTTCAAGGGGCTGCTCCTCGGGCTCTTCTTCATCTCGGTGGGCGCGGAGATCGACTTCCACCTTCTCGTCGAGAAGCCGGCCCTCGTCACGGGGCTCCTCCTGGGGGCGCTGCTGGTGAAGGCGCTGGTGATGTATGGGCTGGCGCGGCTGTTCGGCCTGGAGCGGCCGGCGCGCTGGTTGACGGCGCTGGGGCTGTCGCAGGTGGGCGAGTTCGCCTTCGTCCTCATCTCCTTCGGAGAACAGAACAAGGTGTGGGGCGCCGACGTGTCGGGGCCGCTGGTGGCGGTGGTGGCGCTGTCGATGCTGGTGACGCCGGCCCTCTTCGTGCTGCTGGAGCGCGTGGTGCTGCCGCGGGTGACGGCGACGGGTCCGAAGCGGCCGCACGACGAGGTGGCGCACGACGGCGCGGCGGTGGTGATGGCCGGTTTCGGCCGGGTGGGGCAGGTGGTGGGCCGCATGCTGCGCATGTCGGGGCACGCGGTGACGGTGCTCGATCTCGATCCCGCCATCGTGGAGATGCTGCGGCGGCTCGGCCAGAAGGTGTACTACGGCGACGCGTCGCGCCTCGACCTGCTGGTGGCGGCGGGCTGCAACCAGGCGCGCCTCTTCGTGCTGGCCATCGACGAGCCGGAGAAGTCCGTCGAGGTGGCGGAGTTGGTGCGCCGGCACTTCCCCAACCTGCCCATCCTCGCGCGGGCGCGGAACCGTCAGCACTACTACCGCCTGCGGAGACTGGGCATCACCGCCATCTTCCGGGAGACGCTGGGCACGTCCCTCGAGCTCGGCGCGGCGGCGCTCAAGCACCTCGGGGTGCGGGCGCACACCGCGCACCGCATCGCCCAGCGCTGGCGCGAGCACGACGAGGCGGCGCTGGAGGACATGCTGAAGTACGCCGGCGAGGCCCAGGACGTGTGGCTGTCCGAGGCGAAGAAGGCGCTGGAGAACTTCGAGCGCGCGATGCGCGACGAGCTGACGGGCAACACCACCGAGAAGGACCCGGGCTGGGACAACGAGTCCCTGCGCGACGAGGTGCTGGCCCGCTTCCCCGCGCCGCCCCCCGAGGCGCCGAAGAGTCCGGGCTAGCGCGTGAGCGGGAACACGGCCGCGGCGCCGTCAGGCGAGCTCACCCAGGAGACGCGCGTGTCGAAAGGCTCGGCGGACCCGGGAGAGAACACCCGCAGGCCCTCGAGTACCCGCTGGCCGCGCTCCTGCGTGGGCACCAGCACGACTCCGCCTCGAACGCCGGGCGTCACCTCGAAGGACGACTTCCCGGGAGCGTCGCAGCTCATCAACAGCAGGCCGAGGCCGAGCGCCACGCGCCGCCAGGGGCGCACACGTCTGGGGCGCTGCCTGGCGTGGAGCCAACCACCGCGCGTGGCGGACGAGCGACGGGGGTCGACGAACGTCCTCGGCATGGCGGCAGAAGAGAGACTGCGTGCGCCGGGAGGACCATCGCTCGGCGAGCCACCGGCCCGTCAGTACGCCTCGACGCCGTTCCCCACCGGGACGAAGAGCATGCCGTCGGCCGCGGCGAAGCCTGCCAGCGGAGTGGACACGTTCTGCTCGTCGGGCCCGCGCACGCCCGCCACCGCGAAGTCCGACGCCAGCGAGCCGTCACCCAGGTTGACGGCGACGAGGCGGGTGGACGTCGCCGCGATGACGTGGGCCCCGACGATGAGGGGCGCGGTGGAGATGAACTCCGTCCCGGCGTCGAAGGTCCAGACGATCGCGCCTCCGTCGAGAGACTGCGCCCGCAGCGTCGTGCCCGGGGTGGTGATCATCACCTCGCCCGAGAAGGCGGGGATGAAGCGGCTCGAGTAGCTGCCCAGCTCGGCGCCGGTGGCCGCGTCGAGGACGAGGTTCCCCATGAAGTCCCGCGTGTAGACGCGTCCACGGTAGAGGGCGACGTTCTTCCCGCCGCCCCCCGAGCAGGTGGAGGTGTGGTGCCACAGCTGTGTGCCGCTGGCCGGCGCGAAGCCCCACGCCTGGTTGCACGCGTACGAGACGTACACGCCCGACGTCGAGACCGCGGGGGAGCTGGTGTTTCCGTTGGCCACCGGCCTCGTCCAGCGCACGCCGCCATCTCCCGCCCACAGCCCGTACACCGTGCCGCCGGAGCCGGCCGCGCCCGTGTACACCATGCCGTTGGTGGCCGTCGGCGGGGAGTCGCACGAGTACTG
The DNA here is from genome assembly GCA_040752975.1 of Myxococcota bacterium. Taxonomy (GTDB): domain Bacteria; phylum Myxococcota; class Myxococcia; order Myxococcales; family Myxococcaceae; genus JADLDB01. The sequence continues at coordinate 14,794 of JBFMHF010000103.1, forward strand.
TCCGGGCAGCTGCCTCGCCCACAGCGTCGCGCCCGTCGCGGCGTCCACCGCGCGCATGAAGCCGCTCGCGTTGACGGCGAAGACACGGCCAGCGTCGTACGCGAGGGCAGCCCACCAGTAGCTGCCGCCGAGGTCCACCGGACCCCACACGATGTTCCCGGTGTGTTGATCGAGCGCCCAGAGGAGGTTGCCGTACCCCGCCTGGTTGGTGCGCGAGACGACATAGACGCGGCCGCCCGCGACGACGGGGTAGCCCGCGGCGCCGCCGAGGTCCCGCTGCCATCGACGGCAGAGCGGCAGACGGAGGACGTCACTCGGCGCCGCGCCCGTGTGCGCGATGTCCACCTGGTACGCCACGGCTGACGTGCCCGAGGGGACGCGGGGGAAGCAGCCTCCGTCCGTGGGCAGTCCGGCGTCCTCCACGCCCGCGTCGGGTGCGCCCGCGTCGTCTGCGCCCGCGTCGTCCGCGCCCGCGTCGTCCGCGCCCGCGTCAACGCCCGAGTCGTCCACGCCCGAGTCCGGCGCGCCGGCGTCCAGGCCCGCGTCGTCGGGTGCTCCTGCGTCCGCGTCTCCGGCGTCCGGCGTCGCGCGCACCGAGCGGCCGGCGAGGGACACGCGCACCTGGGGGGCCGTCCGCGCGTCCGACTCGATGAGCAGCGACGCGCCGTCGGGGCCCTCCATCATCGGCGCGGCGTAGCGCACCGTCAGGCTGACCGACGAGCCCGCAGCCAGCGTCGCCGGTGGCTGGCTCACCGTGAAGGCCCCGCGGGCATCGGCCTCCAGTGCGACGCGGGTCAAGGTGAGGGTCGCGCGGCCGGTGTTGGTCAACTCGACGGCCAGGCTGCGGACGGCGCCGCCTTCGTGCGCGCCGAAGTCGAGCGACAGCGGGACGACCTGGAGGTCCGCCTCCGCGGTGGACAGCCCCGGCCCGCAGTTGCAGCCGCCCAGCCACGCGGCGGCGACGAGCGCAGGGACGTACGAGAGGCGCATGAGTGAGACCAAACCGTGAAATGGCCCGCGTCGGCAACGGCGCGCTTGACCGGCGGCGCGCCGCGAGGGACGCCCCGGTGGCATGAGCCCTCCCGATGAGGCGACGCGCAGCGAGCCGATCGTCGTCCTGGAGAACGCCGGCCGGTCCTTTGGTGCGCGCGCGGTGCTCTCCGGCCTCGAGCTCGTGGTCTCGAGCGGTGAGCTGGTGGCCGTCGTCGGACCCAACGGCGGCGGGAAGAGCACTCTGTTGCTCTTGATGGCGGGGCTGCTGCGGCCGACGACGGGGCGCGTGCTGGTGTGCGGCGTCGACGCGTGGAAGTTGTCCCTCACCGCCGCCGGGCGCGTGGGGCTGGTGACCGCCCGGCCGGGCCTCTACCCGCTCCTCACCGGCCGGGAGAATCTGCACCACTTCGGAGGCCTCTTCGGGCTCTCGCCCCGCGAGGTGGACGAGAAGGCCGAGCCGCTGGCCCGCGCGCTGGAACTGGCGCGCCTCGATGAGCGCGTCGCGCAGCTCTCCACCGGGATGCAGCAGAAGCTGTCCCTCATCCGCGCGCTGCTGCTCTCGCCGAGGCTGCTGCTCTTCGACGAGCCGACCGCCAACCTCGATCCGCTGGCGGCGAAGACGCTCTACGCCGAGGTGCGCCGCCGGGCCGACGAGGGGCGGGCCTGCGTCCTGGCCACGCACGACCTCTCTGCCGCCGAGGCGGTGTGCGATCGCGTCCTGCTCGTGGACGGGGCCATCAAGCGTGAAGTCACCTTCGCCTCGCACCGCGCGCCACCCGCCGGGCCGCTCCTCGCCGCTTGGCAGGAAGCGCTGGGGGGCCCATGAGGCGGCTCCTTCGCATCGCGCGCACCGAGGTGCTGGAGCACCGCCGCCAGCCGTGGATGCTCTTCATCCTCGGCGCGAACTACGTGTTGTGGGGAGTCCTCTTCGGCCTCGTCTTCTTCGGCGTCGATCGCATCGCGCACGAGCCTGAGGCGCTGGCGATGCTTCAACAGCAACTGGCCGGCTACGGCGTGCAGTTCAACGCCCTCCTTCAGGTGGCGACGTCCACCTTCGTTTCCCTGCTCTTCACCAACCTCCCGCTCTTCGTGGCGATCATGTCCGGCACGTCGGTGCTGCATGACCGCGAGTGCGGCACCATGCCCTTCCTCATGCTGGCGCCGGTGACGAGGCTGCAGTTGCTGGTGGGCAAGCTGGCCGGCGCGATGGCGATCCCCATGCTGCTCCACCTGGCGCTGGTGGGGGCCAGCAGCCTGCTGTTCGGCCGGCTCACGACGCTCGCGCCCTTCGCCCACAAGCTGGGTGGCTCCTCGGCGTGGTGGTTCGCCTTCCTCGTCGGCGCGCCCGCGGCCGCGGCCTTCGTCGGTGCGCTGGGCACGGTCATCTCCGCGCTGTCGCGTGACATCCGCACGTCGATGCAGTTCACCACCTTCTTCATCGGGCTGCTCAGCCTCGGCATCGGCTTCGTGCTGGTGGACGGCATTTCGCAGGGGGTGTGGCTGCAGGTGGCCTTCGCCGGCGGCTGTCTCATCGCGGCTGGCCTCACCCTGGGCGTCGGCGCCCGGCTCATCAGCACCGACGTCACACAGTAGGCCGCGCGCTTATGCTGGGCGCCGCATGTCGCTGCGGTCGCTGCGCGAGGAAGTCATCGTCTGTCGGGCGTGCCGCCGGCTGGTGCGGTGCCGCGAGGCCGCCGCGCGCACGCCTCCCCGCCGCTTTCAGGGGCAGCGTTACTGGGCGAGGCCGGTGACGGGCTTCGGGGACGCGCGGGCGCGCCTGCTGGTGGTGGGGCTCGCGCCGGCGGCGCATGGAGGCAACCGCACCGGGCGCATCTTCACCGGAGATCGCTCTGGCGATTGGCTGTACGCGGCGCTGCACCGCGCGGGCCTGGCGAACCAGGCCACCTCGACGCACGTGGGTGACGGGCTTCGACTCCGCGACGCGTACATCTCGTGCATCGTCCGCTGCGCGCCGCCCGGCAATAGGCCCACGCCCCTCGAGCGCGATCGCTGCCTGCCCTTCTTCGTCCGGGAACTGGCTCTGCTGACCGAGGTGCAGGCCATCGTCGCTCTGGGCGGCTTTGCGTGGGAAGGCGTCCTCCTCGCCGCGCGGGCGCTGGGCCACGCCGTCCCTTCGCCGAAGCCGAAGTTCGCGCACGGCGCGCGCGCCCGCGTGGGGCCGTGGCTCCTCTTCGGCAGCTACCACGTCAGCCAGCAGAACACCTTCACCGGCCGGCTGACCGAGCCGATGCTGGACGCCGTCTTCTCCCGGGCGCGCGCCGCGCTTCGCTGAAGGCCGGGACGAGGTGCGGCAGGCACGCCTCGCGAGGCTTGTCAGTGCGACCTCACGGGAGCCCGCGACCGAGGAGTCGCCCTCCGGGCTGGACCAGCCGCGCGCGCGCAGGTGTATCGACGGTCGGATCGCACCTGGTCTTCGGGCAGCAATGACAGCAACGCCCGGCGAAGCAGGTCCGGCTCGGCAACGCGCCGTCGGGAGCCGGACTCCCCGGCGGATACCTGTCCCCAGCGGGCACCTGGCTGCAATCACGCCTGGGACTGGCTCGCGGACGCGCGCGCGTTCTGGTGGGTGGGCTATGAAGCTGCTCCCATGCGACGGCTCCTTCTCGGAATGGTGTGCGGTGTCCTGGTCGCCTGCGGTGGGGGTGGCGCGTCGGCGGACGGCGGCTCGGGTGGCGGCTCCGGTGGCTCGGGTGGCGGTACGGGCGACGCGTGCCCGCAGCCCTCCTGCATCACCCGCATCGAGAGCGGTGACGCGCACGCGCTCGCGTTCGACGGGCAGGGCCGGGCGATTGCCGCGTGGGGCGGTGGCCCCGACTTCTCCACCTTCGGCGTGAGCCGTCTCGAAGGCGGGCAGTGGAGGCAGCTGGGCGGGACCTTCGAGGGGGTCACCTACCTCATCGCGGGCACCCCGCGCGTCGCTGTCGACGCCATGGATCGCCCCATCTTCGCCTGGCCGTCGAAGCTTCCAGCGGGCACGACGGGCGTCAGCCGCATACGGGTCGAGCGCTGGAACGGCGCTGCGTGGGAGTTGCTGGGCAATGAGCTCGACGCGACGAACCTCGCCGGCCTGGCGGCCATCGGCTCGACGCTGTACGTGGTCGCCTCGGTGCAGGGCGTACAGAATCTCTTCACCCTCACCGACGGCGCCGCCAACTGGACGCCCTCGCCCGTCAACGCCGGGCCCAACTACTACCCGTACCCGGTGCTGGGAAAGGTGGCTGGCGTCCCGCACCTCGCGCTCAAGAGCAGCATGGACGAGGCGATCCACGCCTACAGCGCGGCGAGCGGGCTGACTCGACGCGGACCGGATCTGCCCGCCCTCATGCGCACGCGGCTCAGGGCGCTGCTCGATCTCGGCGGCGACGTTGTCATTCACACCGTCTCGTCCGCGACGGACGGTGGCACCGCCGAGGTGAGCAGCGTCGACCGGCTCTCCGGCGCCGCCTGGGTCCACACGCCCGGCCCCGAACTTCCGCGCGCCAAGGAGGCCGGGATGACCGTCGTCAACGGCAGCCTGGTGACCGCGTTTTTCGTGCGCGGCGCGACGATACTCGAGGACGACACCCTGAAAGTGCTCAAGTGGACGGGCTCGAGCTGGACGGAGATCGACAGCTACACCAGCTCCGAAGACACCGCGCTCCCGGGGACGCCCATTGTCGCGGTCCACGGCTCCACTCTCGGCATCACCTGGGAAACGCCCGCCGGCTCACCGGGTTTCCGCATCGCCTACCGCAGCGTCAACGTCCCCTGACGAGGCCCGCGGCGGGGGAAGCGCGCGCCCCTCGAACTCCCCGGCTTCCTGCGAGCTGGACCGGCCGGGCCGAGGAGCCCGGCCAACTCGAGCCTGCTGGTGGGGGTGACTCTGCAGCGAGCGCGAGGGGAGCGTGACGCCCCGATCGAAGAAGACTCGTCCCGTGGCCTCGATGCCGTGGTCCGCCGTCTCCTCGGCGGCGACCTCACGGGGAGGCCGCCGACCGAAGCACGCCTCACATGCCCGCGTCGAAGGGCACCACGTAGCCGCCGTCGGCGCTGGCGGAGTACTCGAGGTCGAAGGACCAGGCGGCGACGTCGATGCAGATGGGGTTGGCCACCGGCTGATCGGCGATGACGCGGTTGCGCATCGAGTCGTACTGCCAGTCCCACTCGACGAGGCGGATGGTGGCGGCGCTGCCGGCCATGCGCCCACCTGCCGCGCTGGAACCCACCGCGGTCCACGTGGAGGTGCCGCCCTGGCTCAGGTAGAGGCGCGAGCAGGTCCCGTCCACGTCGCAGTCGCTGAGCGCCATGGCGGTGCCCGTCTCATAGGATTCGAGCCAGGTGAGGGCGCCGCCGTCGGGCAGCTTCCCGAGGTCGTAGGTGAGGGGCGGCATGTCGACGGCGGGGTCGAAGAAGACGTGCTGGTAGACGTAGACGCCGGCGTCCGGGTCCGCGTCGAAGCGCACGCGGTTCTCGACCGTGCCGTCGCTGTACACGCGCTGGCGCACGGAGGTGACCTGCGAGGGGACGAAGGTCCCGAAGGTCTTCACGCTGGAGCAGGTGTAGCCGCCGCCCGTGCCACCGCCCGTGGCGCCGCCGCCCGTTCCGCCGCCCGTCGCGCCGCCACCCGAGCCGCCACCCGTCGCGCCGCCGCCCGAGCCGCCGCCCGTCGCGCCCCCGCCCGTCCCCCCGCCGGTCCCGGAGCCGCCGCACGACTGCTGCACGCAGGCCACGCCCGGCGCGCACTGGGCGCACGCGATGCCGCCCTTCCCGCAGGTGAGGGTGGTGGTGCCGTCGGTGCACTGGCCGGCGCCGTTGCAGCAGCCGTTCGGGCACGTCGTCGGGTTGCACTGGCTGGAGCCGCCGCCGCAGTCAGCGAGGGAGACGCCGAGGCCGAGGAGGAACCCGGCGAAGAGGAGGAAGCGAGCCGTCTTCATGTGCTGGCCTTTCGTGAAAGGAGGGATGCGGCGCTTACACGAAGCAGGGCGGGAGATCATCTGGATCCCCTGAATTCCCGTCGGGCGTTCCTCGACCGGGCTGCGGCGCTTCGTGAGTCGGTGCAGCTCGCCGACTGCGCACGAGAGGCGAACGGGGAGGAACTCACCCGGAACCGCGGAGCGGATGTTGCCGGAAGTGAGCGCCGAGCGTGCCTCTTCATCAAGGCCAGTGCGGACGCACTTCTTGACACAGGTCAAGGCACTGACTGTGGTTCACCCCCGCAGCTGGGTTCATGCGACAGAAGGGGGACTTCATGCGAACGGTGTTGGCCTGGTGTGTCAGTGGTGTGTTGGCTGTCAGTGTCTTTGGTTGCTCCGGCACCGGCGGCACGGACGGGGGAACCGGTGGCGGGATGGGAATGGGGGGAGGCGCCGGTGGGGGGACAGGCGGCGCCGGCGGAGGGACAGGTGGCGCTGGCGGAGGGACAGGCGGCGCTGGTGGAGGGACAGGCGGCGGAATGGGCGGGGGAGGCGGAGGTGGAGGAGGCAACGCCCCGACGGCGCGCGCACCGAAGAGCTCGTCCATCGCCATCACGCATGACGACGCCGTGGTGGCGGCGGTGAACCCCGACAACGACAGCGTCAGTTTCTTCAGCGCGGTGGGGAAGACGCGGTTGTCCACGGTGACCCTCGCGGCCGGCTCTCAGCCCGTCTCGGTGGCGGTGCTGCCCAACAACACGAGCGCGCTGGTGGTGGGGCGCAGGGCGCAGCGCGTCTACCGCATCGACGCCATCAACACCGCCACCCCCACCCTGTCCACCACCACCTGGACGACGGGCAGCGAGCCGACGGCCATCGCGGTGGCCGCCAACGGCACCCTCGCCGTCGTCGCGAACCACGGTGAGGACACCGTCCAGGTCTTCGAGGTGGCGACCGGCAACCTCCAGTCCACGGTGACGGTGGGCCCCAACCCGCGGGCGGTGGCCATCACCAACGACAACGACACGGTGGACAGCGACGAGACGGCGTACATCACCCTCTTCTACGGAGAGGCCACCGCCGAGGCGTCGGACACCGGCCGCACCGGGAAGGTGGTGCCCCTGCCGCTCAGCTCCACCACCGCAGGCCCCGCCATTTCCCTCGCCCCCATCGCCGACATCGGCTTCGGCGCGCTGCAGGCCGACGGCGGCTTTGCCACGCCCAACGTCGGCTGCTCTGTGAATCAGCTCTTCGCCATCGCCATCAACGCCGGCAAGGCCTACGTCTCCAGCGTCTGCGCTTCGCCGCGGGGCCCGGTGAATGCCACCACCAACCTCGCCGCCGCCATCAGCGTCATCGACCTGGGCACGGGCATGGAGGACCGGGGAGCCAAGGGCACCGCCGCCCTGTCTGCCCTCATCCGCGCCCAGGACCCCAGCTTCGGCCAGGCCAGCAACACCACCATGTTGCTGGGCGTCCCCATCGACCTCGACTTCAAGCCTGGCGCCTCCGACGTCACCTACGTCGTTTCCCAGGCCGCCGACCGCGTGCAGCGCGTCCAATACACGGGCGGCGTCAACCCCATTCAGCTGGGGCTGGCCGGCAGCTTTGCGCAGATTGACCTGCGCACGGTGATGGGGACGACGGTGACGAAGGTGCCCATCGGCATCGTCACCGCCGCCTCGCGGCAGGAGGCGTGGGTCAACAACTGGGCCGACCGCTCCGTCACCTTCATCAACCTCGCCAACCAGACGGCAGAGCAGGTCATCTCGTCGGAATCGAAGCCCGCACCGGGGACGCCGGAGGCCGACGTGCTCCGCGGAAAGACGTTCTACTTCACCGGCACCGGGCGCTGGTCCTACCGGGGCGTCAACAGCTGCGGCAGCTGCCACCCGGACGGCCTGTCCGACAACATCACCTGGGTCTTCGCCGCGGGCCCGCGTCAGACGACCCCCATGGACGGCACGTACTCGAAGGGGGGCACCGTCACCCGCCGAGCGCTCAACTGGACGGCCATCTTCGACGAGGTGCACGACTTCGAGCTCAACACCCGCGGCACCGCCGGCGGTAAGGGGGCCCTCGTCACGGGTACACCGCCCGCGGACGTGCCCATCAACCTCGCCTCGCGCATCGCGCTCGACGGTGGGACGGCCACCCAGCACGACTTCCTCTCGGGGTCGACGACGCACGTCACCCAGCTGCTCTCTACGCTGAAGGACTGGGACGAGATCGACGCCTTCACCCGCACCATCCGCGCCAACAAGGCGCCCACCACCCTCAACCCCGCCGACGTCACGGCAGGCAGGGCGCTGTTCATGGCTGGCGGCTGCCACCTGTGTCACGGCACCCCGCTGTGGACGGTGTCGCGCGTGCCCTACACGCCGAATCCGGACAAGACGGGCAGCGTGTCGACGACGCTGGCTGACGGCGGTGTGCTGCCCGCCTCGGGCCTTCGGACCCAGAGCGTGGACGGGGGAAGCCTGGTCGCACTCCCCGGGCCCGCCACCGTCAATGTCGACACCTTCAAGGTGGGCCCCGAGCGCAGCGTCACCATCGAGGACGGCGGCACCGGCAACCTGGGGCCGGAGCGGATCACCTGTGTCTTGCGCCGGGTAGGCACCTTCAATCCCGCCGACCCCCTCGAGCGCCGGGCCAACGGGCAGATGGCGCAGGGGCAGCACGGGTTCAACCCGCCGTCGCTCCTGGGCCTCGCCACGAGCGCTCCGTACTTCCACCACGGTGGCGCGAAGACGTTGGACGAGGTGCTGGCCTCTCCAGCCCACCTCGTCTCGGGCAACGCCAACTTCACTCTCACCGCCGCCGAACGGGCGCAGTTGGTGGCCTTCCTCCGGTCCATCGACGAGTCCACCACGCCCTTCACCCCCGGGACGGGCACCGACATCTGCGGCGGGTACTGACGTCGGCAAACATTGAGCCGCAGGCGGGGCCCTCCGTCTCGTGATGGGGGGCCCGCCGATCGCCTCGATTCCGACGTCCCTTTCATCAGACGCCGACGCGGAGGGGCTCCGGCCGCGCGCTCTCTCCGGCCAGCGGTCTCCGGTGCCCCTTCTCCGCATCGCGCTGGAGTGGCGACCGACTGCGGCCCGGGCCGGAAGACAGGAGCGTTGCACTCGGAGGGGCCGCCGCCGCCAGCCGCTCATTCGGCCTCAGGTGAGCCGACTGCCGGCGCGCACGGCGGCAGTCGGGTAGAACGTGCCGCGCCACACCACCCCGCCACGCCGCCACGCGAGCCAGGCCGAGCGCGCCAGCACGAAGGCCAGCGGAACCATGCCGAGGCCAGGGAGCAGCGCAGGCCAGGCCTGGTGCCGGAGCCACCGGGCGACGAGGAGGCCCGTCGCCGTCGCGTACGCCCACGCCGCGAGCGCGTACGGCCAGCCCGGCGACTGGAAGCCCGCGAGCCAGCCGAGCTCGAGGGCGAGCAGCAGCCCCAGGCCCAGCAGGGACAACGGCAGCGGCGCCGTCGCGCCGTTCTTCTCGAGCGCCTTCATCATCACGCGCACCGACGGGTAGAACTGCAGGCTCACGGCCTCCTGGGCGATGACGACGCGGCTCCTCGCCCCGGCGCGCTTGAGCATCACGCCCAGCGCCATGTCGTCGCCGATCTCCATCTTGAGCCACTCGAGGCCTGGCGAGCGCGCGTAGGCCGAGCGGCGGAAGAGGTTGAAGGCGCCCACCCCGACGGCCGCCTTCGACTTCGGATCCGCCACGGCCCACAGCCGCCCGCCACCGATGATGAGCCGGAAGAAGCACGTCAGGCTCAGCGCGGTCCCCGGCCCGCCGGGAGTGATGGAGGGCATCGCCGCCACGTGGTCCACCCCTTCGGCCTCCGCCCACGCGACGATGCGCGAGAGCGTGCCCGGGGCAAGGTGCACGTCGGCGTCAGAGAAGAGCAGCCACTCGCCCCTGGCGACCGCGAGGCCGCGCTCGAGCGCGTGCACCTTGCCGAGCCAGCCCTCGGGCAGCGCGTCGACGCGGGTCACCGTCACGCGCCGGTCTCGCCGGGCGAGCGCGCGGGCCCGTTCCCCTGTGTCGTCGGTGGAGCGGTCATCCACCAACACCACCTCGAGCGCGGGGTAGCCCTCGGCCAGCCGCGCCTCGAGGGCCTCGGTGACGTGCGCGCCCTCGTCGCGCGCGGGGACGACGAGAGAGAGCGTCGGCCACTGGCTGCGCCTGGGCGCGGGGAGTTCAGCGAACGTCGGCACCCGGCGCGCGGTGTAGGCGAGCGCGAGCCCGAGGAGGAGCCAGTACGTGGCGCTGACGCCGAAGAGGATGGTCCACACGAGCTCGCCCGCCATGCACGGACGATACCCACGCAAGCGGGCATTCTCACGGCTGGCCGCGGGGCGGCGCGTGACAGGTTGTCACCGGGCGACATCGAAGAGGCGCCACGCGCCCACGACGGCGCCCGAAGCGCTGCTGCGTGAGGAGACGATGGGCTCTTCGCAGCACCTCGGCGACGAAACCGCCTCACCTGGGCAGCTGCACCAACTGGTACTGCCCGCCCGACACACAGGCAGCGTAGAGGCTGCTCGAGTCCATCGCGAACCCGGTGCAGCTCGACAGCGTGCTCGTTCCGGCGATGGACGGCCCCTGCACGTCCGCACCCCCGTCGAGCGGGCGCTTCCACAGCGTCAGCACGCCGGGGGTCAGGAAGTCGCTGAGCCAGTAGACGTTCGCCTCGTCCACGGCGAAGGCGGCCGCCGTGCCGACAGGCTCGAGTACCCCGCCCCCCTTCGAGACGGAACGGAGCCCGCCGTTCGCCAGAGACCACAGGCGCGAGGCGTTCGCGGCGAGCCGGTCGTTGGGGCTCTGCAGGAGCGCGTCGTTCGTCACCGCGAGGCGCATCGGCGCGCCTCCGTCGAGCGGCACGCGGTGCAGCCCGCCGTCGAGGCCAGCCTCGCTCCAGTACACCGCCTCGCCGTCAGCCGCGACGCGCTGCGGGCAGAGCGTCGTGTTGGCGTACACGGCGACCGTGCCTCCACCGCGCGGCACCGACGCGACTCGACGCAGCTGTGGGTCGGAGAGCGACGACGGGCACGCGGACCAGTAGACAGAGGTGTCGTCGACCGCCAGGCCGGTGGGGGTGCGCTCGAGGGCCAGGACCTCCGCCGGCCCGCCGCCCTTGTCCACCCGCAGCACCGCGCCTCCATCGGAGCCGAAGGCGACGAAGAAGACACTCGAGCCTCCAACGGCGAGCTGCCAGGGTCGCAGGTCGCTCAGCGTCGTCACCACCTCGCTCGCTCCTCCGTCGAAGGGCAGCCGGCGAATCGTCCCCCCGCCGTCAGCGATGGCGCTCCAGTACAGCCCACTCTCGTCGACGGCCAGCCAGGGGTGCACTTCCGCTCTCACCAGGGGGAAGAGGAAGCAGACCCCTCCGCTGCACCCGCCCGCGCGGCACCGGTGCCCGCACGCTCCGCAGTGGTTCGGGTCGGCCGAGACATCCACGCACGTGCCGCCACAGTCGCGGGCGCCGCACACGCCGTCGGCGCAGGCCACCTCCGTCGACGGGTAGGTGCAGGCGCCCGCGACGCAGACCCCTGCGTCAAAGACGCGGTGCCGCGAGCCTCCCAGGCACGTCAGCGGCGGCACGTCGGCGCAGACCACCGGCGCGCCGACGCACGTCGTCCCCTGGCAGACGTCTCCAGTCGTGCAGCTCTCGCCGTCATCGCACGGGGCGCCTTCGGCCGCGGCGTACACGCACACGCCCGCGTCACAGCCTCCGGGGACCTGGTAGCACTGGCCCGGCGGCGTCACGCAGGTGACGTTGGCGCAGCGGTCCACCTCGCCGCCACCCCCCGCGTCCACGTCTTGCGTGGGCGTCCCGGGTTGGCAGGTGCAGGCCACCACCGACAGGGCGACCGCGAACGACAGGATGGCTCTCATGCCGCGCGAGCGTAGCCTGCTCGACCGTCTTGTCCGCAAGCACAGGAACTTTGAGATGGGACCCACCGGGCCGGGTGAGACGCCAAGTGCGGCTCGAGGCGAAGTGCAGCTCGCCGCGCGCAGCTCCTCAGCCATCGCAGGGAGCGCCTCGTCCTTTCTGCCCGGTGGAGGCCACGCACAGCGCCGGCCTCAGGGCTCATCGGCGACGAGCCTGACTGCGCCGGCCCGCCGGCCGAGCGCGGCCTCAGGCGGGGCGCACTGCTACTGCCGGGTGTACGTCACGATCCGCGTCAGCCCGCCCTCGTCCTGGAAGAGTACCAGCGTGCTGGACGTGGCCGTGTAGCTCATGCCGCCAGCGCCTCCGCCCGGACAGGTGCTGGCGTAGGTCAGCTGGGTGCCGGCGAAGGTCACCGTGCCCGCCTCGCGGGACACCTCACAGCCGCCGTCCTCCACCTCGCGTTGGACGACTGACTGCACGGTGTTGGTGGCCAGCTCGAACGCCTCGTTCTCCCTCGCGCCGGTGGGGCCGGCGCCCCCGTCGGTCGTGAACAACACCACGCTCGTCATCACGTACCGCCCACCCGTCAGCGTTCCTCCCGCCGGGGCAGGGGGCGTCGCGCTCGACCGCTGCACCGACACCCACGTGGGGCTGACGGCGATGGTGTTGCACGGCGTGCCGCCCGGCTCGTGGCAGCTCGGGCCTCC
>JBFMHF010000104.1:0-27100 GCA_040752975.1 Myxococcota bacterium
GGCGGTGGCGGCGCGACGGGCGGCGGCGGCGGTGCGACCGGCGGAGGTGGCGGCGCGACGGGCGGCGGCGGCGGCGACATCGACGGGGGCACCGGCGGCGGCTCAGGCATGGGCGGAGGCGGCGGCGAAACGGTGGCCGGCGGCTGCGGCTGCACGTCCGGAGCAGAACCTCCCTCCATGCTGTTCGCGCTCAGCCTGCTCGTGGCAGTGCGCCGGCGCCGTTGCGCGCGGGCCCCGACTCGCCCTCCTGTCCGGGCCGCGACGGAATGGATTGGTGGCGAGTGAATCGAAGGCGGCCGAGCCTGAAGCTGGATCGCCTGTCACGAGCGCACCGCCGAGTTGGAGCGGTCCCTTCACCCAGACCTTCTCCCCTCGACAGGCGAGAGCGAGACCGGATCGAGTGACTCGAGCTCGTCCACCTTCAGGTTCACCACCTTGCCGCTCCGCTCCACCCTGCCCCGGCTGACGATCAACGCCGTCGTGGTGATCGCCGTACGGAAGCGCTCGAACTTCTTCGGCTCGATGACGAGGTTGGCGATCCCCGTCTCGTCCTCCACCGAGAGGAAGGTGAAGCCCTTCGCCGTCGGCGGCCGCTGCCGCACGATGATCAGCCCGCCGACGACCGCCGTCTTCCCGTGCGGCACGTCGTGCAGCCCCGCCGTGGTGACGGCTCCCCGCTTCTTCAGCGCCTCCCGCACCAGCGACACCGGGTGCGCCTCCAACGACAGGCTCGTCGTCTCGTAGTCCGCGTGGATCCGCTCCGCCTTCGACATCGAAGGGAAGTCGCGGCGATCGTCCGCCATCGGCAGGCCGAAGAAGAGATCGCCCTCGTCGAAGGGTCCCAGCGCGTGGATGTCCCAGAGGGCCGCCCGGCGGTTGGCGCTGAGGCTGTTGAGCGCGCCGGAGAGCGCCAGGCGCGTCAGCTCGTGCCGCGGCATGCGAGTCCGACGGGCGACATCGGCGACCGAGGTGAAAGGGCGCTCGGCGCGCGCGGCTTCCAGTTTCTTTCCCGTGTCCTCCCGCAGGCCCTTGATGACCTCGAAGCCGAGCCGCAGCGGAGGCTGAAGCGGTATGCGCCCTTCCACCGGCATCGCCGCGACCGCGACCGGGAATGAGTGACTCCCCTCTCCCAGGCCCTCTCCCCAGGGGGAGAGGGAACACGTCCATTGAGATGCGTTCACGTCCACCGGCAGCACCGTCACCCCGTGCCGCTTCGCGTCCTCCACCAGCGTGTGCGGCGAGTAGAAGCCCATGGGCTGCGCGTCGATGAGCGCCGCGCAGAAGGCCGCCGGGTAGTAGCGCTTGAGCCACGACGACGCGTACGCGATCAACGCGAATGACGCCGAGTGGCTCTCCGGAAAGCCGTAGTGCGAGAAGCCCTTGAAGCTGTCGAAGCAGCGCTCGGCGAAGTCCCGCGGGTAGCCCCGCCCCACCGCGCCCTCCACGAAGCGCTCACGAAACTGCGGCAGCAGCATGTCCGCCCGCTTGTTGGTCAGCGCCCGCCGTAAGCGATCCGCCTCGCCCGCCGTGAAGCCCGCCGCCACCATCGCCAGCTTCATCGCCTGCTCCTGGAAGAGCGGCACCCCCAGCGTCCGCTCGAGGATCGCCTTCACCTCCTCCGACGGGTACGTCACCGTCTCTTCCCCGTTCCGCCGCCGCAGGTACGGGTGCACCATCTGCCCGATGATCGGCCCGGGCCGGATGATCGCGATCTCCACCACCAGATCGTAGAAGCACCGCGGCTTGAGCCTCGGCAGCATGTTCTGCTGCGCCCGGCTCTCCACCTGGAACGTGCCGATCGAGTCGGCCTCGCACAGCATGTCGTAGACCGCCGGATCCTCCGCCGGCACCGTCGCCATCGTCCACCTCCGCCCCGTCGTCTGCGCCACCAGGTCGAAGGTGCGACGGATCACCGCCAGCATCCCCAGCCCGAGCAGATCCACCTTGAGGATGTTCAGCGCCGACAGGTCGTCCTTCTCCCACTGCACCACGGTGCGATCCTCCATCGCCCCGTTCTCCACCGGCGCCAGCGCCGTCAGCCGCCCGTGGGTGATCACGAAGCCGCCCACGTGGATCGACAGGTGCCGCGGCATGCCGTTGAGCTGCCTCGACAACGCCACCGTCTGCTGCACCGCGAGATCGCCCGCCGACAACCCCGCCTGCCGCAGTTGGTACGGCCCCACCTCGTCCTCGATGTCCAGCGCCTTCGCCAGCCGGTCCACCTGATCCAGCGACAGCCCCAGCGCCTTGCCCACCTCGCGCACCGCCAATTTCCCGCGGAAGCAGATGTGCTCGCACACCATCGCCGCGCGGTGCCGCCCGTGCTTCGCGTAGACGTACTGCAGCACCTCCTCGCGGCGGTCGTGCTCGAAGTCCACGTCGATGTCCGGAGGCTCCTTGCGCTCCATCGACAGGAAGCGCTCGAAGAGCAGCCCCATGCGCACCGGATCGATGGCGGTGATCTGCAGCGCGTAACAGACGGCGGAGTTGGCCGCGCTCCCCCGCCCCTGACAGAGGATGCCCTTCTCCCGCGCGAAGCGGACGATGTCCCACAGCGCGAGGAAGTAGCCCGCGTAGTCCAGCGCGGCGATGAGCTTGAGCTCCTTCTCGATCTGCGCCCGCACGTCCGCAGGCACGCCCGCGGGGTAACGGAAGGCGAGGCCGTCGCCCACCAGCCGCTCGAGGTACTGCTGCGGTGAGAGGCCCGGCGGCAGCTCCTCCTGCGAGAACTCGTACTTCAGCTCGTCGAGGGTGAAGGTGCACGAGTCGGCCAGCTCCAGGGTGCGCCCCACCAACTCCGGACAGTCGGCGTACAGCGAGAGCAGCTCGTCGTGGCCCTTCAGCGTCCGCTCGGCGTTGGGGAAGAGCAGCGTGCCCGCCTTCGCCACCGTCGTCCCGCAGCGGATCGCCGTCATCACGTCCTGCAAGGGCTGGCGATCGCGCGCGTGGGTGTGCACGTCCCCGTGGGCGAGGAGCGGCGCCTCCAGCGCCTCGGCCAGGTGGCGGGCGCGGGTGAAGCGCGCTTCGTCGTCGGCCGACAGCGTGCGGCAGGCGCCCACGTAGAAGCGCCCGGGGAAGGCCTCGGCCAGCGCCGGCAGGTGCGGCGCGTCGAGTTCCGGCGCGTGCGGAACGAGCGCCAACAGCCCTTCGGCGCGGTGACGCAGCGCCCGCCAGTCGAGGCCTGCTTCGCCTTTCGGGTGCGACAGCCGGCTCGCGGAGATCAGCTCGCACAGGTTCGCGTAGCCCTTCGCGTCCTGCGCGTACACGATCACCGGCGCCACCTTCCGCCCCGCGTCCAGCAGCGTCAGCGAGGAGGCCACCAGCAGCTTCAGCTTCCGCTCCTTCGCCTCGAGGTGCGCCTTCACCACGCCGTACAGCCCGTCGTCGTCCGTGAGCGCCAGCGCCGACAGCCCCAGCTCGGCGGCGCGCGCCACCAGCTCCTCGGGGTGTGAGGCCCCCCGGAGGAAGCTGTAGTTCGAACGGCAGACCAGCTCGGCGTACATGACGCACCGTCAATCGAAGATGCCCTGGGCGTAGAACTCGCCGTCCCGCCCGTCGCGGAACACCCAGAGCTGGCCGACGCCGTCGAGATCGACGCGGTAGTAGTCCCGGGAGAAGACGTCCTCAGTCCACCAGCCGCCCGTCAGGCGCTCCGGCCCCCAGAGGGAGTGGACGAGGCGACGCCGGCCCGCGACGTTCATCGCCGTGAGGCGGCCGTCGGTGGTCAGCTCCACCGTGAGGTGCGCCGGCGTCTTGAAGAGCCGCGGCGGCCGCGTGAAGGCCGTGGGCAGGTGAAACTCCGGGTGGGCTTCCGTCTTCGCTTTGCGCTTCGGCCAGCGCGGAGGCTTGGGCGGTGGACCGTCGGTGAGGATGAGCGACTGGGCGGCGGCTTCGGCCTCGACCTCGAGCGCTCCGTCGGCAACGGGGGAATTTCCCCTCTCCCTGACCCTCTCTCCCACATCGGGGGAGGGAACGCTGCTGAAGCGGCGCGGCGACCAGCCTTCCTCCGGGCGATGACGGGCGAGGGGCTCGGCCGAGAAGAGCGCGTCTTCCCCCAGCGCCGACTGCAGCCGGGACAGCACGATCTCCAGCTCCGCTTCCCCCACCGGCGCGTCGCCCAGCGCCAGCTGCCGCCCGGGATCGTCGCCGCACTCGTCCACCCGCACCGACAGCGTGGTGATCGGCTCGGCCACGGTGAGCTCCGTCAGCCGGTGGCGGATCAACTCCACCAGCAGCTTCGACTGCGCCGACGGCCGCGCGAGGACGAGCGGCACCTCCATCGGCGCGCCGCGTTCGAGCCCCACCGTCACCACGAGCCGCACCGCCGCCTTCTGCCGCCCCTGCAGCCGCGCGCAGAGCCGATCCACCGCCGTCTTCAGGGCAAAGAGCACCGGCTCCAGCGTCTCCGCCGGCCAGTCGAGCTGCACCGTCTCCTCCAGCACCTCGGGCAGCGCGTCCGCCACGAAGCGCGAGTCGTCTTCCCCCCGGCACAACCGCGCCGCGGTGAGCCCCATGTTCCCAAAGCGCGCCACCAGCGCCCCCGCCGGCAGCCCCGCCAACTCCCCCAGCGTGGACAACCCCAGCGCGCGGAACGGCGCCGTCGCGTCGGGCCCCAGCCAGCCGTCCTCGAGACAGACGAGGGGCAGTGCCGGCAGGTCGACGCCGCCCCGCGGAGGCGCCACCGCCAACGAGTCGCCCCGCCACCGCGCCAGGGCCTGCGTGGTGAAGCGCTCGCTGCCCACCACGCAGCGCGCCTTGAAGCCCGCCGCGCGACACGCCGCCAGCACGCGCTCGGCCCAGCGCGCCTCACCACCTGACAGCTTCGTCGCCGACGCGTCCAGCCACAGGCCCTCCGGCGCGTCCACCTGGAAGCCCGGTGAGAGCGCCAGCAGCATCTCGCCCAGCGAGTGCAGCGCCGCCGCCTCGCGCTTTGGCTCGAAGGGCAGCCGCACCACCGCCGGCTCCAGCGCCGACGCCGACGCCACCGTCTGCCCCGGGCGGATGCCCCGCTTCAAGGCGGAACCTGAAGCGAAGCGCACCCGCTGCGTCCCGCGATCGTCCGCGTGCAACACCACCGGCCGCCCGGACAAGGACGGCGTGTCATTCACCCGCCGCTGCAAAGGGAAGCGCGGGAGTTGCAGGTAGGCGAGCCGCATGACTCACCCGCCCCGGCGCCGGTGCACCCGCGGCCCCTGCGTCACCGGCAGGCGCGTGGTGGTCAGGTAGAAGCCGCCTGGCCCGTAGCCGTCGCGCGCCAGGTTCTTCTTCGGCCGCTGGAGAGAGCAGGACCAGGCGACGCGCGGCACCCAGGGAGCGGCGTCGGGCTTGTCCCGCAGGCGGGCACGGGCAGGCACATGGGGCGTCAGGCGCGCGCGGGAGAGGTGCAGCCGGCGGCCGTGCGGCGCGTGGAGGAGGATCTCTTCGGAGCTTCCCCGCTCCCTCCGCTCTGCTGCTGCGCTCCGCTGCGGGCCCCACTTCGCCTGGGGGCTCCGGGGCCGCTCGGCTGGGTCCCCCGATGGGGGCGCGGGGATCAACTGCAGCACGCGCGGCGGCGACGACTGGAGCTCCAGGCGCACCAGCCCCTGCGCCTGCGCCCCCTGCGAGGTGAGCAGCACCAGCAGCGATCCACCCGCCCGCGCCGCGTCGAGCAGCTTCTTCGTCTCCGTCAACGTCAGCCGCACGCCGGTGTGCGTGACGTCCAGCACCACGCAGGCGAACGCCCCGCTGCGAAGCAACTGCACCGCCGACCACACCAACTGCCCCGGGGCCTTCGGCCGGACGATCAGCAGGCGCTCGAGCTCCACGCCGTACGAGAGCGCCGCCGGTGGGTACAGCTCGCTCGGCCCGTCCACCCACGCCGACAGCCGCTGCTCGCGGCACGCCGCCGCCACCACCGACAGGGCCAGCGACGTGCGCCCCGACGCCTCTTCTCCGCTCAGCTCCACCCCACCGCCGAGGCGGAACACGCCCCACTCATCCAGCTCCGTGACGCCCGTGCGCAGCGCCAGCAACCACTTCCTCGGCTGCGCCTCGAGCTGCTCGATCTGCCGCCTGAGTCTCGCCACCACCTGCGCCGTCGCTGCCTCATCTCGTGCCGCGTCCATGCCGAACCTCCGTCCCGCGTGGGATCCACTACTGAACATGGGAGCAGTATCAAGAGGGTCTGACAACCACGCGTCCGGCCTGTGGTTTTTGGGCGCACAGGGGCCCTCCGAGGCCGGAAAATCGGCCCGCGAAGGAGGTCGGACATCTACCGACCTCGGGCGTCACGCTTCTTCAAAGTCGACGAGAGGGCGCGCCGATTACGATGCGCAGGTGATGACCGCGCCGCTCGAGACCGCCGACACACACCACAGCGCCTCTCACGACACCGCTGACACGCACCTGAGCGCCTCCGCCCACGAGGTGAAGACGATCCCGGGCACCAGCCGCACGACGATCCTCCCCCGCATCGAGTGGGAAGGTGAGCAACCGAAGCTGGCCCCCACGCACCGCTTGCGCTTCGAAGAGCTTGAGCAGCTCGGCGAAGGCGGCATGGGCGAGGTGATGCTGGTGAAGGATCACGACATCGAGCGGACGGTGGCCTTGAAGCGGCTGCCGCCGACGGCGGACTTAGGCGCGGTCTTGCGCTTCATCGAGGAGATCCGCGCGGTGGGGCAGCTCGAGCACCCCAACATCATGCCGGTGCACGACGTGGGCGTGGACGAGCAGGGCCGGTACTTCTTCGTGATGAAGCACCTCAAGGGCGAGACGCTGGAGAAGATCATCGAGCGGCTGCGCGCGGGCGAGGCCGAGGCGCACGCGAAGTACACCTTCACGGTGCGCGCGCAGATCATGCTCGGGGTGCTCAACGCGATCGCCTACGCCCACCGGCAGGGGTTTCTGCACCGCGATCTCAAGCCGGCGAACATCATGGTCGGCCCCTTCGGCGAGGTGACGGTGCTGGACTGGGGCCTGGCGCGGCGCATGACGTCGAAGGACGCCGCGACGACGCTCAAGAGCTCGCGCGACGGAGTGTTCAAGACGCAGCTCGGCTCGCTGATGGGCACGCCGCTGTACATGTGCCCGGAGCAGGCGCGGGGGGCGCATGATCAGCTGGACGCGCGGAGCGATCTCTACAGCCTCTCGGTGCTGTTCCACGAGCTGCTCTACCTGCAGCACTACCTCGCCGGCCGGGAGAACGTGCCCGAGGTGCTCGACGGCGTGAAGACGGTGGCGCCCGAGACGGTTCACGCCCCCCGCCACCCCGCGCAGCCGCACGGCGTGCCGCCCGAGCTGGGCTGGTACGTGGCGCGCGGCATGGAGAAGGATCCGGCGCAGCGCTTCCAGTCGGCGGAGGAGATGATCGCCGCGCTCCAGGCGATCCTGCGCGGCGAGTTCAAGGTGCAGTGCGCGGCCACCTTCACCAAGCGCATGCTGCGCGAGTCGGCCTCGGCGGTGGACGATCGCCCCATCCTCGCGGTGGCGGTGGCGGGGCTGGTGGTGCTCCTGTCGATCAGCGGCGCGGTGCTGCTGGCGATGCGGCTCCTGGGCTGACGCTCCCCGCCCCGACGCGTAGTATGTGCCCAGGTGGCGGCGCCGCACTCCGAGCGGCCATCGACCCGGTCACGGACTGGCCGTGCCCCAGAAAGACTTCGGGGGTCCCGCATGTCGACCGCGGCAAACGGATCACGGAGCTGCGGCACAGACATCATGCGTTCGTGAAGCAATGCGTGTAGTGAAAGCAAGTCGGTGATACGGTGAATAGCCGAGGAGGAGACATGCGTTTGGTACGTTTTGCGAGTTGGGGTGTTCTTGTATTCCTGTGCGCATGCGGTGGAGGGGGTGGAACTGGAACAGGTGGAGGAGCTGGCGGGGGGGCAGGTGGGGGTGGCGGTTCAGTCGGATGTACGGCGAGCACGTGCGCGGGGTGTTGTTTGAACGGCAACTGTCAGCCAGGCAACACGGCGGCAGCCTGTGGCAAGAACGCCGTGGCATGCGCTGCGTGCGCCAATGGCCAGGTCTGCAAGACTGACCAGACTTGCGGTGTGGACCCCAACAGCATGTGGAGAGTCCAGCCGACGAGCGCGACGATCAGGGCAACTGACTCCACTGGCGTGGCTTGGGACGCGCTTGGAGGCGCACCCGATCCATATTGCGACCTGTATTGTCCGGCTTCATCCACAACGATCACTTCGTCGACACCATTCGTCGATGACGTGTTCATGGTTACGTGGTCCACTGGTGGGTGTGTGATGAAGGCAAGCGATCTCTTGAGTGTCGGCTTCAAGATTGGCGTCTACGACGACGACGTCTCGGATGACGACGTAATCGCTTCCCCCGGAGTCATCACCGTGTCGGAAGCAGACCTCCTGGCGGGTCAGATTACGGGCATCACCAACAACTCGACGCTCATTACCCTCACGGTTGCTCTACAGCGGCAATAGCCCACTCTGGCCCCAAGCCGGCGCGGTGGACCGTCAGAATCGCAGGCAAACGGCGGCAGCAGTGTGCCATCAACCTCGCGGCCGTCGGCCCACGAGCCGTGGCTCGCGCATCGCGCGCCACGTGGCGTGGCTCCCACGCGCCGCCGCGGCAGCGACCGTTCGCCCCCCGCTTTCGACCGACGGCCGGCCCGTTGCAGCCCGCCGCGGCCATGACACCCGTTCCCGGCCTCGCGTCCCGTACCGTCGCCCCCATGACTGCCGATGCCCACGCCGTCGAGGCGGCGCCCCGCTCCGCCTCCTTCCTCGAGCGCCTGCGCCCGCGACGCGCACACGTGGTGGCCGGCCTGGGCCTCGGGCTGCTCTTCGAGTGGCTCGTCGACGGTGTCCCGGCGGGCCTGGGCGTGTCCCTCCTCGCCGTCCTCACGGCGCTGGCCATCGCCTCGGCCGGTGGGCGCGAGGGCTGGCAGGCCGCCAAAGGACACCGCTGGCTGCTGGGAGTGGCCGTCCTCCTCTTCGGCTGCGCGGCGCTGCAGGACGCGGGCTGGCTGACGGCGCTCGATCTCCTCACCGGCGGAGTCTTCGCTGCGCTCGCGCTCCACGGCTGGACAGGAGAGTCCCCTCTGGCCCGGCTCTCTCCGTGGCGGCTCTTCGGGGCCCCCTTCGCCGTGGCGGGGCGCGCCCTTCAGGCGGGGGCGGTGGTGACGGGCCGCGAGGCGAACCACGCGCTGAAAGGAACGCGGGTGTCGGAGAAGGTGCCGGGGGCGCTGAGGTTGATCGCCGTCGTCGTGCCGCCGGTGCTGGTGGTGACGGCGTTGCTCGCCTCGGGCGACGTGCACTTCGGCGCGCGGGTGGACGCGCTGGCCAGCCGGCTGCTCGAGGTGCCGCTGTCCGACTTCGTCCGCGGGGGCGTGGTGGCGGCGATCGCCGGAGTCGTCCTCGTGGGCGTCATCGCGCTGGCGACGCGGCGGCGCGCGCTGTCCACCCAGGTCGCGGAGCCGCACCGCTTTCTCACCCCGGTAGAGGCCTGCGCGCTGCTGGCCACGTTGAGCGCCGTCCTCTTCGCCTTCGGGGCCACCACCTGGGACTGCGCCCTCGCCCCCGACGTCTGCGCCCTCCCGCCGGGCGTCACCTACTCGGAGGCCGCCAACGACGGCTTCTTCCAGTTGCTCGCCGCGGCCCTCGTCATCCTCGTGCTGCTGATGGCGTTGCCCACGCGCACCACGCTGGTCACCGACGGACAGCGCCGCGCCTTCCGCGCCCTCGCCACCGCCCTCGTGGCCGGCACGTTGCCCATGGTGCTGTCGGCCGTCGCGCGGCTCGCCCGCTACGAGGACGTCTACGGGCTGACGAGGCTGCGGCTGATGGCGCACGCCGGCCTCTTCCTCGTGGCCGCGGTGATGGCGTGGCGCGCGGTGACGCTGTGGGTGGCACCGGAGCGCTTCGTCCCCGGCGCCCTGGCGCTTTGGGCCACCTCGCTGCTGGCGTTGACCGCGCTGCGCCCCGACGAGTTGATCGCCCGCCACAACCTCCGCGATCGGATGACGGTCGACACCTATTACCTCCTCACGCTCTCCGACGACGCGGCGCCGGCGATCGTCGAGGCCCTGCCGCACCTGAGCGACCTCCAGCAGATCGATCTGCGGCTACACGTGCGCGAGCGGCGGGACGCCCGGGCGCGCACGTTCTCTCCCGGCGGCTGGAACCTGGGACAGTGGCGCGCGGATCGCGCCGTGGCGCGGCTCGATGAGGCCGACGCGGTGGAGTGCGCCTCGGTCTCCGCCACGTCTCCGTAGAGTGCGAGGAGGCGCGCAGCGCTGGAAGCACGAACGGCCCGTCTGCCAGACTCTCCCCATGGCCCGACGCGTCCTCCTGGCGGTGTCCGTGGTGCTGTTCCTCGCGGGGTGCGGCGGCGCTGCTGGCGGCGCAGGCTTCTACGGCTTCAGCCGCGTCGACGGGTTGGGCGACATGGACATCGCCACGCTCGTCTACGCCGCCTCGAAGGACGACGTGTACCTGCAGAGCGCGTTCAAGGGCCTGCACAAGCGCGCGGGCGCCACGTGGGAGAAGGTGGCGCTGCCGGGCGGCGCGTTTGGCGTAGGCGGGCTGTGGGCAGCGTCACCCACCGACGTGTGGGCGACGCTGGACTCGAAGGTGATCCGCTTCGACGGCACGACGTGGACCGAGTTCGCCGATCTCTCCCAGGTGCCGCAGGTGAACTTCAGCAGCCTGGGCGCCATTCACGGCTGCAGCGTCAGCGAGGTCTGGGTGCTGGACGGCTTCCAGGGCCTCGCCGCGAAGTGGGACGGCACGCGGTGGACGCGCTACCTGACGCAGCAACCGCAGGGCGAGCAGGTCTTCTGCCTCGCGCCGGGCGACGTGTGGGTGACGACCAGCTTCGGGCTCACGCACCTGGTGGGCGGCGCCTTCGTGGAAGATCGAACCATCCGGGGAGGACGCGTGTGGGGCGCGTCGGCCACGCAGCTGTGGTCCGCGGGCGACGACACGCAGGTGAGCTTCTGGGACGGCAGCGCGTGGACGGCGCAGCCGCTGGACGACGGGCACAACCTCGAGGCGCTCTGGGGCACCAGCCCGACGGACATCTGGGCCATCGGCAACTTCGGCGCGATGGCGCACTTCGACGGCGCCTCGTGGACCCGCATCGACACCGGCCTGGGCAACGAGCAGTCCTTCAGCTCCATTCACGCGTCCGGCCCCGACGACGTGTGGATCGTCGGCAACAGGGGTGTGATCCTCCACAAGGGGAAGTGAGCGCCCGAAGCGGGAGTGAGGCGCTCAGCGGACCGAGGCCAGCGCCGCGTTGACCTCGTCCAATTCGACGTCGGCCGCCAGCACCTCGCGGTACGCCGCGTCGAGATCGTCACGCAGGAGTACGCGCACCAGCCCGCCGCTGAGCATCGCCAGCTGACCGTCCTCCTGGAGATCGACGGTGAGCGGCTCTTCGCCCGGGGCCGCCGGGTACACCACGCGCCAGCCGGTGGACGTCGGGAAGAACTCGCGCCGTCGCCACGAGGGGTGGTGGAGCTGAGGCGAGCCGTTGTTGGACAGTGGCACCAGCACGCCGCCGTCCCGCACCACGGCCGTCTTCACGTCGGGGGCGCACCACGCGACGTTGGGGCCGTCCAGCTCGCGCGCGACCTGCCGCGTGAGGCGCGTGCCCGCGAGCCAGAGCCGCCGCCCCGCCCTCGCGATGAGCCGCCCCGCCGACTCGGGCGAAGGGAAGGTGCCGTCGAGGTTGACGCGTGGGTAGCCGGCGTCGATGAACTGCTCCACGGCCTCCACCGTCTCCCGCCCCGCGAGGCCCAGCGCGAGGTCGAGCCGCTTCACCCCCGCGGGACGATCGAAGAGCGGCGAGAGATCGTCCGCCGTCAGCGCGCCGGGGTCGAAGGTGAAGACGCTCAAGCGACGCAGCGTGGAAGGCAGGAGCGGACGCAGCGAAGCCAGGGAGGCGCGCACCTCGCCCGGGTTGCGCCCCGCCAGCACGGTGAGCTGCAGCCACTGGAGCATCCGCAGCTGCGGCGCCGCGAAGAAGCCCCGCCAGTCCTCCTCCCGGAAGCGCAGGCCCAGCGCCACCACCAGCCGCGTGATGTAGCCGCACCTCCACGACGCGTCGCCCCACGACAGGCCCACGCCCGGAGGAGGCTGCGCCCGCTCGCGCCGCGCGTCGCTCACGGCCTGGAGGAGATCGGGATCGCTCGTGCCTTCCTCCAGCCTCAGCTCGTACGCGGCCAGCACCGCGTGGGGAGCGCCGTGCTCGAGGAGCCAGTCGGCCAGCACGCGCCACGGCCCCAGCCCGTCGGGATCGTCGGCGATCGCGTCCAGCAGCGCCTGCGGTTCGCGCTCTTCACTCACGGCCGCGAAGGAGCTTAGCCCCGCCACTTCTGTTGCACGCCCCACCACACGTGGACTGAGGCGGCGCTGTCCCACTCCCTGCCCAACCCCAGAAGTTCTCAGCCATTTCAACGACTTGAGCGCGGCACGGGCCGTGAAATGTGGGCGGACACCGAGCAGCACTCACCCTCAACCTCCGGAGTACTGACCATGCGCATCAACACCTTCCGCCCGCAGCCGATGTCCTTCCCCACCGCGCGCCCGGCGACCGCGTCGCGCTCGAGCGCCGCCACCGCCGTCGACAGCTTCGAGGGCGCTGCGCCGAAGACGGCGTCGCTCAAGAACGAGCTGGTGAACGCCGCCGGCCAGGTGGCCGAGCAGGCCCTGGGCAGCCTCGTCGAGAAGCTGATGAACAAGCTGGTGGAGAAGCTGGGCGCGTGGCTGGACCGCGTGCTGGGCAACAAGCCGATGCAGCCGGCGCTCCCGCCCGGCACGACGCCGTCGCAGCCGACGGTGCCCTCCCGGCCGGTGGCGCCGACGCAGCCCGCGCCGTCGACGCCGGTGGGCGGCCTCACCCCCACCCCGCTGCGCAAGGGCGATATCCCCGGCGTGGTTGGCTACAACAACACGCCTCAGAACAAGAAGATCGCCCCGCGGTCGACCTTCCACGACGCGGTCAACGCGGCCATCGATCGCGTGCGCGAGCAGGGCATCGGCATCGACACGCTGGATCCCGAGCGCAACCGGATCTCCAACTTCGACGCGTACCACGGCGCGGTGGTGCAGGAGCTGCTCAAGGCCGGCTACCACTGCAACTACGACGGTGAGGAGCTGTCCGTCGGCCGCGTCGGCGACGGCCACACCGAGAACTTCGACATCTCCACGTGGCAGGGCCAGGTGCGCCGCTTCTACGCGTCGTGGCAGAGCCCGGGCGTCTTCGACCTCTGAGAGTCCCCTTCGGGGCCGATGAGGCCCTGAAATCCCCCAGGCGCCCGTGGCTCGCCGTTGAGCCGCGGGCGCTTGTCTGTCTTGCGATTCCCTGCTTCAAGCCCCCCATGCGCGTGGAACGGGAACGGGTCGTCAAGATCCTGCTGCTGGTGCTGTTCATCGTCTTCGCGGCGATCCAGTTGGTGGGAGAGCTGGTCGACCCCGTCTTCATCCTGGCGATGGTGAAGATCATGCCGGTGATGGTGCTGGCCGTGCACCTGGTGCTGATGGGCGGGCGGAAGGTGACGACGCTGGTGCTGGGCTTCCTCGCCTCGGCCACCGGCGACGTGCTGCTGGCGCTCGAGCCCGCGCTCCCCAAGGGCAGCAACATGTTCATCTTCGGGCTCCTGGCCTTCCTCCTGGCGCACATCTTCTTCATCATCACCTTCGCGCGGATCGCGAAGTGGAACGTCAAGCGGATCCCCGCGGCGGTGGGCGTGCTCGTCTTCGCGGGGCTGCTCCTCTCGCAGGTGCTGCAGCAGGCGGGGGGCCTCAAGTTGCCGGTGGCTCTCTACGGGCTGTTCCTGGTGTCGATGGCGATCTCCGCCATCTTCGCGGTGAACAACAGCGTGCTGCTCGGCATCGGCGGCGCCATCTTCGTCTCGTCCGACGGCAGCCTCGCGTGGAACCGCTTCGTCGGGCAGTTCGCCGGATCCGGCTTCGTGATCATGGCCACCTATTACGTGGCGCAGTTGCTGTTGAGCCGCGGCTACCTGTACGAGATCGGCGCGCTGAAGAGCCAATGGGGCCTCGCGCCGGAGGTGGTGGAGACCTCCTAAGAGACCTCCACGAGCTGACGCGACGTCCGGCTCGTCCGGCACGAGAGTCGCAAACGCGGGGCGGGTGATGTTCCGAGCCTTCACACTGTCGCTGCTCATCGCCTCGCCCGCGGTCGCGGAGACGGTGCGCTTCGCCGTGGTGGTGGGCAACAACGCCGGACGCGGAGAGCTGCCGCCCCTGCGCTACGCGGAGAGCGACGCCGGGAAGATGGCGCGGGTGCTGACGGAGCTCGGTGACGTGGCCCCGGAGCGGCTGGTGCTGCTGCAGGGCCGGCCGGTGAAGGACGTGGAGGCCGCGCTCAAGGCGCTCTCGCCGCAGGTGCAGGCCGCGCGGGCGGTGCCGGAGAACCGCACCGTGCTGCTCTTCTACTTCTCGGGGCACTCCGACGGAGAGGCGATCGAGCTGGGCCAGGAGCTGTTGCCCTATTCCCGCCTCAAGGCGCTGCTGGGGGGCGCGGGCACTGACGTGCGGGTGGTGATCATCGACGCGTGTCGATCCGCGGCGGGCTTCCGCGAGAAGGGTGGCCGGCCGGCCGACGCCTTCGCCATCAAGCTGACGGACACGTTGTCGGCCACGGGAGACGCCTTCATCACCTCCAGCGCGCAGGACGAGGCGGCGCTCGAGTCGAGCGAGATGATGGGCAGCATCTTCACCCACCACCTGGTGTCGGGCCTGCGCGGCGCGGCGGACACCTCGGGCGACAAGCTGGTGACGCTGGGTGAGGCCTACCGGTACGCGTACGATCAAACGGTGTCGCGCACCGCGATGATGCCGGTGGGCGCGCAGCACCCCAGCTACGACTACCGCCTCTCGGGCCAGGGCGAGCTGGTGCTCTCGTCGCTGGCGAAGGCGACCGCGCAGCTCGTCTTCCCGCCGGGCACGGAGCGCGTGGTGGTGCTGGACACGCTGCGCGATCAAATCATCGCCGAGGTGCCCACCGCCGCGACGAAGGAGCTCGCCCTGCCGCCCGGCCAGTACGGGCTGCGGCTCTTCAAGGAGGGCCAGAGCTACGGCGGGCGCATCACGCTGACGGAGGGCGGCCGGCGCACCCTCTCGTGGGACGAGCTGACACCGATCTCCTCGGCGGTGGCGGTGGCGCGCAAGGGCCCGGTGGTGGCCACCTCCCTGGTGGACGACTGGCGCGAGGAGCGGTTGGTCAGCCTCTCGATGGGCGTGGTGCCGGCGATCTCCCAACTGGGCGTGCAGGGCCTGTTGCGGGTGGGCTTCGAGCCCCGGCTGGGCCATGGGCTGTCCGTCGCGCTGCAGGGCGCGTACGCGGGCGCGGGGACGGTGTCGGAGGCCGGCGTCGAGGCGCGCGTGGGCTTCCGCTTCGGGTGGCGCGTCGGGTTGGCGTGGTTCGGCGTGGGTGGAGAGCTGGGCCCGGCGCTGCTCTGGCAGTCGACGTCATCGGGCACGGCCTTCAGCCCCGCGGGAGTGGTGGCGCCTCGTGCGTCGGCGCGCCTCTTCGTCGGCGGTCCCTTCGTGCTGACGCTGGAAGGCGAGGCCGGCCTCATCGTGCTGTCGGTGGACGGGAAGGTGGCGGCGCGATTCCGGCCCGCGGGCACGCTGGGCGTGGCGTTCCGCTTCTAGGTGTCACGGTCGTTCGTCGCGACGAACGGCGCGATCGAGGACTTTCCGCGCGGCGACCGTTGCCAGACGGAGCTGACGAGAAGTTGAGCGACGGGTAAGCCCCGATGCTGGCTCCCGCGAATTGGGCATCGACGTGGGCGCCGCGGGCGGATTACAGGCGCCCGGGATGAGCGGTCCCCGTGTCCGTCCGGTCGGCGTCTGGCTGCTCGCCGTGGCAGCGGCGGTGATGGTGCAGGTCGCGCTGGGCGGCATCACGCGCCTCACCGACTCCGGACTCTCGATCACCGAGTGGAAGCCGATCCTCGGTGTGGTGCCGCCCACCGACGACGCAGGCTGGGCCGAGGCCTTCTCGAAGTACCAGCAGATCCCCCAGTTCCAGCGGCTCAAGTCGCACCTGACGCTGGAGGAGTTCAAGTTCATCTACTTCTGGGAATGGCTCCACCGCCTGTGGGGCCGCCTGCTGGGCGTCTTCTTCGTCGTCCCGTTGATCATCTTCTGGCGGCAGCGCCGGCTCGACGGCCTCACCGGGAAGCTGCTGGGGCTCCTGGCGCTCGGCGGCGCGCAGGGCGTGATGGGCTGGGTGATGGTGGCCAGCGGCCTCACCGAGCTGGTCTACGTGAGCCACCTGCGCCTCGCTGCGCACTTCCTGTTGGCGGCCGTCCTCCTCGCCGCGCTGGTGTGGCTGGGGCTGGGGCTCCTCTGGCCGGAACGCGAGGTGGGCGCTGCACGAGGGCTGGTGCGCTTCACGGCCGTCCTCCTCGGGGCGCTGGCCGTGCAGCTCACCTGGGGTGCCTTCATGGCGGGGCTCAAAGCGGCGCTCGCCGCCCCCACCTGGCCCACCATCAACGGGCAGTGGGTGCCGACCGGCCTCTTCGGAGGCGGCGGCTGGTGGTGGGACGATCCCCTCGCAGTCCACTTCGTCCACCGGACGCTGGCCTACCTGCTGGTGGTGGGTGTCGGCGCGTGGTGGTGGCAGAGCCGGCGCGCGCTGGCAGCCGAGCGACACGCCGCCTTCGCCCTGGTCCTCGTCCAGGTGACGTTGGGCGTCCTCGCCACCATCCACTCCGTCTTTCCTCAACGCCTGTTGTGGCTGGGGGTCGCGCATCAGCTCGTGGGGTTGGGGCTGATGGTGGCGCTGGTGACAGCGCTGCGCCGGCTGAAGGTCTAGCCCAGGCCCTCACGGCCACGACGGGTCGGTAGCGAATGACGCGAGTTGCTGCCGGAAGAGACTGAGACTCAGACTGAGGTGAGCGGTGCTGCGAGCGCTCGCGCGCCGTGCCGATCGTCACCGGGCCCCTCGATGCCACTGCTCTTCACTCTGCTCGAGGCTCGCACCGCACCGCCCCCTCGCTCGGTAACAAAACGTCGTCCTGACGACACAATCTGACCCCGAATCGGGCCATCCTGCCCTTCGCGAATGGAGTGGGCTGGTGGCAACGAGCAGGGCGAAACGCCCCCATCAGCCCCGGCATCCCTGGGGCCGCGACCTGCTCTGTCAGAACGAGCCGCCGACGCCCAGCATCGCAGCGGCTCCGCTGATCCCACGGCCCGGCGCGACGGCGACGAGCGGAGCCAGTCGAACAGTCCAGCCGGACGAGGCGGCTGTGGTGGGCGCCACCAGGTCGCTGGCCTGCGAGCGCGCTACGAGCGCCTCGATGGAGAACATCGCCTCGGTCGTCAGTCCGAGGCCACCGAGCGTGTAGATCAACGGCGTCGGGACCTCCCCGCCCGCGGCTCCGATGGTCACGGCCGCGAGAGCGTTCGCGAGCGTCAAGCCATAGAAGATCCACGCGCACAGCCGAAGACCGAAGGAACCGGGGACACCTGCCTGGGTCCGGACGCTGGCGGAGGACGCCTCGACGATGGGCGTCGTGACGGCGAACACCAGCGTGGCCGAGGCCCCGAACGACAGCGACGGCACAAACGAGCCCTGCGTCAGCGCCGAAGCCACTGACAGCCCCATGACCGCCCCTCCCGAGAGGAAGCCGAGGACGGCTCCCCCCGCCGACCACCCCGGAACTTCCCGCAGCGTCGCCGGGCGCTGCGTCAGCATGGCCGAAGCCCCATCGCCGGGTGTCGGCGCACGACACTCGCCCGCGACGCAGACGCGATCTCCCTTGCACTCGATGTCGGTTCGACACTGGGCAGCGGCGGTGAATGCGAAGAGCACGAAGAAGATGACGGCGACGCGCATGGATGCCTCGGGGTTAGGGGACCCGCGGCGACACTGCAGGCCGCGCGCCAGCAGGCAACTGCGCTCCCCGCCGAAGGCGTCCGTCCGGTTGAGCCGAGAGGCCTCTCTTGAAGAGAAGCCGACTTCCCAGAATGGGAAGTCAACGCCAGCAGAAGAGGAGATCTGGCCTGCCCCGAGTAGAGTGTGGTGCATGGTCTCCCGAGTCACCGGCCTGCCCGGCGTCACGCCCACCGTCCCCAGCCCCGCGCCTCCCACCATCCTCTACAAGCCGCCGAAGGCCACCATCGAGCTGCCGCCGGGCCTCAACCGGCCTCCGCGGGCGACGGACTTGATCATCAAGAAGGGCTTCGACGGCCTCTCGCCGGATCGCGCGGTGACGCGGATCCGCAACAAGCTGACCAACACGCTCGCTCCGCAGAACCGGAAGCTGGTGGAGGACACGGCGCGCCGCGCGCACCGCGACTTCAACGTGGCGCTCAACAACGTCTTCACCCCGGGCTCCCCCAACCACCGCTTCCTCTCTCAGTTCGCCGGGCGGCAGGTGTCGGTGCTGGGCACGATGAGCACGCTGAACCCGGTCGTGTACAAGGTGGAGGGGCGCGGCCTGGAGCCGACGCGCTTCTACTCGCGGGACTTCTCGGGGAACTTCGCCGAGCTGCAGCGGCCGCCCACGCAGGTGGTGATCGAGGCGAAGGTGCGGCTCACCCCGCCCGGCGTGGCCGTGGAGTTCCCCGCGTGGACGAACAAGGCCCTCTCGCAGAAGCAGCTCACCACCATCGAAGAGCTGTGATGGGCGGCGCTACGGCTTACGCCAGATGAGGCCGCGCGCGCCGACGAAGAAGACGCCTTCCTGAGAGTCAGTCAGTCCGGCGTGGAGCGCGTCGGAGGTGACGTCCACCGCGAAAGGCGCCCACGTGCTGCCCGTGCGCCGGTAAAGCTCGCCCGACTCGCACAGCGCCCACACCGTCGTGCCCTGGGTGACGAAGGCGTTGACGTGCTCCAGCGTGCCCGTCCCCAGGTACTCGCGCTGAAAGCCCGTGGAGGTGCGGTGGAACACCACCCCGTTGGCCCCGCCGACGTACAGCTCGCCGGACGGCGTGAAGGCGGCCGCGAAGAAGGGCGTCCCCGCCGGGCAGCCCGCGACTTCCAGCTTCGTGATGTCCGCGCCCACCTTCGACAGGACGGTGCAGTCGCCGCCCACCGCGATCACCTCCGTGGCCTTGCCCGAGCCGTCGACGCGCACCGCGACGCCCCGCAACGGCTGCACCGAGGCCGTCTGACCGAGCGAGCGCCACTCGCCGCCCTGGGTCCGCTCCCACCAGTTGCCCTCGTCTCCCACGGCCCAGACGGACTGCGAGTCCAGCGCGACGCCGAAGAGACTCGGGAGGCTGGCGGTGGGCGTGTCGTCGGACCAGGTGCCGTACCGCCGCACGAGGATCGTCCCCTGCGGGGCGCCGCCGACGGCCCACGCCTCGGCGTTGCTGCGTGCCGCCACGGCGCGGAGCGGCTGCGCGGTGGGCGCACCGAGGGCGTCCGACAGCCACGCGCCGTTCTCCCGCTTGAGCCGCGCGCCGTCGTCTCCCACGGCGATGAGGCGCCCCGGGCCGATGCTGGCGATCCCCCGCAGCGTCGAGGTCGTCGGCTTGACGCCGCCCCTCGCGGTGAAAGGCACCTGCGGGGGCGGAGAGAGCTGATCCGCGTACCAGATCTTCCCCGCGAGGCTGGAGACGAAGACGTTGTCGACGTCGATCACCATCACGCCCGTCAGCTGCTCCGCGGCGACCACGTTCTTGAAGAAGGAGATCACCGGTCGCGCGACGTAGGCGCCGTTGTCGCCGACGCCGACGACGTTGGTGCGGGAGTTGGCTTGATCATGAAAGCCGTGGACCGCGCGGAGCGTGTCCGTCACCGGGCCGCCCATCACGGTCACCGGCGCCCAGTTGGTGGTGCGCTCGAGGAAAGCGCCGCCCGTGCCCACCGCGTAGACCGCACCCGTGAAGGTGTCGCCCCAGGCCGCCAGGAGGTGCTCCGTTGTGCCCGACGCCTCCTGCGCGCAGCTGATGGGCATGGCGGAGAGATCGCAGCTGATCACCTCGCCGCCGTTGCCCACCAGGATCATCCGCTGCTGGCTGAAGAGGTACGCGAGGCCGTTGATCGGTCCCAGCGCGCCGGTGGCGACGCTCGTCCAGGCGCCCGAGCCCTTCACGTAGAGCCGGCCGTCCGAGCCCGCCGCGTAGGTGTTGCTGAAGTCGCAGATGACGGCGTTCAACGTCACCGCGGTGCTGCCCACGTTCTCTTCCGTCCAGCTGCCGAAGCCCCGGCGGTAGATGACGCCGCCCTCCCCGCCCGCGACCAGCCGCGATCCCAGGTTGCAGGACGTGAGCGCGCGCGCCCGTTTCCCCTCGGCCGGGCGTACCTCGTATTCCCAGGAGCCGAGCGCGTTGTGGACGATGTTCCCCAGCCGATCGAGCACCCAGTAGCTGCCGGCGAGATCTCCGGCGATGGCCGCGAGGGGCGTGGAGAGGGGCGTCGGGCTCTCCCAGACGATGTCCGTGCCCACCACACCGCCGGTGACGCACTGCGGGCGATCGGGATCATCCGGCTCCGTCACGAGGGAGGGGCA
The DNA here is from genome assembly GCA_040752975.1 of Myxococcota bacterium. Lineage (GTDB taxonomy): Bacteria > Myxococcota > Myxococcia > Myxococcales > Myxococcaceae > JADLDB01. Next base: position 20,450 of record JBFMHF010000104.1, read on the forward strand.
ACTCCCGGGCGTCACCACGCAGCGCTTGAGGCCCTCCACGGTGCACACGACCGCGTCAGGCGTGCAGGCGCCGGGACAGGCCTCGACGCACTGGGCGAGATCGCCGCTGGCCATGCAACTGGTCCCCGCGGGGCACGAGGCGACCGTCGTTCGCCACTGCGGACAGGCGCCCACCGCCGTGCACGTTTCGATGCCGCCGCTCGCGCACCGGGAGGCGCCCACTGCGCAGGGGTTGGTGCAGCTCCCGTCGTTGCAGGTGCCTCCCCCGCAGGCGAGACCCGTGGCGCAGGTGTCCCCGGCGCAGCACCGCAGCCCCAGCTCCCCACAGGGCAGGCAGGTGTCGTTGCTGCAGACCGTGTCCGCGCTGCACGTCACGTCGCCGAGGCAGCAGCTCTGGCCCGCGCCTCCACAGGCCTTGCAGGTGTTGGGCGGGGCGCAGCGCGCGCCGGGATCGCACACCTCGACGTCACAGCAGGGTTGATCGATCGCCCCGCACAACTTCGACGACAGGCCCCCACACGCCGGAAAGAGGACGAGTGGGAGCGCGACGAGGAGGGCGGGCTTCATGGCGGCCGCCTACCGTACCCGAAACGTGCCACCTCGCGTGCACAGGCGAGGGCGGAGCAGTGATGCTCCATGCCCTGCAGGCCGCGGGAGATTTCACCGACTTACCCGCGGGCCGGGCTTTGCAAAGGCCGACGCCCCATGCGACAGGCGGTGCTCCTCGCGGCGGTGGCGCTCGGCTTTGGGGGCTGTGAGGGCTCTGCCGGAGAGCTGGGGGACTATGCCGCGCCCGAGGCGGTCGTCGTCGATCCGAACGCGCCGAAGGTGCTGGCCTTCTCGTGCGACGCGACGGCGGTGAATGCGTCGGTGCCGGTCGCCTGCACCATCCAGGCGACGCACCCGGAAGGCGAGCCGGTGACCTGCACGCTCGATCGCGGAGATGGTCGCCCGCCGCTCGAATTGGGCGACTGCTTGGCGCCACGCAACGCCACCGTGCGCTTCGCCACGCCCGGGCGCGCCACGCTGACGCTGACGGTGACGGACGCGGAGGGCCGGAGTTCGACCCGCACGGTGGTGATCGACGTGACGGGCAATCCCAACCAGCCGCCTCTGCTGACGGACTTCAAGGCCACGCCTGCGTCGGGTGCGACGCCGCTCGTCACGACGCTGACATGGACTGCGACGGACGCGGAGGGCGACGCGCTGCGCTGCGATCTCGACGTGGGCGCGGATGGAACGCCCGAGTACTCCGGCCTCGACTGCGCGGTGGGGCGTCAGGTGATCGACCTGCGAGCGCTGGGCGTGCACGAGGTGAGGCTGACCGCCCGCGACGAACTGGACGCCTGGAGCGAGGCCACTCTGTCGCTCGAGGTGCTGGAGCCGCGGGGAGACCTGCGCATCTCGCGCGTCGACTTCGGCCAGTCGGTGGTGAAGGAGACGCTCGCGCTGGTGGAAGGCAAGCCGGCGCTGCTGCGCGTGTCGGTGCTGGCGAACGAGGCGGATCTCCCCGCGCGGGTGGCGGTGGAGGCGTCGAAGGGCGGCGCCGCGCTCGGATCCTTGCCGCTCACGGGGCCGACCCTGGCGCCCGTCGCGGAGGATCTCAGCGATCTCTCGAAGCAGTACCGCGTGACGCTGCCGCCGGAGTGGGTGACGCCGGGCGTGCGGCTCGAGGTGAAGGTGGACCCCGACAACGCCTTGCCCGAGACGGACGAAGGGAACAACACGCGAGCGATCTCTCCCACCGTGACGCGCGGGCACGTGCTGCACCTCACGGCGGTGCCCGTGGTGCAGGGCGGCCTCACCGGATCCGTCCGCGACGTGGATGCGACGGTGACGGACGTGTGGCCGGTGAAGGGTGTGGAGGCGAAGACGCGTGCGCCGTACACCTTCTCCGGCGTGCTGACGGGCGGCGGGGGCACGGCCTGGGGCGCGCTCCTGGACGATCTCGCGCAGGTGAAGGCGGCCGACGGCTCGCAGCGCAACTACTACGGCTTCGTGCGGGTGAACTACGGCAGCGGGATCGCCGGCATCGGCTACCTCGGCCAGGGCGTGGCCACGGGGCGAGACGACTCGCTGGGCACCGTGGCGCACGAGTTGGGGCACAACTTCGGCCGGCCGCACGCGCCGTGTGGAGGCGTGGCGGGGGCCGATCCCAACTTCCCGTACGCGGGCGCGAAGATCGGGAGCTGGGGCTGGAATGGAGCGCAGCTCCTCTCCCCCACCCGCTACGTCGATCTGATGAGCTACTGCAGCCCCGAGTGGGTGTCGGACTACAGCTACGAGAAGGCGCAGCAGTTCATGAGCGGCCGGCAGCAGTTCGCGCCCGACGTGATGTTGCCCGACCTGCGCTGGGTGGACGCGGCGCTGGTGAGCGGGCGGGTGCTGCCGACGGGGGAGGTGCGCTGGGCGCCGGTGCAGCGGATCCACGCGGCGCTGGGCGAGCAGACCTCCGGCGACGCGGTGGTGATCCTCTCGATGACGGATGGAACGCGGCTCCGTGTACCCGTGGCGCTCCACGAGACGTCCGAGGCCGATGAGCGCCACTTCGTCGCGGTGATCGCCTGGCCGGGAGAGCTGTCCGACGTGCGCCTCGAGCTCGCGGGGCGGGAGGTGAGCCGGCGCGTCGCGCGCGCGGGAGGGGCTCCCTTCAGGGCCAGGGCTGAGCGGCTGGACGATGTCACCGTGCGGGTGCGGTGGAGCGGACTGGAGCACCTCGCGGTGGCGCACCTGGGCGGCGAGCGGACGACGCTGGCGTTGGGGGCCTCCGGGGAAGAGCTCGTCGTGCGCGTCGATGGGCTCGCCGGCGGTGTCCTCGAGCTGAGCGGCTCCGACGGGGTGCGCAGCGAGCGCGTGGCCGTGCCGATGCCGTGAGGACGACGTGGCCGACGGCGATCAATGTGCGCCGGCGTAGGTGGGCTCGTACTTGAGCACCTCGGCTTTGAGCGCGTCGTCGTCCCGCACGTCGGCGGTGAGGACGATCCACGTCTGCTTCATCGTCTTCGCGGTGGGAGACACCTGCTGATCGACGGTGCGCTGCAGGGCCTTCCGCCGCTCGCGCAGCATGTCGCGGGTGGCCTTGAGGTCCTTCGTGCCGGCCGGGTCCTTCGCGGCGGCGATGCGATCGTCCAGCGTCTTGAGCTGCGCGTCGACGAAGGTGAGCTGCTGCTTGTCGCGATCGATGGCGGAGAGATCGATGAAGCCTCCGGCGCCGGAGCCGAGGGAGAGCTCCACCTTGGAGAGCGCCTGGCCCTTCTGCGCGGAGGCGAGGACGTAGGCGGTGCCGCCTTCCACCTTCTGGGGGGGCTGGGAGCCGCGGAACTCGCCGGACTGGATGACGAAGTCCACCTGGCTCTTGAGCTCCTGCGCGAGCTGCAGCGCGTCGGCGTAGCTGGTGGCGGCGAGAATGATGGTGACGTCGCGCTTGCCCAGCTTCTTGAGGGCCGCCTTCGCCGCCGGCACCGTGGGGTCCACCGTGACGCCGGGGAGATCGGGAAGGGGCCCGGGGGCGGTGAGCCCGATGACGCCCACCTTGACGCCGCTCACGGTGAAGGTCGCGGAAGCGTCGAAGACGGGCTTGCCGTCCTTCTTCAGGTTGGCGGACAAAAGCTTGACGCCCGAAGCGGTGGAGGCCTCCTTGAGGAAGTCGATGCCGCCGGGGAGATCGCGGGTGCCGACAGCCATGCCGCGGGTGCCCAGCCGTCCCATGACGTCCATGATGAAGCGGGCCCGTTCCCGCATGGGCGCGTCGGAGACGCCGGTGGCGCGGAAGAGGGCGTTGCCGGAGTCGAGCACCAGCAGGGGCCCGTCCTTGAGTCCGTCCAGCACCGTCTTGCGTCTGGCGAGACCGCCAGAGGGGTTCGACTTTCAACCGCAGGGGGCGACTTCGCCCCCGTTGTCTCCCTGGAAGACGAGGGTGAGCTGCTTGCCGCCGCCGAGGGCGGGCAGCGCGAGGATCGCGAGGAGGAGGCCGACGGCTCTCACTTCTTGCCGCCCTTCTTGTTCAGCTCGGCCAGCTTCGTCTTGGCGCTCTTGGCCGCGTCGGACTTCGGGTGTTGCTTGAGGAGCTCCTCGAGGGCCACCTTGGCCTCGGCGCTCATCTTCAGGTTGGCGAAGCAGTCGGAGGAGCGGAGGTAGGCCGTCGGCGCGGACCGCGCCCTGGGGAAGTCCTGGATCACCTTGCCGTACTCGTAGAGGGCCTCGCGGCACTTCTTCTCGTTGAAGTAGGTCTCGCCGAGGCCGAAGTGCGCCTCGCCGGCGAGATCGTCCTTGGGCCACTTCTTCATCAGCTCGGTGTACAGCTTGCGGCCCAGCTCGACGTCGCCGCCCTTCACGGTGTCGTCGGCGAGCTTCAGGTAGTCCTTCGGATCATCGGGGCGCTTGAGCTCGTCCTTCCTGGGCTCGGGAGGAGGCGGCGCGACGGCGACGGGCATGGCGGCCAGCTTCGCCTCGAGCTCGGCCAGCTTGTGCTGCTGGGCCTCCATCTGTCCGCGCAGCTCGGCGACGTCCTGGAGGGTGGAGTCCACCTTGACGCCGATGTTGGCGCCGGTGGTGCGGGACGCCTTGTCGAGTTGATCGAGCGCCTCCTGGAGCCGCGCGGTCGTCTCCTTGAGCTGCGCCTGGGTCTCTTTGAGCTGCTCTTCGAGCTTCTGGTTGTCGGTCTTCAGCTTGTCGACGCGGCTCTCGAGGACCTGGCCGCGATCGGCAGGGAAGAAGCAGCCAGAGAGGAGCACCAGGGCGGCGGAGGCGATCAGGGTGCGCATGGGGCCGCCCACCATATACCGGCGAACGTCCGACAGGAGCAGCGCCTTCCGGCAGCGGGTGAGCCGGTCGTGATGAGGCTGCGCGTGGCCAAGGCAGCAGCCCACGCGAGGGCCCAATCAAGGAGCAGCTCACCGATCGGTCGACGGCGAGATTCTCGCCTGCGGGGTCGACAGCCTCCCGCCCGGGCGGCGTGGGATGGACCTGGAGAGGAGATGGTCGGCATGCTCTCGACCGACGAAGGCCGGACCTTCCACAAGGTGAAGGCCCGGCTGCTCCAGTCGGGCCGCGCACAATTGTAATGCGTCAATACAAAAACTGCGACAGGACTGCTCCACTCGCTCGCCGACAATCCCAGCGATGATCAAGAACGACGGTGGATCGCGGTCACGTTTGACGAGCAGCGCCTCGCGCAGCGCTCCGAGTTCGAGCAGCAGCACGAGCAAGACCAGCAGCGTCTCGGGTACGAAGCCATCGAACTCAAGCAAGGCGAGCAAGCCGCTCTTCCGCGCCGACGAGATGTCCTCAGGGCGAGGCACCGCCCTTCGCGTTGCGGCGAGCAAGGCGCTGGGCGCTGCGCATCCGCTCTCGACCGCTGGCGTGAAGGCGACGACGCCGGCCACCAGCACGAAGCCGCCGGATCCAATCGACAAGCTCCCGATGTCGGACCAGGCGAAGCAGAACCTGAAGGACGCCCGCGACGGGAAGTACGGCCCGGCGGTGGCGGATCAGACGAAGAAGGCCCTCGACGCGACCTCGCACCTGCCGCCCACCGCGCAGGCGCAGGCGCTCGCGCCCATCGGCGCTGATCCGAAGTCGCCCGCCGCTGCCTCGGCGGCGAAGGTGGTGACCTCGCCGGCGTTCAAGAAGCTGCCGGTCGATCAACAGACGAAGCTCTGCAACGTGGTCGGCGCGGCGAGCGAGAAGGGCCTCGCGGCGCTCGAGACGCTGATGGAGAACCCGGCGCGGCTGTCCGACAAGGACCTCTACGGCCACACGCTCGTCGACAACCTGTCGGAACTCGCCACCCACGCGGTGAACGCTGACCTCCAGGCGGCGACGCCCGACGCGCGCACGCAGGTGCTCGATGGCGTGCTCCAGGAGGTCTCTGACCCCGGCCGCTACGTGGTGCAGGGCGGCTACAACACCTGCCAGGTGACCGCCGCGCAGTATGCGCTCGTGCAGTCCAACCCGTCGGAGTATGCGCGGCTCATGGCGGGCCTCACCGGCCCCGACGGGCGCGCGGTGATGCGCGGCGGAGGCGTGCTCGAGCTCCAGAAGGAGCATCTCGCCCTCGGCGCCGACACCCGCAGCCTCTCGAACGCACTCTTTCAGGGCGCGGGCATGGAGTTCACCAACGGCCTCATCGAGTACGACGCTGCGAGGGATCAGCAGAACTACATCATCACCGAGCACACCGGCCTGCCGCTCATCCTGGAGAACGGGCTCCCCGCGAACCTCTTCGGGCAGAGCTACCTGCAGAACGTTCCGCTCTTCGGCAACGCGAACCCGCACCTCGAGTTCCTGCAGCAGTACGACACGACGAAGAACGGCGCGCCGGTGCTGCTCGACCTCGCGCTGCCCAACATGGGCGGCGGCCTGGTGCACGTCGTCACCTTCGACCACATCGAGGACGGGCGCGTGTACTTCCGCAACCCGTGGGGGCCGAGCAGCAGCCCGGTGGGCACCGAGACCAACTCCGGCCGCCTCGAAGATCCGCAGAGCGGCCTGTACTCGATGCCCGTCGAGCAGATGACGGAGATCCTCAGCGGCATCCACCTCCCGGCCGACGCGGTGGGCCAGTTCGAGCGAGACCAGGCCGCGCAGCGCGAGCAGTGGATGCGCCCGCCCACGCCGCCGGTGCCGACGCAGACCCAGACGCCGACGCCG